>ONBA01000008.1 GCA_900315975.1 uncultured Ruminococcus sp.
ATTCACTATGCGTGCCTAAACGGAGCTTCATTAGAAGGTTGTGATATGACAGGAGCTGATTTGCGTGGAACCGAATTGCCAGATGGATTTATGAGTCAGAATCAGGATGAGCAGATTAGCCATCTCAAATCTTTAAATATAAATGGTTTGAAAATATAATTATACAGTTGAAATACAGAAGTTCTAAATTACCATGAAACTACGCGGTTTCTAATGATTGTTAGTGATGATGCAGATTTGTCAATCATAAATCATAAGGTAGATGAATTGGTAATTGACTAAGATAGTGATAAGTATATTTTTAAATTTATGAAGTTTAATAGTTGTATACAGTATTCTAAAATCGTAATTAATAAAATTGTTAGCAATATAATTTGACTTGCTTATAAAGAAAAACAGTAAAAATTAACTGTGTGGACAATTTGAAGCTTATTTGCTTTTTAGAAAAAAATATTGAATTTCAAATTGAAAAGGTGTATAATTATAAAAAAGCGTGTAAAGGAACATACAAAAGAAGTGTAAATTTTTGAGGTGTATTATGGATAATAAAAGAAGCGTTTTAAACTCTTTTGATTCTTTTAATGATGCTGGTTTAAAAAATGTTGATAAAGTTTCATATCAAAGCTTTAATTTAATAATAGGAGAGAATGGTGCTGGAAAAACACGCTTCTTAAAATCTTTGCTTAATGAAATGAAGAAAACAAATAATTATCGTGTAATAACTATGTTTTTTCCAGACTTGTTAGATGTAAAGGGTGACATGGAAAATGATGAAGAAGCAGATTATATTTTTGATTTGCTTCAAGGGAATACTGATGTTGATTTTAGGGATTTTTTAAGAATAATCGAAAGTGCTCCTGATAAAGAATCATTTTGGGAAGACTTTAGAAGTCGGATTAAGATGAATGCAAGGATAGAAAGGGAACGGGCAGAAAAATCTCTTAATGATATTAATGATCTAATGGTTCAGCTTCTTAATCGAACTGTTGAACTTGATTCTGAAATGATATATATAAAGAAAAAAATCGGGAATGAAATTAGAAAAGTGGATATTAAAGATGCTTTTTTATTTCCAGAGATGTCACCAGGTGAAAAAATCCTTTTCTATTTTTGCTTGTTTTTGTATTATGTTCAAAATAATGAGAAAGAACTTGTAATTATAATCGATGAACCTGAGTGCCATTTGCACCCTAAGAAACTATTAGAACTTGTTAGGCGATTAAAGAAGTTTGAAAATGTAAGAGAAATATGGATAGCTTCGCATTCATTATATTTAGTGCCTTTGTTTAAATTCGAAGAAATAGTACTTATAGAAAATAGTAAAATCATTAATCGAAATAGTCTGATGTACAATAAAATCTATAACACATTGCTTGGGGAAAAGGATATAGATGTTTTTGAATTTATAAAATCTGTTGATAGTTGGATGTATTATCAATGGATTGTAGAGATGTTTTATTTGCCTCAGAGCATTGGTACCATAAATAGCAAGGATGAACAATATTTGTTGATTTGAGATTATTGCCTAAAACAAATAGAGGCTAATTCAAAGATTAAAATGCTTGATTATGGTGCTGGAAAATGCAGAATATATGATTGCCTAAAAATAAACGGGGAAATGATAAATGGAAATATTGAATATGAGGCATTTGAGCCTAAGCCAGAAGATAATTATGAATATGATGAGAATATAAGGCTATATAGTAGAGCTGACGAAATAATGGATAACCGGTATAATATAATAATATTGTTAAATGTACTGCATGAAATACCCGTAACTGAATGGAGGGACGTATTTAAAAAAATTGGTGCAGCATTAGTTGAGGATGGTAAACTTATTTTTATCGAAGTTAAAAATCTTTCTCACGGAGAGCAACCATACGGAGATAATGGTTTTTTAATTCTTAATGATGAAGCAGTAAGTATTTGCTTCCCAAAAGCTCAAAAAATATCAATGGATAACCAAAAAAGTAATGCGTGGGTGATTAATAAATCATCGTTGAATAATATTGATTCTGTTGATATAATTAATGCTATTGAGAGATTGCAAGAAAGCTGTAAAAAAGAATTATATAATGTCTATCATGAAAGAATTAATATAGCACGTGAAGAGAATAAAATTGATGTATCAATGAAGGCGAGAAAATACGCATTTATTTCTCAACAGTATATTAATTCAAAATTTGCCATTGATATTTTAAAAGAATCTAGAATAAGCAGAGAAGTTAGTAAAGAGTCACATAAGAAAATGAAAACTTCAATTACTCCACCACCGATAAATAGAAAGGATAAAATATAATGGATGAAGAAAACATAAAAGATATGCCTGATTCAGAGTTGTTTATTGCACTTGCTTCGCCTGTTGGAACTGATAGCTCAATAGTATTTGATGTTTTAAAGGAAAACTTGACTGAGTGCGGCTATTTTATATTTAAAATTAAAATATCATCTGAAATGATAATTCCTGAGTTGGCAGATAATGTTAATATGAATGATGCTTTTGAGCGCTTGAGTGCGTTAATGGATAAAGGTAACGAGCTTAGGGAGAAGAATGGAAACAACGCAATATTATCTCTAGGTGTACTTAAGGAAATTGTAAAAATTCGCACGAAAGAAGCTGAGAAAAATGCGTGGTCATTAAAAGGAAAAAAGTATGCATATATAATTGATAGTTTAAAACATAAAGAAGAAGTTAAACTTTTGAGATCAGTATATACAAATGCGTTTTATTTATTTGCCATTAATGAAAGCGAACGAGATAGAGAGAATTACCTAATTAATCATAAAAATATGGGAAAACTCAATGCAAGTAAATTGATAGCGAGAGATCAATATGAAAATTTTGCTTGGGGTCAGCATACAAGAGATGTATTTGAATTAGCTGATTTTCATGTAACAATAAATAGCGTTTCAAATGCTAATAAAAATAATGGTTATTCTAAAGAAAGAGATGAAATAAAAAAACAAGTCAATATTCAGATTTCGCGTATAGTTGATTTAATGTTTGGATGTCCTTATCATACTGCGACGTTTGAGGAATATGCAATGTTTATGGCATATTCGACGGCTTTAAGATCTGGCGATTTGTCAAGGCAGGTTGGTGCGGTTATTGCAACGGATGATAATGAGATAATATCTATGGGAGCGAATGAGACACCTAAATATGGAGGCGGTCAGTATTGGGCTGATATTGGTAATTCAGATAAACGTGGCTGGAATGTTGATAACGGGCGAGATATGATGCTTAGACGAGATGATAACGAAGATACGATTATGGGATATGATCCTAATAAGACGGAAATTCAGAGTATGGTTAAGTCTATAGTTGAAGATACAGATTGTTTTAATTATGATAGTTTAGAAATGAGTGCTACTGAGTTAGAAAAATATAAAAAGGATTTTTTTAACGGATTGTACAATAAATTGAAAAGCATAACGGAGTTTGGACGAACTGTTCATGCGGAGATGGCTGCAATGTTGTCGTGTGCTAGACATGGAATAGCATTAGATGGAGCTACGTTGTATTGTAGTACCTTTCCATGCCATAATTGTGCTAGACATGCGGTGTATAGTGGCATTAAACGTATTGTATATATTGAACCATATCCTAAAAGCAAAGCGCTAGAATTACATAGGGACTCAACTACTATAAATCATGAGGATGGTAAGGTCATATTCGATGCATTTACTGGAGTTGGGCCACGAAGATTTTTTGATTTGTTTTCGTTAAAATTGAGTTCTGGATATGATGTTGTAAGAAAGAACGAGCAAGATGATGTGGTCGTTTGGGAAAGACGAACCTCTTGTTTACGTTGTTCTTCAAATCCGATTCAATATGTGGATCGCGAAACAAAAGAAATATATGATGCCTGTGTTGTTAGTAATGAAAATGATACAGAGAGCTTGGAGGAAAAAGATGAATAATAATGAAATACAATTAATAATAGAAAAAAGAATAAAAAAGTGGCCAGAATGGAAAATAAATATGCTTAGTTATGAAAAACATATCCATTCTATAAGTTTGAAAATTGTTGAAAAAAAAGAATATGAGATTGATAAACATAAAAGTGAAAACGAGAAAGTTAAACTTAAAAAATAGATTGCTATATAAATGATGTGGGTTTAAGAGTTGTCTAATGCTCCTTCTATATTTGGCGTGTTATGGTATAAAACGCTTACAGTGGTAGACCGCCTTCATTGAAGCTGTTGATCCTTTGCGTATTGTAGTAGCCGAAGATGTATCTGAAGATGATGGTCTTGACCTCTTCACGCTTCATTCGGTATGTAGGTATCTGATACAGCTTTTCTTTTTTCAGTGTGGCAAAGAAGCTCTCCATACGGGCATTATCGTAGCAATGGGCAGTACCGCTGAGGCTCTGGATGAGCCCGTTTGTAACAAGCTCCCTGCGGAAGGCGTAGCTTGTGTACTGGCAGCCACGATCGCTGTGAAGGACCGTTCCGTCGAGTCTACCGTACTTATCACGCAGCTGTTTTACGTTGTATATGCAGAGTTCTTTCTTCATGTTGTCACGCATTTCAAGAGCAACGATCTCACCGTTGAAGCAGTCGAGTATCGGCGAAACATAGAGCTTTCCGTCAGCGCACTGAACTTCAGTGATATCAGTCAGCAGTTTCTTCAGTGGCTTATCTGCACTGAAATTTCTTTTGATCAATTTCTCTCTGTTCTGGTTTTCAGTTTCAGCCTTTGTGATACCGTGAGGTCTGCGATGCCTGTGGATAAGCCCAGCTTCGCTCATAGTACGGTATACTGTTCGGAGGCTGACATGAGTACCCTTCTGTGCAAGAGCCGCCTGCATCCTTCTGACACCGTAATTCTTGTTGTCAGGATGCTCTGATAGTATTCCTTGTATTTTGACCAGAAGAAGCTGCCTTGCACCGGGCTTGCCCTGATTCTTGAGCCAGCGATAATAACCTGATTCGCTTATTTTCAGAAATCTGCATATTGCTTTCGCTCCGTACTTGCTGCGGAACTCGTTGACGAACAGGTGGCGTTCGCTTGTCTTTACTTCTTCCGGTCTTTTGCGAAAAAACCGAGTGCATCCTTGAGAATATCATTTGCTTTACGAAGCTCGGCATTTTCACGCTCAAGCTCAAGATTACGCTGCTTAAGTTCTTCATCGGACATCTGATACTTCTTAGCTTTGGCAGCGGCATTTCGCTTGCTTCGCCAGTCTGAGAGTGTGTAATACTGGATACCTAACTGCTGAACAGCCTTTTTCAGCCCGATCTCGTCTGATAGCTTTAATGCTTCTTCTTTGAATTCTTTACTGTACTTCATAGTCGTTTTCCCTTTCTGGTTTTATCATTTATATTCTACCAGATTTTTGGGTGTTTGTCGACTGCTCTTTCAGTATAACACTTCACAGATAGCTTTTGCTTTCGCGTCTGTATAGCTTGAGGTGTTGATTGTTGGATCAACCATGAGATTTGAACAGTAATGTTCAGTTTCATGGGCGATTATCTTTGTTATATAGCTATATATAGACTTTTGACAAATTATATCATACTGAACAGCTTTTCTGGAAAAGCGGAAAAGTGTGTATAGAATACTAAAACATCAGGTATTCGAATCTTTTTTGTCTACTTTTTAAGGAACTGAAATCATAATTTTGACTTGATGTTTGAAATAGCCGTTTAGTATATGTCATTCATTTTATTCAGCTGACACATGCGTGTCTTGAAATAGACACGCATTTTTTATACTAATTTGTATACTAAAGTAAAGCCTACTCAAATGAGCAGGCTCAGAGTAAAAAACTGATTGTTGTTACGTATTTATCGGACGACCAATGGTCGTCCCTACATAGCGGAATGCAGTGAATGTGAGATGAATAAATACTGTATTTCAATGCGCTGCAAGTTCGTAAACTAAGTTACAACCTGTGATTGTATGTCTCCGAATCTCGTTTCATGAAATATGCTTGTTATAAAAACATCATTATGTGAGTAACAGGAATACCAATAATAGTAAGAAATCGCTGTCACGGCAGCGATTTTTATTTATACAAAAAAAGTCCACATAAAGGATGCACTATTTGCGTGGACTATATTTTAATCTGAGAGGAATTCTTTTAATTCTGCAAGACGTTCACGAGCGGCATTTCGTCCTATGCGATAAGCTTCGAGCATAATTTCCGGGTCATGGGTAACATGACCAATAGGCAGAATATCTGGTGGAGCGATAACAAATGCATTACCTTCAGCTTCTGACTTACGAACGTGTTTCAGTTGTTCGTTGTACATTTTAGGTCTGCGGGAGTAAGCTTTAACGAGCTGAGGGTATTTTTTATAGAAGAGTTTAACAAGTGAATCACTGCGGCTTGGTTTTTTAATATAGTCACGAGGCTGAGTGAGGATAACTACATTTTTATCATAACCTGCTGACTCCATAAATTTAAGGGGGATAGAGTCGGATATACCACCGTCGAGGAATTTTCGTCCGTCTATTTCAACAATGCGGGCTGCAAGCGGCATAGACGCTGACGCGCGAATCCATTCAAGGGTACTGCCTGTAGCGATGTGGCAATTATGATAAACAGGTTTACCGGTTGTAATATCAGTAGCGACAACATAGAAAGACATAGGATTATTTTCAAATACCTCGTTAGCGAATGGGTCAAGTTTTTCGGGGATTGTATGGTAGCAGAATTCTGCGCCGAACATATCGCCTGTTCTGAAAAGAGAGCGGAAGCTGCAATAGCGTTTATCCCTGCAAAAGCGCAGGTTATAGCGTATACTGCGTCCATTCTGTTTAGATTTATAGTTACAGCCGAAGCAAGCGCCGGCAGAAACACCAACTGACCCGTCAAAAGAAATACCATTTTCCATAAGAACATCAGTAACTCCGCAGGTAAAAATACCTCGCATAGCGCCGCCTTCCATAACAAGACCGTATTTCATTTTGAAAATCCTCCTTAGTAGCAACTGGTATATATTATAACTTATATTGAGAAAAATGTCAATAATATGTTGATGATGAGTAAAGTGTCTACAATAACCGCCGTTAGGCGAGCACAAATTCTTTATAATATGTGGAATTGGAGTGCTTCCCTTAGCGGAATTTGTGGGCTACCGAGCCGTAAATTTACGGTACATATTCGGTATCCTGCGAAACCGCCAAAGGGGGCTCCCCTTTGCGCGTCACATTTTATTATGTCAATCTCACTTTGCCCTAAATGGTTGAGCAGACATTAAGCAAAAAGCCCGAAGAGAGTGAATCTTCGGGCATACTTTTTATTTATTCTTATTGTCGTATTTTAGTTTAATAATTTTGTAAACGAATACCAACACTGCGATACCCATTACAATAAAAGCGAAAGCAATAATTGCGATAACGACGATAATTACCGGGAAACCGCTGTTTGATTTTTCGGTGGCTTTGTCGCCTGATTTAGTAGTTTTAGCAGGTTTGGTGGAATCAGTTTTAGTAGACTTAGTGGTAGACTGCGAATCAGGCTTTATCTCATCGTCATCATCGGAACCGCCGTTGTTGGAGATACCGGCAGAGCGACCGGTTTCGCCGATTATTATACCGCCGTTTTCTTCAGCGAGGAAGCCGGCAGTCCAGGCGAGGGAAGCGTTCCAGTTGATAGTACACTCGTTAACAGACCATGCTTCGATGTGGTCGAGGTAGCATTTCTGAGGCGGTATCTGTCCCTTTTTCCAGCCGCTGCCCTGAACCCACGGGTCCTGCATACCTGAGTTCGGACCGCCGCAGAGAACACCGCATGGTGCTTTAGGGAATGTGTCATCAATAAGCCAGGACCAGTAGCGGTGATGTGGGAATTCGATAGCGTGAGTACCGTAACCCGTCACGTAGGAATAGTCCATGGCATTTCTGCCGAGGAGGTAGTCCATACCGCCGATAACACCGTCCATGTACTTATCGTCGTCACTGAGTAAGTAAGCGAAAGCAATGACGATGGAATTATCGGCAACGAACGAGTTGCTGCCCCATACATAGCCTTCATCGGAGTCATTATAAGCGAGTTTGCTTGAACCGTATGGAAGACCGTATCCCTGTTCGTTTTCGACACCGATGAACGAGTCGGCAGCGGAACAGATGTTATCGCTGATAGATTCAGCTTCCTTTTTGTCGAATGAGTCGGGATTGAGAGCAGCACTTAGAGTACCGAGACCGGCAGTATTACCCCAGTCGAAGCTGCCGACAGTGTTAACACTTTCGCCGCCGTCGAGGGAAGTAGGTATTTCGAGGAAGAACTTAGAATCCTTAGCATCGGAGTAATATTTTTTATCGCCTGTAGTGATAAAAAGCTCCATAGCAGCCCAGTAGAATTCGTCGTCAACGTCAGTGTCACCGTAAGCACCGCCGCCGATTGATTCATCGAGCGGAGCGAACATATCTGGATGTTTTTTAGCGGCAGCGTAGCATTTTTCGGCAGCTTCAAGGCACTTATCAGAGAACTTGTCGTCGATGCCGTCCCATAGTCTTGCCGACTGAGCAGCGCACGCAGCGAGGTTGAGAGTAGCGGCAGTCGTAGGCGGTTTAACGATACGTTTCATATCGTCGTCCGCGGGAGCGATACCGAGAGCGGTCCACTTTTCATCGTGAGCCTTATGGTAAGCCATATCCTTGAAATCACCGCTGTCGACTATCATACTGAACATCCAGTCCATTTCCCAGCGTGCTTCATCGAGGAGGTCAGGGAAGCCGTTGGTATTTTCGGGGAGGTTCATAGTACCGTCAGCGTATTTGTCCTCGAAACCGTATTTAAGAGCAGTTTCGTACTGGTCCTGAAGCATCCAAAGTGAGAATCCGCCGTTTACAACGTATTTTCCGTGGTCACCAGCATCATACCAGCCGCCGGTAACGTCGATAGAGCCGCTTGAACCGGAATAACCCCAAGTCTGTTCGATTTCAGCCATATCCTTCGGATGACCGGCAGCACGGGCAAGAGCGTCAGCATCGCCTGAGCTGATGAGGGACGATTCGATTTCGATACCGCTTCGATTCTGATAGAAATAGTTGAGTGAATCGTATAGCATACTTGAATAGACATCACTTCCGCCGATTTTGATATCGCGGCTAACAGCGCCGTTATCGGCTTCGATGTGGAAAGTGCCCTCCTCATCGAAGTCGGAGAAATCGAGGATATGAACATCGTCATCGGAGTCATTATCGTGACCGAAAGGTGTACTTTTACCGGAGTAGACACTTTTGCCGCTGTCGTCGATAATATCAAAACTTACACCTTTTTTATCGTCGCACAGCATAGTAGCACGTTTAGCGCGGTCAGGGAAGTAACCGACCTGATTTGTGAGGATCTGAGCGCGTTCCCATTCAGCGGGAGCTTTGAAGTCGTTCTCATCACTTGTAAGGTCGATGAGGGACATATTATCGAATGTTATTTCAGTACCTGCGGGGAAACATCCGCCGGGAGTATACTGACCGTCGCCGCCGAGGTGGAAAGCCCACTCAGCAACGTCGAGGGACTGTGAGGGAGTGAAAGTAACCTCAACCTTTTTAGTTTCATTAGCATTTATCTGAATGGGGTCCCAAGTGTTATTGAAGTCGCCGTCACCTGTAGACATATTATGCCAGATTTCGACATTACCATCGAGGTTGCCGATTTTGGTGTAATACTTACCGCTTTTAGAAGCGGTTATTTCATAGCTGGCTTTATACTGGTGACCTGAAACGATTTTAAGACCGCGGTGACGGAACTGGCAGTCCCAGCGGTCCTCACCGCCCTGAGAAGCGCCGCCGGGGTTAACGATAGTGATTTTGTAGACTCCCTTGTCGATTTCAAAGTCCATTTCACCGGGAGCTGATTCGCAGATATGCCACGGAAGACCAGCGCCCTTGTCGAAATCGGTCTGACCGAGCTGCTGACCTGCATCAGCGACCAGCGGACATACAGTCGGAGCTGTACTGCCCATAACGAGGACAGCAGCCAAAAGACCTGAAACTGCTTTGCCTATAAGCCTGTTTCTCATAAAAAAACCTCCAGATTGCCGCCGGATAATGAGGGGAGACGGCATAAAATACACTATTACTTTAATACAATTCTGAAAAAAAGTAAATAACAAAACTGAAAAATTTACATTTTCTAAATATAAAACGGCAAAAGCGCGTTAAAACAGGTTATTCATGGAATAATTTTGTGCATTTTTTGTTTACGTTACCTGCATACTTGTACTGACTTGCGAATAAGATACAATAAAGCAATTTTTCAAGGAGGTCAACACATGGAATTCAAACTTAACAGAGAGACTGTCCCGGCGGCTGAATCTGTTTACAGCGGGGTACAGGAGCAAGGGGTAGAGCTTGATTACATACTTCCCGACCACTATCCTGACATAATCAGACTTGTCCGCTGTGAGATAAGTCCGATAGTAACAGGGTACACAATGAACGGCGATAAGCTTTCATACGAGCTGAGGTGTGATGTAACGCTGCTTTATTGCGGAGAGGACAGCTCAGAGCTGCAAAGTGTAACGCAGACCCAGACATTTTCAAAAACGGCGGATATAGGCAAAAACGCAGAATCGCCGGAGGTTACGCTTATTGCGAAGTCAGGGCATATAAACTACCGAGCCGTGAATAAGCGCAGACTTGATGTCAGGGGAGCAGTATCAGTAAAAATAAGTGTAACAGGGGAGAAGCAGCAGGAGGTCGTCAGTGACGCATCGGGCATGAACATACAGCTCAGGCGGATACCGGTCAAATTTGCAGCCGGACGGCTCAACGGAGAGAAGACAGTACAGCTTTCAGAGGAAACAGCACTCGGTGCGTCGCAGCCGGCGGTAAAATCGGTGATAAGCGTAAGATGTACAGTCAGCGAGTGTGAAAAGAAGCTTATATCGGGCAAACTTCTTGCAAAGGGCGACATTAGTGCAGAGGTACTGTATTCCTGCGAGAAAGGAGGAAGCGGAGCACTTGAAGCAATGTCATTCACAGTGCCGTTCAGTCAGATACTTGATATAGAGGGGATAGATGAGACATACGAAAGCATAGTTGATGCAGAGGTGCTGAGCTGTGATATTACACCTGTGTCAGACAAAGAAGGTGAATACCGGATACTCAGATGTGAACCTGAGCTGAGGCTAAGCTGTCGTGCGGTAAAAACGTCTGACGCAGTGATAGTAGCTGACGCATATTCAACAGTCTACCCATGTGAGGTTGAATACTCAGCAATAAAAGCGGAGCAGTTTCCGGCGGTCTACGCTGAAAGCTTCCGGCACACAGCGAAGCTTGCGGAAGGCGACAGTGTACCTGCGGAGATATACTCAGTATGGTGCAGTCCGAAGAATATCAATATCAGAGCGGGAGACGACGGAAAATCGGCGGTAATAACAGGAATGCTAACCTATTCAATGGCGGCAAAGGACAGTTCGGGAGCGATAGTGATGCCTGACAGAGACGAAGCATTCGAGGAGACTATCAATATCGGGGACGACATAATGAATGCGTCACTCAGTGCTGAGATAAACGCACCCACAGTCTCATATAATCTCACACCCGAGGGAGTACTGAATGCAAAAGCGGACATACCGGTAAGGATAAGTGCGGTAAGTGCGTCAGCAGTCAGAGCGGTAACAGACATAACAGTAGATGAAACGGTGAGAAAACAGCGTGACGGCGACTATGCGATAAAGCTGTATTTCGGGGTTGAAAACGAGGACGTATGGGACATAGCGAAACGATACAGCACAGATGCGACAGCGATAATGGAAGAAAACGACCTTGCAACCGACAAGCTGGAAAACGGCGGAATGCTGATGATACCGATAAAAGAATAAGATAAGAAGGAGCAGAACATGGCTAAAGACATATACAAAAGCATAGCTGAGCGAACCGGCGGCGACATATATATCGGAGTAGTAGGACCGGTCAGAACGGGCAAATCCACATTTATCAAGCGCTTCATGGAGTCGCTTGTTATTCCGAACATCAAGAGCGAGTTCATGCGAGAGCGTGCACTTGACGAACTGCCGCAGTCAGCGGCAGGCAGGACTATCATGACGACTGAGCCGAAGTTCATACCGGAGGAAGCGGTTGAAGTCAGCCTCGGAGACGGAGCAACGTTCAACGTGCGGCTGATAGACTGCGTAGGCTATATAGTACCGAGTTCAGTTGGCTATATCGAAGACGACCAGCCGAGAATGGTGATGACATCGTGGTTTGACGAGGAGATACCCTTCAACATGGCGGCAGAGATAGGAACGCAGAAGGTCATAACCGACCATTCAACCATAGGACTTGTAGTAACAACTGACGGCACTATATCGGATATACCGAGAAGTGAGTACGAAGAGTGCGAGGAGAGGGTAGTAGGCGAACTGAAGGCACTCGGCAAGCCGTTTGTGGTCATCATGAATACAGCTGAGCCGACGTCAGCGGAGGCGAAGGCACTTGCGGCGGAGTTATCGGAGAAGTATGATTCGCGCGTAATACCGGTAAACTGTCTGACGCTTGACGAGGACGACATTCGCGGTATAATAAGCGAACTGTTATACTCTTTCCCTGTACGCGAGATAAATATCCGCACATCGCGCTGGATAAATACACTTGAAAAGGGACACTGGCTAAGGACGGAGATACTGGACTGTATCCGCAAGGCAGCAGGTGACGTAAAACTTGTACGTGAGGCGGTGGAATCAGCGTCAGCGATGGCAGACTGTCCGCACATCGTGAGTGCGGCGGCAACAGCGATAGACCTTGGCAAAGGCTCAGTAACAATAACAGCGGAGCTTGACAGCAGTCTGTTTTACCGTATACTTGGAGAAGCTACCGGCATAGACATAGCGAGCGAGAGCGACCTTATGCCGCTTCTCATGGAGCTGAATGACATCAAGAAGAAGTACGACCGCATAGCACCTGCACTTGAAGAGGTAGAGGCGACCGGATACGGAATAGTGATGCCTGAGCTTGAAGAATTGTCACTGGAAGAACCGAAAATGATACGTCAAGGTGGAAAATACGGAGTCAAGCTGAAAGCGTCCGCACCGTCGATACATATGATGAAGGCAAACATCAACACGACAGTATCGCCGATAGTCGGCACAGAAAGGCAGTCGCAGGAGCTGGTGATGTACCTGCTTGACGGATTTGACGAGGACCCGACAAAAATATGGGAGAGCAACATTTTCGGCAAGTCGCTGCATGAACTTGTGAATGAAGGACTTCACAGCAAGCTTAGCAAGATGCCTGTAGAAGCCAGAATGAAACTACAGGAGACTCTTGAACGCGTAATAAACGACGGCTGTTCAGGACTGATCTGCTTCATACTGTGAAAAAGCGAAAAACAGTCTTATCCGTGAAGGGTAGGACTGTTTTTTTGTAATTGACTTTACTTTGGATATTTGGTATAATATAGGCATATATTTTCTTTGTAAAGGAGAATCGGTATGAAAAAATTTTTAGTAGTTGTGGATATGCAGAAGGACTTTGTTGACGGAGTACTTGGTTCAGCTGAAGCGGCAGGAATAGTTCCGGCATCAGTTGAAAAGATCATGAACTTTGACGGTGAAGTATTTGCAACATTAGATACACACTTTGAGAATTATATGGAGACAGCCGAAGGCAGGAAGCTTCCGGTACCTCACTGTATAAAGGATACCGATGGCTGGCAGCTTGATAAGGACATCGCAGCTGCACTTAGCGCAAGAGGATATACATCTGTTGAAAAAAACACATTCGGCTCAGTGGACCTTCCGGAGATTATCAGCAAAGCGGCAGGCGGAGAAGATTTCAGCGTAGAGCTTATCGGACTTTGCACAGATATATGTGTAGTTAGCAATGCATTGCTGCTTAAAGCGAACTTTCCCGAAGCGGCGATATCGGTCGATGCGAAATGCTGTGCCGGAGTGACACCTGAAAAGCACGCAGCTGCTATAGAAACTATGAGAAGCTGTCAGATAGACATACTGTAAGGAGGACGTTATGAAACTTGAACCTATTGTAATATCATTGCTTGATACAGACCTTTACAAGTTCAACATGGATCAGGTAATATTCCATAAGCATACTGACCTGTGCGGACAGTACTATTTCAAGTGCCGCAACAAAGACGTAGAATTCACGCCTGAAATGGTGCAGGAGATAAACGAGCAGATAGACCATCTCTGCACACTGACATTCCAGAAAGACGAGCTTGACTACCTGCGTTCAATTCGTTTTATAAAGGACGATTACGTAGAATTTCTGAGACTGTGGAGACCGATTCGGGACTATGTAACAGTAAATCTTAATGACAGCGGTGAGCTTAATATAGAAGTAAACGGACCGCTTTTCTCAGCGATGCAGTTTGAGATATACCTGCTTGAAATAGTCAATGAAGTGTACTTCCGCATGAAGTATGACTATGAAAAACTGCGCAAGTCAGCGGAGGAGCGGCTTGATGCGAAGATAAAGGCGATGAACGACGGCACGTACACATTCAGCTTTGCGGAATTCGGATGCCGCAGGAGACTTTCACGCGAGTGGGAGGAAGTAGCTGTAAAGAGGCTTGTTACGGAGACAAAAAACTGTGTCGGAACATCGAATGTTTATCTTGCGATGAAATACAACGTTACTCCTATCGGCACATATGCGCATGAATTTGTGCAGATGTATCAGGGCATAGACTCTATCCCGCTTGCGTATACCAATCACTACGCAATGAAGGACTGGTATGAAGAGTACGACGGAGATAACGGTACAGCACTTACAGACACCGTTACAACCGACCTTTTCCTGCTTGACTTCAACCGTTCAATGGTCAACAACTATACAGGAGTCCGCCACGACAGCGGAGACCCGTATGAATGGGGCGAGAAGATGATAGCGCATTACAAGAAGTACGGAGTTGACCCGAAAACGAAGCTTCTTTTATTCAGCGACAGTCTTGATTTCGACCGTGCGCAGAAGCTTTACGACTATTTCAAAGACAGGGCGAAGGTTTCGTTTGGAATAGGAACATTCTGCTCGAACGACACAGAGGAGCAGGCACTCAACATCGTAATAAAGCTCCAGTACGTCAACGGCAGACCTGTTGCGAAGCTATCGGACGATATAGGAAAAGCGATGTGCCGTGACGAGGAATATCTTGGTTACCTGAAACGTTCAGTTGAGTTCAGACTAAACAGGGAAGGCTGAAAAAACGGTCAGTTTACAAACCTGAAAAAATATGGTATAATAAGTGAAAATCAGATAAAAAATCAGATAATACGGAGGTCAAAATGCGTATACGTCACAAACCATGGGCAAAGCCTGAACTTGAAGCCTGCCCGTTTTACATACACGAACCGCAGGAGCAGAAGGGCAAGTGGACATCACTTTTCAGTGAACCGGAGCGACCGCTTTATGTTGAACTCGGATGCGGAAAAGGCGGATTCATCTCACAGGCGGCACCTGCTCACCCTGAGATAAACTTTGTAGCAATGGACATCAAAAACGAGATGCTTGTACTTGCAAAGCGCAAGCTTGAAGCGGCATACGAGGATAAAGGCACACCACCTGATAATGTCCGTATCGCGATACAGAATATCGAAAGACTTGAGCTTGCATGGGACGAAAACGACCGTGCAGACAGGATATATATCAATTTCTGCAATCCGTGGCCGAAGAAGAAGCACAAGAAGCGCCGTCTCACCCATACGCGTCAGCTTCTGAATTATAAGAAATTCCTGAAGGGCGAACTGTGGTTCAAGACAGACGACGATGAACTTTTTGACGAATCGTTCGAGTACTTTGAAGAAGCAGGCTACAGGATAAAGTTCAGTACCCGTGACCTTCACAGCGAGACAGGAATTGAAAATTTTGTGACCGAGCATGAAAATATGTTCACAGCTGAAGGCAAGAACATAAAATTCCTCATTGCCGAACCCATAAAGGAGGAGCAGGAATGAAATATGAAAAGGACTTTGAAAAAGTATCATTCGGCTTCGGAAACGAAAAAGTTGCAGGCAGGGGAGACCTCTCCGAAACGTTAGAGACTGACCAGAAGCCTGCAAGTGATAAAACTGCATTGATAACGGTAATAATACAGGTGTTGATAGCAGCGGCGGGACTGTTTATCAAGTCCAAAACCTCTCATAAAAAGGACAAGAAAAAGTTGAAAAAGAAAAAGAAAAGGTAAACGATGCACATTTTTTCTGAAATCCCTTTACAAAGGAGCGGGAATGTGATATAATTATATCCGGAATTTGAAATGCCCCTTTAATTTGACCCTGTGAGGTCGACAAGGCGTGTTGCTTAAAATGTGTATAACTATACTATAGCTATAACTATAAGTATGCCCGTCTGAGACCATCAGGCGGGCATTTTTGCTGAAAGGAGCAGCTATGGAGAAAAAACGTGTCATCATGGACGAAAAAGCCGTAGGCAGAGCTGTTGCGCGAATATCGTACGAAATAACCGAGCGCAATAAGGGAACCGAGGATATTTGCATAATCGGCATAATCTCCCGCGGAGCTCCGATAGGAAGGCGAATAGCAGACAAGCTGAAAGAGCTTGAAAAGAATGACGTACCGTTTGGTACTCTTGATATCACTCCGTACAGGGACGACGTTTCCGAAGAAGTAGGCGACGAAAAAACGGATATCCCGTTTTCGGTCACTGATAAAAAGGTGATACTCGTAGACGACGTAATATTCACGGGACGGAGTGTCCGTGCGGCAATAGACGCGATAATAAAGCGAGGAAGACCGCGTTCGATACAGCTTGCAGTCCTTGTTGACCGCGGACACCGTGAGCTTCCGATACGTCCTGACTACGTCGGAAAGAATCTTCCTACCTCGCACAGCGAAGAGATAAAGGTCTCAGTGACAGAGCTTGATGGCTGCGATTCAGTTGCATTGTATGGCTGAATGTCTGACGGCTCACAGTCTTGAATAATACACTTAAATTAAAACCAAAAGGAGGAATATATGTCCACTATCCTCATAAAAAACGTCAGAGCGGTTGACGCGAAAAATGACATGAACACCGATGTGCTTATCGCAGACGGAAAAATAGCTGAAGTCGGCTGCAATATCCGCTCAGGAGCAGACGAAGTCATCGACGGTACCGACCTTGTATTGATGCCGTCACTGTTTGATATGCACGTACACTTCCGTGACCCCGGTCTTACTCACAAGGAGGACGTCCTCACAGGCTGTGCAGCTGCACTTGCAGGAGGAGTTACCGGAGTTCTTGCAATGCCGAACACAAAGCCGCCGTGCGATACTCCCGAAACTATCCGCTACATCATCGACAAAGCAAAGGATACCGGAGTTGAGGTATACCCTGTAGGCTGTATCACAAAGGGAATGAGCGGCGGAGAGCTTTGCGACTATGAGGCACTCAAAGAGGCAGGCTGCATATGTATTTCCGATGACGGAAAGCCTGTTCCCGAGGCTGAACTTATGAGACAGGCACTTGAACTCTCAAACGGCAACGGACTTCTTGTAGCGTCTCACTGTGAAGACCTCGGCATCATCAACGGTGGTATCATGAACAAGGGTGAAACGTCGGAAAAGCTCGGTGTAAAGGGAATGGACAGAGCTTCTGAGGACTATATAACAGCGCGTGAGATGATACTTGCTTCGTCGGTAGATGCGCGTATACACATATGTCACGTTTCCACAGAGGGAAGTGCAGCGATGATAAGATTTGCGAAGTCGCGCGGAGTGAAAGTGACCTGCGAGACAGCACCACATTATTTCATGCTTACGGACAAGCTTCTTGAAAAGCGTGATGCTGATTACAGAATGAACCCGCCTCTCCGCACTTCTTCTGACGTGAAGGCAATAATCGAAACCATAAAGGACGGAACTATCGACTGCATTATCACTGACCACGCTCCCCATGCGGCAGAAGAAAAGGCAGACTTTGAAAAAGCACCGAACGGAGTTGTAGGACTTGAAACATCGTTTGCAGCGACTCTTACTGCACTTTATCATACAGGCGAGATAAGTCTCAATAAAGTTTCAGAGCTTATGAGTGTGAATCCGCGCCGTATCCTCGGACTTGAAATACCGGCAATACAGGTTGGAAAAACTGCCGACCTCATGCTTGCCGATATCAACATGAAGTGGACAGTTGAACCTGAAAAGCTTCACTCAAAGTCGCATAACACAGTTTTCAAGGGAATGACCCTTATCGGAAAGCCGCTCGTCACAATTTCAAAGGGCGAGATACGCTACGATGCAAGATAAAATTTGCACAGTCTGAAACATAATTCGCCTGACAAATTATGTTCGCAGCCTTGCAATTTATACTAAACAAGATACAAATAATATAACCGGAGGTATTTCTTATGTCATTTGACAGACTCATTGAAAAGATAATCGAAATGAAGAATCCTACTGTTGTAGGTCTCGACCCCAAGCTTGAATACGTACCTGAATTTATTCAGCGCCGCTATCTCGACAAGGACGGCTGGACACTCAAAGCTGCTGCAAAGGCTATCTACGATTTCAATCAGGCTATTATCGACGAAATACACGATGTTGTTCCGGCTATCAAGCCGCAGTCTGCATACTACGAGATGTACGGTCACTATGGCATGAGAACACTCGAAAAGACTATCCGCTATGCAAAACTCAATGGTATGTTCGTTATGACCGACGGTAAGAGAAACGACATCGGTGCTACTATGGAGGCATATGCAAATGCTCACCTCGGAGTTACTCCGGTAGGCGAAAACAAGCTCGAGGCTTTTGGTGCTGACGCTCTTACTGTCAACGGTTACCTCGGTTCGGACGGCATAAATCCGCTCCTTAATATCTGCCGCGAGCGCGATAAGGGCATTTTCGTCCTCGTTAAGACTTCTAACCCTTCAAGCGGTGAACTTCAGGATATGAAGCTCGCTGACGGCCGTACTATCTATGAGGCAATGGGTGATATGTGCGAGAATTGGGGAAGCGAGGGTATTGGCAAGTTCGGCTATTCAGACGTAGGAGCAGTTGTTGGTGCTACATATCCCGAAATGCTCACAGAACTCCGCAAGAGACTTCCTCATACTATGTTCCTCGTTCCCGGATACGGCGCTCAGGGCGGCGGTGCAGAGGGTCTTAAGGGCGGCTTTGATGAGAACGGTCTCGGCGCTATCGTAAACTCCTCACGCGCTGTTATGTGTGCATATAAGAAGGAAGGCTGCGATGAACGTGAATTCGCTCAGGCGGCAAGAAGAGAAGTTCTCCGTATGCGTGAGGATATCTGCCAGTACATCAATTTAAAGTAAGCTCATAAAAGCTTTGCGGGCGGTAGATTCCGCCCTTACAGAATCGAATACAATCTCACAATGGCGTGAGACTTGATTATACTCCCACGAATATGCGAAAGGAATGTGATACCATGTCATTATTCAACATGAGCGAGAAGGCTTACCTCATGCTCGCTAACGGACAGATATTTGAGGGCAGAAGCTTCGGCGCTAAGGGTACTGTTATCGGCGAGGTCGTTTTTACAACTGGTCTTACCGGTTATCAGGAGACCCTCACTGACCCAAGCTACTACGGTCAGATTGTTACTCAGACCTTCCCCCTCATCGGTAACTACGGCGTTAACTCCGAGGACAGCGAATCAGCTAAGTCGTATGTCAGCGGATATATCGTCAGAGAATGGTGCAATGCACCTTCAAATTTCCGCTGTGAGGGAAATATCAACGATTTCCTCAAAGAGCATAATATAATCGGTATACACGGTATAGATACCCGATGCCTTACAAGAGTTATCCGCGAGGCGGGTGTTATGAACGGTGTTATCACCACTGAAAATGTGTACGAGAAAAAAGATGAACTCCTCGAAAAAATCAGAGCTTTCTCCGTTAAGGACGCTGTTAAAACTGTTACCGGCACTGAAACGCTTAAATATGAGCCTGAAGAAAAAAAGTACCGCGTTGTGCTCTTCGATTTCGGCTATAAGAGAAATATCCGCCGTGAACTCGTTAAGCGCGGATGCGAGGTGATCGTTGTTCCAGCTTATACTACTGCGGAACAGGTCAAGGAAATCGCTCCTGATGGTATCATGTTCTCTAACGGCCCCGGAGACCCTGCTGAAAATGTTGAGATCATCGCTAATATCCGCGAGATTCAGAAACTCGGTATCCCTATTTTCGGTATCTGTCTCGGTCATCAGCTCATGGCTCTTGCAAATGGCGCAAAGACTGAAAAGCTTAAATACGGTCACCGCGGTGCTAATCAGCCGGTTATCGACATAGAAAGCGGTCTTACTTACGTTACAAGCCAGAACCACGGCTACGCTGTTATCGGCGACAGTATAGACCCCGCCGTCGGCAGAGTTTCGCATATCAACGCTAACGACAAAACCTGCGAAGGCATTCATTATACCTCCGTTAACGCAAGGACCGTTCAGTTCCATCCGGAAGCTCACGGCGGTCCGCTTGATACATCTTATCTGTTTGATGATTTCGTTGAGACTATGAAGGAGGGCAAGTGATATGCCGCTTAGAAGTGATATTAAAAAGGTTCTCGTTATCGGTTCAGGTCCTATCGTTATCGGTCAGGCTGCCGAATTTGACTACGCCGGCACTCAGGCTTGCCGCGCTCTGAAACAGGAGGGACTCGAAGTTATCCTCGTAAACTCTAACCCTGCTACTATCATGACCGATAAGGCTATGGCTGATAAGGTTTACATCGAGCCACTTACTCTCGATGTCGTTAAACGTATTATCGAGATTGAAAAGCCGGACAGTCTGCTTTCTACTCTCGGCGGTCAGACTGGTCTTACTCTTTCAATGCAGCTCGCTGAGGAGGGTTTCCTCGATTCACATAATGTAAAGCTTCTCGGTGCCAATCCCGAAACTATCCACAAGGCTGAGGACAGACAGGCTTTCAAGGATACTATGGAGAAGATAGGGGAGCCATGTATTCCGTCAAAGGTCGTTGAAAATGTCGATGACGCTCTCGATTTTGCTAAAGTGATCGACTACCCGGTTATCGTTCGCCCTGCTTTCACTCTCGGCGGAACAGGCGGCGGTATTGCCAACAATGAGGCGGAACTCCACGAGATCGCTACAAATGGTCTGCGCCTTTCTCCTATAACTCAGATACTTGTCGAAAAGTGCATAAGCGGTTGGAAAGAGATAGAGTTCGAGGTTATCCGTGACGCTAAGGGTAACGTTATCACGGTTTGCTCTATGGAAAACTTCGACCCCGTCGGTGTTCATACCGGCGATAGTATCGTTATCGCTCCGGCTGTTACCCTCAGTGACCGCGAGTATCAGATGCTCAGAACTGCCGCTATCAATATCATTAAGGAGCTTAAAGTTGAGGGCGGCTGTAACTGTCAGTTCGCTCTTCATCCGACAAGCTTCAAATACGCTGTTATTGAGGTAAACCCGCGTGTATCGCGTTCGTCTGCTCTCGCTTCAAAGGCTACAGGTTACCCGATAGCTAAGACTGCCGCTAAGATCGCTATCGGCTATACCCTCGATGAGATCATCAATCAGGTCACCGGTAAGACCTATGCCTGCTTTGAACCCGCTCTCGACTATGTTGTTATCAAGTTCCCGAAATGGGCATTCGATAAATTCGTTTATGCTAAGCGTACTCTCGGTACTCAGATGAAGGCTACCGGTGAGGTCATGGCTATCGGTACAAGCTTCGAGCAGGCTATGATGAAGGCTGTTCGCTCTATTGAACTCGGTCTTGATACAATGACTATGAAGAAGTTTACCAAGCTTACTGATGACGAAGTCAGAGCTAAGCTCCATGATATCGACGATGAGCGTTCATTCGTCGTATTTGAGGCTCTGAAGCGCGGTATCACTCCGGAGGAAATACATGAGATCACTATAATCGACAACTGGTTCCTCTATAAGCTCCTCAACCTCGCTGAACTCGAAAAATGGCTCGCGGAGGGTGAACTTACTGAGGAAAAATACGATACTGCCAAGCAGTACGGCTACCTCGACAGTACTATTGAGCGTCTCTCGGGTCAGAAGTGCCCGAAGCGCAGAAGAGCCGTTTTCAAAATGGTCGACACCTGTGCAGGCGAGTTCAAGGCTGAAACTCCTTACTTCTACTCAACTTTCGATGAGGAAAATGAGGCTAAACAGTTCATTGAACGTACCGATACCGGCAAGAAAAAGGTCATCGTTTTCGGTTCGGGTCCTATCCGTATAGGTCAGGGTATTGAGTTCGACTACTGCTCTGTTCACTGCGTATGGACTCTCAAAGAACTCGGTTACGAGGCTGTTATCTGCAACAATAACCCCGAAACTGTTTCTACTGACTTCGACACGGGTGACCGTCTCTACTTCGACCCCCTCACAAAAGAGGATGTTGAAGCTATTATTGAGACCGAACAGCCTTACGGTGTTGTTGTTCAGTTCGGCGGTCAGACCGCTATCAAGCTGACTCGTCATCTCTCCGATATGGGTGTTCGTATTCTCGGTACATCTGCTGATATGATAGATGCCGCTGAGGACAGAGAGCGTTTCGATGAAGTCCTCGAAAAGTGCGGTATACCGCGTCCGGCAGGTCACACTGTCATGACTACAGAAGAGGCTGTTGCCGCCGCTGAAGACCTCGGATATCCGGTTCTTCTCCGTCCGTCTTACGTTCTCGGCGGTCAGAATATGATCATCGCTCACTCAAAGGCTGACGTTATTGAGTACATGGGAATCATTACAAGCCATATGATTGAAAACCCTGTTCTCATCGATAAATACATGATGGGTACTGAGGTCGAGGTCGACGCTATCTGCGACGGCGAGGACTTCCTTATCCCCGGTATTATGGAGCATATCGAGCGTGCAGGTGTTCACTCCGGCGACTCTATCTCAATTTATCCCGCTCAGCACCTTTCCGACCGTATCAAGCGTATCATCGTTGAGTACACCCGCAAGCTTGCTAAGGAACTCAATGTTATCGGTCTCGTGAATATTCAGTACGTTGTATACAACCATGAAGTTTTCGTTATCGAGGTAAATCCGCGTTCGTCAAGAACTGTTCCCTACATCAGCAAGGTTACAGGTATTCCTATGGTTGACATTGCTACTAAAATAATGTTCGGTGCTAAACTCAAGGATATGGGTTACGAGAGCGGTCTTTATCCCGCAGGCGATTACGTTGCTGTAAAGGTACCTGTGTTCAGCTTCGAGAAACTTACTGACGTCGATACTATGCTCGGTCCTGAGATGAAGTCTACCGGCGAATGCCTCGGCATCGGCAGAAATCTTGAGGACGCTCTTCTGAAGGGGCTTATTGCGGCTGGCTTCGACCTGAAGCGTGAGGGCGGAGTTCTTATTTCAGTCCGTGACTCCGATAAGCGTGAGATACTTCCTATCGCTGATAAGTTTGAACGTATGGGATTCGATATCTACGCTACTTCGGGTACTCAGAGTGTGCTGACAAGAAATATGATAGCGTCACACCTCGTCCGTAAGATTTCGGACGGTGAACCGAATGTCGTTACCCTTCTTGAAAGTGGTAAGATCCATTACGTTATTTCGACTTCCGCTAAGGGCAGACTTCCTGAACGTGACAGCGTTAAGATGAGGCGTAAGTCCATTGAACGCTCGATTTGCAGTCTTACTGCTATCGATACTGCGAAATCACTCGTTAAGGTACTCGAATCCGGAAGAACTATCAACGACGTCGAACTCGTTGACATCACTAAAATATAATAGAATAAAATATAATAGAAAACCGGCACCAAAGGTGCCGGTTTTTTGTGCTGTAAACAAGTTGTTTAAAGTGATTTTGTCATGCCGAGAAGGTACTTTTCCAGACGTACCATGTCTGCTATGCCTATCTCTCCGTTGGAGTCGATATCTGCGTTTGATGCCGCAAGTCCCTTTAATTCTGCCGATTTTACAAGTGCCTTTCGTCCAATCGTGAAATCGAAAACGTCTATGGTTCTGTCGCAGTCCATGTCTCCCTTGACTCCGCTGAATTCAAAGTCGGATACGTTCATCAGATAGCCGTCGTCGCCTTTGAATACGAGGTAGAGGTCCTGAACTCCTGTACACTGCTCGGTTTCACAGCTGAATTCGCTGAACTCGGTCCAGCCGCCTGTACCACTGATGTCACAGCTTCCGATAAGTTTGCCGTCTGAACTACCGACACGCAGCTCTATAGTGCCGCCGCTCGTGTCGCTTGCTGCATTTACTCGGAAGCTGTCAGCTCCGGTCTCAAAGTCTACGTTGCGGTAAACTACGTAGCAGCCGTCCATTATGTAGCCGATATCGGTGTCGTCGTGGTCCTTGCGCACTCCGCCGTGCTTGAATCTGAAATCGCAGGCATGAGTATTTGCGTAGGCTGTTATCGGTACAGGAGGCTTGTTGTCGGCTCCCCATACTTCAAATTCGTATACTCTTGCACCGCCTTTGTTGTTCTGTGTTGAGGTCAGCATTGTGAGCTTTACATATCTTGCTGATATTTCTGCTACATTTTTGCTGCATACGGTCTTGGTGTTGCCGTAAACTGTTGAAACGTCGGTCCAGCTTTCGCCGTCCGGACTTGCTTCGATTCTGAAATCGCGTGCGTTAAGGTTTATATCTTCCTTTACACCGGCAAATCTTATTGTCCAGCGCTCAATGTCGTATTCAGCTCCGAGGTCTACCTGTATCCACTCGCCGCTGAGTCCGTCGAGGTCTGCCCATTTTGTACTGTCTTTGCCGTCAACTGCAAGTGCAGCGTCTGACCCTGTTTCCGAGCCGGAAGATGTTACTGTCTTATTGAGTGCGACATTCTGTAGCTCGTTTGTATTGCTTTCAAGCATAAGCTCTCCGGTGAGAGTGTAGGTCTGACCGGCTTCTGTATCAAAGCTGACTGTCTCGCCGCCGTACCTTACTGTGCATACTCCGCCTGAACGTGATACGATGCTGACATTGTCAAGACTGCCGTTGGTCCAGCTCATTTCCTTGACCTCGAAGTTGCCGCGTGCACGGAGTCCGTTTGCGTGACCTGTGCTCCAGCGTGAGGGTAGTGCGGGGAGAAGTGTGATTACGTCGTTATGGCTTTGCAGAAGCATTTCTGTGACTCCTGATGTGAAGCCGAAATTACCGTCTATCTGGAAAGGCGGATGTGCGTCCCAGAGATTCTCATAAAGTCTGCCGCCGCCCGATACCGGCGAAACAAGCAGTTTTACGAGGTTATATGCGTGCTCACCGTCTTCGAGACGTGCCCAGCAGTTGAGTTTCCACGCTTCTGACCAGCCTGTGCCGTCGTCACCGCGTGCATTCAGTGATGTCATTGCGGCTTTTGAAGTTGTCGGATTGTCAGTGGGCGATATCTCATATCCGGGGTAGAGTGCGTACATATGCGATATATGACGGTGCTTCTCATTTTTGTTATCCCAGTCGTGTGCCCACTCCTGTATCTGTCCCCAGTTTCCGATTGTTTCGGGTCTTATGAGGGTCAGCTTTGAGTTGAGGTCACTGCGCAGGTTTTCGTCCTTTCCGAGTATTGCCGATGCTTCTGTTACGTCTTTGAACAGTTCTCGTGCAATGCCGTTGTCCATGGTTACTGAGTAGTCGCAGAACGCTTCGTTTGAGCCGTAGTATGGCGGAAGATTCAACTCGGGTGATGTACTCGGACTTATCGCCATGTACTCCTGACCATTGATATTTACCGGTATCATGAGCTGGTTCAAAAACGATGCACTGCCCTTTATAACCGGATATACCTTTTCAAGATATTCGTCGTTCTTGTTGAAGCGGTATGCGTCGTAGAGCATATTCGATATCCACGATCCGCCGACCGGCCACTGTCCCCATGTACCGTCTATAGGTGCGGTACGGTTCCATATGTCGGTATTGTGGTGTACTACCCAGCCGTCATTGATTCCATAGTGGACCTTTGCTGTCTCATTTCCGGCATATTGCAGTGTCAGTGCCTTGTCTACAAACGGCGTGAAGCATTCCTCAAGATTAGTCGTGAGTGCCGGCCAGTAGTTCATTTCGTAGTTGATATTGGTCGTCGCTTTACTGCCCCATGCAGGGTTTGAGTACTTGTTCCATATGCCCTGAAGATTCATCGGCTGTGCATCACGCGATGCCGATATCATCATGTATCTGCCGTACTGGTAGAGCATTTTGACCATTTTCGGGTCCTGTGTTTTGCTGAACTCGTTTATGCGCTGGTCGACTGTCTTCGAGTTGGATACACTGCTGTCTCCGCCAAGGTCAACGTCTACACGCTTGAAAAGTTCCTGATAATCTGCTTTATGGTTCTCGTAGAGGGTATCGTATGTGAGCTTCTCAGCTTTCGCAATATCTGCCTTCGCGTCAGACTTTTCGTCGCCGTTGCATAGCTTGTAGTTGATGAAATTTGTCCTGATGGAGGTGAGTATCACTACTGAATCTGCTCCGGAAACGTTGATATTACCGTTTCCGGCTGACACTTTGCCGTTTTGTGGAATCACTTTGCTGCGGCTTGAGAAGTATACGGCACCTTTTACCCAGTTATCGTCGCTTCCGTGTCCGTTTGCAACGAGGGTGTCGTTACCGTCGGTGGATACTCCGCCGTTGAGGACGTTTTCGTATCCGAGTGTCATCGACACGGCACCCGACCGGTCTGCCGTTATTCTTGTTACCATTACGTCGTCAGGGTGGCTGACAAATGTCTCGCGCGTATATTTTACTCCGTTACAGGTGTACTCTGTACGTGCCACGGCGTCGTTCATATCAAGTGAACGCGTGTAACCGGACACGTTTTTATGTCCGAATGAGAGCTTCAGTCCGCCGACCATCTGGTATTTTGCTTCGCCGCCGCCTATCATGCGGCTTCCGATAAGGTCGTTTGCCGCTTTGTACTTGCCGTCCTTTAGCAGATTCTGCGCTTCTTTGAGGTAATTAGCCGCGCCGTTTTTATTGTTGTTGCTTGGTCCTGAACTCCATACTGTACATTCATTGAGGTCTATCAGCTCGTCGGGACAGTTTCCGTAGACCATTCCGCCGATTCGTCCGTTTCCTACCGGCAGTGCTTTGTAAAATGATTCGTCATTGTTGAATGCATTGTTCGTATTTACATTGCCTGCCGATTTCGTGTAGCGCATTACGAGGTCTTCATCGTAAGCGTAGGTATCGTCAGTATCATATGCCGCTTCTGATTCCGGCATCTGTGGGATACCGGATATCAGCGGAAGTGTCAGACACGCCGAAAGGCATATTGATATGAATTTCTTGGTGATTCGCATATTCCCCAACCTCTCTTCGATGTGTTTCTGATATTATTATGTGTGTATACTGCCGCGTGTGCAGTCTCTCAGCCCTTTGTGACTATAAGCTTTCTGAATGCTACAAGGTCGAATGTATCTGTTACTCCGTCCTTGTCGAGGTCAGCCTCTTTGTACTGGAGTGCAGAGAATTTCTCAGCGCCGAGGAGGTATCTCTCCATGCATACGAGGTCGGCTACTGTAAACTCGCCGTCAAAGTTGACATCGCCTTCGGTTTTGTTCTCGGGAAGGGCTATTGCGATTCTGTCGATGGAAGGACCGTTTCCTTTATCGTTGTAGAGTTTTATTGTGTTGTCGCCTTCTCTGAGGTTGACTTCCATGTTTACTGCACGGATTCCGGACCAGTCGTTTCTGTTTGCGTAGAGATTGTCGAGTGTGCCTGCGTACTGACCGTTTACGTCAACTTTAAGGCTTCTCGGTTCGCCGGAAACGTAGTAGATACGGAGTGTGTATTTGCCTGCCTTGTCAGACTTTACGTTTTTGAATGTTACGTAATTGTTGGCGCCTCCGCCTACCCAGCCGACATATGCGTTGTTGGAGCAGTACTTGCCCTGCTTTCCGGCTGTTACAGACGCTTTTCCTGAGAGTGAAGCATTCTCGGCTTCGTAGCTCTTATAGTTGGAATAGGGGGTAGTCAGCTTCATCTTTCCCTTTGTGAGCTTGATTACAAATCCGCCGTTGGGGAGGAGTGAACGCTTTATCGTATCACTGCTTGTAAGTCCGTTGAGGACTGTTACTTCAAGGGCACTTCCGTCTGCATTGTCGGCAAAAATGTATGCATTGTATTCGCCGTCTGTTATGAGCTTGGAAAGGTCAACTGTAACGTCTCTTCTGTTGAGTGTTGATGCGCCTATATACCAGTCGTCGCCGCTTCTTCTTGCGGTAACGTTGAACTGCATCGGGTAGCCGTCAAGTACTCTCATATCGTCCCATGCAACAGGTACGTCGTTCAGCAGGGGAAGTGCTGATGAGCCTTCATATGTGTATACTGACTGAGCAAAATGCTGTATGCCTGATTCGATATTTACTACGTCTGCGAGTGCAAATCCGGCTGTTGCCTTTATTCCGAATACCGGTATTCCGGTAGGAGTGAAGTCGGCTGAACCTACAACGTTACGTGTGAATGTGTATGTTACGCGGTTTGCGAGTGAAGGACTCTCAAACCATTTGTAGTACTCTGTACCGTTTATTGCTTCAAATGATACAACGTTCGGGAATGTTCGGCTTTCACCGCGCGGAATAGTACAGCCGTGGAAAAGTACCATGAGTTTGTTCTTTGCCGCTATTGTTGCACAGAGGTACATCTGCTTCATGGTCTCCTGTGTGTCGCTTTCGTAGTAGTCGACCTTTACACCCTGTACACCGAGTCCGTGGATACGCTCGAATTCGCGGACGATAGTTGCTTCGTCGAGGAGTGAGTAGTAGGGGTATGCAGGGTTGCCCTTGCTGTCTTTATAACCGCTGTGTCCCTTGTTGTTTACACCGTACCAGAGGTAGATGCCTATGCCCTTCTTGCCGGCATATTCGCAAAGTTCGCGCACTTTCTCTTCACTGTTGTCCCAGAGTGCCCAGCCGAAGTCGAGACATACGAAGTCCCAGCCGTTTTCAGCCGCGAAGTCGATATAGTCCTTCTGAGTGTGGTACTCTATCGGCGAATCTCCGCCGCTGCTCCACCATGACCATGCTGTCTTTCCGGGGTGTACCCAGCTTATATCTTCTACCTGTGAGGGCGGATTGAGATTAAGTATGAGGTCACTTGATGACATCTCGTTGAGGTCGTTGCCGATTACGCACGCTCTCCACGGTGTGTGGAATGCGCTTCTCATGTTTATCGAGCCGACCTTAACGCCGCCTTTGAATCGGAGACTGTGGTAGTTTCCGAGGAACTGTACAGCGCCTGCACAGTATGGGTCTTCTTCGTTGAATACTCCTGCCTCGGATACCGTTACCCATGTTTTGTCGGCAAGTACACCTGTATACGGGAAGGAATATGTAGATGATGTTTCGTTCTGCCTGTCCTTGGGAAGCTCGACGATGTCCCATTCATATGTGGCATTTGGCCAGTTGCTCCAGAATGTGCTCTTGTCAGGGAATATCATTTCTGTTGCTTCTTCCTTTATGGATACTCCCTTGTTGACTGCGTATCTTACTCCGATTCCGTCGTCATACATACGGATAACTACGGTCATGAGTGTCTTATCCTTCAGAAGAGGGAATGACATTTCGTTGTAGTTGTCGTGAAGTGTGCTGTGTTTGCCGTACGGCATTTTGTATGTCTCGTTATGGGAGATGCGTGTCGGAGCAGGAGCGGTCTTTGAGAAGCCGGTGCTGAGGTTTTCATTTGTGGTGACAAGTCCGAGCTTTGATGGCTTGATAACGGTCTCACCGGTGGACTTGCTGACAGAATAATAGTAGCTTCCGCCGTTGTCTACCCATATCTTTGTCACAAGCTTTCCGGTAGGAGAGGCGGTCTCAAGTGATGGCAGACTTGTTACGTCCGCACCTGTGCGCGACTTGGAATTCTCGGATTTAGCTGTGCCTTCATATGGGGTAACTGTATCGCCGTCAAATGTGTAGCGGTACAGCGGCATAGCGTCGGAATCAACTCCGACCGCTTTGTTGTAGAACGAAATATCGTCCACAAGCATATCAATATCATTATCGGAATATACTGAGTGTCCGATAGAATTATATATGTAGCGCTTCAGTGTATTTCCTTCAAGGAGACTTTTTACCGTATCATCAGCGGTTTCGGAGGAGTAACCTGCTTCCTCTCCGTCGATATAGTATGTTGCTCCTTCGGGAGAGCACATGAGTGTCATTTCGTGCCATTTGCCGGTCTCGGGAGCGGCTTCAAGATCGAAGATCGCACGGTGTTTGTCATCATTTGCGGTAGAGGTGTATGTCCCTGCAAACAGACTCGCTCTGAATGCCTTTTTGTCCTTGACGTCTACTGATATGTCAGGGGACGAATATGACGGTGCATTGCCGGTTCCGAACGGTACTGTCGTGAACTGGAACAGACGCGAATAATCAGCCGCGCCGCTGCCGATACAGTACTTCATCGAGAACTGGAAACCACCGCTGCAGTCTTCACTGAAAAGCTCAGGCAGCTGTAACCAGCCTTCACCAAATGAGCCGCCTTTGAGTTCGAGAACGTTTGAATCAACGTCTGAATTGTATTTTACGTCGGCATTACCTCTGAGATATGCAGGGGTGTCGGCGGAGCCTGTACTCATTACGGCACTTCCGTTTCCGGCTGCAAAGCTCTTTATGACAGGCAGTGCGTTTGCACATACTGCCGCAGATGTAACTGCTGCTGTGAACGCTGATACGGACCTTTGTACGATTTTTTTCATTGTGAGATACCCTCTTTCGTCATGGATTATGTTCTGTAATACTATCCTCAATTCTACAGAACGATATTTAATGTGCCTTTTACAGCTCATCTATAATAAACCACTTTAATTTTATTGGAAAAATCGTAAATGTTCAACCCACTTTTTGAAGAAAAAGTGGAAAAATTGCACATCAGAAATAAAATTTTCATGAATAATATATTATATGGTAAAATATTTTGTTGCTTTTCACGAATATACAGCCGGGTTATATACTGAATGTATATTTTTGCCTATTTATACGATAATAAGCTGTGACTTTTTATTTTTTTGAAGATTTTTACCAAAAACACTTGAAAATGAATTCATTTAGTGTTATAATAATATACGTAATAACTCTTTGTACTCCTGAAAGGAGATAGCCAATTGACTGCTAAAGAAGAATTCATTTCTATTTTTAATGAGCATATCAAGCGTCCGGGCGCTGATAAACTGCTCGACTATCTCGAAAATAAAAGCGATTTTTTTACCGCCCCGTGCAGTACCCGCTTTCACGGCGCTTATGAGGGCGGACTCGTTGAGCATAGTGTTAACGTCTACCACTGCCTTAAAGACTACCTTTCGCGTCCGCGCATTAAAGAAGTTTACGGTATCGAGGCTTCGGAGGAAACTATTGCTATAGTTTCTCTTCTCCATGACGTATGCAAGGTCAATTTCTACGCTACCGAAATGCGCAACAGAAAAAATGATGAAACAGGACAGTGGGAAAAGGTCCCGTTTTATACTATTAATGATACTCTGCCATACGGTCACGGCGAAAAGTCGGTCTATATCATTTCCGGCTTCCTCTACGGCGACGGCAGACTTACCCGCGATGAGGCTCTCGCTATTCGCTGGCATATGGGTTTTTCAAGTGAGGACGATAACAAGAATACTATCGGCAGGGCACTTGAAATGTATCCGCTCGCTTTCGCTCTCCATGTCGCTGATATGGAAGCTACGTACTTCCTCGAAGGAAGCGTAAAATAAGTTTATTACCTCCCGTACAGGGACGGATCATAAAGGATAATCACTTCAAAGGAGAAAAATCATGAATTGGTACGATAACGCGATAATCTATCATATCTATCCTCTCGGTTTCTGCGGAGCTCCGAAATTCAACGACTTCGGTGATGACGTGGTCTACCGTCTTGACAAGGTGCTTGAATGGATCCCACATCTCAAGGAAATGAACGTTGATGCTGTTTACTTCGGTCCTGTTTTTGAGTCCGTTGAACACGGCTATGATACCGTTGACTACAAGAAAATCGACCGCAGACTCGGCGATAACAACTCTTTCCTCTTCATCTGCGACCGCCTTCACGAAAACGGCATCAGAGTTATCCTCGACGGAGTTTTCAACCACGTTGGCAGAAAGTTCCCGCAGTTTGTCGATATCCAGGAAAAGGGTCAGGCAAGCGGCTACTGCGACTGGTTCCAGAACCTCAATTTCGGCGGTCAGAGTCCGTGCGGCGACCCGTTCTGGTACGAAGGCTGGAACGGTCACTATAACCTCGTTAAGCTCAATCTCCGCAATGTCGGTGTTTGTGACCACCTCATCGATGCTATCAATTACTGGATAGAATCGTTCGGTATCGACGGTATACGTTTCGATGCCGCTGACTGCATCGACTTCGATTTCTTTAAACGTATTCACAGCTTCTGCAAAGGCAAAAAGAGTGACTTCTGGCTCATGGGCGAGATTATCCACGGCGACTACAACCGCTGGGCTAACCCCGAAATGCTCGACAGTGTCACTAACTACGAATGCTACAAGGGTATCTATTCCTCACACAATGACAAGAACTACTTCGAGATAGATTACTCTATCAATCGTCAGTCAGGTGTGAACGGCGGTATCTACAAGAATATCAACCTCTATAACTTCGTTGATAACCACGACGTTAACCGTATCGCTAGTACCGTTAACAATCCCGCTTATCTCCCACTCATCTATACTCTTGAGTATACTATGCCAGGTATCCCTTCTATCTATTACGGAAGTGAGTACGGTGTTCAGGGACGAAAGGAGAATAATTCCGACGATAATCTCCGCCCATGTCTCCACCTCGCTGACATGGAAAGAGAAAATATCGACCTGTACAGACATATTGTCAAGCTCGGCCGTATCTACAAGGCTTACCCCGCTATCAGAACAGGCAGCTATGAGCGTATACAGATCACTAATCAGCAGCTGCTCTTCAAGAAGGTTCAGGGCGATCAGACTATTTATGTTGCTCTTAACCTCTCTGACAGTCAGTATGATTTCAGCTTCAGTACACATCTGCCTGCACTTGTTGATGTTATCAGTGCTAATCAGATCGAGGTCGAGAACGGTAATGCCCATATTTCTATGCCTCCGTTCAGCTCAATGATCATCGTTTCTGACGATATCGTCAACATTGAACCTGATGAGATGCCTGCGCATGAGGCTGCTCCTCATGATGAGACTGAGGTCGTAGTCGGTGCTCACTATCGCCACTACAAGGGCAATGAGTACGAGGTTATCGCTGTTGCTCGACACAGTGAGAATAATGAGGAACTCGTTGTTTACAAGTCCGTTTCCGATGGTGCTGTATGGGCGCGTCCTAAGGCGATTTTCTGCGGAAAATCAAGTGACGGTACAACTCAGAGATTCGTAAAACTTTAAAATGCAAAACGGACACTCGTTAAGAGTGTCCGTTTTATAATATCCAAAAAATCTACATTGAATAGACAAATTTTATGAGCGCACAAAATGGGTACTCCAATTTTGTGCGCTCATGATGCTTTTTATTATTCAAACATAGGTGTTGAAAGATATCGTTCACCGGTATCGGGGAGAAGTGCAACGATCGTTTTACCCTTGTTTTCGGGTCTCTTTGCAAGCTGTATTGCTGCCCACAGTGCTGCTCCTGATGAAATGCCGACAAGGATTCCTTCCTGACGTGCGATGTTTCTTCCGGTCTCGAATGCATCTTCGTTTGCAACCTTGATTATCTCGTCGTAAATGCTTGTGTCAAGGGTCTCAGGGACGAATCCTGCGCCGATTCCCTGTATCTTATGGGGTCCTGCTTTGCCTTCGGAGAGAACAGGTGAGCTTTCAGGCTCGACTGCTACTACCTTCACATCAGGATTCTGCGACTTGAGATATGCTCCTGTACCGCTGATGGTTCCGCCTGTGCCGATTCCTGCTACGAAAATATCTACTTTTCCTTCAGTCTGTTCCCATATCTCTACACCGGTTGTACGCTTGTGTACGTCAGGGTTTGCAGGGTTTGTGAACTGAGAGGGGATAAAGCTGCCTGATATCTCTCTTGCGAGTTCGTCTGCTTTTTCGATAGCTCCCTTCATGCCCTTTGAACCGTCTGTGAGTACAAGTTCTGCACCGTATGCTTTCATGAGGTTGCGGCGCTCGATACTCATTGTCTCGGGCATTGTGATTATAAGTCTGTAGCCTCTTGAAGCTGCTACAGAAGCAAGTCCTATACCGGTATTTCCGCTTGTAGGCTCAATTATTACGCTGCCTTCTTTGAGGAGTCCCTTTGCCTCAGCGTCGTCGATCATTGCCTTTGCAATTCTGTCTTTTACGCTACCGGCAGGGTTGAAGTACTCAAGCTTTGCAATAAGTCTTGCGTCGAGAGAGTTGTTTTTTTCGGTGTTCTCAAGTTCAAGAACAGGTGTATTTCCAATGAGATCTGTTATTTTTTTATAAATAGCCATTTTATTTTCCTCCGTAAGTATATTTATTGTATTTTATTGTGTTTCATATCAGAAACAACATCGCTCCGAAAATATAAACATAATTATATCACCTCATAAATAAGTTGTTTAATCCTACTTGTTTGGTATGTTTGTATTATATCACGTATTCCGGCATTTGTCAAGTGCTTTTGAGAAATATTTTTCTTCAATTCCTATTTTCACGGTATGATTATGTTTATGGTTATTTTTATCTTATTCATATTATCGCATTGAATGCACCGGAGCACTATGTTATAATTTTACTATACAGCATTGGTGGTGGTTTGTATGGCTAACAAAAATACTGAAAAAGCTTTACTCATCGGGGCAGGTATTACTCTTGCCTGTTCGGGTGTTTGGAAACTCTACGACTCGCTTGTTCAGCCGTCTGAGCCAATGATTATCCGTCGGGGAAAATCTGTAGTGACTTCGGTTGTTTCTTCCACTGCTTCTTCAGCTAACGCGAAAGTCAGCAGTACTTCAGTTGTGCCGCCGACAGAGGAGTTTCTCTGCATCAATATCAACACCGCTGATGCGTCTGAATTTGAAAAGCTTCACGGCATAGGCGAGAGTATCGCTGAAAAGATTGTCGCTTACCGCGATGAACACGGCTATTTCAGGAATGTAGAGGAAATCATGAATGTCAGCGGTGTCGGCGAGGTCATGTTTTCAGATATAAAAGACCATATCTTCGTCGATGAACCTGTGTACGAAACTTCAACATCTGCGGAGTCTGCTCCCATTTCGTCTGCTGAACCTGAAACCTTTGAAAATGAGGAAATCATTACGGAAACTGAGTGCAGTACTGAATATATCCTTACTCTCGAAGATGCCGCTCCTATCAACATTAATACGGCTGATACTGAGCTTCTTGTGCTGCTTCCTTACGTTGACGATGTTATCGCGGAACAGATAATCAGTCTGCGTGAGAAAATCGGCGGTTTCAGTCATCCGTATGAACTGCTTTATGTTGATTCCCTCACTCAGCCGCAGGTCGCTGAAATAATCGAATACGTAACTGTCGGCTGATTATCCTGCGTTACTCAAAATGAGTAGATATGCTTTTTCCTGAAATTGCAGGTGCGTAGTCCCAGTTGGTGAGGTGTCCGGAATCACAGAAATAACTGAAATCATGGCAGGGGATACACTCGTCGCATACATCGACTATTACCAGCTTCACTTTCATTTTTTCAGGTATTATCGCCTTTATGTAAACACTTACACTCTCGCCTGCGTGCACGTCGGAACGAAGTTCGGCTAGTCCTGCAAGATTAGGCGAAAGCTCAACGAATACTCCGTACTCTTCTACAGAACGTACTATTCCGGATACTGTTTCTCCTGCTTCAAAACAGGCTGTGTTTTCTTCCCATGTTCCAAGCAGTTCCTTATGCGTGAGACATATCCTGCCGTTTTCATTTGTGCGGACGACAGCTTTTATGAACTGTCCTGTGTGAAAACGGTCGGAAGGATGCGATATCCGTGAAACTGAGATGGCATCAATCGGTATCAGTGAGGGAACTCCACAGCCGATATCGACAAAGCAGCCGAATTGTTCGAGGTGTGTTACCTTTGCTTCGATAACGTCTCCGCTTTTAAGCTTGTTCATGCGGCTGCTGATGAAATCTTCCTGCGCTGCCGCTCTTGAGAGTATTGCAGCTGTTTTTCCGTTTTCTTTGTGTACTTCAGTTACCTTAAAGCACACTACCTTGTTGACGCGCGATATCATTGCGATATCGCGCGTTTTGCCTTCCTTTACTCCGACTGCACCCTCTTCACGAGGTATTATTCCTTCGCCGCATGGCAGGTCTACTATCAGGTCGTGTGAACTGTTGCAGAGTGCGGCACGTGCTTCAAGTATCAGTCCCTTTTTCATAGCTTCGGATAGTCCTTCAGCTGTTGAGATATACCTTTGATTTTCAGCCGTCCTGTAAAGACAGCCTTCCGGTCTGTAATCCATGTTTTTACCTCCGTGTCAATTATTGACAACACAGCACAAAGTTCACTTTCGTTTTTGTGCTGTATTGACTGTTTTTTCTTGTGAGATAATCATATTCACGGAGCCTGCAATTTATGCCATGTTCAGTCCGCCCATTGTTGCTATAAGCGAGTATATCTCATCACTGCGGCTTCCGTCACATACGATATACAGGGAAGTACGTGTATCTTTCCGGACGTTTTCCTTCGCTTCCTCTGCGACACTGTCTACTGCTTGCAGAGGCTTGTCCGTTACAGCTGAAACTGCCGGTTTTTGTACTATGTTTGCCGAGTAGATACCGTGTACATCTGTCATTATCCTCTCTACTGCACGGTCTGCCTGCTTTGAATTCTCAAATTCAGCAACTATTCTTGTTACCATAAGTTATCTCCTTTCAATGGCATATTTGTTTGTATTATATATTTTCAATGCTCATTTTTATTATTTTTCCACAAAAGTGAAAAAATATACCTTCAAAATATTGATTTAAGATGTATTTTGGGGTATAATGTGAAATGTACGATTTTTTCCGGAAACAAAAAAGGGGGGAAGGTTTTTGGATATCAGACCAGACGATGTTCTTATTATGAAAAAGCCGCATCCGTGCGGTTCAAATGAGATGTTTGTGATACGTTCAGGTATGGATTTCAGACTCAGATGTGTCGGCTGCGGAAGAGAATTCATGATCCCCCGTAATAAAATTGAGAAAAATATTAAAAAAATAAGGCGGGAGACTGAGGGATAGACTCAGGACATTATTTCATGTTATCAATACTGGAAGGAATGATCTGATGTTTGAAAAGCTTGCCCTTATGGAGCAGAAATATGAGGAGATCAGCAATAAGCTCGCTGACCCCGATACTGTAAGCGATAATAAGCTGTATACTCAGCTTATGCGCGAATTCAAGAATATGACCCCTATCATAGAAAAGTACCGCGAGTATAAAAAGGCTGAGGCTTCGTTCGATGAAGCTAAGGAACTCCTCGATGCCGGCGGTCTTGATAAGGATTTCAAGGAAATGGCTCAGGCTGAACTTGAAGAGAATAAAGCACTTATGGAAGCCTTCACTCAGGAACTTAAAGTCCTGCTTCTCCCTAAAGACCCTAACGATGACAAAAACGTCATCATTGAGATAAGAGGCGGTGCCGGCGGTGAGGAGGCTTCTCTGTTTGCTAATTCACTCTACCGTATGTATACCATGTACGCTGAGTCAAAAGGCTGGAAGCAGGAGGTCCTTAACGCTAACCCCACTGAACTCGGCGGTTTTAAGGAAATAAGCTTCTCTATCGAGGGCGATGGTGCGTACTCACGTCTCAAATACGAGAGCGGCGTTCACCGCGTTCAGCGTGTTCCTGAAACTGAATCGCAGGGTCGTATCCATACTTCAACGGTCACTGTTGCTGTTCTCGTTGAAGCAGATGAGGTTGAACTCGAAATCAATCCCACTGACCTCAAAATCGACTATTTCCGTGCAAGCGGTGCCGGCGGTCAGCATATCAATAAAACTGAGTCTGCTGTACGTATAACTTATCTGCCGACTAATGTTGTCGTTGAGTGTCAGGACGAACGCAGTCAGCATAAGAACAAGGATAAGGCTATGAAAATACTCCGCAGCCGTATTTATGAGGCTATGCTGGAAGAACAGGCTGCTAAGGTCGCTTCTGAAAGAAAAATGCAGGTCGGTACGGGCGACCGCTCAGAACGTATTCGCACATATAATTTCCCGCAGGGAAGGCTCACCGATCACAGGATCGGTCTTACTATCTATCGCCTCGAGGACATGATGAACGGTAACCTCGATGAAGTATTCGATGCCCTCGCTACGGCAGATCAGGCTGCAAAGCTGGCAAGTCAGGAAGATTAAGCGGTTATGGAAACTCTATTGCTCGGATGCAGCGATGAGGATATTGCTCTCGCTGCTGATATGATCAAAAACGGTCAGGTGGTCGGTATCCCCACTGAGACTGTATACGGACTCGGCGCTGACGCTTCTAATGAGGCGGCTGTCAGGAACGTCTTTGCTGCAAAGGGACGCCCCGCAGATAACCCATTGATAGTTCATCTTGCCGATTTTTCACAGGCTGTCGATTTCACATCGTCGATACCTCAGCTCGCTTTTAAACTCGCAGAGCGGTTCTGCCCGGGGCCGCTTACTATGGTACTCCCTAAGAATGAGCGTATACCTATGGTGACTTCCGGCGGACTCGATACCGTTGGTATTCGTGTGCCGTCACATCCGGCTATGCACCGTATAATTGAATTGTCAGGCTGCGCTATAGCTGCGCCTTCTGCTAATACGTCAGGTCTTCCAAGTCCGACTTCGGCTGAGCACGTTATGCGCGATATGAACGGCAAGATAGCCGCTGTTGTCGATGGCGGACAGTCTGAATTCGGCGTTGAATCAACTGTTATCGCCTTCGATAGCGATAATTCGGTAAGGATTCTACGCCCCGGCGCTGTTACCCGCGAAATGCTCCTTGAGATTTGCGGCGAGGTCGTTATAGACCCTGCGATACTTCATGAAGTTGCAGAAGGTACAAAAGTCGCTTCTCCGGGTATGAAATACAAGCATTATTCCCCGAAAGCTGATATTATAATGGTTGAGTCATCACTCGCTGATTTTATCACTCTTGTCGGCGATAACTACAATGACAATGTCTGGACGCTGATCTTTGACGGCGACGAAAATGACTTCCCTTACAGATATATGACCTATGGGGCTGACAGCTCTCGTCAGGCTCACTGGCTCTTTCAGCGCCTGAGAGAACTCGATGACCTTGGTGCTGAAAAGGTCTATGTCCGCGCTCCCTCTACCGAAGGGGTCGGACTTGCAGTATATAACCGTCTCATCAGGGCGGCTGGATTCGAGGTGATAAGGATATGAACAGTCTTGAAGGCATTATGATCGTTGGTCTTACCGGTCAGACAGGTGCGGGCAAAAGCACTGTTTCCCGCGTTTTCAAGGATAACGGGTTCGCTGTTATCAATGCGGATACAATTGCGAGAAATGTCGTCGAAAAGGGCAGTAAGTGCCTTGAAGAGATATCTGACTTCTTCGGATGCGATATCCTCAATCCTGACAAGTCTCTCAACAGAAAGGCTCTCGCTAAAATCGTTTTCACTGACAAGTGCAAGCTCGATTCTCTCAATACTATTATCTATCCTTATATCACCGGAGAGATACTCCGTCAGATCAGAGACTTTTCTCAGAACGGCGAAAAACTCATTCTCCTCGATGCGCCTACTCTTTTCGAGAGCCGCGCTGACGACTTCTGCGAGATCATTATTTCCGTTATCGCAGAGCCTGAAGTAAGAGAAAAACGTATCATCGAACGCGATGGTCTTACTCGTGAACAGGCTGCTGAACGTATGAATTCTCAGCTCGATGAGGAGTTTTTCGTGTCTCATTCCGATTATATTATCGGCAACAACGATTCTATCGAGACCGTTAACGCTATTTCGCGCGAGGTCTCTGATAAGATAAAGGATATTTACTACGACCGTATCGCTGCGGCGTCAGTCGCTGAGTAAATACAGGAAGGAGCTTTTTTAACATGGGCGAAAAGAATAAAATATCAAAAGAACTTAAGGAAAAGCTTTTCCTCAAGCGCAAGAACGGCTTTACAAGGATAAGTAGTGAGGACGAAAAGGCTTCATTTGCTTTTGCTGACGATTACAAGGCTTTCCTTGATACTGCTAAAACTGAGCGTGAGGCTGTGGAGGAGGCTCTCAGACTCCTTAAAGAAAACGGCTTCACTGAATACAAGAAGGGTATGAAACTCAAAGCCGGCGATAAAATTTACCGCAATAACCGCGGTAAGGCTATTCTCATGGCTGTTATTGGTACCGCTCCTATTGAAGAAGGTGTGAGACTCTGTGCGGCTCACATCGACTCCCCGAGACTTGACCTCAAGCAGAATCCTCTCTATGAGGACAATGAGCTCGCTCTCTTCAAGACCCACTACTATGGCGGTATTAAAAAATACCAGTGGACTACTATTCCTATGGCTCTCCACGGTGTTATCATAAAGGCTGACGGCTCTAAGGTGAGCGTTTCTATCGGTGAGGACGAGAATGACCCTGTTTTCTGCGTTACTGACCTTCTCCCTCATCTTGCTACTGAGCAGATGACGCGTACTGCTACTAAACTTATAAAAGGCGAAGACCTCAACCTCCTCATCGGCTCTATTCCATTCCGTGAGGACGAAACAAGTGAGGCTGTTAAGCTGAATATCCTCAATATCCTCTTCGAGAAGTACGGTATCACTGAGGCTGACTTCATCTCCTCTGAGCTTGAAGCTGTTCCAGCTTTCAAGGCAAGAGATATCGGCTTCGACAGAAGTCTCATCGGCGGATACGGTCACGACGACCGCTGCTGCTCATATCCCGCTCTCAGAGCTACTCTCGACTGCAATGCTCCTGTTCATACTGCTGTTACTGTTCTCACTGATAAGGAAGAGACTGGCAGCGACGGAAATACCGGTCTTTGCTCGTCTTACCTCGAATACTTCATTCACGATATCGCTGAGTCACTCGGTGCTAAGGGCAGAGATGTCCTTTCTGCTTCTGAGTGCCTTTCCGCTGACGTTAATGCTGCTTTCGACCCGACTTATCCTGAGGTCAATGAGCGCAATAACTGCGCATACGTCAACAAGGGTGTGTGCATAACAAAGTATACAGGCGCTCGCGGTAAGTCTGGTACTTCCGACGCTTCAGCTGAGTTCGCAGGTCGCATCAGACGTCTCATGGACAGCCGTGATGTCATCTGGCAGACAGGTGAACTCGGTAAAGTCGATGCCGGCGGCGGCGGAACTGTTGCTGCTTATATCGCTAACCTCGATGTTGATACTATCGACATGGGTGTTCCGGTACTCTCTATGCACGCTCCGTTTGAGGTGATTTCTAAACTCGACCTCTTCATGGCTTACAAGGCTTTTGCTGCTTTTATTGCTGATTGATATTATTTGGGACAGATCAGGTGTTAATACCCTATCTGTACCATGTTCTATCTTGACAAGCTTTTAAGTCTGGTATATAATATATGTGTCAGCAATAATCGTTTATTGCCCCCGAATTCTGTTCGGAGAGCGTATTTCGCGCAGACATTGGTATAGGTGACATTTTTTTGAAATGAGGTAATGAAATGAAAAAAATAATAGCTGTTGCCGCTTTATTAGCTGTGGCTGCAATGTTTACAGGATGCGGAAAAGATGTATCAGAATCTTCCGATTTCAAGGCTCCGACAACTGCCGCTTCAACTTCTGAAACTGCTTCTGAATCAGCGTCAGATGCTTCATCTGTTCCGACTGAGACGACATCTGTTACAAGTGAAACTGCTTCTGCATCTGCTGACGCTCAGGAAACTGCTGACATTAGTGACCTTGCTGGTTACTGGTATGTTGACGGTGATTATAACCTCGGTTGGATTCATGTCTCTGCTGACGGTAAATATGAGTGCTTTCAGCCTGACGGCAACAGAACCGATACAGGTATGATAGAGTATGGTGCTGTTGATGAATCGGGCAATAAGGGGTATATATTCAATTCTGATTTGTCTGACTCTGTTATGAGCTTTACTCGCAGTGATGATTCAAACCTTAACCCTGTTACTGAGCATGAACAGCATTATGTTAGACTGTACGGTGAGGGTGGACTCGGCGACGACGGACGCGGTGATGATGAAGTTAATTCCGCAGATGCTTTTGTCGGTCGCTGGGGCAGTGAGAGAGCTTATATCACCATTGAGGACAAGGGTGAGGGAGTTTTCCGTGCGCTTGTTACATGGTCATCAAGTGCCGCTTCTCATGTTGAGTGGGACTATCCGCTCGTATTTGACGGTGAGAACCTCGTCTGCGACGGTAATGGTATTCAGACACTCGTTGAGTACTCTTCTCCTGATTCTGAGCCTGATAGAAAGGTTGTCCTTGAGAATTGCAGTGCGAAGTTTGAACTCCGTCCTGATGGACTGTTCTGGAATGACTTATCTGAACACTCTGCCGATGATAAAATCTTCATCAAGACATGATTGTGGCTTAAAAAAGTCCCTGAAACATCGTTTCAGGGACTTTTTTTCCAGTATTCGTATTCGAGAGACATCTGCCGGTATCGTCACTGTCAATGCCTTTTTTCAGTGTTCCATATGGGATATAGGTCCTTCCGCTTCCGCAGCTTGTCAGCGCTATTGCTGCTATCACTATCAGAATCGTAAATATTGACTTTTTCATCAGTATTCTTCTATGAACCTGTCTTTGAACATTCGGTATGCACTCTTGTTTTCATCTTGTGGGTCGAGGTCTACATTTCGCGCACTTTCCTTCCACTCTGAATCGCTCGGAAGTACATCATATGCAAGATTATGCTGTTTCCACTCTCGTGCCATATCGTCGGCGGTACGGTAGTCTGTATAGTCGGCAGTGTGTATCGGGTGCTCGTCAGAAAGTGCCTGACATATCTTCTCGATGTCGCTGAAATTACGTATCTGATAAGAGTCTATCACCTGCCACTTATCGGGTATATAGTTAGCGTGATAGACTGTGTCATTATACGTGAATGTGTACTCGTACCCGTCACCGTCAACATCGCTTAATGCGATGTCGGCGGGCGAGTTAAGGAGAGCTGGATATCTTTCTTCGGTGGCTGTTTCAGTTGTTTCAGGCTCAGTTTCGGTTACTGTGGTTTCAGTTACCGGTGCCGCAGACGTGGTCTCAGTTTCAGTAACTGGTTCAGGTACCGAGCTTTCAACCGGTACAGCCGGTATCTCTGTACAGCCTGTTGCTAATGCAAGTGCGGCTGAGAGAAGTATCATTCTTTTATATTTCATTTCCTTTGTTCATCAGCTATTGTAATATTTCTTGATGAGCTCTCTGTTTTCTTTGGTGTCGATTATATAGAGCTGGTAGCCATTGCTTCTTATCATTGCTATCGGCTTTTCATCTATTACTATCGGCTTTGCTGTTTCGATAAGCTTTTCAAGATACTTGTTTGCTCGAACTGGTGTCCCAGATTCGTAGTCGTAGTCGTTATAATAGTATCTGCTGGTGGGGAAGATGCTTACAAGCGTATCAAGCTTTGCAAATCTTTCATTGTCGTTGCTGTCGTAATCGTAATAATAATGATTTCTGAGTACGCTGAACGGCTGATGCTCAAGGTCTTCCTTCTGCTCAAATGTCTCCCTTACGTCATAGTAAATTGTCGGGTATTTGCTTATCGAGAAGCCGGAGTTGTAAGTGCTGGTATTATCTATTGCGGTTACGTCGATGGGTGCAATGTCAACTCCGAGAGCTTCCTTTGTATTCTCAAACGAATCAAGTACCCAGTAATCGCCGAGGTAGCAGTATACATTGCCTTCCATAAGGTCGGATTCTGTCATGTTTTTGAGGTCTTCTTCGTATGCCTGACTTATTGAATCGATCTCTTTTCTGGTGAATGACTTAGTTAACGCTTCCTGATGAAGCTTGTTGAGTATAGTGCATCTTAACGGTCTGTTTGAGTTCTCTGCCTCATCAGAATTTGAATATTCGTGTGCATAGTTTACAAGGTTATATGCGATTTCACTTTGTGCATATGATGCGTATTCGTCAGATGTGAGTACTCCCTTTATGATGTCGGCAAGCATATAGCTTGGTACATCATATCTTCTTTGGGTACTTGTTCCATAGAATGTGTGATAGCTTATATTTATGATTGTTGAATTGTCGTAGCCGTCCTCATGTTCATCAAAATCAATATAGTCGTAGGAGTAATTGTCAAAGTTGAAGTGTCTGTCGACTGCTTCTTTGTTAAGTGCGATTACGGATTTGATAACGTCCTTATCACGGAATGTTACCTCTTCGATATTGTAGGGGAGTATAGCATCGTTTGTTATTTCGATATTTACGCTCTCAACGCTGACCGCTGACGGTACACGGCGTGATGCTCCGAATCCGTTTGTGATATTGCAGAATCCGCATATCATGTAAACTCCGATAACTGTCGCTATAAATCCTATAGGGGCAGTCCAGAATTTCTTGAATCCGCGGCGTGTTATCACTTCCATGATAAACCAGCCTACTGCACACATTATTACTGCGGGGATAGAGGTTATTCCGTTTGAGATGAAGAGTGACATGATACAGAATACAGCTGCTCCGAATATCATGTAGAAAAATGCCTTGTATACATAAGGCTTTGATACGCTTTCTGCCTTTCTGAAATGATTGAGCAGAAATGCCGCTGCAAGGTATATAACAGTCATGATGACGGTTACTATTATCCAGCGTATGAACATTGAATTATAGTACTGCATCATCTCGCCGTTTATTGTGTCACGGGGAGAGTTAGACATGAATTCTAAAATGAATGCTGCTACGCCAATAGGTGATGTTGCTGTGAAAAGTGGACTTGTTACGATGTTTTCAAATACCATTCCGTAGCTTGATGCACTTATTACTGCAAACCATAAGCAAGCTATAACGGAGGGTATCATTACATTTACTGCCAGTACACTGTATATTGCCTCAAATGTGCTTCCGCAGAATACTATCGAGAGAATTGAAACTGTGTAAAGCATTACCATTCCGACAAGTGCTGCTACGGCTATCATTATCAGATTAGGCAGTATTTCGGATATTTGGGAAGTGTCTATAAACATACTTCCTGTTGCGTAGATTATTAGACTAAGTATGAACGCACATACAGCAGGTATCATGTATATGCAGAGTCCTGAAAGATAGTCTGCAAAGAAGCGCTGTGTTGTGCTGAGCGGAAGTGAATAGTTCATGTCAACTATTGATTTCCGGTAGAGGTAGTCATAATGGAAAAGCGCTATTACGATTCCAAGCAATATGCCGACTATTATAGTTACTGTACCGAGCATTATGAACGGTACTACTATTAGGTATAATTCATCGTAATCGAGTGTTGGATTCGCTTCTTCAAGTTCGGATATCTTCATTAATGCAAGTGCCGCTCCTGTGATTACAGGGAGTCCGAGAAGTTCGAGTACGATGTTTATTATAAGTAGTCTTCTGTTTGAAGCAAGGTCGGTAATGAAGCGCCTGCCGAAAAAGCTTTTATTTGCCGATGTCGTTGCTGTCATAGCCGAGCACCTCCAGTTCATATATGAATATTTCTTCGAGTGTAAGCGGTATCATTTCAAGGAGAAGCGGGTCCTTTGGCGCAAATGCTGCCTTGACCGTGTTTTCGTCGCCCTTTGCGATGATGTAGTATATACTCTGACTGCGTTCAAAGTGGAGTATTTCAATTCCTGTTGAGGCGATGTCTTCTCTTGTGTATTCAACAGGTGTTCCGTCGGGATTCTTCGGGAATACTACCTGTATCTTGTGTACCTCGCCCTTGAGACTGTCTATCTCGCGTGCGAATACTATCTTTCCGTTGTGAAGCAGTGCTGCGGTATCACAGACCTCGTTTATCTCCTTGAGATTGTGCGAGGAGATAATTGTGGTAAGCTGACGGTCGAGCATCGCGTCAACGAGCATTTTCTTTACGATGATTCGCATTGTCGGGTCGAGACCGTCGAATGCTTCGTCAAGAAGAAGATAATCAGTCCGGCAGGCGAGTCCGATTATAACTATCGCCTGACGCTTCATGCCCTTTGAAAATGTGTTTATCTTCTTGTTGAGCGGCAGATTTATTCGCTGTCGCAGATTCTCGAATACTTCGTCTGAAAAGTTCGGGTAGTAGTTCTTGTAGTAGTTCTTGAGTTTTTTCAGTGTGAAACTACCGAACTGTACCGTTTCGTCGTTGATGAAAAATACTTTCTGCTTGATTTTTACATTGTCGTATACCGGTTCTCCGTCGATGAGGACTTCTCCGCTTTCCTGTTTGTAGATACCCGAGAGAAGTCTCAGTATAGTGGATTTACCGGCTCCGTTTGAACCGAGAAGTCCGTAAGCAGTTCCTTTTTCTATTTTCAGGTCAACGCCGGCAAGCGCTGTAAAGCTATCGAACTTTTTTACTGTGTTTTTTAGTTCAATCATAGAAGTTCTCCTTTCTCATGCTTGTCGTAAATGTTGTCGATATGCTGCTTTAGTGTGTTACGGGGGATTCCGCGCTGAAATGATGCTTCTGCTGCTTCATCGAAATCTGTCAGTACGGCGCTCTGGAATACACTGCTGTCGGGTTTGGCTATGAAGCTTCCGCGTCCCGGAACAGAATAGATTATTCCATTGCGTTCAAGTTCCTGATAGGCTTTCGCGACAGTGTTGGGGTTTACGCCGGTGTTCTTCGCAAGTGCCCGCACACTTGGAAGCTGGTCGTTTTCAGAAAGTGTTCCCTTGACTATGAGAGATATGATATTATCGTGTATCTGCTCATATATAGGGATTCTACTTGTTAGGTCAATAGAGAACATAGACTATCTCCTTTCTGTAGCAAGTGTACTATATCGAGTAATACGGATATTACACTTACATAATAGCACGTTTATATTCGTTTGTCAATACTTTTTTTGAAATTTTTTTCAGCAGGGGAGTATTCATTCGCCTGTTATTGAAATTACGGCAATTGTGTGATATAATGATTACGTAATACTGCTTAGGAGGTTTATTATGTTCCGGATACTTGTTGTTGAAGACGACCGTGATCTGCGTGAGCTTTTTTGCCGTACTCTTACGAAAAACAGCTTCGGTGCGATTGGTGCGGAAAATGCCGACAAGGCTTTAGAAGTGCTTGATACTGAATACATCGACCTCATTATTTCTGATGTTATGATGGCTGGTATGAACGGATTCGATTTCATCAGAGAACTCCGCGAGTCCGGAAACGATGTTCCTGTTATTATTATTACCGCAAAGGGCGATATTACGGATAAAAGGAACGGTTTTGGTTCAGGGGCGGACGATTATATGGTCAAACCTGTTGACCTGAACGAAATGATAATGCGTGTTACAGCTTTGCTGAGACGTGCTAAGAGTGCAAGCGAGAAAAAACTCACGTTCGGCGGTACTGTTCTCGAATACACTACGTGGACCGTCACTGACAATTCGGGCAGTCAGATACTCCCGCAGAAAGAGTTCATGCTTCTGTATAAGCTTCTCTCTTATCCGGGTCAGATTTTTACACGTCAACAAATACTCGACGATATATGGGGCATTGAGGAGGTCATTGACTCGCATACTCTTGATGTTCACATCAGCAGACTTCGCGAACGTTTCAGAAATAACCCCGATTTCAAAATCGTTACTATACGCGGACTCGGTTACAGGGCTGTGAAAAATGATTAATAATAAGAAACCTATCGAGATGCGGCACTATAAACGTCTCACACGCAGACTAACGATCGCATTCTTCGCTACTATATTCGCTCTTCTGCTCATACTCGTGATGTTCATGTTCCTGCTCGAAAAGCTCGGAGTCAATTTCGGTACAGGTGCTTTTCCGGCTTACGGCGGACTGAGTATATATATTATCAGTGTCGTTCTTGCTTCTGCTCTTTCGTATTTTGCAGTCTGGAACATTTTCCGCCCGCTTTCAGATATCAGCAAGGCTACTAAAAAAATCGCACAGGGCGATTACAGTGTACGGCTCGAATACAGGGGCAGAGTCAAGGAACTTGCGGAATCTGTCGAGAATTTCAATGACATGGCTCAGGAACTCAACTCTATAGAAATGATACGTAATGACTTCATCGCTAACGTCTCACATGAGTTCAAAACTCCGCTTTCGTCGCTCAATGGGTACCTCACTCTGCTTCAGGACCCGTCAATTTCCGAGGCGGAGCGTGCTGAGTACATTTCAAAGGCTTTTTTCAGTATCGAAAAACTCAACGACCTTACTGAAAATATCCTCAGACTCTCTAAACTTGAAAATCAGGTCGCACTTGATGCTCCTGATGAGTACCGTCTCGATGAACAGCTTCGCGAGGCGATCGTTCTCCTTGAACCTAAGTGGAACAGCCGTAATATCTCTTTTGACCTTGATTTGCCTGAACTCGTTATACGCGGGCAGCAGTCGCTCTTGTTTCAGGTATGGACTAATCTCATCAGCAATGCGATAAAGTTTTCCGATGAGGGCGGCACTATTACCGTCAAGCTTGAAGAGTCGCCGCACCATTACAAGGTTTTTATCAGCGACGAAGGTATCGGTATGTCAGAGGAGCAGCAGCGGCATATCTTTGATAAATTCTATCAGGCAGACAGCTCTCGTCAGTCTCAGGGAAACGGTCTCGGTCTTGCACTCTGCAAAGAAATCGTTACCCGCTGCGGCGGAAAAATCTATGTTACAAGTAAGCCTGATGAAGGTTCTGTATTTCTTGTAAGTCTGAAAAAGGAGGACGCAAATGACTAAAATTGACCTTTTAACAGGTATTCTCGGTTCGGGTAAGACTACGTTTCTGCTTCACTATGCACGTCATCTCATTGACTGCGGTCTGCGTATTGCAATACTTGTGAATGACCTCGGTGCTGTTAACGTAGATATGCTCATGCTCTCAGACCTGAAATGCGATAACTGTCAGCTCGAAATGATAGCGGGTACTGCCGACCCTTGCTGCCACAGGAGAAGATTCAAAACTCAGCTCATTTCTCTCGGTATGCAGCACTTCGACCGCGTTATCGTTGAACCGTCCGGTGTCTTTGATATGGACGAATTTTTCGATATTCTGCATGAGTCTCCACTCGATAATTGGTTTGAAGTTGGAAGTATTATCGGTATCATCGACCCTGAATCCGATGACAGAATGACCGAACAGATGGAGTATCTGTTCGCTTCGGAAGCATCGTGCTGCGGTAAACTCGTTGTCAGCAAGTATAATGCTGATGTCGATGTTAAAAAAATGATAGAGCACCTTAATTCGGCTCTTGAAGAGATTAAATGTGACCGCAGATTTGCTGTGAAAGATGCTATCGCGAAAGACTGGAATGAACTGAATAACGACGATTTCAGTGCAATTATGAATTCAGGGTATCGCAGTTCAAGCTATGTGAAAAAATTCAGAGCCGACGAAATCCTCAGCTCTGTTCGGTATTTTATGCATATTTCTATTCCTGATGACAGGATAATTACTGTTATCAGTGACATCATGCGCGATGAAAAATGCGGACGTATTTTCCGTATCAAGGGTTCGCTTTTTACTGAAAAATATGGCTGGCTGAAGATAAACGCTATGCCCGATAAAATCGAAACTGACCCCGTCAGCGATGGACAGTCAGTACTGATAGTTATCGGCGATTACCTTGACCGTGAGGCTATCGACTCGCACCTCACGGAATTTAATTCCGACCCCGAATATGTTTCTATATGAAAAATCCCCCTTATCTGCCGATAAGGGGGTGTTTTTATGATATGTGTCTGCCTTTGCCTTTTTTTCGCTTTTCAATCGGTTTTTCCCTGCCGCCCATGTCCTCAAAAACAGGTTCTTCGTCGATGTCTTCAAATCCATCGGTACGTTCAGGGTTTATCTCGCCCTTCTCTTCGTAGTACGGGTCGATGACGTATTTCTGTATAACCGGGTAGCTGTTGAAGCAGGCTATGAACCACATCAGTGCTGCCGGGAAAAACGGCAGTACAAGCATGAAAAGCGGCATTGCGTACATCAGCAGTATTACCATCACTGACGCAAGTACTCCTATCATTACTGTTGTGAGTATGTTCTGTTTCAGTGACACAAATGCAAGTGCGAATGAATTCTTTATCAGATTCTTGAATGAAAGGTCTGTAGCGGTCATCATCAGGAAGATGTAGTAGTTCATCATTACGGCAACTATCGCTACGCTGAATGTCAGTACAAGCGGTATATAGAATATCTTGCCGTACTGTACCGCAAGGTCGGGGTAGACGTTGTAGCCGGCATATGCTGATGCTGCTGCAAGTACGTCAAGTATCCCTATCAGCGATGCCTTTTTGAAGTTCTGCTTGTAACCACGGAAAAAATCACGTGTTACAAATGTGTGGCGCTCTATGATGAAGAGACGCATGACTTTGGTCAGACCGGCAAGTGCGGGACCTATGTTGACTGCAAATGTGATGAACAGTACCGCCAGTACTCCCAAGCAGACGTACGGCTGCTTGATGTAGTATATTGCCGGAAGCATCAGAAGTACCGGTATGAAGAAAAGGAAAAACAGCAGGTTCAGTCCTGCGATTTTCCACTTCTTGCGGTAGAAAATGTCGAAAAACAGCGCGATGCCTTTCTTGTGCGGAGCGTTCTTTGCTATGCCCGGACCGGCACTTTCGTAATCATTGTTTAACAGACCCAATTTTAACAATCCTCCGTTTTCTCAGAGCAGTCCCGCGAAAATGTAGTTCAGCAGCGAGTCTGCGGCAGATATAAAAAGTGATATTATCATTAGTACCGCAAAACGTATGCAGTACATTTTCAGTCCCCGGCGTTCACTGCCGACTGACTTTCCTGTGGCGAAATAAATAAGTATTCGGTTTGACGAGCGCATTGACTCCCTTACTGCAAGTATCGCTACAAGTGATACCGCAAGCGAGTACGGCAGTGCAAGTGCTGCAACTGCGGGAAGTGAACGCAGTCCGCCGACGGTGTACATCTGCGATACCGACACTCCTATGCCGATACCGCGGTAGATGAGCATTATTCCTCCGGCAGCCTGTCCGAATGCGAATGTCCCGAGCAGAAATACTGCCGTAAGAAAAATTATCTCCGACAGAAGCGTTTTCCCGAATACTGAAAATACTGTGTCTCCGCACAAAATCGGTGAAAAATACTGGTGAAGCCACGGCGATGTTTCTCCGGCTTGTTTTATTGCGGGAATTGAGCCTATGACTACTCCGGATGTAATGGCTGCGGACATTAGTGCAAGTCCGGCATTTTTTCCTGTCTGTGCGGGTATATACTGCAAATGTTTCATTTTGCACCATCCTTTCTCTTACGATAAGGATATGCAAATGGGACAAGGGTTAGAACTTATTTTGAAAGTTCATATGCCCTCTTGGTACAGCTTTCACAGCAATTCTTTACTGTTTCTTCAAGCTTGCCTTCGTAGAGACGGTCAAGTCCGGCGAGAGTTGTTCCTCCGGGTGAAGATACCATTTTTATCAGCTCGGCAATAGAATAGCCGGAATCTGTTATCATCTTTGCTGAGCCTATGAGACTCTGACTGAACAGCTCAGTCGCTGCGGCTGCGTCGATTCCTTCAGACTCGGCATAGTCGATAAATGCCTTTGCAAAGAGGTAGATGAATGCCGGAGAACTGCCGTTTATTGCGATTATCTCCTTCATCTTGTCCTTGGGGACAACTGCTGCTTTTCCGCATGAACGGAATACTCCGAGGATAAGGTCGAATTCCTCATCCGTTACTTTTTCATTGCGTGAAAGTGCAGATGCTCCTTCTCCGAGGAGGAGGGGAGTATTCGGCATTACGAGGATAACCTTTGCATCGGGGATAGTCTTTGATGCGATGAACTCGTCTGAGATTCCGGCTGCAATTGAGATTATTACCTTGTCAGGAGTTACTGCGGGTGCGGCTGCTTCGATGACAGGCTCGATAACCTGCGGCTTTACTGCGAGGAAAATGTAGCCGCATTTTTCAGTAAGCTCTGCTTCACTTCCGCAGGCTGTTACACCGTATTCAGCGAGTGACGCTACCTTGCTGCTGTCGGGGTCAAATGCAAAAAGACTGATATCTGCACCTGCCGGACTGCCTGCTATACCCTTCATGATAGCTGTTCCCATGTTGCCTGCACCTATGAATCCTATGTTTATTTTACTCATTGTTATTCCACCTTTCTGTGGCTTATTCTTAATAAAATGTTGCTACTTCTTTCTCCGGCGGAGCTGCGTCTGCAAGTGAGATGACCTTGAGGACGGGTCCGGCACCGCGGTAGAGCTTGTGCTTCTGTACGCTTATCTTTGCAGATACGTTTACCCAGTGTTTTGGCTGTTTCGGCTCGAACGGAGTGTCCCATTCAGCTACTGCCCAGCAGTACTGTATGTCTTCTACACAGCAGGTCATTATATGTCTGCCAAGTGCAAAACAGCCTGCGGGGAACTTCTTATTCTTTGCGGCGAGTCCTTTGAATGTAACGGTTTTGCCGTCGTATTTTCCGGGGTCGTCCATGATGTCTCTGTACCAAAGGGCGAAGTCCTCGTCCTTGATTACTATGTTGTCGGCTTCTACATCAAACGGGAGCGGGTCTTCTATATCGTCATATGCGACCTGTCCGTCAGTGTATTCGTAGCATATTTCGGTACGGCGGCTTACTCCGCGTACGATTTTGTGGAACTCCTGTACGTCGTAGTTCTTGTCGAAACGATTGAATACCACGAGTTCACAGAGATTGAGCTTGTCTACAACGAGACTTCTCATGTTGGCATTATAATTGAGGAACGTTGATGCATCAGCAAAGAACATCACCTGATATACTGCCCAGTTCTGCGGCATATTCTGAAAGAAATCCGATGCGTTCCACATTCCGTTGTATTCAACTACAACTCGCTCAGCATTTGTCTCCATTGCGAGACGTGCAAGGTTTGCAGTAGTCATTTCTTCCTTGCTTTCGATATTTCTTATCTCTATACAGTTCTTCTTTACAAAGCGTGAGGTGTCGTACTCCTCTATGCCCTCCTCAAAGACGAGGAGAAGTGTCTTTTCACCTGTGTTGAAGCGCTTGTCCTCTAAGGTCTCCTGAATAAACTTGGTTTTTCCTGATTCGAGAAATCCTAAAAAGAGGTATACCGGAATTGGTTCCTGATTGTTAGGCATGGTGTCCTCCTTATTCTACGCAGAATAGCTTCGCTACTGCTTCTTCGTTCAGCTTTGAACCGATAACGCAGAGTCTGCCGGTAGTTTCAGCACTGCCGTGTCTTACATCCGGCACTCCGGGTACGTAGTCGAAATGTATCCACTGTCCGTCCTCGCCTGCAACGATTCCCTTTGCACGGAGTACGATTCCGAATTTTTCTTCGTCGCCGAGTGCTTCAAGTGCGGCTTTTATTGCCTCAGGTGTGTAGGTGCGGGGTGTTTCCTTGCCCCAGCTTGTGAATACTTCATCGGCATGGTGGTGATGATGGTCATGGTCGTGACAGCCACAGGTGCAGTCCGGACCGTGGTCGTGATGATGTTCGTGTTCGTCATGGTCGTGGTGGAAGTGTTCATCGTGGTCGTGATGATGTTCGTGTTCGTCATGGTCGTGGTTACAGTGTTCATCGTGGTCGTGATGATGTTCATGTTCATCATGGTCGTGGTGGTGATGATGCTCGTGACCCGCTTCTTCAAGAAGTGCCTTGAGTTCATCGTCGAGTGTGTTCTTCTGTGTCATTGCTTCAACAAGCTGCTTGCCTGTGAGTTCGTCCCACTCTGTTGTTACGATAGGTGCGGCAGAGTTGAGTGCCTTGAGCTGTTCAACTACTTCGTTGAGCTTCTCCTGTGAAAGTCCGGCTGTGTGGCTGAGTATAAGGCAGCTTGCATATGTTATCTGATTGTTGAAAAATTCACCGAAATTCTTCTGATACATCTTGCACTTCTTTGCGTCAACTACTGTTGTGAAGCCGTCAAGCTCAACGTCGTGTGCGTTTATGCCGCGTACAGCGTTGATTACGTCGCTGAGTTTGCCTACGCCTGATGGCTCGATGAGTATGCGGTCAGGCTTGTATTCTTCAAGTACCTTTTCAAGTGCCTTGCCGAAGTCTCCGACGAGTGAGCAGCATATGCAGCCTGAGTTCATTTCTGTTATTTCGATTCCGGCATCTTTGAGGAATCCGCCGTCTATGCCTATCTGTCCGAATTCATTCTCGATAAGCACGAGCTTTTCACCTTTATATCCTTCGTTTATGAGCTTCTTGATAAGTGTCGTTTTACCTGCTCCGAGGAATCCTGAAAAAATTGTGATTTTTGTCATTGAGGTACACTTCTTTCAAAAAATTTTCGCCGCAAGGAAACTGCCTTTTGGCATACATATTATATTATATCACGTTTTAAAGGCAATTGCAAGTGCTGAAAAACAGTTTTTCTTCCAGTCATGCGCACTGAACCGCCCTTTTATGAAAAGTTTGACGAAAAAATAACTTTTTTCTCTTGACAAAGACTAAAAAACATGGTATAGTAAATATACAATGTACAGTTGTTCGTCTGTGACGGACGATTTCAGATTTAGGATACAAGGATGTTCTGATATGGAAAAGAAATCTCAGCTTATCGTTGTTGACGCGCAGATTCTGCCTGACGTCTTTACTAAAGTGCTTGAAGTTAAAAAGCTGATGGCTCAGAAAGGGGAGAAGAGTTTCGCTTCTGCCTGCAAGCGAATCGGTATCTCGCGCAGTGCTTACTATAAGTACAAGGACAGCGTTTTTTCTTATGAGGAACTCTTCAACCGCAGGATAGTCAATCTTTACCTGCTTCTGAGCGACAGTCCGGGAGTCCTTTCGAGTGCTCTTGTGTTCCTTCACGGACTTAACGCTAACATCCTTACTGTTAATCAGAGTATTCCTGTCGACGGAGCAGCTGCGGTGAATATTTCACTAAGGCTCACCGAGGGTGCTCCCGATGAGATAGTTTCCCTTAATTCTATAACTGAACTTGACGGCGTTCTTGAGGCTAAGGTCCTCTCTGCCGAATAATTTCCGGAGGTTTTTTTATATGTCAGTTAAATTCGCAGTGTTAGGTCATGGTGTAGTTGGCTCGGGTGTTGTTGAGCTCTTCTACAAGAATAAAAAGAGCATCGAAAAGCATGCCGGTACTGAAATGGATATCAAGTATATCCTCGACCTCAGAGACTTCCCCGATTCGCCTTATCATGACAAGTTTACCAAGGATTTCAACGATATCGTCAACGATGACGAGGTTACTGGTGTTGCCGAGTGCATGGGCGGTGTTGAACCGGCTTTCACTTTTGTTAAGGCTTGCCTCGAAAAGGGTAAGAGCGTTTCTACTTCAAATAAGGAGCTTGTCGCTGAAAAAGGTGATATCCTCCTCAAAACTGCAAGAGAACATAACTGCAACTTCTTCTTTGAAGCAAGTGTCGGCGGTGCTATTCCGATAATCCGTCCTCTTCACCGTTGTCTCGCTGCTAATGATATAGACAAGGTTGCCGGTATCTTAAATGGTACTACAAACTTCATCCTTACTAAAATGTATAACGATAATATGTCCTTCGCTGACGCTCTTAAGCTCGCTCAGGAACTCGGTTACGCTGAAAAAGACCCCACTGCTGATGTCGAGGGTCACGATGCCTGCCGTAAGATATGCATTATTTCTTCCCTCGTTTTCGGTAAACACGTTTATCCTAAGGACGTTTATACAAAGGGTATTTCTGAGATAGAACTCTCTGATGTTGCTTCTGCTGACGTTCTCGGTCACGCTATTAAGCTCATCGCTTCTGTAAGAAGACTCGATGACGGTCGTATTCTTCCCGCTGTTATGCCTATGCTCGTTCCTCATGAAAACGTTATGGCTGGCGTAAATGATGTATTCAACGCTGTTCTTGTTTACGGTGACGGTATCGATCAGGCTATGTTCTACGGCAGAGGTGCCGGTAAGCTCCCGACTGCAAGTGCTGTGCTCGGTGACGTAATCGAGGCTGCTAAGCATAAGGTCACTGTTTTCTCTCAGTCATGGGATTCTTCAAGCGATAACAGCTTCGTTGCTCCTGTTGAGAAACTCTCTGCACGCTGGTATTTCCGTGTTCCCGCTGACTCCAATGATGTTCCTGAGGGTGCGTATACCGATGAAAACGGTACTTCCTTCATCACTGAGGACAAGCTCACTTTCGCTCAGGCTGCTGATAAGGCTAAGTCTGTCAATGCCGCAGCTTGTATGCCTGTTCTTGAATAAGATATTGATACAATAAAGCGTTGGGGACGTCGTGTACGGCGTCCCCTTAATTGTTATATCGCGTATTATGTGTGCGCACAGCGAATAATAAAACAAACAGCGGAAAGACATCGTCTTTCCGCTTGTTTCATATGTTTTCCTTTGTGATGTTGCGTACCCATCTGAACTTCATGTAGTGCTTGTATACAGCAGGGATTTTTACAAATTCATCAAGTGTGAGTATGAATGCGACTGCGAGTACAGGCAGTTTCAGAACGAATGCTCCGATTAGTCCGAGCGGTACGACGAATCCCCATAGCGTGATGACATCGCAGTACATACCGAATTTGGTATCGCCGCCAGCTGGGAAAATACCAGTGATTATTGTGGAGTTCAATGAGTTGCCGATGATATAATATGCCGCGAGACACATCATGTATTTAAGGTAATACTGCGCTTGTGGTGCGAGGTGGATAACGTGCAGTACCAGCGGTGTTATTGCGAGTATGACAAGTCCCGAAGCCGCTCCTATGATAATAGAGAAGCGTACAAAGCTTCCGCCGGCTTTTTTTGCCTTTTCAAATTCGTTCCTGCCAAGCATTCCGCCAATTATTATACCTACACCTGAAGCAATGCCCCAGCACAGACTCGCAATGATTGAACGCACTATGCTTGCTATCGAATTTGCGGCAACTGCGTCTGAACCAAGATGTCCCATTATAACTGAGTACATCGTCACTCCGCCGCCCCAGCCTATCTGATTTATCAGCAGGGGAACAGTATATTTCCAGTAGTCTTTGTGCAGTTCTTTGTTGATTGAGTGAAGCATTACGCCGATTCTCAGTGCCGGACACTGTTTTCTTGCTACCGCAGTGAGTACCATTGCTGTCTCGAATACTTTCGATAGTACCGTTGCAAGTGCCGCTCCGGTTATGCCCATTTTCGGGAAAAAGCCTACTCCGAATATCAGCAGCCAGTTGAGAAGTATATTCAGTACTACTGATGCTGACCCTATCGCTGAACTCAGTTTTGCTTTGTCACATACTTTCATCATTCCAAAATAGACCTGTGTAAATCCAGTCAGCAAGTACGATAGCGAGACTGTGCGAAGGTATTTTGCTCCGGAGTTTATCAGCGGTGTTTCCGATGTGAAAAGCATCATTAGCTGCCGCGGTATGAGGGCAGATGCAAATGTGAAAACAAGTCCAACTAATAAAATGTAGCGCATGGATATGGCTAATACCTCTTCTGCTGCTCTTTTATCGCCTTTTCCCCAGTATTGTGCGGCGAGTACGGACAGACCGAAGGTGAATGCTCCGTAAAATAAACTGAAAACGAATGCTATCTGTCCGGCAAGTGAAGAAGCGGAAAGAGAGTTCTGGTCGAGAAATCCGAGCATGAACGCATCGCTTGCAGTTACAAGTGATGCCATAAGAAACTGGAACGCTATAGGTATGACTATGGCTGTGAGTTTTTTGTATATAGTTTTATCAAATGCCATATGTTTCTCCTGATCGTTTTTTCTTCTACTATTATAATATATCCTCGCTGATATTGCAACTTTTTTCGGATGGTTGACTCTTTATACGTTTTTTATGTTGTGATAATGCACAAAGACTAAACTGATAGTTTGTACGAGGTTACTAAAAATATTGCCGATATGTTAATTTGATAGATTTCACTTGACTTCTTTGTGTAAAAAATAGTAAAATTATAGTAGCGATTATTTTAACAGGAGGATTGTTATGGATTTTCAGACCGTTGTTGACAGTATAAGTTCGGCTGCTTGTGTAGTTTCTGTTGAAAAAATCAGTGACGACAACTATGGAACTATACGCATCGTAACCGGTAACCGTATATACATAGATTCTATCGAAAAACCTATGGGCGGAGTCGAAATGCTCGTCAGAAAATTCGTCCCTAACAGCGAATACACTAATTATCTTAACCGTGACCTCAATTTTGAAGACTCTTGCTTTAATGCTGCGGTCAAGAAAAAATGTCTTCATGTTTATGCACACCCTGCAAGATTTGATGTCTGGTTCAATATGTCGTTTATTCCGCTTGGTCCGGATGACGGCAACATCTGCTACTGCCTTTATATTATGGAGGTCAGCTTCAAGCACGATGCAAAGCTTATGTCAACTATATCATCTGATATCGCTACGTCCGTTCTTGAAACCTGTATCAAGCTTCGCAGTCCTGAGGATTTCAGGGTAACGATGAATGATGTATGTGAGGATATCCGCGAATTGTGCGATTCCGAACATTGCTGTATCCTCCTCATGGACCATGATAACCGGAAGTGTTCTGTTCTTTGTGAGGCTTTTTCTAAGGATACTGACCTGCTTCCTATGGAAAATTACGTTGATGATGCTTTCTATGATATCGCTGATTCGTGGAAGGATACTATTGCTGGCAGTAACTGCCTTATCGTTAAAAATGAACATGATATGGAAGTTGTAAAAGAACGTAATCCTGAATGGTACAAGTCTATCACAAGTGCAGGCGGAAAAACTATAGTCCTCTTCCCGCTGATCTTCAAGAATGAGCTTCTTGGCTATATGTGGGCGATCAATTTCAGTTCAGAGGCTGCTGATACTATCAAGGAAACTCTTGAACTAACTTCCTTTGTTCTTGCTTCAGAAATCTACAGCTATCAGATGATCGACCGTCTGCATATTCTAAGTTCACGTGATATGCTTACCGGTGTTATGAACCGTAACGAGATGAATAACTATGTTGATGAACTTGTAAACGGCAAAGGTGGCCGTGTTGTCAGTGTGCTTTTTGCTGACCTTAACGGTTTGAAAGTCGTCAATGACTGTGAAGGTCACGTTGCAGGTGATGTCATGCTGAAAAATGCTTCGTCCGCTTTGACTGAGGTGTTTCCGGCAAGTAAGGTGTTCCGTGCCGGCGGTGATGAGTTTGTCGTTATCATGCCCGGCATGAATGCTGAGCAAATGTCTGAGAAGGCTGAACTTCTCAGAAAAACTACGGAGCATTATGACAGACTCGTCTTCGCTTTGGGCATTGCTTCGGCAGATGATATGAGTGACGTAAGGACTGCCCTTCGTGAAGCCGATGAGCGTATGTATGAGGATAAAAAGCATTACTATGAGCTTCATCCTGAGAAAAAACGCGGTGCTAATTCATGATAAGCTAATTTTATATAAGAAAACGTCAGTTTTTTTAAACTGACGTTTTTCTTTATCTTATCTTTTGCGCCTGTCCTTTTCAGGGTGGCGGCGGTAGTATTCCTCTTTGTCTTGGTACATCTTTTCGTCGGCATTTTGCATTGCGGTGTGGATATTATATTCGCCTTTACAATATGCTGTTCCGAGTGCAAGACTTACGTCATCGGTGCTGTCAGTGAGCGATTTGAGCTGAGTTATCAGCTGTTCAAGCTTCTCTTCTGTGATGTCGGGACAGAATATCACAAATTCATCACCGCCTGCACGGTATATCTCGTAATCTCCGAATGATATTTTCAATAATGCTGCTGCACGGCTGAGGAGTTTGTCTCCGGCATCGTGTCCGTCGTTGTCGTTTACTGTTTTCAGTCCGTTAAGGTCTGCAAATACAACGCCCATTGAAGTCGGCAGTGCAGTTTCGCCTGTTGTGAAGCCGTCAACTCGCTCATTCATTGCATTTCGATTGCTTACTTGAGTGAGTCCGTCGATTGTACTCTTTTCCTCAAGCTGTGAAACAAGCTGATGATTGGCAATCACTGCGGCAATAAGGAAGGTTGTGAGTTCGAGAGTTTCCTTGATTTTCTGCATTTTTTCAGTGGCAAAATTAGCCGCCCATATAAATCCGACAAGCGTCTGATTATTCCGTATGGCAAAGAGTATGATATTTTTTATTCCGTGGCCCGTAAGAGAATCGTACCATACCGGGTCGCGCTCTTTTATTATGCTGAGGTCGTCAAGAAGCAGACAGTCACTGAGGGCGAGGTCTTTTTCCCATGCTTCCGCTATCTCGAAGGGAGTCCGCTCCATTTCAGCTGTAAAACCGTCGAGGAAGGCTTTCTGTATACCGTCTTTGTTGATGAAAATGCACTTCTGATTGCTTTTATCAACGGTGTATACAGCACATTTTTCAGCTCCGCATACCTTCTCTATCTCGCCTGAAGCAAGTGCCATTGCCTGATAAAAGTCTTCGGTCTCGTGCAGTTTTATACTTATATTCATTACGGCATTTGATACGTCTGCTGACTGCTGAGACATTGAATCGGTCTCTACATCATTTGAATACATGAGAATATAAAGAGCATAAACGGTTTGCTTATCTTTATTGCTTTGTGCATACTCCGCATCTTCAAAGATTGAAGCCGCAATTGGAATATAGAATCCTTTCAGCCATACTCCGCGTGCATTTACGTATGAATACAGTGACTGATGTGTGCTTCCGCATTTGTATATAAAATTCTCAAAATTGAGGTCCATCCAGTATGTACGGTACGGTATGCCCGGGTAAAAATCAGGTGCATCCGGATTCATCATCAGCATTCCTGAATTCATCTGATTGACCGCCATAAGGCGTATCTCACTGAAGCTTCCGTCCTGTTGAATGTCAAATGAGTAAAGACTTGCTAAGCCGTCGATACCTTCTATCCATGACTTATATTCCATATTATGCCTCCCTTATTAAACAGCATAAGTGCTGTGGATTGTTCCGGTTTTTATATATAAATTATACACTATTACAATTTAAAATACAATGGATAAAATGTAAACAGCTGAAAAATTATATGTTTTTGCTTTTTTTAATAAACCCTTTAAAAAACAGGAAAAATGTAGTATAATTAGTATATCTTAAAAAACAAAAAACAGAGGCGTATGATGAAAATAGATATTTCAAAAAAATCTTGTTTGGCATTTCTTCTGATTTGCTTTATTATTCTTTCAGCGATAGCCTGTGCTGTTGATTTCAGAATGGAGCAGACTTTTTGTCCTCAGCCGCTTTCTGCCGGAAAACTGGACTGTATCGGAGATGCGACAAAGCTTATGATTGTCGCTCACCCCGACGATGAGACGATATGGGGCGGTGCACATCTGCTTGATGGTGGTTATTTCGTTTTATGCATTACTAATGGCAAGAATAAGCGCCGCGCTGATGAATTTCGCAGAGCTGTTGAAAAATCTGGCAATACTTCGCTGATACTTGATTATCCGGACAAAACTAATTTCGTCCGCAATGACTGGAATTATTCTAAAGAGGGGATAGAGGCTGATATTCAGCTTGTTTTGTCGGCAAAACACTGGGACTTCGTTGTTACCCATAATCCCGACGGTGAATACGGTCATATCCACCATAAAATGACTAATGCACTGACTGTTCAGGCTTTTGAGCAGACTCATTCCGCTGAAAAGCTCCTTTTCTTCGGTGATTACTACAAGGCTTCGGATATCGGAAAAGCCGGTGATACCGCCATTCCCGATGAAACTATGCGTGAAAAGCTTATTCTGTGCGATATGTATTCTTCTCAGAAACGTACCATGAATAAGCTTTCACATATGTTTCCCTATGAAAACTGGAAGGAGTATGACGAATGAATGATTCACGCAACAAGCTTTCTTTCCGGTATGACGCTCCGGCTGTCGGTGCACTCGTATTTATGACTCTGATGATTATTTTTTCCATTTCATCTGCCGATACGGTTTACGGCTCTAAAACTGATTGGGCTTCTCAGCACTATGCGATTCCGGAATACTTCCGCACACTTTTTTACGATACCGGTCAGCTTATTCCGTCGTATGCACCTAATTCCGGCGGCGGGGAAAATATATTCAATCTTTCGTATTACGGTCTGCTGTCACCGCTGATACTTCCTTCGTATCTGTTGCCGTCTGTCCCTATGGGGACGTACATTATCGTAACGTCAGTTGCCGCGGCACTGGTTTCAGAATGCGAATTATATTTTCTTCTGCGGCGACGTTATTCTTCGGCAGTCTCACTGCTTTCAACCGTGTTTTTTGCACTTTCTGTGCCGCTGATACTCAATACTCACAGGCAGATCATGTTCACCTCGTTTATGCCGTTTCTGCTTATGTCACTTCACGGTGCAGAGGCTTTTTTTAAGTCAGGAAAGAAAACTATCCTCGCGTCAGGTGTTTTCCTCATGGTGATGTGCAATTACTATTTTGCACCGTCTGCGGTTATTGCTGTTTTTATGTACGGGATTTGGCTCGCTTTAGGTGAAGAGCCGAAGTCTGTGTTCAAAAAGCTATTACCGTTTTCTCTTTGCATTTTTGCCGGAATATGCGCTTCGGCTGTGCTTATTCTTCCGACTGCTTATGGTCTTTTCGCTAACAGAGGTAATTCCGGTGAATCATCTGTTCTGAAAATGCTCGTTCCTGAATTGAGAATTGATAAACTTACATATTATAACTCTCCGATGGGACTTTCTGCTTTCGGAGTATTTGCGGCACTCTATTTCCTTGTCAAGGGCGGCAGACAGCAGAGGTTCGTTTCGGCAACGGTTCTGTCATTTGCTGTTTTCCCTGTAACTCTATATATTCTGAATGGCACTCTCTATACCGACCCTAAGGTGCTTTTTCCATTTCTGCCTATGGCTTTGACTCTTACTGCGGATATGCTGAATGTACTTCCTTATCTCAAAAGCCGGAAAACTTTAGCTCTGTTTATCTCTTTCTCTGTTATCGCTTTTTTTACAGGCGGTATGACCGTTATGACCGGTGCTTACCTTGTTGACGCTTTTATTGTTGCGGTGGGTATCTCACTATGTATCTTTACTCACAAACGAGTTTTTATCGGTGCTTTTTTTGCTGTTCCCATATTTGTCTGTCTTTTTGGTAATCACTACGATAAGCTGACTTCAAGAAAAAGCTATGAGACGGTTAATTCTTCATCTGTTACTAAGCTGATTTCAGAACTTCCTGATGATGAACTGTACCGCACGGCTGTCGATACGGAAAGACTTTACTCTGTCAATAAAATCTATTCGCCCCGACATTACAGTGACACCGTGTACTCATCTCTTCATTCACAGGACTATAACAATTTCTATTTCAATGAGATGTTAAACGAAAACGAGTTCCGCAATTCTGCACTGACAGTTCGCTCTAAAAATCCATTTTTTAATTCTTTCATGGGGGATAGGTATTACATTTCAAATCGTCCGGTCTCATTCTATGGTTTTGAACTGGCTGACTCTGTAGACGGCTTTGACATCTACGTGAATAAAAATGCTTTTCCGCTTGCATATGTTCGTGATGATATTATGAGTGAGCGGCAGTACCGCACGCTTGTTTATCCCGATAATATCGCCGCATTGCTGAACTATACGATTGTTCCGACAGATGTACCCGATGTAAAGTTCTGTTCAGGTTACGAAAAAGTCGACATCAGTGATATTTTCGACAGTGCAGTTTCTGAATCAGTCGGCATGGAAAAAGTAATATCTACTGAAAACGGCAGGGCAGAGTTTGAATATGTGCTTCCTGAATCTGTCCGCGGAAAGTTGCTTCTACTCCGCTTCAATGTTGCTGACCCATCTGAAAAAGATAATCGCAACTGGGAAAATAAGGGAGATGTACGTATAACTATCAACGGAGTCAGGAATACTCTCAGTGACCCGTCATGGAAATACCATAACTGCAACAATTCGTTTGAATATGTTATCTCAGACATGAGCGATAAACTCGATATTGTAATGACTGGTGAGGATATACGTATCTCCGGAATTGATGCTTATGTACTTCCACCGGAGAAACTATCTGAACCTTTAACACGTATTACACCTTTTATTGCGGATATGTCCGAAACCCACGGTGATGTCATTTCGGGTACTATATGCCATCAGTGTGACAGCATTGTATGTACAAGCTTTGTTATGCATGAGGGATTCAGAGTTTGGGTGGACGGTGAAGAAACTGTGCCGGTAAAAGTTGATACCGCATTCCTTGGTTTTCCTGTTAAAAGCGGAAGTCACAGAATAGTTATCAAGTTTACCGCTCCTATGCTTGGCGTAGGAAAATCTGTTTCGCTGATTGGTATTTTACTGCTTCTTATTTTTGCGGTTAATGATATTATTATGTGTAAGAAAATACGCACTTCATAAGGAAGTGCGTATTTTTATAACATGAAAAAGTGGACGATCCGAAGGAACTCCACTACTTGTTCGCTTGTGAATATGAAACGATTTAAATATGCTTTGAGGCGCGGAAAAAAATTCGCGGCTCAGAAAACTGAACCGCGAAACTATATGCGCCCACTCGACGCTGGTGCCGATGGCGGGACTTGAACCCGCACTTTGTTGCCAAAAGTGGATTTTGAGTCCACCGTGTCTGCCATTCCACCACATCGGCGTGCCGTATGTTATAATTATATCATACAGCTGTTTTTTTGTCAAGAGTCGATATGATAGAACCGTTTGAAGTTTTCAGAGAGTATCATACGATTCTCTTCTTCGCTGAAACCAAGTGCAAAGAAGCGTTCTATTTCTTCAGTGTGCTTCCACATCGGAAAATCACAGCCGAAGAATGCGTTTTCAACTCCGAATTTGCGAATACGCTCCGCTGCTTTTTCGGGTGTCATGAACGGAAGTGAACTGCTTATATCTATGGCAAGATTCGGGTATCCTACAAGGATATCTTCGGCACTCTCCCAACACTGGTATCCGCCCATATGAGCTGCTTGGATTTTCAGATTCGGAAAGTTCTTGCATACGTTTGCGATTCTGTCAGGAGCTGAATATGTATAACGGTTATCGCCACAGTGTATGAGAACAGGAAGTCTGCCTTCAATCATTTCGTAAATTCTGAATGCTTCGGGAGAGTCTGCATTGAACTGCTGAAAATCAGGGTGGAGCTTTACTCCGTGCAGACCGAGTGAGATTATCTGCTCAATATCGCCTTCAAGGTCTTCTGATAAGGCATGAGTAGTTCCGAAACCGTAGAATGAACGCTCCATTGCACACTCTTCTGCGATAAATGTGTTTATATGACGAGTCTGCTGCGGGACTGTCGCTGTTGAGCATACAAGGTACTTGTCAACGCCGATTTTTCTGCCGTTTTTGAGGAGCATCTCTGCCGTACCGCTTCCGCTCATTGGAATATCGTAAAACCTGCCGATATTAACGGTAGCGTTTTCGGCTATTTTAGCGGGGAAAATGTGTGCGTGGGCATCGATTATCTCGTAATTCTCATACATTTTATTATCCATTGAATAAGCTCCTTTTTAAAAATTCCAGCTAATATTATACTCCAAATCTGAACTTTTGTCAAATACCGGTATCCTATTACTGCTTATAATCTGCTGCGGAAGTCTTCATAGCCGAATGTGCGGAGATTCTTGAAAGTTCCGTCTGATTTGAGCAGGAGTATTGCGGGAAGCGGCATTCCGTTGAAGGTGTTGTTCTTGACCATTGTGTATATAGCCATGTCCTCAAAAACGAGTCTGTCGCCGATTGAGAGCGGCTTATCGAACGAGTAAATTCCTATGGAGTCACCGGCAAGACAGGTCTGCGAGCCGAGACGGTAGCTGTATGCTTTTTCTCCTTCCTTTCCGCTGTCACGCAGCGGCGGACGGTAAGGCATTTCAAGTACGTCAGGCATATGGCAAGCCGCAGAAGTATCAAGTATCGCGATAGGCATATCATTTTCTGTGAGGTCGAGAACCTCTGTTACAAGATAGCCTGCATTTAGTGCGATAGCTTCTCCGGGTTCGAGGAATACTTCAAGTCCGTACTTGTCCTGAAGATGTCTGATACAGCGTTCAAGCCGCGGAATATCGTAGTCGCTGCGAGTGATATGGTGTCCGCCGCCGAGATTTATCCACTCCATTTCAGGCAGAATATCGCCGAATTTTTCTTCGAGTGCGGCTATAGTGGATTCGAGGTCGTCGGAATTCTGCTCACAGAGAGTGTGCATATGCAGTCCGGTTACACCCCTGATGTCATCGCTACGGAAGTTTTTGCGGGTTATTCCGAGTCGTGAAACGGGGGAGCAGGGGTCGTATATTTCGTGGCCTTCCTGGGTTGAAAACTCCGGATTCACGCGAAGTCCTATCTTTTTTCCGGCAGAGAGTACCCTTTCGCGATATGTATCAAGCTGTGTGAACGAATTGAAGATGATATGTCCGCAGTATGACACTATCTCGTCAAATTCATTATCGCGGTATGCAGCAGAAAATACATGGTTTTCCTTTCCCATTTCCTCATAGCCGAGACGTGCTTCATACAGTCCGCTGCACGCGGTTCCATCAAGATATTTTTCGATAAGCGGGTAAAGATGATAACACGAAAATGCCTTCTGTGCAAGAAGTATCTTTGCTCCGGTACGCTCCCTTACTCCGCGGAGAATTTCAAGATTGTGTATTAGTTTTTCCTCGTCGATCACGTAGCATGGCGAGGGAAGTTCATTTATATTCAGCATGATATACCTCTTTTTAAAATAGTCAAGGGCGGAAAGGGAAGTCCATTTACGCCCTTTCGGATGTTTATTGCTGTTTTACTCAGTCAACGAGAACCGGATCAAAGTCCTCTTCCCAAGGAAGTCCCCACTTATTGAGTGCTTCCATGAACGGATCGGGGTCAAATTCCTCGATATTGTATACACCCGCACCGCTCCATTTGCCTGTCATTATGAGCATTGCTCCGATCATTGCGGGAACACCGGTAGTATATGAGATAGCCTGTGAGCCTACTTCTTTGTAGCATTCCTGATGGTCACAGATGTTGTAGAGGTAGTAGTTCTTGTCCTTGCCGTCTTTCTTTCCGCGGAAGATACAGCCGATATTGGTCTTGCCGACTGTTCTCGGACCGAGTGAAGCAGGGTCGGGGAGTACTGCCTTCAGGAACTGGAGAGGTACTATTTCCTTGCCTTCATACATGATAGGCTCGATTGATGTCATACCTACGTTTTCAAGGCATTTGAGATGTGTGAGATAGCTCTGACCGAATGTCATAAAGAAGCGGATACGCTTTATTCCCTTGATGTTGAGAGCGAGCGATTCGAGTTCTTCGTGGTGGAGGAGGTACATATCCTTCTCGCCTACGCCTTTGAAGTTATAAACGCGCTTTATCTCCATGGGTTCTGTTTCTACCCATTTGCCGTCCTCGATGTAGCTTCCCTTAGCAGATACCTCGCGGATATTTATCTCGGGATTGAAGTTTGTAGCGAAGGGGTAGCCGTGGTCTCCGCCGTTGCAGTCGAGGATATCTATGTAGTTTATCTCGTCAAACTGGTGCTTCATTGCGTATGCTGAGAACACTCCTGTAACACCGGGGTCGAATCCGCTTCCGAGGAGTGCAGTTATACCTGCTTCCTTGAACTTTTCACGGTATGCCCACTGCCACTTATATTCAAATTTCGCTGTATCAAGAGGCTCGTAGTTTGCAGTGTCTACGTAGTGAGTCTTTGTAGCGAGACAAGCGTCCATTATAGTAAGGTCCTGATAGGGGAGTGCAAGATTGAGCACTACGTCAGGCTTGTAGCTGTTTATGAGAGCGATAAGCTCGTCAACGTTGTCAGCGTTTACCTGAGCGGTCTCGATGACTGTTTTAGTAGTCGGCTGGAGTTTCTCCTTGAGTGCGTCGCACTTGGACTTTGTACGGCTGGCGATCATTATGCCCTCAAAGACTTCGCTGTTCTGACAGCACTTGTGAATAGCTACGGAAGCAACTCCGCCGCAGCCGATGATCATACATTTTCCCATTGTTCTTACTCCTTTGCGTTTTATAGTATTAGTTTCATAGACTTGAATGACGATATACTGTCCTCAAACCCGAGTTTTTTATATAGTGGGTAACCGTCCGCGGAGGCTTTTAGCTCGATGTAGTCAAGCTCCATTTCCCTTGCGTCAGATATGAGCAGCTCCATCAGCTGTGAGGCTGTGCCATGCCTTCTGTATTCGGGCGAAACATAGACATTCAGCACCGTACCTGTTCTGCCGTTAGGAAAGCTTGGATTCGGAGGCATCTCATTTAATACGAGGAATGCCGAACCGATCGTTTTTTCTTCGTCCACGGCGATATATGCGAAGAAATCGCAGTTGAGGTGATCCGCATAATAACGCGGGAGCCTTGCACGTATCTGTTCAGCTTGTTCCGCCGGCATTTCGGGAAAATCCTCCATTAGGTACGCCATGCGAATATTGGTAAGTCCGGCAGCGTTCTGAGCTCTGAAAATATTCATATGAGTGATCCTTTATGAAAGTGCAAGCAGCATTTCACGTATTACCTTGCACGCTACAGCAGTCGATACGCCCGACTGGTCATAAGTCGGACTGAGTTCGTTTACGTCGCAGCCGACTATATCAAGCTTGCTGCATACGAGGGTTACTGCCCTGCGAAGTTCCTCAAACGTTACACCGCCTGCTTCGGGAGTACCTGTTCCCGGGAATATCGAAGGGTCGAGTACATCGAGGTCAAGGGTGAAGTATACGTTTTTGCCTTTGAGCTTTTCAACGGTTTCCTCAAGACCTTCAAAACTGAACTTGTGCATTTCAGTGTGCTCGTCAGCAAAGTAGAATTCATTACGGTCTCCGCTTCTTATACCGAACTGGAAGATATGGTCGTCGCCGACGAGTTCCCAGCAGCGGCGCAGTACGCAAGCGTGTGAAAGCGGCTGACCGAGGTACTCGTCACGAAGGTCAGCGTGAGCGTCGAAGTGGACGATGTAAAGGTCGTCGAACTTTTCCTTTACTGCCATTACAGACCCGAGAGTTACAAGATGTTCGCCGCCTATCATGAACGGCATTTTTCCGTCGGAAAGTATCTGGTCAGAACGCTGGGCGATGTCTGCTATGGTACGTCTGACACTGCCGAATGGAAGTTCAAGGTCGCCGCTGTCGAAGTAGCTGTAATCGGTCATGTCCTTATTCTGATACGGACTATAGGTCTCAATGCCGAAGCTCTCATTCCTGATTACTGACGGAGCAAATCTTGTGCCGGGACGAAAGCTTGTGGTGCCGTCAAAACCGGCTCCGAAGAGTACTATCTTAGCGTCATCGTATTCACTGTCACAGGCGATAAAGGTCTGTACATTCTTATTCAACATCTCTGAGCATCTCCTCAACGTAGTTTGGCAGTGCAAATGCTCCGCAATGGAGCTGGGTATTGTAATATTTGGTCTTTAAGCCGAGCATACTCCATTTGGTACCGTTATAGTCGCGTACAGGGTGGTATTTCTTTGAAGCAAAGCCGAAAAGCCAGTGTCCCGATGGGTAGGTAGGGATATGAGCCTGATATACACGGCTTATCGGGAAGCTCTCGACTATACGCTTGTGTGAGCGCTGCATAGCGGCAGCGTCCTCGTCATAGAACGGACTTTCATGCTGGTTTACCATTATACCGTCCTTACGCAGTGCTTTGAAGCAGCTGCCGTAGAATTCCTTGGTGAAGAGTCCTTCTCCGGGACCGAATGGGTCGGTGGAGTCAACGATTATTACGTCGTATTTTTCTTCACAGCGGCGTATGAACTTTACGCCGTCCTCGTAATAAATGTGCACTCGTTCATCGTCAAGCCGGCAGGCTGTCGTCGGAAGATATTTCTTGCTTACTTCAACAACAAGCTCGTCGATTTCAACGAGGTCGATGGATTCGACTGAGCTGTATCTTGTCAGCTCACGGACTACTCCGCCGTCACCTGCACCGATAACCAGTATATTTTTCGGATTCGGGTGAACTGCCATAGGTACGTGAGTTATCATTTCGTGGTAGATGAATTCGTCTTTTTCGGTCAGCATCATGTAGCCGTCGAGCGTGAGGAAACGTCCGAATTCCTTTGAATCGAACACGTCGATGCGCTGAAATTCACTGTTTCCGCTGTAGAGCTGGTGGTCGACCTTGATAGAAAATTTTACATTAGGCGTATGCCTTTCAGTGAACCATAATTCCATTGTTTTTCTCCAAAAGCTTATTCAGGCTTTTTACTGTCAGGGGGAGGTGTACCGGGGGCAACTCCGTTCATTTTAAGTACGAATTTGAGAATAAGCGGGTTTATTATGTAGATGATGCAGTATGAAACAATAAAGCTGAATATGAACGACTTCATAAACATTATCATAAAAGGCGGGAAATGTGCGTGTCCGTGGCTTGCCTTTGTTACGATTATGCGGACGAGTGCCACCATTGCAAGTGTTATCGCAGGGGTGTATATCATGTCTGAAATAAAGGTGGAAACGAGTTTACCGGGAACGCTTTTCTCTTTTAGTTTAAGTGCATTTACCGCTTTGAGTTCAAGTTTTCTCATCGGGATCAAAAAGCTTATTGCAAAGCTGATGAGCGCACTTACACCGAAGCTTATCAGCCATGTGTTGAGACTGGGCTTGTCAGATGAGAGGGTGTTGGTTGTTGACATGCACAGACTTAGTGTGAATCCCATGAGGATGTTCATCTGAAATCCTACTTTTTTCATTGTTTTTTTCATATCCATATTAAAAACTCCTTAAAATATATTTACGCGAGGACGTTGAGATGTTCTATATTTATGTCTTCTGTACCTGTCATCTGACATCCTTTTTCCTTCGCATATTTTATGTATTCTATTATCTCGCCTGTTATGAGCTCTCCGGGGGCGAGTATCGGTATTCCGGGCGGATAGCACATTACGAATTCCGTGCATACCTTCCCTGCGGACTCCTCAATAGGGATGGAGACCTTGTCGGCATAAAATGCCTTTCTCGGAGCTTCTGATACTACAGGAGCTATGTATTCGTGGTTCAGCATATCAGCACCGCTTTTTCCGAACCGCCTTTTTATTTCGGACATGGCACTGATAAGCCTCTCTATATCGCGTTTTCTGTCGCCTACTGAGATATATGCGAGTATATTTCCTATATCACCGAATTCGATTTGTATGTCGTATTCGTCGCGGAGCAGGTCGTATACTTCAATTCCTGCAAGTCCTACCGGCAGGGTAAATACGCTCAGTTTTGAAACGTCAAAATCGTAGATGCTGTCGCCGTTTATGAGTTCACTTGAGTAAGCGTAATATCCGCCGATATCGTTTATCTCGGCGCGTGCATATTCAGCCATTTCGACTGTCTGCGCAAATATCTCCTTACCGCTGAGGGCGAGTCGCTTTCGTGAAATATCAAGGCTTGAGAGGAGAAGATATGAAGCACTCGTGGTTTGTGTAAGGTTGATTATCTGTCGCATATAATCGCTGTTTATGCGTTCTCCCATGAGCAGGAATGAGCTTTGTGTGAGACTTCCGCCGGACTTGTGCATACTTACTGATGCAAGGTCTGCTCCTGCTGCCATTGCTGTGACAGGAAAATTATCTCCGAAATAGAAATGTGTACCGTGCGCCTCATCAACGAGTACAAGCATTCCGTGAGCATGGGCAAGCTCAGTGATACGGCGGAGGTCGGAGCAGATTCCGTAGTAGGTGGGATTGTTGACCATTATTGCCTTGGCATCGGGATTATCGCGGATAGCCTGTTCGACCTGTGAGACTGACATACCCAGCGCGATCCCGAGCTGTTTGTTAACGTCAGGGTTTACATATACCGGTACTGCACCTGTGAGAATAAGTGCATTTATCGCACTGCGGTGGACATTTCGCGGCATGATTATCTTATCGCCTTCCTTGCAGGTGTACATTATCATGCTCTGCACGGCAGATGTTGTTCCGCCGACCATGAAAAATGTATTAGCTGCTCCGAATGCCTGTGCTGCGAGCATTTCTGCGTCTTTTATAACGGAGACGGGGTGGCAGAGGTTATCAAGCGGTTTCATTGAATTGACATCGACGTTCATGCAGTCTTCGCCTAGAAATTCGGTAAGTTCCATGTTTCCGCGTCCTCGCTTATGTCCGGGCACATCGAACGGAACTACTCTCATTCGCCGGAATTTCCGCAGAGCCTCATATATAGGCGCATTTACCTGTGAAAGTTCAGTCATTTCCGTACACGTTCCTTCCACTGAATATTTCTATCATTTCCTTCCTGAGAGCATTTGTGATATCAAGCCGGCTTCTCGGAGGAAGTTCGTGGACATCCGTATTGAAGAGGTAATTCTGCAATATGATGTCCTTTATGAGCATTTTTGTATGGAACATATTCGCCTGATACACGTTGATATCAACGGCATCGTATTTGTCGAGTATTGATTCATCAATGTAATTCTGTATAGAGGTGATGTCGTGGTCGATGAACAGCTTTTCGCCGTCGAGATTGCGGGTGAAACCGCGTACACGGTAGTCCATAGTGATTATATCAGAATCGAAACTGCCGATGAGGTAGTCAAGGGCGGTAAGCGGTGTTATCTTTCCGCAGGTAGCAACGTCGATATCAACACGGAATGTCGCAATGCTTGTATCGGGGTGATACTCCGGATAAGTATGCACTGTGACATGGCTTTTGTCAAGATGTGCGACTGTTTCGCTTCCTCCTGCGGGTACCATTGTATCGTCGGCAATGAGGAATGTTGCTGATGCACCTTGCGGGTCGTAGTCCTGCCGTGATACACTGAGTACCTGTGCACCTATCATCTCCGTCAGATGAGTCATGATATCGGTTATTCGCTCGGAGTTGTACTGTTCATCAACGTAGGCGATATATTCAAGCTGAGCCTTCGGAGTTTTGGCGTAACAGACGTCATATATATTGAAACTAAGTGACTTTGTGAGATTATTGAACCCATAGAGTTTGAGCTTATTTTCCATATTACACACCTCAAAATAAAAACACGTACAGACTTATCAAGCCTGTACGTGTAGGGAATACATGAATAAACGCATAAAATGGTTTCAGAGTCTATTTAAGCAAAGATACCTTTTACTACTCTTATTGACCTTTCACAAGCTGATAAAAACTTATAAAAATTTATATAATCAATAAGGCAACAGAAGTTGCCAGCCGATTGATCGGCGGTCGGCATTTGACCCGCTGTCCGTATGGCGTTTATCTCCCGAAAAACTGGGAGAGGTCAAAGATCTTGCTCTGAAACCGAAGCTTCTCTGCAATTTTTTATTATTTTACCACAAAAGTGCTTTTTTGTCAAGCGAAACGTCATAAAATTCACATCTGGTATATATTTTTCTCAGATAAAGCAATAAACTCAATCAATATTCAGATGAATTTTACGATCAGGAATATCAGCAGTCCGGTTTGCCATAACAGACCTGATATGTTTACTGCCCAGAAGTACCAGTGCTTTGTTTTATGACGGAAGACCTCCATTCCGCTGACAGCTCCGGCGGCTCCGCCGAAAAATCCGAAGCCGAGCAGTGTAGATTCGCGTATGCGCCATTTCTTCTTTTCTGCTTTTACCTTGTCGATTTTGTACATCACGAATGTGATAAGGCTTGCTATCGCGAGATATGCCGCATATACAGCAAGTATCCATTTGTTCATTTTAGTCCTCCTGTTCAGTGAGACTGAAATCAGTATCAAGTGTGCAGACTATCTCATATTTCGGGAACTTCTCTGTTATCCTCTTTACGACCTCTTTATATACTGTAACTCTGTCGTCTGCGTCAAAGCTTACGATAACGTCAAACTGTATCATTTTTGCTTTTTCGTCAAGGTAGAAGCCGTGTGCTTCAAGTACGTGCTCGACTGACATTGCTATGCCGTAGATACTGTTGCGCATTTCAATTTCGTGCTGGTCGGATTCGCTGTAGGTGTATACACTGAGTGCGGTGAGGATAATGTTATTGCGGAGATATACTTCGATAGATATCGCTCGCTGTAACTGGTCGATATCGCGTGCACTAAGTTTATCCGAGACCTCGATATGTGCTGAGCAGTTTACTCTGTCAGGACCATAATCGTGGAAAATCAGGTCGTATACTCCGTGTACCTCCGGAAACGAGTTTATTGTTTCGCGTACTTTTCGTGCAGTTTCGACGCTTACTCGCTGTCCAAGCAGGTGGGAAATAGTGCCTGTAAGCATTTCAAGTCCTGATTTTACGATGATTATTGATATTACCGCACCAAGCCATGCTTCAAGACTTATGTGCCATATAAGGAAAATTATCGCCGCCGCAAGAGTTGATGCGGAGATGACAGAGTCCATGAGGGCATCTGTGCCTGAGTTTATGAGCGAATCGGAATTTACCTGTTTTCCGGTCCTTTTTACGTATGTTCCGAGCAGTATCTTTACGACTATCGCTACGGATACTATTATAATTGCCGCTGCTGAATAGTCGGGAGTCTGCGGACTTATTATCTTCTTTACCGATTCTATGAACGATGTAATACCGGCGTAGAGGATTATCACAGCGATTATCATTGAACTGAGATACTCAACTCTGCCGTGACCCCATGGGTGTTTTCGGTCGGGTTGCTTTTTTGCGAGCTTTGTTCCTATTATCGTTATCAGTGACGAACCTGCGTCGCTTAGGTTGTTTACGGAGTCTAACGTTATAGCGATTGAGTGGGAGAGAAGTCCGACTACTGCTTTGAATGCGGAAAGTGCAATGTTAGCTCCGATACCGATTATACTGGTCCGGACGATTGTTTTTTCACGTTTCATCTCTTCGGCTTTGTGGTTTGTAATAGTATCTGATGGCATGATATCACCTGCTTATATAAATTATATGTTCTGCTTCTTATTATATATATTATATCAGGATAGTGTGAATATTTCAATAAAGATTTAGTAGAAAAAACTAACGTTTTCTATGATGATTTTTGGAATACACCGGTATTAGTGCACTTCTCCTGCAAATGCTTGATTTTTTATTGTCAATGTGTTATAATCAATTCCGTGATGTTTTCAGAAAGGAAGATTCTTTTGAAATCAAATTTTTTTCGTGGAATGAGTCACGGTATCCCTATTGCCCTCGGGTACCTTTCGGTCTCATTCGGATTCGGTATACTGGCTGTTCAGAATGGTTTGTCCGTTTTACAGTCGTCGGTGATATCTGCCTCAAATCTGACCTCGGCAGGACAGGCTGCCGGAGTTGAGATAATCGCGGCTGGCGGTGATATCCTTGAAATGATACTCGTTCAGCTGACTATTAATATAAGATATTCCCTCATGGCACTCTCTCTTTCACAAAAGCTCGACAAGAGTTTTACTACTCCTCACAGACTGCTGGCTTCGTACGGTATTACTGATGAGATTTTCGCTGTTTGTTCCTCTCAGCCGGGTCTCCTTACACCGGCTTATATGTACGGAATGATACTGATTTCTATGATTGGCTGGGTGCTTGGTACTTTCCTCGGCGCATCTGCCGGAGAAATGCTTCCTGCTTCGGTGACTTCGGCTATGGGAATAGTGCTTTATGGTATGTTCATTGCGATAATAATACCGCCTTCACGCAAAAGAAAAAGTGTGCTGTTCGTAACACTTGTCGCGGCGGCTTTAAGTGTGCTTTTCAGGTACGTTTTAACCTTTGTATCGGGTGGATTTGCAATGATGATATGCGCTGTTTCGGCTGCCGCTCTCGGTGCATGGCTTTTCCCCGTAAACGATGAAGAGGAGGGGACATAATGGCTGTTTCTGTTTATATCATTGTAATGGCTGGCGTTACTTACCTCATTCGTATGCTTCCTTTTACGTTTTTCAGAAAAAAGATAAAGTCAAAGTTCATACGCAGTTTTTTGAAGTATATTCCGTATGCGGTACTGAGTGCTATGACTATCCCTTCCATTTTTTCAAGTACCGGAAATGTTGCTACTTCTGTGGTGGGTACTTTCACTGCGATTTTACTCGCTTTCTTCGACCTGCCGCTTATAGTTGTCGCACTCTCTGCGTCACTTGCTGCTTTCCTCACGAGTCTTATCGTTTAATATAAGGCAACACCGCACAAAGAACGCTTGACGTCTTTGTACTGAATCTGCTTGGATATTTTCCGTCATCTTGCACAGAAATCCCTTGACATACGTCAGTATGCCTGCGGAATTTCTATACAG
>ONBA01000016.1:0-55415 GCA_900315975.1 uncultured Ruminococcus sp.
TCACACCCGTTCCCATTCCGAACACGGAAGTTAAGCTCTGCCGCGAAGATGATACTTGGCTGGCGACGGCCTGGGAAAGTATTTCGATGCCGGCATAAATATTGCTCCACCTAATGGTGGAGCTTTTTGTTATGGAGGGAAAAATGAAAAGCTCAGGGAAAAATGTTATTGTTTCTTTTGCCCCGTATATTCTTTTGTGCATATACGCATTATGTACCGTTCTTACAACTGTAGTTGAATCTGACGATTTCGTATGGCACTATATTAAATCCAATGACAACCTTTACAAATACCGCGACCCAAATGGTCGGTATTTTTCAAATATCATTACAACTATCATAACCTCTCAGCCAGTCATTAAGGGAATTTTTACCTTTGTTATCCTTGCCGGCACGTTATACCTGTTCGCTCGCTTACTCGACCACGAAAAAAAACATAGCGGACTTAAAATGTGTTATGTGCTTTCTCTTGTAATTCTTCTCCCTGCGCCGACCTATCGTGAGGCTATACTTTGGACTTCTGCATTCACAAACTATGTGTTCCCGATGATGCTGACTTGCTTGTTCCTTTTATTCTTTTTTAAGGTGCTTTTTACAGATTATAATTATAAAATATATCACCTGATCTTGTTCCCTGTTATAGGTTTTTGCGGTGGACTTTGTGTTGAACATATTACAGTTTATAATATTCTCATTGGCATAGTTGCTGTGATACTTTTGAAGGTGAAGAAAAAGAAGATATATTTTGCACCTGTTGCTTACCTGATTTCCGCCTGTGTTGCTGCACTTATGATGTTCAATAACAATACATATTCTCAGATTGCAGAATCTGGTGATACTCAGGCTATGAGAGCCTTCACTTTCGACTTTACTGACATATTCCATAGTTTCATTTTCGACCTCATGCCGAGATATTCAAAAACAATATGGATAATAAACCTGATAGTTGCGGTTTCATTTGCTTTTATTTATCTTAATAGACCAGAAGTGGTTAAAAAGTCGAAATATGCTCCGGCTTGTATGGCTATAACGCTTGTTTATGCCGTTTATTCCATTCTCAATGCTACGTATGGTACTTTTACCATTGTGAATGATGCAATGCGAATACGCGGTGTTGAAACGGCACTCACTTTTCTTTATCTCGTTGCGCTTGCATATCTTATATGGGTCTTCTTTGAACCTGAAAAAAAGCTTAGATTGTATTTTTATCTCTTGAGTACAGTGTTGCTGACTGCACCATTTATATTTGTTAAGCCTATCAGCGCACGCTGTTATTTTGCTGAATATATATTCTGGATTCTTTTTAGCGGAGAGATACTGTTCAGTGTTGCTCATCTTTTTAAGTTGAAAAGCGCTCGATTTGTACCTGTACTTGGAATATGTGCTACAGCTTATGTGTGTGTGTGGATGATGGGTATAAACATCACAAACAAGTATTACTACAACATCAGATACAATTTCTTCAAGCAGCAGATAGAAGAGGGAAAGCGAACAGATATCAAAATTGTCGAGTATCCTTATGAGGACTATATACTCGACGATCTTAGTCGTGAAGAATATTGGGAACTTGAACTCGGTCCTGATACAACTTATTTTACGCTTATCTTCGATTATTACGGTATCGATGCTTATGACATTCCTTTCAAGGAATACACATTCATTTCACCTCTAAACTACTATTATTTAACCAGTTAATAAACGGACAACGGCGGTCGGAGTAATCCGACCGCCGCTATCTTTTAGGGTGGTTTATATGAAAAATGAAGAAATCTTATTTATTGCTTTCTATGATATTATTATAGCCTGTATTTATGAAAAGATGGTGAAAAAGATCTGAAAAGAGGGTGTCTCACTTGTAAACATTTTTATACTAAATTATGAATGGAAAAAACTCCCTCCGATATAATTTCGGAGGGAGTTTTCATATTTTGTGATTACTCGTTGTCTGTTATTTCAAATGTTATCTCAATGGTCTTCCACTTGCCGATGTTATCAGCGTTGATAGCATTCTTGAAGCCTTCTAACTCATCTTCCAGATACTCAATATATGTTGGATCAGCGTAGATAAATGCTTCAAGACCAAATTCATTTGTGAACATTGCATCATTTTCGATAGCGATGTCTTTGCCGTCGATCTTTACGCTCTTGATCTTTATTTTAGCTTCCTCTTCAGCATCATTGAGTGCGATTCCGAGAACTGAGAAACCATTGGGTTCAGAGTCACCGGCGTCAATTGAAACTGTGTAAGTTCCGTTACCCTTTACAGTAGCAAATTTGCTTCCCTTTGCGAGGTCGTTTGAGCCAAAGCCGAGATAGTACTGAGAGTACTGTTTGTCAGCTACGATTATATATGCCTCGTCGTACTCAGGAGAGATGTAGTCATCACTGTCGAAGCTGTATGTTGTGTCTGTTGCAGTAGTTGTAGTAGTTGTTGATTTTGATGATGAATCAGATTTAGTTGTTGTCTTGGGGGCTGATGAAGAATCGTCGTCATCCCAGTCGTAATCATAGTCGTAGTCATCATCGTCCCAGTCATAGTTATTTTTATGGGAATCGAACACATTTTTACCGATAGCCTTTGCACTATCATCAGCAAGGTCTTCCTCTAAGCCTATCTTTTCAAGTATATCTCTTACGAAGTCCTCGAATTCGTCACGTGTTACATACTCCTTGATAACGTCTTCCATTTCGCCGGGCTCGTCAAGCATTACAGCCTTATTCTTTGAAGGAATTTCCGGATCAGCGCCGTTCTTAACACCGATTGTAAAGGTGATCCTGCCGTAGTCTGTTCCGTCAATGATAACATCACCGGCAATTGACTGGCTGTCACCGTCAGTAGTGAAGTCGATAGCGATCGGGTCGTCAACATCGGGGATAGTGAATTTTGTCTTTGCGTTGAAGTAACCGAAGTCCTTGTTAACGATTTCAAAGTCGTCGAATTCGATAGAAGCAGTTTCATCGTCAGAAGTGAAGTTGATATTGCCTGAGTAAACGTCGTTCACGCCGTCGGCAGTGAGCTCGATCTCAAACTCGGGTTCCTTGTCGCCGTCGAGGAGATAGGACTCACCGCGAACCTTGTCGCCGTCCTTACCTATGATAGCCATGAACTCTTCATAGTCGTCCTCGCCTGTTACCTTGACACCTCTTATCTTGCCCTTAGCGTCGATATAGGTGCTTACTGTAATGACCTCGTCTCCGAAGTTTTCCTCAGCAGCATCGTTTATCTCATCGAGAGCTTCATCGAGTGCATTATCGTATTCCTTAGAAGAAACAGCACCGAGTCTGTCGACCATGATTTCCTTGAGGAGTTCATCGTCCTTAGCGGACTCAATGAAGTTCTTAGCTATTTCATGTGCTTTTTTCTCGTCTATTTCGACTGAAACTACAGCGTAGTTCATGTCGATATCGTTTATAGTTACGGTCTCTTTCTTATTGAGCGTAACATCGCCAACGCAGTCGTTCCATACCTTAACATAGCGTGCAGCTTCCAGCTCTATTTCTTCGGGAGTGATAACAGAAGCGGGGTCCTGCATAGCCTTTTTGTATGATTCGATAAGAGTTTTTTCACTATCGTCGTAGGAATTTTCCTCAATAAGTTTTCCAGCGTCAACACCGAGCCACTTTTCAGTAAGCTCGGGGATACGAACGAAGTAATCCATAGCTGACGAATCAGAAGCGATTTCACAGGTAACAAGTCTGTCGCTGTTGAGGTCAACATAGAGGCTGCCGTCGATGAGGCTGTTCTTGGTCTGTCCCTCAGCGCCGAGGTTGATAGAATCGATATTCTGAATAATGTCTATTACCTGACTATCTTCTTCGTACTCGTCATCGAGGTCCATTTCGTCGATAATGAGGTCTTTGAGGTCGTCAGTAGGTTCATACTTTACAGAGAAGTTAGTGGTCTGACCCTCGTCAATCTTATCCAGTCCCTTCTGATATGACTCCGCAAATTTCTTTGCAAAGTTGTTTGCGTTTTCTTCGTTTACCCAAGCGTAGTACTTTTCAGGGCTTGAGACGCGCATCTTGACCTGATTCTTTACGAAGTCAGAGAGGCAGTAAGCAGCGACTCCGCCGCCTGCAACGACTGTTACAGCGCCTGCTGTGACAACAGCAACGATACCGGCGATAAGTCCGGTGTGACTTTTCTTGACTGTTTCAACTCCGGTAACTACGTCGCCCATGTTATTGTTAAAATTGTTGTAATCCGGCATTAGTGACTCCTCCTTTAAAGGTGTGTGAAAAAAGTTTTTTTCTAATTCATATTGACAATTAATTTGCCTTTTTAATACTATCACAAAATAATCTTCATGTCAATGGAAAAACCGTATTTTCGCCGAAATGTATTACATTTGTCCATTTTTGTATTACAAATGTAACCTTGTATACAAATATATAATATAATGTGAAAAAACGAGTAATAATGAGATATATTATAAAAAATCAGCGAAAACCGGTTAAAATATCAATAGATGATACTTGCGGTTCGAATGAACTTGTGGTATAATCAAAGTACTGCTTAGGAGGGACTTATGAAAAGATTGATACCTGGTACGACTATGAAATATACACCGCAGGCAAGAAATGCTGCGTTTTCACTTATATCACCTGTACTCGAAGCTACCGGCGGACTCACGCTATCACAGCTTTCAAAGCTCTCAGGACTTGAAGGTTCAACTATCCAAAACTGGATAAAGCGAGGCTGGGTCTCTTCGACAAAGGGAAAGAAGTATTCCGAGCAGCAGGTGCTGCGTATACTTCTTATAAATATGCTAAGGGGAGCGATGAAACTTGAAAGTATCGTCAATCTCATGGCTTATATCAATGGAGACGTTGAGGACACGTCCGACGATATTATCGACGAGATAACGCTTTATAATATCCTCTGCCGTATCATATTCACCGCTGAGGATGAAGGTGCATTTGCGCCTGATATAATACAAAAGCTTATAGCACGTGAGCTTCGTGAATGTGCTGACGACATTATTTCTGACGAGGATAAGATTCAGAAAGCGCTGTATGTAATGGTTATGGCATACCGCAGTGCCTGCCTGAAAGCGGAAGTAGAAAAGGGAATGGCGGAGATATCGTTATGATTTTGCCGTAACAGATTGAAGCGTTTGCTTGTCTGTCGGATATAGGGAAAAGCTTTATAAAGCTGAAAAGGAGACGTAGGGGTGCGTCTCCTTTTGGTTTATGTATGAAAAAAGTTCCGCATATATTAAGCATGACTTTTTCGGCAAGCAGAAAGCCCCGCATTTGCGGGGCTTTCATAATGATTGTAAATCAGTTTATGCGTTAGTCAGTGCGTACAGGAAGCTTTGTGTAAATCTTCGCGTCAAGCTTCTGGATAGCAAGAGCGTCCTGACCTGTAATGCCGTCTCCGGGATTGCAGCAGTCAGCATTTTCTTTTGCCTTATCAGTAAGCGCATACTTATCCTTGTTGCCGATGTACTGAAGGATAGTTACAGCATCTGCTATCGTGACGTCTTTATCAAGATTCGCATCGCCATACAGAATGCTGCCAGAATTAGTACTGCCACTACTACTGACGGTAGTTGTGTAGATAGTAGATGTTGTGGAAGAAGTCTTTACTGTAGAAGTTGTTGTTGTCTTCTTCTCAGTTGAAGCAGTTGTAGTAGTTGTTGTAGGTCTTATTGTAGTTGTGACTACTTCTGTGGTTGTTGAAGATGGGTCAGCGTTTATAGGAGTACCGTTGCCCTTCTTGCCGCCGTCGAGGTTACTTCCCTCAGTGCTTGCGTACTTTGTATAGAACTCATTGAGTGAGATACCGTTTGAGCCGAGAGCTACCTGATGGTCGAGACCAATGTACTTTCCGGAAGAAGCAGTCTGCCAGAGAGCTTCCTCGAAGAGCTCGTACTTAGGCTCATTCCACTTGATATCGGTACCAGAACCTGCTGAGAACTGGAGACCGTCCCAGAGTCCGCCTGTATCGCCGGAGTTTGTATTGAGACACCAGAAAGTATGGTTGATATGGTGCTTTATCATGTAGTCACGGAGAAGAGTCATCCACTTCTGGTTTTCCTTTCCGTCCATATGACCGCCCCACTCGCCGATAAGCTCAGGACCGATTTCCTCGGCATTGATGTATGCCCATGTATCGTACCAGTAATCGTCAAGGAGAGTCTTTTCAGTGAAATCCTTATCAAACCATGTCTGAGCGTAAACTGACGGACCGTAATCGTGAGGTGAGTAAACTATCTGTGAAGTACCCTGCTTGGGCTTAATGGGATATTCTCTTGCGCCGCGGAAGTTACCGCCCCACCATGCACCGATGTAAGGAGAGTTGTCACGTCTGTCGGGCATACCCCAGTAGTCGCCCTCCATAGCACCGCTCAGCGACTGCTCAACACCTTCAACGAGGATAAGAGCGTGTGGGTTAACGTCGAGGATAGCCTCTGCACACTTTGTAGCTGCATAAGCCCAGTTGTTCTCGTCAGTAGAGCCGTCCCACTTAGCGGCTTCGTCGCCTTCCTGACCCTTGCCGTGAGGCTCGTTCTTTAGGTCGTAAGCGAGGAGAGTATCGTCGTTTTTGTACTTGTCAGCAAGCCATACGAGAGAGTCTATCCATACGTCGGTAGTTACTCCGGCCTTGCCGTACCAGAGGTTGTAGTTGTGACCTGAGTTGTCAGTGTGCGGGCTGTGGATATCGATGAATGCCTTGATGCCGTACTTCTTGCACTTCTTCATCATGATGTCGAATACCTGCATACTGTCTACAGGAGTTTTTCCGTCCGGACCGCAGAAGTCTGCATTGATAGTGAAAGCAGGGTCAGTGTTAGCGGAGAAGCTGCTTACCGGATTGGGTTTTCCGTTCATCCATGAAACTATAAGCTCTGTGGAAATAGGAAAACGGATGATGTTGATACCGCGGTCAGCGATTTCGCGGAGACAGTCGTCAGCGTCTGCACTCCAGAGGTAATGCGGACAAGCTTCGTTACAGTTGAAACCGAACCAGTTTGCACCTGTGAGCCATACCTCGTTGCCGTTAGCGTCGTAGAGACGGCTTCCCTCAGCGTGGAGCCAGTCGTCGTTGCCGTCATCGACCGCGTAAGAAGTTACACCGGGCGATGTCATGACTGCGGAAAAGCTCGAAGCAGCGCCTGAAACGGTCAGTGCAGCAGCCGAGGCAACAGCAGCCATTGCCTTGAAAAATCTGTTCATTGGTATTTCCCCTCTCATGGATACCGGAATTTTTTTATGGTATCCTGTTAGCTTTATTTTAACATTCATGGGGGAAAATGTCAACAGAAATATTATGAAAAATCGCAAAAAACGCGAATATCAAGTTGCATTTTTCTTATGGATATATTATACTAATTATATAGCGGAAAATAATGCGGCGGAGGTGACGGATATGATATATCTGCTTGAAGACGAAAGCGGCATACGCAATTTTGTGCTGTATGCGCTGAACAATTCCGGATTTGAAGCGGAGGGGTTTGAGACTCCTTCCGCGTTTTATAAAGCAATGGAGGAGCGGCTGCCCGACCTGCTTCTGCTTGATATCATGCTGCCCGAGGAAGATGGTGTAACGATACTGAAAAAGCTGCGGAGCGAGAGTAAGACGCGGAAAATGCCGATAATACTGCTGACTGCAAAGAGTACCGAATTCGACAAGGTAACAGGTCTTGACAGCGGTGCTGACGACTATATCACGAAGCCATTCGGTACTATGGAACTTATTTCGCGTATCAAGGCACTTCTGCGCCGCACGTATGACACTGATACTGCCGAAACTCTTACCGCAGGCGGCATAACAGCAGTACCGTCGCGGCACGAGGTCAGCTGTAACGGTGAGCGTGTGACACTCACACTCAAAGAGTATGAGCTGCTTATCACGCTGCTGAGAGACCGTGGAGAGGTGTTTTCGCGTGAACAGCTTCTCCGCAGGATATGGGGGTATGATTTCACAGGCGAGAGCCGTACTGTCGATGTACACATACGTACCCTTCGCTCAAAGCTCGGAGACTGCGGCGACGTTATAGAAACTGTCCGCGGAGTAGGCTACAGGATAGGGGGCGGAGCGATTGACTAAAAAGATATTTGTCAGTATACTGTCGATATCGTGTATAGCGGTCGTTGCGGCTATAGTACTTCTTACACTGCTGAATTATACGGCAACGACTGATTCTGCTGCCGACGACCTCAGGGAAGATTGTATCATGATAGCTTCGGCAGTCGAAATGAACGGCGGACGATACCTCGACGAGACCGATTTCGGCGACCTCCGCGTAACATGGATAACCCGCGGCGGAAGGGTTATATTCGACTCCGCCAAAGACCCCACTTCCCTCGATGACCACTCCGGACGTGAGGAAGTTGCCGAGGCTATAAAGTCCGGCGAAGGCAGGTCCGAGCGCTATTCCGACACACTTATGACAACTACGCTCAACCATGCTCACAAGCTTTCCGACGGTTCTGTCATACGAGTTTCGGACGCACAGAAGTCGTTTCCGGCACAGCTTCTGAAAAGTCTTCAGCCGCTGCTTGCAGTGCTTGCAGTGCTGATACTCTTTTCGATGATATCGGCTACGCTGATTTCACGGCATATCGTTCAGCCTATCAACAACATCGACCTCGACCACCCGAAAACAGAAAAAAGCTACAAGGAACTTGCACCGCTGCTGCGTAAACTGCGCAAACAGAACGGTAAAGTCAACAGGCAGATGATAGAACTCCGGCAGAAGCGTGAGCAGTTCGACATCATCACCGAGAGCATGAGTGAGGGACTTATTATAGCCGACCAGAAGGCAAATATCCTTGCAAGCAATGCGAGTGTTTACCTGCTTCTCGGTATCAAGCCTACAAAGGAGCAGCATACGGTGTTTTCTCTCTGCCATAATGAGGAGTTCCGCCGCTGTATACAGAATGCAATGGGCGGAATGCGTGCAGAGTGCCTGCTTTCGACTGAGGGCGGCGAGCGCAAGGTGATAGCGAGTCCGGCGAACAACTGCGGCAGTGTGACCGGCTTTGTCGCATTCATTCTCGACGTTACCGAGCAGCAGAAGCTTGAGACTATGCGCCGTGAGTTCACCTCAAATGTATCGCATGAACTGAAAACTCCGCTCACGACTATTTACGGCATAGCTGATATGCTTGCAAATGATATGGTGAAAACCGAGGACGTTGCACGTTTCGGCGGGGATATCCGCAGTGAGTCCGAGCGGCTTATAAACCTTATCAATGACATTGTTTCACTTTCAAAGCTCGACGAAAATACTGCTCCGCGGCAGGACGAGGAAGTTGATATCTATGAGCTTGCAGAGGAAGTTATATCAAGACTTGAACTCAATGCAAAGGAAAAAAATGTAACAGCTTCACTCTGCGGTGACCATGTTAAAGTTTCCGGAAGCAGAACTGTTCTCAGTGAGATAATCTATAACCTTTGCGACAATGCGATAAAGTATAACGTCAGCGGCGGCAGCTATACCGTGAAGGTGTCGCATATCCCGACAAAGGCACTTATCACGGTTTCCGATACAGGAACAGGTATACCCGCCGACCACATCGACCGTATATTCGAGCGCTTCTACCGAGTAGACAAGAGCCGCTCACGCAAGATAAAGGGAACAGGTCTCGGACTTTCGATAGTCAAGCACGGTGTAGGCTACCATAATGGAATAGTCCGCGTAAGCAGCGAACCCGGCAAGGGTACCAGATTCATAGTCGAGCTGCCTGTTGATGGAGCTGCCGCAAAAGGTCATGCAAAAATTTCAGAATAGGTCTTGTAAAAAACTGCGGATTGTGATATAATAAATTAGATATTGTTATTTTGGAGGTGCATTATGAGTTCTGACCCTTATGGGAATGTAAAGTTTATATTCCATGCTGCGAAGAGCCATATCCGCGCTTCCGGAAAATGCGTCCGAGCCTGATCTCCGGCTGAGTGACGAGTGCGCGTGAATGCCTTTTTGCAGTAAATCTTGCGAAAGGAGATGCGCACTTTTTTGTGTGCTCACATAATATGATCAATTACTACAAGACTGAAAACGGCAGGCTCGATCAGATAGACGAAGCTGAAAACGGCTGCTGGGTATCTGTTATCGACCCGACCCCGCAGGAAATAAAACTGCTTATCGACGATTTCGGACTTGACAGCGGTTTCGTTAAGTCATCTCTCGATGAGGAGGAGTCGTCACGTATCGAGCGGGAGGACGATCAGACCCTCATCATCATCGACACTCCCGTTTCCTCAACAGATGAGGACGAGACGAAAATGTTCTATACAATGCCTATAGGTATTATCATAACTGAGGATAACGTTTTCACTATCTCGCTCCATTCCACACAGATAATCGACGAGGCTGTACGCGGTACTATCCGCAACCTCCGCCCTACGTTCAAGACACGCTTTGTATTGCAGCTTCTGCTAAGGATAGCGGCACTGTTTCTCTATTACCTGAAACAGATAGATAAGATATCATCTGCGGCAGAACAGCAGCTCCACGATGCAATGAAGAACGAGCTGCTCATGCAGCTGCTCGCGCTTGAGAAGTCGCTTGTATATTTTTCTACTTCACTGAAAGCCAATGAGGCAACTATCGAGAAGATCTTTCGCGGCAGAGTTATCAAGCTCTATGATGAGGATCAGGACCTCCTTGAAGATGTGCTCATCGAGATGAAGCAGGCGATCGAGATGGCGAGTATATATACAGGCATTCTTTCGAGTATGATGGACGGCTTTTCATCGGTAATTTCCAATAACCTGAACATTGTTATGTGGCGGTTGACTATAGTCACCATTCTGATGGAGATACCCAACATCATATTTGCACTCTACGGTATCAATACGGTAGACCTTCCTCTGCCGTTTACATGGTTCCCGATATCACTTGCTGTTTTCCTGACAGCGGTTGCGGGATTTGTTCTGATAAAATGGAAGAAGAAATAAAACAAAAACAGGCGAACATTGGGATAATTCCCTTGTTCGCCTTTTTTTAACAGAACTACAGCACGGTCGTCAGTTTTGGAGTTTCACCGTCTTTGAGCTGTTCGAGCATATTGCGGAGTTCTATCAGCTCGGGGATAAGTTCATCGCTGCCGCTTCGTGCGAAATAGCTTATGCGTGTACATACGCGGTCGACCTCGGCAAGCTTGTTGTTTTTCACGAGAACTGCCGCACTGTGCCGGAAGCTTTCCCAGTCGGATTCGAGTTTTTCTGCCGCTTCGACTGCTTCTTCATTGTGACCGCTGTTCCATAGTTCCTGCACAGTATCAGAGTCGCTTATAAGCGAGCCGCATTGAGTATTCACCCAAACTCCCGAAAATATCGCTCCTGTCAGGAGAAGCACCAGTATAATGAGACTTGTCTTCACTCGCGTCATGCTTTACCTCCGTTCACGATGAGCGGTCTGCCGCCGCTTTTGCGGAATATACAGCACTTGCCTGAGCTGTCGGCAGTCATGATGAATATCTCGCTCAGTTTCAGGTGATTATGCTTGGCTGTGCGGCTTGCGAAGCAGGGGTCAAAACCGAGTGAACGGAGTGCCGCGGAGATAACCCTGCCGTCGGAAACTATCACTTGCGGCGGGTCGGAATCATCTGCATTTATACAAAGTTCCGCGCGGACAGGAGTATCCGCGGACGGTCGCTTCATCACGGATATACTGCCATTAGTCTCTACTATTGCGAACTGTACCTCTGAAATGTCGAAAACGTCCTTGCTTCTCAGCGCGGTCATGATGTCATCGACAGAGAAGCGGAGTTCACGCATTACCTCGCGGTCGATAGAACCATTGCTGATGAGGGTTTTCGGACTTCCGGAAATCAGCTCACGAATCTTCGGCAGACGCAGTCCGAGCCATGAAACGGTGACCTCGAAGCAGACAAGCATGAGTATCGGTGTAATGCCGACTATCATCGGTATATCGGTATCTTCGAGAGGGAGAGTTGCAATATTCGAGACGAGTATAGTAATTACCAGCTCCGACGGCTGAAGCTCACCAAGCTGACGCTTTCCCATCAGTCTTACTGAAAAAATAACGAGTATATAAAGTATAAGTGCACGTATCAGACTTATCGACATTTTAACAGCTCCTTCTTATATATTATTCCTTGCGGCGTGGAAATTATGCGAAAAAAGCTCCCCGAGGCAAAAGCCTCAGGGAGCAGTGACGATATGTGTTATTAGTATAAATCAGAATTTAGACAATTCAGTTAATTCGTCTTTGGAGTATTCCTTATAATATTTTGATGTGGGAGAAAGCATTGAATCTGTTGTATCTGGAATAATTTTCATAAGTTTTTGTAAGTTAATCTCAGCAGGCATAGAAAGAATATTTCCGTCCTCATCTTCAGATTTTATTGCACAGAAAATAAAACATCCATTCTCATAATCAATATCAAAAAAATCTGATACTTCAGTCTTATCAACATCTAAGTACTCATCTTGATTTGCAATAAAATTTTCATATACATATTCAAATAGTGCCTCTTTACTTATTTTAATGACTCTCACTTTATCTTTATCCATACCATTCTCCTCTAAATTCCGATTTATTTTAGTAACATTATATCCGAAAAAAATGTTTCTGTCAACGGCATGAATAATTATCCTTTTGCCGGACATAATAATAACAGCTTTTAAAGCTCAATTTATTTTTAAGGAGTGTATCCAAAATGGAAAACAAGCACAAAAATGACTGCATCAAATGCTCAGTATCACAGTGCCAGAACAACATGGTGACAGAGAACTACTGCTCACTTGGTTCTATCTCAGTAGGCACTCACGAGGAGAACCCCACCGTTCCCGAGTGTACCGACTGCAACAGCTTTGTGAAGAGAACAGGCTGTCAGTAAAAAAGTAGGCGGGCGGATAGTATCCGCCCTACATACCACAGAAATTATGAATATTTCGTGAACGCAGCGCGCCTGATTGGTCAACATTACCAAATATTATGAGCCGTTACAGTCAAATCGGGAAAATTTTTTTAATACTATTGCATTATATCAATTTTTCATGTATAATATATATTAAGGTTAATAGCTACTATTTTTATCCAGTCAGGAGGCTGATAATATGTTCGATAAAACAATGACCTTCACCGTTAACGAGGACAAGGAAGCAGAGCTCAGAAAAAATCTTACCATTATCTATGATGCTCTCGTTCAGAAAGGTTATAACCCTATAAATCAGATAGTAGGATATATCCTCTCCGAGGACCCGACCTACATAACGACCTTCAACAACGCAAGAAACCTTATCCGTCATATCGACCGCGATGAGCTTCTTCAGGTGCTTGTAAGGAACTATCTCGAATCATGAATAGGTCCCCGCTGACTTCGGACAAGGAGCGGCAGGGTTATGAACTTGACGACTGTGGCAGTGTTTATACTTAACACTGCCACATTTTTCATGCAGTATTTTTCAGAAGCAGGGATATAATATAACTGCGGGGATATCCCGCTGTAAAGGAAAATGCCTATGAAAAAGATTGCTTCTGCGGCGGCGATGCTTACTGCCGCAGTTATGCCTGCCGTGTCAGTTTGTGCGGCTGACTGCACTAAGACAGGATACGGGCAGGGTACGGATACGGACTCTTTTAACCGTCCGACCGGCGCTCTGCAATTCAATGACCGTTTCAGCGACCTTGATGCCTTCGCTATGACGGAAGATGAAAACAGGATAATAATAACCTTCGACCAGGGCTATGAAAACGGCTATACCGCGAAAATCCTCGATACGCTAAAGGAAAAGAACGTCAGCGCGATATTCTTCCTTACCGGCGACTATGCAAAAAAAGAACCCGAACTCGTAAAGAGAATGATTGCAGAGGGTCACACCCTCGGCAACCACGGTATGACCCATGCAAGTCTTCCTACGCTTTCGGAAAAGGAAGCAGAGGAGGAGATAATGTCACTGCATAATTACGTGCTGAACAACTACGGCTACGAAATGCAGTACTTCCGCTGTCCGTGCGGAGAATATTCGGAGCAGGCACTTGAAACGGTTCAGAAATGCGGCTATAAGACGGTTTTCTGGAGCTACGCTTACGTGGACTGGAAAACGGATTCTCAGCCTTCACCGGCTGAAAGTCTGCAAAAGCTGACCGATTCGGCGCATGGCGGAGAGATACTTCTCCTGCACTCGGTATCTGCTACAAATGCGGAGATACTCGGCAGTGCTATAGATTCTTTCAGAGCCAAAGGCTATAAGGTGTGATTCAGACCCGACGGAACTCCCGTCGGGTCTGTTCTTTTGATACTCCATACGAAAACGATAATAATTTATCGTTTGGCGATAAATTATTATCGTTTGTTTTGCACAATTGAGGTGTGATTGGGATATGCTGTTTATATGCAAACATACAATAATTATCGTAAAGCGATAAAAAGTAGTTGACAAACGTAAATATGCGTGGTATTATAGTCTCAACGAAGGGAACAACAGCTCCCACAACGTTAAAGGAGGAATTTATATGAAAAACGAAACAGTAAAGAAAATCAACACTCTCGGCAAGATAATGCGTATTTTGCTGAACATTACAAAGGCACTGCTTATCGTTGCGACGGTTGCAATCGTGATAATGGGAATCGGATTCGGGATTTTCCTGCCGTCGGATTCGCTCAAATCGAAAGGCTCAATCATATGGCAGGTAGTAGAGGACGACACCAATATACCGTCGTTTCTCGGTGACGACTTCTTCAACATAGAAGAGGGCGAGGAAAAGGTTGACACCGATGCTTTCAAACTCGAATACAAGGCAACTGCTACCCCTTCTGAAGAAAATGAAAAGGTAACGACCTACGATGTAACAGGAAGCTATTCGCAGGACGATATAGTTCCCGTAAAGATAATGTTTGCAGTTGTGTGTACATTCGCCGCAGTGATATGTGTAACATTCATAATTGCTCTCATATTCGGAAGCAGACTTGCAAAGGCATTTGAAAAATGCGATTCACCGTTTGAGGCAAAGGTACTCAAGGCTATGAAGGCATTTGCTTTCTCACTTATCCCGTGGGCAATAATCAAGGCAGGTTCGGGAAGTGCATCAGGAGTTTCTGCTATAATATTTGTACTCGTTGCTATCATGTTCTCATACATTTTCAGCTACGGCGCACAGCTTCAGAAAGAATCTGACGAAACCATATAACTTGCGTCATAAGGGAGGAAAATATCATGAAAAACTCAAACGTTAAAACTGTAAACGGAATAGGCAAGGCTTGCAGGATAATCTGTACTATAGGTATGATGATATGCATAATCGGTTCGGTATTATCCCTCGTCGGAATTGGAATAGTTGCGGCTATCCCGACTGACATCATCAAAATATCAGGCAACGCCGGTGCTGATGTTACGCTGACTATTGATGACCCTGATTCAAATTTCTTCTCAGTAACCGGAAATAACCACGGGCTTAATATTACTTTCAATGACAAGGATTTTGACATCAGCAATGACAAAATCGACTTCGACGGCATATGGTCAATGGACGTTGAAGAGGTCTCAGAGGACGGCAACACTGCTACCTACAAGCTCAGCGGTGATTTATCAGAAGTTGACAAGAAAGCTATCAAGTGCAAGGCTGTTATCTCTATCTTAGAGGCATTCTTTTCGGTAACAGCAACAGCTGTCGTACTGTTTATCGCAAAGAACCTTTTCAACGAATTTGCAGTATGCGAGACTCCGTTCACTGACGCTATCGTAAAGAAAATGAAGGTACTCGGCTGGTCATTTGTAGGCTATGCGGCATTGATAGGTCTTAACCTCACAGTTGTTGTTGCGGCACTTGCAGTTCTCATGCTTGCGTATGTATTCGCACACGGCGTAGAGCTTCAGAAGCAGTCTGACGAGACAATATAAAGGAGGTCTGCACTATGGCAATAATCCTTCGGCTTGACCGTGTAATGGCTGACAGAAAGATGAGTCTGAATGAACTCAGCGAACACGTCGGCGTAAGCAATGTTAACCTGTCAAAACTAAAGACCGGCAAGGTAAGTGCAATACGTTTCTCAACGCTGAGCGCGATATGCAAGACACTGAACTGTCAGCCGGGTGATATCCTCGAATACATCGACGATGATGATTCCGGACAGTGCACATAAATACACTGAATCCGCAGGGGAGCATTTCAAAGCTTCTCTGCGGATTTTTGTGTTAATTATTCTTCAGTGTGACTTTACCGCTGAATCCGTCACCTGATATCTCAGGGACTTCGGCTGTGCCGTTTTTGAGCAGACTGCCGAGGACGGTAACTATATCACATTTGCCGGTGAGACTGTGTTTCTGTGCGGCACGGACAGCTCCCTCAAGTTCCTCCGGTGTGCGTTCATTCAGCAGTTTTTCTCCGGATATATCGCTTTCGGCGACGATACATTCCGGCGATACTTTCCATTCGCTGAGGATATATGTGAGTACGTCTGCACAGCTTTCACTGTCGATGACAATGAGTTCTGTATAACCGGTAAAAATCTCCTTGCCTGTGCGGAGTTCCGCGGAAGTTTTTGCTTCACTGAGACTTCCGGCAGTAACTGTCACATTCTCGTCCGAGAAAAAACTCATGGTTACGCGGTTTCCATCGACAGCCGCCGCACGCAGATAGTTTTTATCATTTACCTTTCCGTCCGATGCACAGCCGGTCAGTGTGATAAGTGCGGATAATGCCGCGATAAATCTATACTTCACGCTTTTTCATCAGTCCCTTTCGTATGAGATTTTCAGCCGGAGCAGCGATAAGCATTGCGGCAGTGACGGCTGCAAATACAGCAGCATGGTCGGAGATTTTCAGAGGTATGAGTCCGACAGCCGCCATTATTATAAGAGCCGATGTGCAGCGGAATTTTTTCATCTCCGGAAAAGTTACACCTATTAGGTATTCCGCTGCCGAAGCCTGCACCGCTATCGAATATACCGCAAATACGGAAAATACTATCAGGAAAAGCGAGTCTATCCGCTGAACCGGAAACGGCTGTGAGAGCTGAGCTGCGATTGCTGCCGGAAATTCAGAAACGTCCATGATACCGCCTGTCACGAGTACGGCGGTGAGTATCACAAGAGCGGAAATTATCGCTTTGCAGGTGAAGTACATGACGGTGCTGTCGGATAAGTCATCGCCGGTGAAGCTGAGGAGTACCGCAAAGCTTACGCTGCCTCCGCTGAGAGCGAATCCGCGAAGCAATTCACCGGAAAACTGCGAACTGTCCGGCGGTTCGGGCATAGGCGGGTCTGAGTGTATTGCAGCACTTACCACAACTATCGCAATGCAGACTGCTCCGAGTGCGGCAGCGATAACACCCGAACGTGCGAGTGCTTTTATGCCGGAAGATGAAATATATACGCATACGAGCGCGACAAGTCCGGCTACAGCAAGACTTCCCCATATACCGCTGTTTTCGTATGGGATATAGACAACCGTGCTTGCCTGCCGGAGCATTGAAAACAAACTTCCGCCCCATGCAAGTACTCCGGCGAGCAGAAAAAGTCTGACTGCACGGCTGCATGATGCGAGACTCTTTCCGCCTGAGTAAAAATAAACGAGCGGCATTGCTATGACGAGCTGAAGAATACTTCCGGCGGCAAAGCCTGCGGCTGTTATTGCGGAGATGCCTCCGGATATGCAGAAGAGAGTGAAAACGTCTCCTATCAGAAGCAGTGATACGAGCTGAAACTTAGTTATCCTGTTCATTGTAAGCCTCCACTGTGAAGCCTCGCCGCTGCATTTTTCTCATGCCGAGGCGGAAGGCGGTGTCGCCCATTCCCTGTTTGCGGAAAGGCGAAAAAGGTGCTGTGAATGGGAAACCGTAGTCCTCGGCGGCACATATATTAGTCAGCACTGCACAAGCGAGAAGGCTTATGCCGAAAAGTCCCATTATACCGCCTGCGGCAAGAAATCCGAGGCGGAGAATGGTTATCTGCGGCTGCAAATCGGGAATTGCAAATCCTCCGAGTACTGCGAGGGCAGTAATGGTCAGCAGGGGAGTGCTTACGATTCCGGACTTTACTGCCGCATCACCTATTATGAGTCCGCTTATAATGCTTACCGAGCCACCGACAGGCTTAGGCAGGCGCACTCCTGCCTCGCGTATGACCTCGTACATCAGCAGTACAAAAAAGGCTTCGGCGAGTATCGGCAGGGGAGCGTTTTTTTCTGCATCGGCAAGCAGAATCAGCATGGTACTGTTGAGAAGCTCCGGATGATACATGACTATCGCCGCGTATACCGCCGGAAGCAGTACTGCTATGAGGAATGCGGCGTACCTCAGCCATCTGCTGAAAACTGCATAATATGGCTTGAAGGCATAGTCGTCGATAGTGTGAAAGCTTTCGCAGAAAAGCCGCGGGATTATTATCGCGTACGGCACTCCGTCCACAAGCACCGCTACACGTCCCTCTATGAGCTTTGAGCAAAGGACGTCCGGACGCTCTGTAACACCGGTCGTGCTGAATATTTCAAAGCTTCGCTTTTCGAGAAAAGGACGGATGTATCCGGTCGTCAGCACCGACTCCGGCTGAGTTTCGCTGAGTGAACGCTTTATCCTGTCAAGGAGTTTTTGAGGTACGCGGTCGCGCATATAGCAAATGCAGATGTCGGTACTGCTCTTGCTGCCCTTTACAGTCAGCTCCATGACGAGCTCAGGACTTTTCAGCCGCCTGCGCAGCATTGACATATTCGTCCTGACCGTTTCAGTGAAGCCTTCATGGCTTCCCATTATATTTCCTTCGCCGGACGGCTCCTGCACTCCTCGCGAAGCGTAACCCTGTACTCCGAATCCGAGAGCAGTGTCTGCACCGTCTGCAATGAGCACGGCGAATCCGGAGTTTATCAGCCGGAATAGGGTGTTATAGTCGGTTGCTTTGGGACGGTCACACGAAAGCAGAAGATGTGTACTGATATAGTTGAAAAGCTCCTCAGCACCGGACTGCTCTGATATTTCCGTGAGCGGAGCAAGTACCATTTCTGCCGCCGTCTGTGTTGACATCATTCCCTCACAGCTGAGCAGACAGCACTTCACTCCGCCGGTCGTGAACTCATTTATAAGCACATCGGACGAGCCGCCGGAGAGTTCTTTTATCATTGCGATATTGGCTTCAAGCTCCGGCAGTATACGGAGATTTCCACATTCTTTTCGGGACATTTTCTCACCTCGGAGATAGTATGCCCGATAATGCGCGTATAATGCGCTAATATGACGGCACGGTTGCAAAATCGGTGCTGACGTGGTAAAATAAACTGAAGGGAGATGATATCATGTACGGCAAAACTGCTACAAACTGCGAGACCTGCACTAACTACGTCTACGATGACGAGTGCGATTGCTACGTATGCCTTGTAGACCTTGACGAGGACGAAATGGCACGCTTCATTCAGGGAAGTAATTATGCCTGTCCATACTACCGTCTTGATGATGAATACGGAGTAGTTCGTCACCAGAACTGACGATGTACTGAAAAAGCGCTCATTATCCGGAAATATTCTGCATATATATTACTGTCCGCAGAATAACAGAAGGAGTGATGCGCTTGAAGATACCACCCGCTCAGCGGGCAGTCGCACTTGGAAGGTATATGGTGGAGAACCAGTCAACAGTCCGGGCTGCCGCAAGGAAGTTCGGCATATCCAAGAGCACGGTACATAAGGACGTCAGCGAGAGACTGAAAAAGGAAGACCCTGTGCTGTACTCGCAGGTGAAGGGGCTGCTTGAGATAAATAAACAGGAAAGACATATCCGCGGCGGACTTGCTACGCGGGAAAAATATCGCGAGATAGCAAAACATAAGCATAATATGTAGGGGCGGAATATATCCGCCCGCTGCAGCGGCATCAAGCCGCATATCTATCTGAAAACAGCAGACTGACAGTGTGTTCCGCTGCATAGCTGTTCATGGGCAGCACCGGCGCATTACTGACGTCAGCCACTTTGCTGCGGCATCTGTCACACTGCTGTTTACTTTTATTCTATGCAGAAAAACTCAAAAAGCGACAAAGAAAATTCTTACAGTGCAATATTTCAATGTTTTAACATTTGTGGCTGAGAGACTGCGTATCATCGTGGAACCTTGCTGTTACTTCTGTAGCAATTCTGTAACTTGCCGCAACTGACTTGTATTCAAACCTTGACCTGTCTGTTATTGCAATAGGAGCGGGTATGAGTTATAATAAAATCACAGAAGAGATAAAAGATTCTGTTTGATATAAATACACACCCATAATTCCCCGCATAAGCGGGGGAGCAATTAAAGCCCCCTTATACCTCCGGGCTTTCCATATAACACACCTTTTCAGATTAGAGCGGCTGCCGTGGGAATACTCGCGGCAGCTGCTCTTTTTGTTTTTGTACGAAAAAATTGCTGAAACCCCTTGAAAAAAAATCTGATAGCTGTTATTATTAAAGAAGTATTGCATTTTGAAAGGAAGCTTGAAATGAAAAAAATAATCAGAAAGATAGTATCAGTTTTTCCGAAGCCTATAGAGGAGCTGTACCTCAAATTTGAGGATAAGTGGCTTTATCTCTTTTTCGGTGTCCTTACTACTGTTGTAAGCTTTGCTTCTGCCGGACTTGCAAAGTTTGTGCTTGAGAAGTGGGGCGGATTCGGCGAAGGTTCTGTCAGTGATATAAGTACGGTTTTTTCATGGGTTTGCGCAGTAACGTTTGCGTACCTTACTAATAGAGTGTGGGTATTTGATTCGACGACTAAGGGTGCGAAGAATCTTATAGTTGAAGGCGGAAAATTCTACGGCGGAAGAGTGTTCACTCTTGCAGTGGAATGGGTTATAATGCGTATAGGATATGCTATGATAGGACTGAACTACTGGGTAGTTAAAATACTTGCAAATGTCATAGTCCTCATACTCAATTATGTCATCAGCAAGGTTTTCGTATTCCGCAAGAAAAAAGAAGAAGCAAATGGCTGAGACTATAAAAATCGGAAAAGTTGAAGTCGCTAAAACTGCCGCACTCGCTCCTATGGCTGGAGTTGCTGACAGGGCATACCGTCTCATGTGCAAGGAATTCGGGGCGGCATACGCGGTTAGCGAAATGGTATCGGCTAAGGGAATCTGCTACAGTGACCGCAAAACTGCGGAGCTTTGTACTGTCACTGACGAGGAACGCCCCATGGCTGTGCAGCTGTTTGGCAGTGAACCGGACTTCATGGCGGAAGCTGTCGGGATAGTGCTGGAGTATAAGCCGGATATCATCGATATAAACATGGGGTGTCCGGTACCCAAGGTAGTTGGTACAGGAGCAGGTTCGGCGCTGATGAAGGATATTTCTCTTGCTGCTGACATAACTGCGGCTGCGGTAAAGGCAGCCGGTGAAACTCCGGTGACGGTTAAAATCAGAAGCGGCTGGAACGCGGAAAGTATTAACGCAGTCGAAATGGCAAAAGCTCTCGAAGCTGCCGGTGCTGCTGCTATAGCTGTTCACGGAAGAACGCGTGACCAGTTTTACAGCGGACAGGCTGACCTCGGCATCATCAGGGACGTAAAGGCTGCGGTAGGAGTTCCGGTCATCGGCAACGGAGACGTTACCGATGCTGCATCGTGCATGGCGATGTATGAGCAGACCGGCTGCGACCTTGTAATGATAGGCAGGGGAAGTTACGGCAGACCGTTCATATTCGAGGAGATAGCTGCCGCTGCCGAGGGCAGGGAATACGTTCCGCCGACTGTTGAGGAACGTATGGAGATAATGCTGAGACATATAAGAATGATGCTGGAAATGAGTCCCAAGAATGAAGAAATGGCTATGCATGAGGCGAGAAAGCACGCTGCATGGTACATGAACGGTTTTTACGGCTCGGCGAAATTCCGCGGACGCTGCTATCAGCTCAGCTCATATGCTGAGGCAAAATCCCTTGCGGACGAGTTTATTCAGCTCCAATTAGACAGAATGCACAGAAATCAGACTTAAATTTCGTTATAATCGACAAAGCCGGATTTATCAGTAATGAACAGTACGACTAAATGCCTGTATATAGCCGTTTTCCGGATTTGAGAAGTCAGTTATGAATATAAAACTAACTGTAATTATACGTGATAATCATACAATTTGTAATTGCAAAATGAAAATCAATGTGATATAATTAATGTGCGGAATGACAGGCTTTCGCATAAAAAGGAGAGAAAGATATGGCGGACTTAAAACGCAAAGCGGCTGCTGCTGCCGTATTCTGCGTCATGATGATGTCGGCTGCGGGCTGTTCAAACGTTGGCGAGAACACCTCAGAAGTTCATGAGACCACATCATCTGCCGGATCAGAATCAACTGCCGGCGAAACTGTCGAGACCGAACCCGAAACCAGTACTCCTCAGGAGGACAAGCGCGTTCATTTTATCGCTGCCGGCGATAATCTGATACACTATTCCGTGTTCAAGAATGCGGAAAGACTTGCTGGTGAGGGTGAGGCTTATAATTTCCGACCGCTTTATGAAAATGTCAAATACCTGATAGAAGATGCTGATGTGGCTGTTCTGAATCAGGAGACCATCATCAGTACAAGTAACCCGATAAGAGGCGCTGACGGAGGTGCGCTGCTGTTCAATTCTCCGCCGGAGGTCTCGGATGCGGTCATCGACCTTGGATTCGACGTTTTCACAATGGCGAACAATCATCTTCTCGACTTCGGTGCTGACGCTCTGGAAGAATCGATCAACTTCTGGAACGCAAAGGCTGAAGCAAATGACCTTACCATTCTAGGAGCTTATCTCAATGAGGACGATGCGAACGATATCCGCGTGCGCGAGGTCAATGGCGTGAAGATAGCTTTTCTTGCTTATGCCGAGCATATCAACGGCTTTTCCTTCCCCGAAGGCTGCCCGCTCAGAGTTGTCATGAACAGCGAAGAGAGTGTCATTGAGAGGCAGATAAAAGAAGCGAAGGAACTCGCTGATGTCGTTGTTGTCTCCGCACACTGGGGTGTTGAGGACACTCATGAGGTGTCGCCTGACAGAATTGAACTCGCGCATAAGATGGTCGAGTGGGGAGCGGATATCATCCTCGGCTGCCATACCCATACTGCCGAAACTATGGAGTGGATTCCGAGAAGTGACGGTTCAAAGGGCTTTGTTTTCTATTCTATGGGCAATTTCATATGCGCTCAGACGGATAACTTCAACCTCGTTGGAGAAATGCCCGACCTCGATATCGTCATGAACGGCGAAACAGGCGAAATATCGCTTGAAAATGTTGGCGTAATACCAAATATAATCCACTACGAAGCGGGCGATTACGACAATCTAAGGGTATATCCTTACAGCAAGTATACCCCTGAGCTTGCTGCTATGCATGGGATAGGTTCAGCGGTGCCGAGAGGCACTTATCCCGACTTCAACTGGGACATTCTCAATGACATAATCGACGAGAGTATCCCGGAAGAATTCCGCAAGCTGGATAAATAAATAAAGTTGTTCACATTTCGTTAATATCAGCCTTCAAGAGAAGATTTTTCGAGAAATTTTTGATTGTGCAAAGCGTGCAAAAATGGGGCGCTCTGTTTAGACAAAATTCCAAAAACGACATAAACCTATTTACTTTTTTTGAGAGCTGATATATAATGAAATCATGAATAAATATAGAGCATGGGCTCATTGGGTCAGGATGCGCTTTTTCGTGTCCGGATCAGGCGGGTCTCAGTTGTATCGAGTCCCTTCCGGATGCGGTGTGTACATATACTGCACGAAGATGAGGCAGTGGTGCGCAGCTCTGTAATTCGTTCCCGCAGTCCGGAAGACTGCATCAATTTAAGATATAATAAAAGGGGCACCTGTTCCTTTGTTATATAACAATTAATGAAGAAGGAGGAAAAAATCATGAAGACAAAAAAGATAGTCATCGGGGCTATGGCCGCAGCGATGCTTTCACTTTCAGTCTGCTCAATCGCTCCCGCTGTTGCGGCTGACGAAACAGTGCAGATATCCGTCAGCAAGACGACAGCAGAGGCAGGAGGGCAGTTCACTGTGGACGTATCTATGGCTGATATACCTTCAAATGGTATTCAGTGCTGCAACTTCTCAATTCAGTACGATTCATCTGTTCTTGAGATCACAGATATCAAGGCAGGCAAACTTGCAGGATCAGTAAGCGGGGATTCTTCCGCATCACTGCTTCCTACATTTAACAGCTACGCAGAAAACAAGGGCTCGATAGCAGTTATGTGGTCAACATCTGTTGACAGCGCATCAAGCTGGATCTCGGGCGAGGGTACATTCTGCACGATCACCGGTAAGGTTGCAGCAAATGCAAGCAACGGTACAGTAGCTGAAATCAGTATCGTTCCCACTGATAGAGAAACCCGTGATAAGTCAGGTGAGAAGAACACTGCTATTGACTGCGGTTACACAAAAGGCGGCGCTAAGGTTTCTTACAACGTTAAGACAACAGCCGGCAGCGTAACAATCGGCAGTACTCAGACAACTACAACAGAGCCTTCAACTGGAAAGAAGGGTCTCCGCGGCGACGCTAACGAAAGCGGCGACGTAACAGTTGCAGATGCAGTTGCTATTCTCCAGTCGATCGGTAACAAGGACAAGTATGCTCTTAGCGACCAGGGCAAGATCAACGCAGATGTTGACGGTGTTGCTGGTGTAACAGCTAATGACGCACTTACTATCCAGAAGTACGACGCTGGTCTTATCACTACTCTTTAATCTATAGCCACTATCTGAAGATTATCTGATTTGTCCCCCTTACAAAGGAATACAAACCCAATTCATAAGTTATTAATAGGCGTAAAACCCTAAAGAAAGGAATTATTACAAATGAAGAAACTTATTTCTGCAGCTGCTTCACTTGCTATGGCTGCATCAATGGTAGGCTCAGCAGTTCCTTTTGCTACAGGTGCTGCTGACGCAAGCAAGAGTCTTGAGATCCGTGCTTTTGAAGATACAGCTGGTAAGGCTGTAAGCACAACAATCACTGCTGATCAGATCGCTGCTGGCGACGTTACAATCCCCTTCGGTATCTACCTCGTTGAGGGTACAAACGATTGTGATTCACTTACTTGCCAGTGGTCTGTAAACTCTAAGGACGGCGACGCTTCTACAGCTTACGTTTCCTTCGAGAGCCATGAGGCTGGTACAGAGTACTACACAGACAAGAGAGACGTAACTCTCGCTGACGGTTCTACAGGTAACAGCAATACACTCGTTGGTTTCGCTGGTACAATGGTTCAGAACACGAGAAAGGGCGACTACTTCAGCGCTACTGGTGACGCACAGTACTTCTCACAGGCTGGTTACAAGTCTGGTAACATCGCTAATGCTTGGGGTTCAGCTACATGGATCACAGCTAAGGACGGTTCCGGCTACAAGTGGTCTGGCGAAAAGTCTGATTCTTACCCGATCTATGTTCAGGACGCTGTATTCAAGAAGGGTACACCTCCCGGTACATACACAATCGATTTTGCTGACTATGTTCCCGAGGCTGAATACCCGGACAATATGTCTAACATGATCGAGAGCAACGGCAAGATGACTACTAAGAACGGTAAGCTCAATCTTAAGAGCCTCACAATCACAATTGAGGGTGCAGGTCAGCAGCAGACTACAACAACAACAGCTTCAACTACATCCACTCCTAAAACAACTACAACAACAACTGCTTCAGTTACAGATGCTCCGCAGACAACTAAGCCTGTAAATCCTAATGCTAAGGAAGACTTCATCGTAACACCTAAGACTGTTACTGCTAAGCCCGGTGATACAGTTGACGTTGAGTGTTATGTAAGCGCTGGCAGCCACAAGGTTGGTCAGTACGTTGTTCGCCTTGACAAGGAAGACCTCCCCCAGGGCATCACATACACATTAGAAGATCCTCTCTGCTACGCAGTTGATGCAAAGGGCAACTTCGAGTATGAACTCCTCGGTGATACATACTACTGCTCAACACTTTCTTCAGGTGATCCTATACCTGTAAATGAGAAAGAGCCTGTTATCATCTTCACATTCAAAATTCCTGAGACAGCTACTCCCGGTGAGTATGACTGGAACATCTCAAGATTCCACGTTGTTGAAGACGGCTTCAATAAGCTTGAATTCGACGCTACAATAAAGCCTGGTAAGATCGTTATCGAGGGCGACGGTACAACAACAACTACTACTACAACTACAACAACAACTACAACAACAACAACTACTACAGAAACAATTTCTACATCAGAAGACGGCACAACAACTACTACAACTACAACAGTTAAGCCTGGCGACGCTCTCTACGGTGACGTAAACTGCGATAAGAAGGTTAACATCGCTGACGTTGTTGTTCTCAACAAGTGGCTCCACGATTCTTCAGCTTACAAGATCACTGATCAGGGTAAGATCAACGCTAACTGCTGCGATAAGGATACAACTGAGATCGATTCCAACGACTCACTTGCTATCATCCAGAGCATTGTTCACCTTGTAAAGGAACTTCCCTGCGCAAACTCTGCTCTTCAGAAGTAATCAAAATTTAAGGTGATTTAATCTAATAGAGCAAATGCTCGGAAAGGAAATGCACAAATGAAGAAACTGCTTGCGGCAGTTACGTCCTTCGCAATGAGCGTATCGCTCATGTCGAGTGCATTTGCTTCTCCTTTTAATGTTAGTGCTGCCGGCAGTATTTCTGCTGAGCAGCCTAACGTTAGTATGGGAGAAGTGCTGGACGGAGCTGTCAATAAGACTGCTGTTCAGGCTGACTTCGTTGTAACTCCTAATGAAATCAAAGCAAAGCCCGGTGAAACAGTTGAAGTTGAGGTTTATGCAAGTGCTGGCAGCCATAAGGTAGGTCAGTATGTTGTTCGTCTCGATGAATCTGATCTCCCCCAGGGAATCAAGTATTCAGTAGAAGATCGTCTCTGCTACGCTGTTGACGCAAAGGGTAACTTTGAGTATGAACTCCTCGGTGATACTTATTACTGCTCAACACTTTCTTCAGGTGATCCTACACCTGTAAAGGAAGACGAGCCGGTTATCATTTTCAACTTCACTATCCCTGCTACAGCAGAGCCCGGTGAGTATGACTGGAATATCTCAAGATTCCATGTTGTTGAAGACGGTATCAATAAGATCGAGTTTGACGCAAACGTTAAGCCCGGTAAGATCGTTATCGAGGGTGACGGAGTTAGCACAAGTAACACTACAGCACCCACAACTACTAAGAACCAGCCCAATACTACAACTACTAAGGCTCCCAATCCCAACGCCAAGAGCGACTTTATCGTAACACCTAAGACTGTTACTGCTAAGCCCGGCGAAGAGGTTGAGGTTGAGGTAGGCGTTAAGGCTGGAAACCATAAGGTTGGTCAGTACATCGTTCGTCTTGATGAGTCTGATCTCCCGCAGGGTATCACTTATACAGTAGATGATCCGCTTTGCTACGCTGTTGGCGCAAAGGGTAACTATGAGTACGAGCTTCTCGGCGATACTTATTACTGCTCAACACTTTCAGGCGGCGATCCTACTCCTGTAAATGAAGATGAGCCTGTTATCATCTATAATTTCAAGATCCCCGCAAACGCTAAACCCGGTACTTACAACTGGAACATCTCAAGATTCCACGTTGTTGAGGACGGTATCAACAAGCTTGAGTTCGATGCTACTATCGAGCCCGGTACAATTATCATCACCGGTGACGGTGAACAGACAACAACGTCTACAACAACTACCGTACAGCCTGGCAAGGTTGCTTCTGACTTTATCGTAACACCTCAGGACATCACTGCTAAGCCCGGCGACAAGGTTGACGTTGAAGTTTCTGTCAAGGCTGGCAGCCACAAGGTAAGCCAGTACATCGTTCGTCTTGATGAGTCTGATCTCCCCCAGGGAATCACTTACTCACTCGATGATGAACTCTGCTATGCAGTTGATGACAACGGTACTCACAAGTTTGAGAAGATCAAGGATACATACTATTGTACAACTCTCAACGCTGGTGATCCTACAGCTGTAAAGGAATCTGAGCCTGTAATGGTTCTTTCATTCAAGATTCCTGAGACTGCAAAGCCCGGTAAGTACGATTGGAAGCTTTCAAGATTCCACGTAGTAGAAGATGGCTATAACAAGATAGAGTTTGATGCAACTATTAATGCTGCAAACATCACTATCCTCGGTGATGATACAACAACTACTACAACAGCTACAACTTCTACAACAACAACTACTAAAACTACTGTAACAACAACAACAACTACTGGTTCTACAGAAACAACAACTGTCACAACTGCTAACGACGGTAAGGCTGTTTGGGCTATTCCGAATGTTAAAGCTAAGGCTGGTTCTACTGTAAAGATGGACGTTATTGTTGACGGTCAGTCTGACCTTGCAGTTGCAGGTGCTCAGTTCGATATCAACGCTAAGGCTCCTATCGCACTCAGCGCTGCTGGTGCTGACTGCGCTGCATACAGCTCTAAGCTCGTTGCTAACGCTGGCACAAGCGAATTCGCTTTCGGCGAAAATGAGGGTGATGCTCACATTGCTGCTAACGGTGCTGTGATCGCTACTCTTACATTTGAAGTTCCCGCTAACGCTTCCGGCGTATACCCCGTTGAGTGGGCAAACGTTTTCGTAAGCGATACAAACGGAAATGAAATCACAAAGCAGGTTACTCTCAAGAATGGTTCAATTACTGTTGAGTCTGATACAACAGATGGTTCTGTAACTTGGGAGATCCCCACAGTTCACGCTAAGGCTGGCAGCACAGCTAAGATGGAGATCGCCGTTTCCGGTACAAAGGGCGACGTATCCGTTGGCGGTGCACAGTTCGTAGTTTCAAGCGACAAGTTCGCACTCGCTTCTGTTGGCAAGCAGTCCGCTGCTTACAATGGAGACGTTACATCTAACACAGCAACAAACGAGATCGCATTCGCTAACGCAAACGGCGATGGTACTGTTGCTGCTGACGGTGAAATCGTTGCAGTCGTAAACTTCGATATCCCTGCAGGTACACCTGCTGGCGAATATGACGTAGTTTGGGGCAAGAACGCATTCATTTCAGATGCAAACGGAAATGACATCACAAGCAATGTTACACTCGTTAACGGTAAGATCATCATCGATGATGTTACTGACGGCGATATCACATGGACAATCGACGAGAAGCACGCTAAGCCCGGCGAGACTGTTGAGCTTGAGGCTAAGGTTACTGTTGGTACAGCTAACCTCTCAGTAGGCGGCGCTCAGTTCGATCTCCCCGTTTCTGATCCTATCACTCTCAGCACTGCTGCTGGTTCTGATGGATACTCTGCTGCTCTTACATTTAATGTAGACACTAACGAGTTTGCTTTCGCAAATAAGGACGGTGCTGGCGTAGAGGCTAAGGACGGTTCAGCAGTAATCAAGCTTACTTACAAGGTTGCTGAAAATGCAAAGCCCGGTAAGTACCCTGTTGAGTGGACAGATGCATTCGTATCTGATTCAAACGGTGAGGATATCACTGCTAAGATAAGCTTCATAAACGGTGCTATCATCGTTGATGAGGACACTACAACATCTACATCTACTACAACAACTGATTCTACTGACACAACAACAAAAACAACCGTGTCTACAGACACAGACACAACATCAACATCTACATCAACAACAACTGCTACAACTTCTGTAATTTCACTTCCTGACGGTGCAGTTGCATGGGATATCCAGGAAGTTGATGCACAGCCCGGTGAGACAGTTGCAGTACCTGTTATCGTTCTCGATCCTAACAAGGTAAATCTTCCTATCGGCGGTGCGCAGTTCAAGGTAACAGCTGACACTGTTACATATGACAGCATTGCTGCTGGTGAGTACGGCGCTAAGATAGTTGCTAACCCGTCTACATTCGAGTTTGCATTCGCAGATGAGAACGGCGGCGAGATGACAGCTGCAAACGGTGCTAAGGTATTCACAATCAGCTATGTAGTTCCCGAGGGTACTCCTGAGGGTCAATATCCTGTAGTTTGGAACAATGATTTCTTCAATGTTTCTTCCGCTGACGGCGCAGACATGACAGATCGCGTAGTTTGCGTTAACGGTGCTATCAATGTTGTAAATCCGAAGACAACAACTTCTTCTGCAACAACTACAAAGGATACTACAACTTCAACAGTATCAACTGATACTGACACAACAACAAAGACAACTGATACAACTGTATCATCGTCTACATCTACATCTACATCAACTTCTACAACTACAACAGTCAGCGTTCCTCGCGGAGCAATCGGCTGGCAGGTTGAATCTGTTACAGCTAAGGCCGGTGAAGAGGTAACTCTCAAGATCACAGTGCTCGATCCCAGTGGTTCTGCACTCCCTGTTGGCGGCGCTCAGTTCGTAATGACAAATGAAGGCGATATCGCTATTGTTGGCGGTACAGGTTCTGACGCTTACAGCGCTAAGATCGTTAACGGTGTCGATGGCGATGTAAACAGATTTGCATTCGCTCACGAAATCGGTGAGGGTGTTGTTGCTGGCAACGGCGATACTGTAATCACTCTTACTTATAAGGTTTCTGAAAATGCTAAGCCCGGTACATATCCTGTAAATATTACAGAACTCAATGTATCTGACACTAACGGCAATGATATTACAAAGCAGATCCTCCCGATTGCTGGTTCTATCACAATTGTTGAGCCTGTTGTTACTTCATCTACTACATCAACTGTAACAACATCTTCAACAACTACTGTTTCAACTTCTGAGACATCAACACAGTCTACTGATTCTACTTCTAAGTCAACAGACACAACAACTAAGACAACTGCTTCAACTACACAGACTACAGCTACTGAGACAACAGGTACAACAACTACTGTTTCAGTTCCTAAGGGTGTAGTAGGCTGGCAGCTCAACAATGTTAAGGGTAAGGCTGGAGAAAAGGTAACTCTTACAATGACTGTTCTTGATCCCGCTAAAAACGGCCTCATGATCAGCGGCGGTCAGTTCGTTCTTTCAACTGATCCTGTTATCGCTTCTGCTTCCGGTACACCTTACGGTGCTAAGCTTGAGTACAACCCTGCAACATCCGAGTTTGCATTTGCAGACAAGGACGGCAACGGTATAGCAGCTGTGAATGGTGCTACTATGATGACAATCGAGTACATTATTCCTGCTGACGCAAAGCCTGGTACAATCTATCATGTTGATTTTGATAAGCTCTTTGTAAGTGATGAAAACGGTAACGACATTACCGCAAACATACTTGGTATCGGTGGTTCAATTGAGGTTCTTCCTGAAGAAACATCAACTTCAACTACTAATACAACAGAAGAGTCGACAACAAAGTCAACAGAGACTTCTACATCGACAAGCGAGTCGACAACAATTTCAACAGAGACTTCTACATCGACAAGCGAGTCGACAACAATTTCAACAGAGACTTCTACATCGACAAGCGAGTCGACAACAAAGTCAACAGAGACTTCTACATCGACAAGCGAGTCGACAACAAAGTCAACAGAGACTTCTATCGACAAGCGAGTCGACAACAAAGTCAACAGAGACTTCTACATCGACAAGCGAGTCGACAACAATTTCAACAGAGACTTCTACATCGACAACTGATACAACATCACCGTCGACAGAAAGCTCTACATCTACATCTACATCAACAACTACACCTGGCGTAACAACATCTGTTTATGCTGAGGGTACACCTGTAAACGGTTACTACTTCAGCCACGATCCTAGAAACTTCAAGAAGGGTCACCTCGATGGCGTTAAGTTCTACTCAGTTGATGAGAAGGGCAGCGTAACACCTATCGATGCTACTGAATTCCTCTCGAAGGTAACATTCAAGGACGTTAAGAAGGGCGCAAGCACACCTGAGGATGCATACGATGTAAATAACACAACATTCGCTTACGAAGTTGCTGTTTACTATAATGATGCACCTCTCAAGGACGCTACAGGTAAGGCATTAACATTTACAGTTTACATTGGTGTTAAGGGTGACTCTAACCTTGATAACAAGGTAGATTCAAGTGATGCTACTAACGTACTTGCATACTACTCAGAGCTTGCTACAAAGCCCAAGGAGATAAGTGCAGATACAATCAGAATCACACCTGATACAAACAAGTTCGTAAATGAAAATCCTGAGCTTGATCAGCTTTGTGCATTCCTCGCAGACGTTGACAGAGACGTTTACGATGAGGCAAACTGGAAGACAAGAAAGGCCGACACTGCTAACAGAAAGATCGACTCATCTGATGCTTCCTGGATCCTCGCATTCTACTCAATCAAGTCAACTGCTTCAGCTGACACAAAGGATCATACAATCTGGAATATGGTTCTTGCTGATCAGCACAGAGGCGAACACTTTGAAGAGTATGTGAACGCTGAGTAATCAGTTAACATTAAACCGGACCTTCGGGTCCGGTTTTTTGTATTATTTTCCTGTTGACTAAACGAGAAAGCGGTGATATAATACTCTTTGAAAAGGGTGGAAATATAAAAGTTTGTAATAAAAACCAAATAATGTACAGATAGCATAATAGCCGATTTTTCTGCGATAGATAGACAAATAAGATTGTGAAATACTTACAAAAACTAAGACGATTAATCGTCAATTATTTTTGATAAAAATATGGCATTTTCCTTGACTTATTAGTCGAGGTGTGATAAAATGAAAGTATGAATTTTTAGGCTAGCTGTATTCAGTTGCCTTTAAATGCATCTCGGATGGTTGAATTCGGACAGAATTTGACAAGAATAACGGGAAAAAATTTTTAGAGAGGTATAAGACAATGAAGAAATCAATTTTCAAAAGAGCTATCGCTTCCGCTTCAGTAGTTCCGGTTGCTCTTGCTCAGTGCCTTACAGCTGCTAATGCTGCAGATGTAAGCAACATTGATCTCGCTGATAACGCAGTTGTTACAGCAGCAAACACAAACATAACACTTAATGAGAAAGACGGTCTTCTCTACATTGTTCCTAACGATGCTGATGAGTATTATGGGGATAGTATAGATGAGGCTACAAAGCTTCTTACTGTTTATGAGGATTCTACTTGGAATCAGCTCGTGTTCAGCAAGCTTACTACTGGTAAGACAAGCGGAACAATTGAGATCAGCAAGTACTTTGATACAATTATCTCAAAGACAGGCAACTTCAAGGACGTTACAAAGGCTCTTCTTGATAATGTTCACGGTGTAGACGCTGATGGTAATTACACTAAGGAGCCTGTTTACACAGTTGACAGATTCGGCAACATCACTATGAAGATTGTTGTTGACGATATCACTCCTACATTTACAGAAAAGGGCAAGAATACAATCGGCGGCGCTCTTAAGGATCTTGCTAAGCAGTATAATGCTCCTGAGCTTGAAGTCAATGATGATATCTTCGGCGATTTAAAGATCGGCGGTGAGTTCACGATCACATTCGACGGCAGTGCTCTTCAGGACGCTACTACTATGAAGGCAAACGTTAAGTTCGTTCCTCTTCAGAAGCTCGATGGCACAGAGGTTTACAACGGTGCTGGTGTTATCGATTACGCATACGCTGCTTTCAATGCTCTCAAGGGCAACGCTAAGTCTGCTGTTGATGATGTTCAGGCTAAGTACGGCATTGATACATCAAGCGCTTACAAGCAGATCGACGATTCAGTAGCTTACTATGAGAAGCAGCTTAACAGAGCTAAGAAGGCTATAAACAAGGCTGGGTCATTTAATACAAACGGCGTTAAGAAGTATGCTACTTCAAAGGATGCTATCGCTGCATTCAAGTCAAATTCTTATGCTCAGAAGCTCGAGAACAAGTTCAACAAGCAGATCCCTGCAAGCGGCGCTGATGCTGCACAGAGCCCTGCATTCAATAAGGCTTTTGATAAGGCTCTCACATTTGCAAACGCAATTGCTGATCCTTATGTAATTGATATTACTGCTGACCAGCTCGGCGCATTTGTTGATGATATCACAGATGTTACTGTCGAGGCTGCAAATGGTAAGGCAACAATTACTGGTAAGTTCACAGATGCTGAAAAGTCAGAGGTTGAAACATTCTTCAATGATACATATCTCCCTGACAACTACGCAGACTATGTGTTCAAGGATTCATACAAGCAGTTCACAGTTGACGTTGATTTCTCAACAATTGGACAGAATAATGGCGGCAGCGCTTCTGTTGATGTAAAGATCAAGAGAGTCGTTGAGGCTCAGCCTAAGGAAGCTGAAACAACAACTTCGACATCTACAACACAGTCTACAGAAACAGAAACTTCAACAACTTCGACATCTACTACAGAGTCTACAGAAACTTCGACATCTACAACTTCGACATCTACAACAGAAACATCTACAACTTCGACATCTACTACAGAGTCTACAGAAACTTCGACATCTACAACTTCGACATCTACAACAGAAACATCTACAATTTCGACATCTACAACTTCGACATCTACAACAGAAACATCAACAACTTCGACATCTACAACTTCGACATCAACAACTTCGACATCTACAACAGAAACAACAACAACTACAACAGCCGCTGTAACATCTGTTAAGTACAGCTATGAAGTAACAGCTGATACAGGTTACTACCTCAGCGTACAGAAGAGCTTCAATAAGAATCAGATCAAGTCTGTAAAGCTTATCTCTGAAGTTGTTCAGATGTACATCTACGACAATGGCGATTATGTTAAGAACGAAGACGGTTCTGTCAAGACTGACGTTGTAAATGCAAAGGAAACTAAGGATGTAACAGATTCTGTTGACTTTGGTACAGCTACACCCGCTAACGTATTCGAGTATAAGGTAACTTCATTCAAGCACGATCTTGCGCTCTACGCTTCTGAGGATATCAAGGACGCATTCGGCAATGTAATCACTCTTGAAGGCAATAAGATCCAGAGCGATGACAATACATTCCCTGTAGCAACAGTTTATGTTGGTCTTAAGGGTGATGCAAACCTCGACTTTGCAGTTGACTCAAAGGACGCTACAGATGTTCTTGACTGGTACTCTGACAGAGCAACAGGCAGCGAAAGAACAAGATTCTCACGCAGCTCACTCCTCGATGCAGAAGATGCAGATCAGAACCTTGATCAGCTCGCTGCATTCCTCGCAGATGTAACAAACGAGATTGATTCTAATAACTACGTTGCAGACAAGATGGTAAGAACAATCAACAGTACTGATGCAACTTACATTCTTGCAATGTACTCTGAGCAGTCAACTACTACAGAGAAGGGCGCTGCTACAAGAGAGCTTTGGAACAAGGTTCTTGAGGGTTCACCCTACATAATCAATGACTAATTTAAATGGCTAAGCCAAATAATTAAAACTTAAGCTTTGTTTGTCTGCCGTTGTAATACGGCAGACATAACATAAACAAAAAAATCTGAAAGGAAAGAATTACAATGAACAAGAATTCTTTAAAGAAGGCAATGTCTGCTCTCGCAGTTGCTGCTGTTGCTGCTTCTGCATCATCCGTTGCAGCTCTCGCTGCTGATTATCCTGATGGACAGAAAACTGACCTCACAAACTATGGTACAGCTGCTAATGCTACTGTAAAGCCTGTTCTCACTATCAATGTTGATGGCAAGGGCAACGAAGTTGTTTACGACGATGCTGCTGATATCGCTGGCAAGACAATTACTTGCTCACTCGATGTAAGCGGTGCTGCTGGTAAGTACGCTTCTACAGGTCTCCACGTATTCTTTGATAGCAGATTAGAACTCGTTCCTAACTCTAAGGGCGCTCTTGCTACAAAGGGCGCAGCTATTGAGGATATCATGCCCAGCAAGCCTAAGGCTGATCCTACAGCTCCCGAGGGATTCAGCGGTTTCTTCGTTGCTACAGCTGGTGAAGCTGATGACGGACAGGATGGTTCAATGTGGACTTTCGACCTCAAGGTTCCTGCTGATGCTAAGAAGGGCGATGTATTCCCGATCGACATCATCTACAGAAACGAAAGCGCTGAAGATATCTTCATCAACAAGGCTGTTGACGAGACAGGCTGCAACATGCAGGCTTACACATTCGTAAGCGGTATCTACAACTCTGCTAGACCTTTCGCTGCTTCTTCTGCTAACGTAGCTAAGGTTGCTGCTCTTGCTAACATTGATACAACAATGGACGGTTACATCGCTATCGCTGACGAAGTTGTTACAGAGCCATCATCTGAGGCACCTGCTACTACATCATCTGAGGCACCTGCTACAACAACATCTAAGGCTGGTTCTACAACAGCTAAGGCTGGTTCCACAACAACTAAGGCTGGTTCTACAACTAAGGCTTCTACAACAGCTAAGGCTGACGCTCCTAAGACAGGTGTAGCTGGCTGCGGCGTTGCTGTTGCTGGTCTTGCAGTTGCTCTTGGTACTGCATTCGTTCTTAGAAAGAAGGAAGACTAATTAATTAGTCACAATTCTCAATAAGTAATATTAAAGGCTCTCCGCTTTGGAGAGCCTTTTTTATACGGAAAAAGGTCAATGTTAATTCATTGACCTTTGCTATTTATTCCCCACCCATCAATTCCTGAACGTACAAGTGCACCGAAAAGACGGTCTTTAAGTCCGTGGTCACTTTTTTCGAGTGAAGCGATGAACTCTTTTGTCTTCTGACGGTTGGTGTGACCGTCGGCAGGACAAGCAGACTTGACTATTTCAATATCGTTTTTCCTGACAGCACGACGTATTTCTTTTTCCTCAGCAAGTACAAGTGGACGTATAACGGTCAGGTTTTTGTCGTCGAGAATGGTAACAGGCGAGTAGCAGCCGATGCGGCCCTCTGTGAAAAGATTCATGAGAAATGTTTCGACTGTGTCGTCGTAGTTGTGACCGAGGGCAACTTTGTTACATCCGAAATCGGCTGCCGAATTGTTTAGGGCACCGCGTCTCATTCGCGCACATAAACTACACGGATTTGGCTCTTTTCTTACGTCGAATACAATCTCGCCGATATGAGTAGAGACGATGTGATACTCAACGTTAAGCCGTCTGCACATCTCAGCTACAGCCGTATAGTCACCTGCTTGTCCTTTAAAATTCGGGTCGATAGTCAGTGCGACAACATCGTATTCGATACCGATAAAACTGCGAAGCCGCGCAAGTCCTTCAAGCAGGACAAGACTGTCCTTTCCGCCTGATACACCGACAGCAATACGGTCGCCGTCCTGAATCATATCATATTGCTGGATAGCCTTTCGCATATGTCCGAGAATTTTCTGCATATTTTCCTCCAAATTAGCATACTTTACTGATTATTATACAGCATATCGCAGAAAATTGCAAATATATCTTGCAAATTCACAGAAAATAATATATAATAAATAGTGGATATTTATGGGCTGTCAACAGCCGTATTAAAAGAAAGGAAACATAATATGACACCTCAGATGGCAACGCTTGTTACCTTAACTCCGCAGATGAAAAATCTGTTCATTCTGCTTGGAGCAATTGTTGTCGTACTCCTTCTTGTTATTCTTCTTTTTGGTGGAAAAAGTCCGTTCATGCGCTTTTTGAACATTTTCCTTGAAGAGAATGAAGGCAGTGTACCTCAACAGCGTGGAGGTCGTCCCGACAGAGCGCGTCAGGATGAGCCGCAACAGAAAAAAACATCTCAGCCTATCGTCGAAATGGCTACCCTTATCCGTAAATGTGACGACAGGCTCAGAATCATCGAAAGTACAGGTCAGCAGAAACTGGTCGATGAGTATTATGAGCTTGTATTCCTTACGCGAAAAGGTCAGAAAGTCAAGGTCGAATGCTCACGTCAGGCATACGACAGAATCCCCTTTAATCAGCAGGGGTCACTTACATACAAGAGAAATACACTCGTAAAGTTCAAATATTACGAGGACACAGTCTACAATAACTGACAGAGTGGGACGGCGGTAAAGGGAATAACCTTTGGCTGTCCCTAAGTTTTTATCTGGAGGATAATATGGTCAATTTCGGAAATGAATGGGACGAACTCCTGAAAGACGAGTTCAAGATGGAATACTATCTCCGGCTTCGTGAATTTCTTAAAAGAGAGTACAGCACACAAAAAATCTTTCCCGGAATGTATGATATTTTCAACGCGCTGAAGTATACATCATATAATGATGTAAAGTGTGTTATAATCGGGCAGGACCCCTATCACGGTGAAGGGCAGGCTCATGGACTGAGCTTTTCTGTCCGGAAAGGTGTAGCGCCGCCGCCGTCGCTTGTCAATATATTCAAGGAAATACGTGACGATGTCGGAATCGATAACCTCGGGAAGCATGGTGAACTGACAAAATGGGCGAGCAACGGTGTTTTACTTCTCAATTCTGTTCTGACTGTGAGGGCTAATCAGCCGAGAAGTCACCGCAATCAAGGATGGGAACACTTTACAACTGATGTTATCAAACTGCTGAACCTCCGTGATAAACCGATGGTTTTCATGCTTTGGGGAAGTGATGCTAAGGCAAAACAGCAGTTTATCACTAATCCGATACATTTTGTTCTTAAATCTGCTCACCCGAGTCCGCTTTCAGCATATAACGGTTTCTTTGGATGCAGACATTTTTCACAGGCAAATGAGTTCCTCATTCAGCAGGGACTTGAACCGATAGATTGGTCTATTGATTAGAAAGGATACTATTATGAAGATAAAAGATTTATTTAAAGAAAAAACGGTTTTCTCGTTTGAAGTTTTTCCGCCGAAGAAGACAAGTTCGATTGACGTTATTTATCAGACACTCGATGAACTTGGCGGACTTAACCCCGATTTTATCAGTGTAACATTTGGTGCCGGCGGAAGCGGAAACAACCGTTTTGCACTTGATATTGCCTCAAAAATCAAAGAAAGCGGCATTACTCCTGTACTTCATCTGCCATGCATTAATTTTACTAAAGCTGAGATAGATTCTACTATCTCTGAGGCTGAAAAGCGCGGAATAAGCAATATTCTTGCACTCAGAGGCGATATCAATCCTGATATTCCTCCTGTAGAGGACTTCCTTCATGCGAGTGACCTCATTTCTTATCTGCGTACTAAAGGCGACTTCGATATTGCCGGAGCGTGCTATCCTGAGTGTCATCCTGATGCTGAAACAATAGAGGAGGATATTGAAAACCTCAAAATAAAGGTTGAAGCCGGTGCTGACCACCTTATAACTCAGCTTTTTTTCGATAACGACAGCTTCTACGATTTCCGCGAGAAAGTTGCTGCGGCAGGTATCAATATACCGATAGAAGCCGGAATTATGCCGGTAGTTAACAAAAATCAGATTGAGCGAATGGTAACGACCTGTGGAGCGAGTCTGCCGCGTAAATTTGTTAAGATAATGCAGCGCTATGAGCATAATCCCGAAGCTTTACGCGATGCCGGAATCGCATACGCTATAAATCAGATAGTCGACCTCGCTGCAAGCGGAGTTGACGGAGTCCACCTCTATACAATGAACAATGCCTACGTTGCACGCAAAATAAGCGATGCTGTTTCGGGCATTATTAATGCGTGATGGAGCTTTCTCAAGTATCTAAAAGCGAAGCAGCGCGCTATATGGGAGTCCGCGGCGAGCCTGATGAGCGCATTACGGCTATACTCGACAACTGTGAGCCGATAGTACGTAAGCGGCTGCGTCCGGCTTATGTGTACCGCGAGGTGGAAGTCACGTTTGCTGACGACGGTGTTCATTTAAGCGGAGTTAATGTCCCACTGACCGGCAAAGACATTCGCAGTCACCTTTCCGGCTGCAAGAAAGCTATAATTTTTGCTGCTACTGTTTCAGCGGAGGCGGATAAACTGATTCGTCAGGCGGCTGTAACTGATATGACCGAGTCGCTTGCATATGATTGTCTGTGCAGTGCAGCTATTGAGCAGGTTTGCAACAGGGCAGAGGAGGAAATTTTTGCCGGAAGCAAGGTTTACCGCACATGGAGATTCAGTCCCGGTTACGGCGACCTTCCCATATCACTGCAAAAGGAACTTCTGTATGCACTGAATGCTCAGCGGAGAATAGGTCTTACGGTTACGGCAAATTCACTGCTGATACCTTCAAAGTCAGTTACAGCAATAATAGGTGTGTCTGATGAACCTATCACTCAGCATAAAAAAGGCGGCTGTGCGGAGTGCAATATGCGTGGACGTTGTGCGTTTTCAAAAGAGGGCAGCAACAGGTGTCAAATGTAAAATTTGACTGTTTAAAATACGAAATATTTTTGTAAGTTTTGTTTACATTTTGTAAACTACGAGTGTATTAATACAGCAAATCTACTAAAATTTTACATAATTTATATGGAATTTGGATATTGACATGGTATATCGGAAAATGTTATAATAAAGAAAATCCGATAGTATGCCCGAACATGGGTAAATACATAAAAAGGAGCCAATATGATGAAAAAAATATTAGCATTCACCTCAGCGCTTCTTATGGCAGCTGCTTCCATGTCGCTGACTTCATGCAGCAGTAAAGAGTCGTCATCGTCCTCTTCGGAAGATTATTCAGATGCAGATGTTGCAGCAGATGTAAGAGAGAAGATAAAGGACGCTGCCCTCGAATCTGACCTTCTTCCTGACGAAGAACTCGAAAATAAGACCATAAAATGGTTCGCAAACTGGGATATTAACCCCGATTCGACGGGTAAAACCAAACCTATTGAGCTTGTGCTCTTTGAAGAAAAATATCACGGAAAAATTGAATATGTCCAGATAAAGGACTGGAATCAGCGCTATGAGGAACTCTCTACCAAGATGCTCGCCGGCGACGGTATTGACTTCTTCTGGGGCGGCGATAAGGACGCTATCCCGCGTGGTGCTCTGAGCGATGTTTTCGTCCCGACTGATGACTATATCGACTACGATTCACCTCTCTGGGAGGACGTAAAAGACCTTAACGACAGATACAAGTGGGGCGATGACCATTACCTCGCTCTCGTTCAGGCTACAGGCGATAACGTCGGCTGTATCTACAACCGCAAGACTATGGAGGAGGCTGGTCTCGACGACCCCGCTGACCTCTATGCACAGGGTAAGTGGGACTGGAATGCTTTCGAGTCGATGATTCAGAAATTCGTTGACGTTGATAATCAGCGTTACGGTGTGGACGGCTGGTGGTTCCAGTCGGCATTCATGGGTACTACCGGGGTTCCCGGAATCACTCTCGAAGACGGCAAACTCGTCGATAATCTCGGTGACCCGGCTATGGAGCGTGTGCAGAACTTCATGTTCGATATTCACAAAATAGGCGGCGTTGCAGTAGGCGAAGGCGACTACGGCTGGGAAGTTCACCCCGAATATGTCGGCGAAGGAAAAATGCTGTTCTATCCCGTTGGTCTCTATGAACTCTACAAGGAGCCTGAGCAGTGGAAGAAAATCTACGGCGACGATGCTTTCTTCGTTCCCATGCCTAAGGACCCCGATGCTGATGATTACTATATCCCTGTCGGCATGGAAGCTTATACTTTCATTAAGGGCGGCGCAAATCCTCAGGGTGTTGCACGTTTCCTCGACTGTAAACGCTTCTCACGTCTCAACGAGGATACTCGTAAGCTCGGCGATGAACAGTTCAGAAATGACTACGGCTGGACCGACGAAATGGTCGATATGCAGAACGAAATGCAGCGTCTTGCTGACGAAAACCCTGTTATTGATTTCTCACTCGCTGTTAACGATGATTGCAGTACAATACTCGATAACGAGCTTCGTGCATCTTCTCACGGTACTCCGTGGAACGAAACATACGATAAGATCTCAGCACAGGTTGAGGCACTTATCGACGATGCTAATGGAAAAAAGTGATTATTTAGCCTATCTGTTAATTGAACAGATGCTTTGAAAGGAGTGCTTTTACTTAAAAATATTCTTAAAAGTATTGCAAAGCTTTGCAAAATATGATATAATATTTAATTGAGGGATTTATGATTGATGAAAGGAGGGTATGAAGTATGCAGACAGTTCTTGTAACAGGAGGATGCGGACTCATTGGCCGCCACATCTGCTCGGGATTGCTCAAAAAAGGATACGCTGTTGTCGCAACTGATATCAATGAGGATCCGTATAACGACGGTAAACTCAATTATTCGTTTGAACAGTGTGATCCGTCAGATAAAAATGCGATCTCTGATATTTTTGAGCGTTATAAGATCAACATTCTGATTCATGCCGCTTGCACAGTTGATAACGACCTTGGACCTATTGTAACAGATAAAGAAATCAATATGTCTAAGCAGTGTGACAAGTTTATTTACCGTTATGCGATGACGGAAGGCGCAGAAAAGATAGTACTTATCAGTACAGCTCAGCTATATGAATACCCTAAGACCCGCGAACCTATTCGCGAGGATGCAGACATTAAAACAAGTACAAATTATGCAGTTCTGAAGTATAATGCCGAGAAGGCTCTCGTTTCAGAAATGCTCCACCATAAGGAGGTCCTTTGCTGTATCACAAGGATTCCGCCAGTGTATACTCTTAATTTCACTGAGAATCTTGTCTCAAAAATAACCGACCCTAAGGACGGTACAAAGTTTGTATCAGGTAAGGGTCAGTATGGCTTCCAGCTTTGCTGTGTGCACAATCTCGTGGATTTCGTACTCTGTTATCTGAGGAATGCAGATGACTTAAAGTATGCCGGAACGTATAATGTCAGCGATAAACTGCTTACTACTGCGGCAGATATCATATCGTTCATGAGAGAAAACCACCACCTCGGTACAGTTGTTCAGAAGTCGCCGGGCGGAGCTATCTCGAAGCTCAAAGGTATCTTCGGTAACAAGGAAGAGAAGACAAATTATCGTTTCCTCGACCTGACCAAGCTTGAGAATAACAATATGCTCGATACCACCAAGGCATCGAAATTTGTGACATTCCGCTGGGACATTCATAATACGAAATAATAAAAAACCTCCCTGTTTCAGGGAGGTTTTTGCTTGCAAAAAAGTACAGCAAAACATAAAGAATGCGGATGCCCATTGGTCGTCCGATAGATTTGAAACAACAATCAGTTTTGGCGGAATTATTATTCTACAACAGTATAGTTGTCTGCGGCATTTTCCTTTGTAGCGTGCTCGGTTACGTTGAGCACCTTTACTTTAAGCGGCTTAGTGCCCATATTTATTTCGATTATATCCCCGACTTTTACGTCGTAGGAAGCGCGTGCGACCTTGCCGTTTACGACTATTTTTTCAGCGTCGCAGGCTTCGTTTGCAACAGTACGGCGCTTTATCAGTCGGGTTACTTTCAGATACTTGTCAAGACGCATAATGTTCTCCTTTCAGTTTGAAAATGGACTGTTTATTTAATGAAAAAAGCAGGCTACCGAGCCGTAAGAATACGGCACAAATCCGGTAACCTGCAAATGTTTGAGGGTACACGCCCTCACAGTCCCATTAGAATTACTTGTTGATAGAATCCTTGAGAGCCTTACCAGCCTTGAAAGCAGGAGCCTTGCTGGGCGGGCAAACCATCTTCTCCTTAGTTCTGGGGTTGATGCAGGTCTTTTCGCCTCTCTCGCGAACCTCAAATGTACCGAAGCCTGTGATAGAAACCTTGTCTCCGTTTACGAGAGCTTCTTCGATAGCAGCGAGTGTAGCTTCGAGAGCTGAAGCTGCGTCCTTCTTTGTGCAGTTAGCTTTATCTGCGATAGAATTGATGAGTTCGGTCTTAGTCATTTTTAGAATCCTCCATTATCTTTTTCTTTGCTTTATCCCAGTAAATATCAAGTTCCTCGATAGGGAGCGACTTCATATCAATTCCGTCAGCCTTTGTGAGTTCTTCGGTAATTGAAAAACGTTTGATGAACTTTTCAGTTGAAGCTTTAAGGGCGAGCTCGGCATTTACACCGAGATGACGTGCCGCATTTACGCAAGAGAAGAGAAGGTCACCCATTTCTTCCTCGATATTCTGCGCATCTCCGGAAGCAACAGCTTTTTCAAGCTCTGCTTTTTCGCTGTCTATGCACGCCATAGCGTCTTCAGCTGTGCGGAAATCCATACCTGCGCGCATAGCTCTTTTGCCGACTTTCTGGGCACGCATGAGCGAGGGGAGAGACTTTGCAACGCTGTTGAGCGTATCGGTATAGGTCTCCTGACCCTTTTCGTCCATTTTGATAGCGTCCCAGTTTTTCAGTACTTCCGCAGTAGTATCGGCTTTAACTTCGCCAAAAACGTGCGGATGGCGCAGAATGAGCTTTTTGCATATCCCATCGCATATCTCATCGAATGCGAAAGAACCTTTTTCCTCTTCTATCCTGCAATGGAAAACCACCTGCAGGAGCACATCGCCCAATTCTTCTTTAAGCAAGTTAGTATCTTTGAGGTCAATAGCTTCAACCGCTTCACAGGTTTCCTCGATAAAGTCGCTTCTGATAGATTCGTGGGTCTGTTCTCTGTCCCATGGACAGCCGCCTTCACTGCGAAGAAGTCTTACGATGTCGAGCAGGTCGCTGATTGAATAGTTATCCTTCTGCTGATATTCGACCATAGGAAAAGCACTCCTCTAATAATACCCTAAATTCCGCGAAAAATCAACATATTTTTTGAAATTTGACTTTTTAGCAAAATCTTAGGTTGTTTTTTTATATGATTTGTATAGAAATCTGAAGAAGCCGGATTATCCGGCATTAAGCTCAGAAAGGTCTGTCGACGAATCCGACCTTGTGATAGGCTTTTGAGACTATGCGGCTTGAAATGCGCATTGCCTTTTCAGCGCCCTTTGTATAGCAATCCTTGAGGTAAGCCTTGTCGGAAATAAGGCGGTCGAACTCTGTACGTACAGGTTCGAGGCTGTCTGCAACAGCTTCACCGACAGCGAGTTTGAAGTCGCCGTAGCCTTTTCCTGCAAATTCAGCTTCGATAGCGGCATAGTCTTTGCCTGTAACGCTTGAATAGATAGACATAAGGTTATTGATGCCGTCCTTACCTTCGCGGTAAGCAACTTCAGCCTCACTGTCAGTTACGGCGCGCTTGAACTTACGGATAATGGTATCTTTATCGTCGAGAATGAGGATACAAGCATTTGGATTCTCGTCAGATTTTGACATTTTCTTAGTCGGGTCCTGAAGTGACATTATCTTTGCACCGACTTCTGTAATATAAGGCTCAGGGAGCTTGAAGTAATCGCCGTAGCGCTGGTTAAAGCGCTGAGCGATATTTCTTGCGAGTTCAAGGTGTTGTTTCTGGTCAACACCAACAGGAACGAGGTCAGCGTTGTAAGCGAGGATATCCGCAGCCATGAGGGAGGGATATGTAAACAGACCGGCATTTATATCGTCGGGGTGTTTCTGACTTTTGTCCTTGAACTGTGTCATACGTGAAAGTTCGCCGAACTGAGTATTGCAGCAGAGCAGCCAGTTGAGGTCATTGTGGGTATGGGCATGGCTCTGAATGAAGAGTATCGACTTTTCGGGGTCGAGACCGCAAGCCATGAGAAGTGCATAAGCTGCAAGAGTGTTCTGACGGAGCTTTGCGGGCTCCTGTTTAACGGTTATTGCGTGGAGGTCAGCAACGCAGTAAATGCAGTTATACTGTTCCTGGAGCGGACCCCAGTTTCTTACAGCACCGATATAGTTGCCGAGGGTGAAAGTACCTGTCGGCTGGATAGCGCTGAAAATGAGTTTTTTATCGTCCATCTGGAAAAGCTCCTTACTTTCTTGCCTTGCGTGCTTCCATCTCGTCCTTGAGCTGGCAGTTTCTGAGCTCATTGAGAACACGCTGATAGAGAACGTATACAGTGCGCTTTTCAGGCTCTGTCTCGGGAATAACGCCTGTGGGGAACTCTACCTTATATACGCCGCCCTTTGTGAGCATGAAGAAATAGTGAGCTCTTCCGCGGGGAAGGTCGTACATCTTTGTCTTTTCAGCCTTGGGGAGGAGCTGACCTGCGTTTGCAACGAGAGTGTGAGCAGCCTGAACAAGGTTTCTGTATCTCTGTGAAGCTCCGGAATACTCGCCGCCGTTGTTGAAATAGAGGTTTGCGGCACCGTTGATGAAGCATACCATAGTTGTGAGTACGTTTCCGGGCATGGGGATATCAATAACAACGCCGTAGACGTCGTTCTTCTTGAAATTAGCCTGGAAGAAGTTAGCGGGGAAGTTGAGTGCCTGACCTCTTGTCATCAGGTACTTCTGTGTAACGGGATATCTGTCTGTAGTAGGCATAATAGTGATTCCTTTCAGTTATATATTAATCGAGCATTTCTCTTGTCATGCGGGCGAGGATCTCCATGCCCTTTTTGATCTGCTCATTTGTGGGTGTTGAGTAATTGAGGCGGAATGAGTGACTTACCTCGTCTTCCTTGATACTGAACGAATTTCCGGGAACTACGGCTATCTTGTATTCCTGAACAGCCTTTGTGCAGAATGCGTTCATATCGCAGTTATCGGGGAGCGTGCACCATATGAAGAGTCCGCCTTCCGGCTTGACGTAGCTTATCTTCTTTGAGAAGTCGTTCTCGATGAAGCTGCACATGAGGTCGCACTTTTCCTTGTAAATACCGCGGAGCTTGTTGAAATGTGCCTCACGGTCGATAGTTGTCATGAAGCGGTGGCAGAGCACCTGTGCCCATATATTTGAGTGAACGTCGGATACCTGCTTGCAGACAACTATTTTCTGAATGATAGGAGCGGGAGCAGATACGAAGCCTGTTCTGAAACCGGGCGAGATGAGTTTTGAGAATGTGCTTGAATAGATAACACGACCCTCAGTGTCCATGCTCTTTATAGTGGGAACGTTCTCACCTGCGAAACGGAGTTCGCCGTAGGGGTCGTCCTCAAGGATAATGAAGTCGTAGCGGCAGGCGAGTTCGTAAACAGCCTTGCGCTTAGCGAGCGACATGGTACGTCCGGTAGGATTCTGGAAGTTAGGGATAAGGTAGAGAACCTTAACGTTAGGCTGAGTTTTCAGCGCTTCTTCGAGTTTTTCGAGATTGATGCCGTCGTCTTCCATGTCAACTCCGACGAGATTTACGTTGTATGAGCGGAACGCATTAAGAGAGCCGATAAAGCTCGGTGATTCGCAGAGAAGAGTATCCCCCTCGTTGAGCAGTACCTTACATGAGAGTTCATTAGCCTGCTGACCGCCTGAAGTAACGATGAGCTCATCGAATTCAGAGTGGAAGCAGCCTTTGCTGCCGAGCCATTCTTTGAGGAAGTCACGGAGCGGAGTATAGCCCTCAGTTACGCTGTACTGCATAGCGAGAATCGGGTCATCTCTGAGAAGTTCTGCGGATAATTCGGCAATTCTCTCCTTGGGGAAAGCCTCGGGAGCAGGGTTGCCTGCTGCAAAAGAGATTACCTCGGGGTCAGAAGTAAATTTGAGAATTTCTCTGATAGCTGATGCTTTCAGACCACTGACCTTGTCGGAAAATTTATATTCCATTTTTATTACCAGCCTTTCAAAAAATGTCATATTTCACAATAAGCCACATAACATTATATCATATTGTTTCCAAAAATGCAAGTAAAAAGTGAATGATATGATACGTGAACAAACGGTAAACAATTGGGCAGTTATCTTGACAATCAGCCGGTACTGCGGTATAATGAATATACAATATTTATAAACTTTTGTGTAATAAAAATACACATAATGTTCGCTCTTGGCCGTGAGGAGGGTTATTATGAAACTTAGAAGAACTATCTCTGCATTTGCTGCTGCTGCGCTTCTGGCTATGCCTGTCAATGCGTTTACTGCTATAGCTGATGAAACGGAATCAAGTACCTGCAAGGTTACTTTCATTTCAAACGATGTCACCCTGCCACAGACTGAAAAAGAAGTTGAAGTCGGCAAACCTTACGGCGAACTTCCTGTGCCCGAAAAGGAAAACTACGTATTGGGCGGTTGGACGAAGGTTGATATCGGAAAAGTTGTATTGAACGTTTATGATGCTTACGGCATGAATATAGTGCGTTTTTCTACTGCGGAAGGATATGTTGGCTGGGACAAAAAAAATTCTACTAAGTTCAACATGGGGGACATCATTTCTTTCGATGTAACATTTAACGATACTGTCCCGATTGGACTGGATATTAACGACAAAAATGTAAGCGAATCAAAATATACTATTGACGGTTCACGAATTTACGGTCAGATAGTTATTGATGACGACGTATATGATTCGCTTTTTACGTTCCTTGATATTCATTGTGAAAAGCTGAGCGAAGATTTCACAGTTAACGAATTCTACGTAATTCCGGGGTCGCCGACTTATATCACGGCTGACAGTATTGTTGAAACGTCAGCAGACCATGCCCTTAAAGCATTATGGAATCTTGATATCAGTGGTATGTGGATAGAGGAAAAGGAGTCGGACGACGGAACAACAGAGACATATATTTACAATTTCAGACCTGATGGTATTTTAAACGCTACAACGTTAGATGCTGACGGCAAAGCTGTAGAAACGAGACAGCGTGCGTGGACAGTTTCGGGAAACACTCTGAGTATTACAAATTTCACTCTTAGTAATACAAATGATAATACGATGACCCTTACACTTGACGGAGACAAGCTTACAATATATAAAGAGTCTTCCAGTAATTCATACTATATGACAAGATTTGAGGCGAATCTCCCCGGAGACCCTACAGGTGATAAGAAGGTAGATTCTATGGACGCTTCGTTCTGCCTTGGAGAATATTCAAATGTTGCTACTGGCGGTGAATCAAATCTTCCGCTGAAGGTGAGGATAGCCGCAGATGTTAATGTCGATGGCAAAGTAGACTCAAAGGACGCTTCCACTATGCTTGCGTATTACAGCTATACATCTACCGGCGGAAAAGACAGCCTTGATGAATTCCTTTCGCCGAAGATCGATAAATAATATTTTCGGGCGGATATGATTCCGCCCGATTTTGTTTTGCTGTGAAACTTGACATTGCGCGTATTAAATAGTATAATATAGTTTGGCTTTGACAGCATAAATAAAGAAAGCTGTCTTTACGAAAGGAAGTATTGAGAATGGCTGATATTAAAAAGCTCCTCGCAGGAATGATAGCCATAAGCGCAGTTATGACTTCGGCAGTTTCATGTTCGGGCAAGAAATCGTCCGAAAACGCTCCTGAGGAACTCCCCGGAGAGGAAGAACTCGACGAGGGAAAAAAGATAGATATCGAGGGACAGACTATCACATGGCTCGCTGATTACGACCTCAACCCTGCTGAAGGTGAAGCACGTTCTGCGGCACTTGCTATGTTTGAGGACTACTACGGTGCAAAGGTGAAATTTGTCGAGACTGATGCTGAGGATAAGTTTACTAAGCTCTCGTCGATGATACTTGCAGGCGAGGAAGTTGATATGTTCCCTTATGAGACAAAGGCTTTCCCGAACGGTGTACTTAATGAACAGTATGAACCGCTCGACTCCTATTTTGATGTAATGGGCGTTGAGGAGGGTCTGTGGGACGGAATGAAGGACACTATTGATATGTTTGCGTATAATGGTTCGCATTACGTTGTGCCGTATAGTCTCTCCGACCCTCAGCTCATAACCTACAGCCGCAAGCTTATGGAAGAGGAAAAACTTGACGACCCGTACAAACTCTACACTGAGGGCAAGTGGACATGGTCTGCGTTTACGAATATGATGGAGACTTTCGTTAAGAACGGCGAACTTGAACCTTCCGGAGACGAGGAAGAGTCTCCGAAGCCGCCCGCCGAGAATAACCGCCGCGGTATATGCGGTGAATTCGGACAGGCACTTTTGCAGTCGACAGGTCATACTGTTGTTAACTACGACGGTACAAAATTCACGAACAATATATCCGATGCTGAGATAGCAAAGGCTGAAACTCTCAAGAAGGAACTCGCCGACAAGAATCTCATTGACTTCGCTTACAGGGATTGTCTCCCGAGTGACGGAACAGTTCTCTTCTTTGCAAGCAGTGACTGGACTCTTCCTGAGACAAATGCGAAAAATCAAGGCAGGGAGATTATGGTAGTTCCTTTCCCGAAGGCTGACGGTGCTGACAAGAACTATCTCTCATGCAATTTCAATGCGAAAATGCTCGTCAAGAACTCTAAAAAGGGCGAAGCTGTAGCGGCTTATCTCAAATGCGAGAGAATAGCGGCTGAGCAGGCTGAATACAAGGAAATCGCAAAGCAGGAGGCTCTCACTGTAAAAATGAACGCATCAGGAAGTGTACGTTCATTCGTTACTGAAGAGCAGTACGATGCTATACAGTCGTTCCTCGATACAGAGAAGAATGCTCCTGTGTTCGATTTTGGCTATGGAATGGGCACAAATATGTTCGGCAACGGCGATTATACGTACGAGACCCGCGGTGTTATGGATAACATCACAAGCGTGCTTTATCCCGGAAGTCCCGAAGAACCTGTAACATGGGAACAGCTTCGCGATTCATGGTCGGCAACTGTTGACAGCGAGGTCGCACGTTTCAATAAGAATAATACATGATGAAAAGGACGGTTAAACATAAAAAATGCGGATGCCCAATGGGCATCCCTACAATTCGTAAAAATAATCAGGTTTATTGACACTCTGAAAGGACGGCAAAGGGGAGCCCCCTTTGGCGGTTTCGCAGGATACCGAATATGTACCGTAAATTTACGGCTCGGTAGCCCACAAATTCCGCTAAGGGAAGCACTCTTATGCCGTCCTTTTGTTATATTAAAATATTCTGTACAGTCACGTTTCGGGTACGGAATATTTACGTGTGCGTGCGATTTTCAGTGACAGCAGGCTCAGCGAAAACAGGTATACTGCTCCGCCTGAAACTATCGACACGGCAGTCCTTACAATGCCCGAGCCGAACTCTCTGCCGCATATGCTTGAAGCGAGGTATGCCGCACAGCCACAGAGTATTCCGGCATATACAACTCCGGCAAACGGTGCGGCAGACAGCCTGACTTCGGAAGTTTTTATATATACTGCAAGCGCCGCCGCAAGTATCACAACATAGCAGACTGATGTTGCAAGAGCGGCTCCGTCCGCACCCATTAGCGGGACAAGCAAGACGTTTCCGGCGAGTTTTACAGCGGTTCCGGCAAGCATTATTTTCAGCGGAGCGGAAGTTCTGCCGACTGCCTGAAGCATACTGAAAAGCGGAAACGATACGCACAGGCAGACCATTCCCGGCATGAGCAGTCTGAGAGGCGCAACACATATCTGTACCTCTTCGCTTTGCCGCGGGAAAAGAATACCGAGTATGTCGGGGGCGAGTATGCCGAGTCCGAATGCCGCCGGTACAGATATTATCGCGGCGGTAAGCAGAGCCTGAGACGTTCCGGCGGTAAGTGCCTTTTTGTCTTTTTCCGCCCATGCGGAGGTTATGCAGGGGAGTGCACCTTTTCCGAGCATATTTGTCACGGACGGCACAAGGTTAAAGACCGTGAGTGCGATTCCTGCATATGAGCCGTAAACGAAGTCGGGAACATCTTTTTCCGGTATTCCGGCAGGCAGGCGGGTGCTACAGCCGAACCGCGATATACAGGCAATTATGGTCCACATATCTATCATTGAGGTAAGGTTAGTTACAACTGAACTCACCCCGACCGGCAATGCCGTGAGAGCGAGTTCTTTTGCAATGTCACGGCGCTCCATAAGCATAGATTCGCCGCCGTGCTGTACACGGCTGAAAGCTCCGGCAAATGCAAAAAATACTGCCGAGGCAAGTGACGAAAGAGTTACACCGAGTATTCCGGCAGCCGCTGAGAGTGCGCGTACATCGGTTACTTCCGGAAAATATTCCATGATACGGCTGCCGTGAGTACTTACGTATCCGCACAGCCAAAGTCCGACTGCGACCTTTACTATTCCTTCTGCCGCCTGCGAAACTGCGGTAGGATACATATTGCTCATACCCTCGTAGCAGCCGCGTCCGACTGCTGTAACACAGCCGAAAAGTACAGCCGGAGCTATCATCATTATCGCCGGAGCAGACTCGCTGCTTCCTGATGACAAACGGCTGAGCGGGTCTGCGAGAAGGTATACTGCGGCACTTCCGAAGAGTCCGGCAGCTGAAAACATGAGAAGTGCAGTGCGGCGGATACGCCGTATATTTGCGTACATTCCGAATGCTGCACTGTGAGCAGTCATTCGTGCAACTGCCGATGAAAGCCCCGTTACGGTCAGCGAGTAAACGGGCAGAAAAATGCTGTATGCGCAACTGAAATAGCTCATTCCAACACCGCCGAGCATATTCGTCAGCGGTATCTTGAACATTGCACCCAGTACCTTTGCAACGACCGCCGATATCATCAGTATCATTGAACCTTTTAGAAAATTCTGCTTTTTCATGAATCGCTCCTTGAAGATATTTCAACTAATGTATATGCCGGAATTTGCGATATCATGATAAAAGGTCATATAAAAGAAAAACGGCTCCCCCTAAGGAAGCCGTTATGTTTCTTTATTCTGATTATTCAGCAGAAGGAGCGCCAACAGGGCAAACACCTGCACAAGCACCGCACTCAACGCAAGCATCAGCGTCGATAACGTACTTGCCGTCACCCTCAGAGATAGCGCCTACAGGACACTCGCCAGCGCAAGCTCCACAGCTAACACAATCGTCAGAAATAATATATGCCATAATTAAAGCACCTCCGTTTTTATTAAGAAGCGTTAACTTCTCACAAGATAATTGTAACATATACACGCAGAAAATCAAGGCTTTTTTGTTAGCTTAAACTTACAAAATGTACGGTTTTTCGGCAAAAATTTAACAGTATTTCAAAACTTAGACATTTGTCAGTATAGATGCTGAATGCTATTATGCTTGACAATACATCTGTGAGTGTGGTATACTATTAAAGCAATAACACACAAGATATACCTTGCAGTTTTGTGCTGAATATGCATTTGTGCAGTATTGCATTAATGGCTTGATATGCCACGCGATTTTTGAATGGAGGCTCATGTTATGAGAAAAAATAGATTAGCAGCTCTTTTCTTCGCTGCTGCATTAGCTCTTACAGCGGCTGTAAGCTGTGAGCGCAACAAGAATTCTTCATCATCAGATGAAAGCTCTTATAAAATAAGTGAGGACGGTCGTCTCGACGGACTCGCTGATAAGGAGTATAAGGTCGATATCACGGAAGAGGCTGACGTTAACGATACAGGCTTCAAGCTCAACGGTGTTGTTGATTCCGGAAAGACCAATGATAATGGCGACCACTTTGTTTACATTAATGTTACGATAAATAATCCGACAGAAAAGTCGTATGAACTGAGTGTTCTCAATAACTTCTACATACTCTTCGGAGACGAAACAGAGGCTCATTATCACGTTCAGACTGACCTTTATGCTAAGAATAATATTAGCGATTATAAGGGCAGCAGCTTTGAAGTTCCTGCAAAGGGCAGCTTTAGCGGATTGATCGGAGGATTCCTTATTCCTGCTGCACAGAATGAATATACAGTCTGCTTCTTCCCTTCGCTCGATGATGAACATGATAAATCGAACGTTGTAAAGGTAAAAGTAAAGCAGGAAGATATTACAAAACTTACCCCAGCAGCATAAATTTTTCCGGACAGCTTAAACTGTCCGGATTTTTTGTTTAAAGTGCATAAATGCAACAAGTGAAACACAGCAATGTGTAAAAATTTCGGAAAGTGCGTGACTTTTTTATTACCGTGTGATATAATGTTAGTAAAGATATAGTATCATAGTTAAAAAATAAACGAATTATAAAGGAAGGAATTAAAAATGGACAACTACAACTCTCGTGGACCAAGAAGAAGAAGAGTTACCCGTCAGGTGCTCCGTCGCCGCCAGTTTGCTGCTCTTGCAGTTATAGCTTTTGTGGTGCTCTTGTTCTTTATACTTATCGCCAAAGGCTGCTCTAAGTCGGAAGATGACAAAAAACCGACGGTGAAGACAACAACTACTACGACAACTACTGCGACTGCGGCTACGACGGCTGCAACTACTACAGTAACAGAGGCTGTAACTACGGAGAATCCGAAGGCTTCAAACGTCAAGCTTTCAACCCGTGAAGTATTCCTCGATGTCGGCGAAAAGGACGTTGCTATCATTCAGAGCTATCCTGATGACCAGACCGGTGAGGCTAATGAAGTTTGGAAGTCGATGGACGAGAGTATCGCTACTGTTGATAAATTCGGATATATCACAGGTGTTTCAAAGGGTCAGACCTACATTGTACTCAGTTTCTCTAATCACCCTGATATAGAAATCGAGATAAAGGTTTCAGTTGCAGATGACGGAAAGGTCACAACAGCTGCCGGAGATGCTGATTCAGTTGCTACTACAGCTTCAACAACAACTTCTGCTGCATCAGCAACTATAACTACTACTGCTCCTGCAAACGCAGGTCTTGCAGCTCTTCCGGAAAGAGGAGCATTGTTATAATAATGTTAAACGGACGCATATGCGTCCGTTTTATATTATCAAAGAAACTAAATTCAAAGCAAAAATTTACGGGCGAACGCTGTTCGCCCGTGTTGCTTATATATGAAACTTTTCAACAAGCTAAAACCCCTGACTTTATATAAGTCAGGGGTTTTTCTGTTACTGCTGTGCAAGGAATGTTCTCAAATCTTCTTTGCCGCCAGTTGAGCGGTATGAGTAGAATGAGAGAATTGCAGTTGCGTCCTTTGAATCGAGTTTTCCGTTTCCGTCGGTATCACCGAGAGCTATTGTTTCAGCGAGCATTTCTGAGCCGCCTGTTGCTCTGCTTGAGTAAGCGGAGAGAATGTAGGAAGCATCGCTTGAATCAATCTTGCCGTCTCTGTTGATATCACCGAATTCAAACTTCTTGAGATAGAGCTGATATGTGTAGTTATCAGGCTTCATGATGAGGTCATTTCCGGAGATAGTAAAATCAAACGGAGCCTTATTGTCGAATAGTTTAACGTCAAGCTTGTTGCCATTTTCTGAAACAGAAAGATTGTCGATATCATCTCTGCTGTTTTTACTGTGGAACTTAACTACAGCAGATGCGTCATCGTTAATGATGAATACTACTTCGTGTTCATGTTCAATGAAAGAAGATTTCTTATCGCCGTCTTCAATCTTGTAAGCTATCCATGTGCCGGGTATGCTTGAATTGAGCGCGTTTGTAGTTGTTGTTGCTGTTGTTGTTTCGGACGAAGTTGAAGAAGTTGTTGTCTGTGTTGTGGTTGTGGAAGTTGTTGTGCTTGTAGTAGTTGAAGTTGTTGTTGAAGATGTTGTAGTTGTAACGCGCTGAGGATCCTTTGTGAAGTATATTTTTTGACTTAAAAATTCAATTATTATATCACCGTTTGAATATTCAAAATACAATGTTCCCTGTTGTGTTTCATTGTCTACAGTTGCATTGAAAAGTGCGATCTTATCGCCCTCACTTGACCATTCAGCATTTATTACGGAGTCGGAGTTGGAAGCTGTAAGTCTTGCAGTAAAGTCGTTGTTTAAGATGAGAGTGCTATCTTTGGGGGTTGATTCTATTCCATTTTTGACGGCCTTGTAGCTATACCATGTTCCTACGATACGTGGGTCAGCTGTAACAGGTGTGGTAGTAGTTGTTGTTGTTGTTGTTGAAGATGTTGTAGTTGTTGAAGTAGCTGACGACTCAGTAGTTGCGTTGCCGCCTTCAATGATTATCTTACCGGGGTTGATGGTAGCGTTG
>ONBA01000016.1:55449-109881 GCA_900315975.1 uncultured Ruminococcus sp.
TGAACAGTAGTAAGTGTCGCCGAGAAGTTCGTACTCGAAATTGCCCTTTGCGTCAACCGCATAGCAGAGAGGATCTTCAAGGGTGTAGGTGATGCCCTGTGGGAGGTCTTCCTTGTCGATGCGTACTATGTACTGACCAACCTTGTGGTTGCCTGCATTAACGTAGCACTCAACTTCAACGGTCTCACCGGGTTTAGCAGTAACGGTCTTGGGAGTTACGCTGAAATCCTTCTGAACACCGGTTTCTTCCGGCTTTGTTGTGAAAGTTGTTGTAGTTGTCGAGGTAGTAGTAGTAGTTGTTGTTGAAGATGTTGTAGTTGTTGAAGTAGCTGACGACTCAGTAGTTGCGTTGCCGCCTTCAATGATTATCTTACCGGGGTTGATGGTAGCGTTGGCAAAATTATAGCCGTGTTTATTTGCATATGCTTTTGCAGTTGAATTATCCGGACCATATATCGTTCCGTTGAATGTTATTCCGGAAATTACACCGTTTCGTCCTGTTGAATATGAATTGCAGATAGTTATCTTCTCGCTGTCAATAGAACACTGAGGATTCTGTATAGTTATTGAATTAAGGTTTGAACATCCCGAAAATGCCATTGAACCAATAGAAGTAACGCTGAACGGAAGGTCTATCGACCTCAGTGATGTACAAGCTGAAAATGCAAATGCACTGACTGATGTAACACTGTCTGGAATGGTTATGTTGTCAAGGCTTGAACAGCCGCTGAACATTTCCATAGAGATGGTCTTTAGTTTGCTGGGAATGTTTACCGTTTTCAGGTTATAGCATTTGCAGAATGCATAATCGCCTATGTAAGTAACGCTGTCAGGAATGTTGACGGAAGTTAGTGCGTTGCAATCGAAGAAAGCCTGTTCACCGATAGTTTTTATGGTGTCAGGAAGCTTTATCGAGTTTACCATGCTGCAATTATAGAATGCAGCTTCTGCAATGTTGGTAACAGGCAGACCGTTTACCGTATCAGGTATAACGATATCGCCGGTTGCAGCTTCACTGCAGCTTGATACAGTGGCATAGCTTGATGAAAACGAGTAGGTTACGTAATTGTCTTCTGCCGCTGCGGAAAGCTGGACTTGCTGTGGAATATACGGAACGTTTACCGCGGTTCCGCACATCATCACAAGCGACAATCCTGCGGCTGTGACTTTTCTGATATCCATATAAAATTTCCTCCTTTTTTACACAGATGAAATGTGATATATGCCTATTATATCATAGACATTTTCATAAATCAATACAAAATAAATAAAAATTACTAATTTAATCAGCTTAACGTATCGTTAACATTTAAAGCACTCATAAATGATTAAAACAGTAATATAATCCCTTTGGAGTTGCGTTTTATCCTATTATATGTTATAATTGTATATTAGCGGAATTTACACGGGAGGTCGTGAGGTTTGAACGATAATACAGCTATAATAAGCGAGATAAAACGTCTTCTCGGCGATAAGCCGAAGCTCGCTTACGTGAGAAGTTTCGGCTGTCAGCTGAATACTTCTGACGGTGAAAAAATCAAAGGCGTACTGAAAAATGCAGGCTACGGCTTTACTGAAAATGAGAACGAAGCCGACCTTATCATACTAAATACCTGTGCTGTCAGGGAAAATGCTGAGGACAGAGTTTTCGGCATTGTTGGCAGTATGAAAAAATTAAAGGAGCTTAAACCCGGACTTATCATCGGCATAGCAGGCTGTATGACTGCGCAGGGTCATGTTGCGGAAAAGATAAAGCGTTCGTATCCGCAGGTCGATTTCGTGCTTGGTACATCTGCTATAAACGGTCTGCCGAAGCTGCTTCTCGACACTCTGAACGGTGCCGGATTTGAGGCTGATATTGCCGAATATGATGACTTCTCCGAAACCGTTGAACAGGTTCGCGGAAGTACGTTCAAGGCAAGTGTGCCGATAATGTTCGGCTGCAATAATTTCTGCACCTACTGCATAGTCCCTTACGTGCGCGGACGTGAACGCAGCCGCCGTCCGGAGGATATAATCGCAGAGGTAGAGGGACTTGTAAAAGACGGCTACAAGGAAATTATGCTGCTCGGACAAAACGTCAACTCCTACGGCAACGACCTCGGCGGTGAGATGACCTTTCCTCAGCTTCTCAGGAAGCTTAATGAAATAGAGGGCGATTTCTGGATACGTTTCATGTCCTCACACCCGAAGGACGCTTCAAAGGAACTCATTGACGCTATATTCGACTGCGAAAAGGTCGCAAAGCATCTTCATCTTCCGGTACAGAGCGGAAGCAACGATGTTCTGAGACGTATGAACCGCCGCTATACTGCGGAAAAGTACCTCGGAATAGTCGGGGAGATAAGACGCCGCGACCCTGAGTTTTCACTCACTACCGACCTCATAGTCGGCTTCCCTGACGAGAGTGCCGAGGACTTCGAGGCTACTCTTGACATCATGAAAACTGTGAAATACGATAATATTTATTCGTTCATCTATTCAAAGCGCAGCGGTACAAAGGCTGCCGAAATGCCCGACGCTGTAAGCGATGAGGAGAAGGGGGCGCGAATGCGCAGACTTCTTGAGGTTCAGCGCGGAATATCGACGGAATTCTACAAGCGTTTCATCGGCAGACGTATGAGAGTTCTTGTTGATGACAAAGCTAAGAAGCGTGAAGGGTTCCTCACCGGCAAGAGCAGTGAGTTCATCATCGTTGAATTCGAGGGGGACAGCTCACTCATCGGACAGTTTGTCGATGTTGAGATAACCGGGGCAATGAACTGGGCAGTAGTCGGAAAAATAGCCAGATGAAGCTGAAAGCATCGACGGATTTTCCTGGCAGTGCAGGAATTCAAAACGGCTGAGGAAGCGGGCGAATACCTGTATAAAAATGTTCAGAATGAAAAAATGGGGCAAATAGTGAGTGGGAGGAAATAACTATGAAAAAGCTTTTGGCACTTTCGTGTCTTACAGCAGTCATGCTTGCAGGCTGCGGAGCTACCGGAGATGAGGGTTCTTCCGAACAGGCTTCGGTCACTGCGGCGGATACTTCAACGACAACAGAAGTAACAGCTGAAACCGTGTCTTCACCGGAAGATACAACAGCAGTGGAAGAGACTACCACAGTAACTGATGACGATTCAGCCGGCGGTGTAATGGATATGTACCCGTCGCTTTATCAGGGCGAAGTCAGCCGCGTATGGAACGAAACTGCCGGCGAAAATGATAATATGGTCAGTGCTGATTACACGCTCCGCGACCTCGACGGCAACGGTGTGCCGGAGCTTATTCTCAGGCACGGCACCTGCGAAGCTGACTATATGATAAACGTTTACACGGTTAGCGATGACGGCGAACTACAGAATATAGCCGAAATCGGCGGAAGTCATACAGCGTTTGCGGGCGAGGAAGGCTCCGGCGGATTTGTACTCCTGAGCGGTCATATGGGTATCGGTGCACTCAGATGGTTCGAGATGAAAAACGGTTCTGTCACTGAAAGCAGAAGCGAATCCTTCGAGCTTGGCAAGGACGAGACTTATGACGATATCATGGAGAAATACAATGTCGGATACATCGAATACGTAAGCGCGTTCAACGCAGGCGACGGAGAAACAAGGTCAACAGTTTATTATTCCGCTGACGACTATGAGGAATTCGGCGGACTTTACCTCGATTTTATAAAATAAGGAGAATTATTATGGATATCATTGAAATGACAAGAGAACTCGGAAAGGCTTTACAGGCTGATGACAGATACATCGCATACGCTCTCGCTAAGCAGGCTAACGATGAAGACCTCGAATTACAGGCACTAATCAACGGCTTTGAGAAAATGCGCTATGACCTCAATATGGAACTTACCAAGGAAGACAAGGATACTGACAAGATACAGCAGCTTGACGAGAATATCAAGTCTAATTATCAGAAGATAATGAATAATCCGCGTATGATTGTGTTTACAGCAGCACAGAAGTCACTTGAGTCACTCGTTGAGAATATTCAGCAGATAATCACAATGTCTGCAAACGGTGAAGACCCCGCTACCTGCGAGCCTTCTTCCGGCTGCACAGGAAGCTGCGCTACCTGCGGCGGCTGCCACTAAGTTCAGAACGTCGTCCGCATAGGAAGGAGTAATGATAATGGATATCGACAGAAGCAAAATCTCACCGATGATGCAGCAGTATCTTGAGGTCAAGGACAAGTATCAGGACTGTGTGCTTTTTTTCAGGCTCGGTGACTTTTATGAAATGTTCTTCGATGACGCAATCACTATATCAAAAGCGCTGGAACTGACTCTTACAGGCAGGGACTGCGGTCTCGAGGAACGCGCTCCGATGTGCGGTATACCTTATCACGCTGCCGATATGTACATCAAGCGCCTGATAGATATGGGGTACAAGGTAGCTGTCTGCGAGCAGCTTACCGACCCTGCCGAGACTAAGGGGATAGTAGTGCGCGATGTTATAAGAGTCGTTACACCGGGTACACTGACTGAAACAAGTATGCTTGATGACGGTGCAAATAACTACATATGCAGCATATTTTATGTGGAAGAAAACAAGACCTGCGGTGTCGCTTCTGCCGATATTTCGACCGGTGAGGCGGCAGTAAGCTTCTTCGAGGGTAAGGACATGGAGGCTGACGTGATAAACGAGCTTTCACGCTGCAAGCCTGCGGAGATAATTTTTGACGAGAGCTTTTTCTCAATGAAAAACGTCGCGGATTTTGTGAAGATACGTCTCGACTGTGCAGTAACTCTCAGGTCGAAAGAGTGCTTTACAGATGCGACACATATGGCTTCACTGCTTGAAGTGTTCAGCGTAAAAAACGCTGCCGAACTCGGACTTGCCGATAATCGTGCTGATACTGCGGCAGTATGCGGACTTTTCGATTACATCAGAGAAACTCAGAAAACGACAGTTTCACGTTTCACTGAGCTGAAACTACTGCAAGGCGACGCTTTCATGGGCCTCGACCTCAATGCAAGACGTAACCTCGAACTCACGGAAACTCTCCGCTCAAAAGAGAAAAAAGGCTCACTGCTATGGGTGCTTGATTCGACGAAAACTTCGATGGGCAGACGTATGCTAAGAAGCTGGATAGAACAGCCGCTGAAGAGTCCGGCACGTATCATCGAACGTCTCGACGCGGTAGATGCACTTTACAAGAACAGTGTCGTGCTTGCGGATATACAGTCTCTTCTTGAACGTGTTTACGACCTTGAACGTCTTATGACAAAGGTAATGTATAAATCGGCAAATCCGCGCGACCTGAAGTCACTTGCGGCGACTGCATTACAGCTTCCGGCACTGAAAGCTGAGCTTGCAAAGCTTGCCGGCAGTTCAAAACTGCTTGCACGTTACGACAGTGAGATTTCAACACTTGAAGAGATGGCACGGCTTGTAGAAAATGCGATAATGGACGAGCCGCCGGTCTCGGTCAAGGACGGCGGAGTTATCCGTGACGGCTTCAATGAGGAACTTGACAGCCTCCGTCATATCATGACTCACGGCAAGGAAATGATAGACGATATCGAGCAGCGTGAGAAGGACGCTACCGGTATAAAGAACCTGAAAATCGGCTACAACCGGGTTTTCGGCTACTATCTTGAGGTAACACGTTCGTACTATGAGCTTGTACCTGAGGGGTGGATTCGCAAGCAGACTCTTGCAAATGCCGAGCGATTCATTACCGAGGAACTCAAAAATGCCGAAAATGCGATACTTGGTGCAAAGGACAAGGCACTCTCCCTCGAAGCGGATATCTTTGCCGAAGTCAGGGACTTCCTCGCGACAAAGCTTGTGCCTGTTCAGCAGACAGCCTCCGCAGTTGCGGCGGTCGATGTTCTGAGCTCTTTTGCTGATGTTGCACTGCGGAATAACTACGTAAAGCCTGATATTGCCATTGACGGTGCTATCGACATAAAAGCCGGCAGACACCCTGTTGTTGAACTTGTTCTTGAAGACGAGATGTTCGTCCCGAATGATACATATATCGACAAAAAGGCTGACCGCATGGCTATAATCACCGGACCGAATATGTCCGGTAAATCGACATATATGCGTCAGACTGCCCTCATTGTACTCATGGCGCAGACAGGAAGCTTTGTCCCCGCAGACAAGGCTAAGATATCGGTAGTGGACAAGATTTTCACCCGTGTTGGAGCGTCCGATGACCTAACAGCCGGACAGTCTACATTCATGGTTGAAATGAGCGAAGTCTCAGACATACTCAGAAACGCTACTCCGGACAGCCTCGTTATTCTCGATGAGGTCGGACGCGGTACTTCAACATTCGACGGTGTAAGCATCGCCCGTGCAGTTGCGGAACATATCTGCTGCTCGAAAAAGCTTGGCTGCAAGACCCTTTTTGCGACCCATTATCACGAACTTATCGGACTTGAAAACGAGCTTGACGGTGTGAAAAACTACAGTATCGCTGTAAATAAGCACGGCGGAACTATCCGCTTCCTGCGTAAGATAGTACGCGGCGGAGTTGACGAAAGCTACGGTGTTGATGTTGCGAAACTTGCCGGACTGCCTGCAAAGGTTGTGAACCGTGCACGTGAACTTCTTGAAGAAATGGAGAAGCAGCATAACAGTGTTCAGGCGAATACTGTAAGCGACAACGGCGGACAAATCAGTTTCGGAAGCCTCGGACGTGAAGCTGCTCTTGCTATGCTTGAACGTACAAACATTGACGAACTCTCCGATGAGGAGTGCCGCAGTCTGCTGAAGGATATGCTTGAAGCTATGGAATGATTCATTGCACTGATTTGTGCAGTTGTCGGGAGCGAAGCCGGACTTTTTTACATATCAAGTGAACCGGGACACAGGAAACTGTATCCTACAGGAAAGGAGAAGGCAAATGCCACATATTAATGTTCTGAGCAAAGAAATTTCGGAGCTTATTGCTGCCGGAGAGGTCATTGAGCGACCGTCTTCGGTAATAAAAGAACTCGTTGAAAACTCGATAGATTCGGGTGCAAAGCATATAACTGTCGAGATAAAGAACGGCGGTTCGACCTATATGCGCGTCAGCGACGACGGCTGCGGCATGGCTTTTGAAGATGTGCCGACTGCCTTTCTCCGCCATGCAACGAGCAAGATAGTCTCAAAAGATGACCTTGACAACATAAATACACTCGGATTCCGCGGAGAAGCTCTCGCTTCTATATCGGCTGTTGCGAGGGTTGAGGTTATGACAAAACAGCAGAACGAGACATACGGAACTCTCTACTGCATAGAAGGAAGTACCGAAAAAACGCATGAGAAGAGTGGCTGCCCCGATGGTACTACTATCATTATCCGCGACCTTTTTTATAATGTTCCGGCACGTGCAAAGTTCATGAAGAAGGACGTTACGGAAGCGAATGCTGTGAGCAATATAATGCAAAAAATTACACTCTCTCACCCCGATGTCGCATTCAAGCTCATTCGCGACAACCGCATGGAGTTCAACTCCGCAGGCGACGGTGAGCTGTTTTCGGCTGTCTACGCTATCTATGGACGCGACTTTGCCCGTGACCTTATCAAGTGTGACTACGAATTTGAAGGAGTCCACGTCAGCGGATTCGTGATAAAACCGTTGTATTCGCGTGCAAACCGTGCATTTCAGAACTTCTTCGTTAACGGCAGATACGTCCGTTCACGTCTCTGTTCAGCGGCACTCGAAAATGCCTACAGCAATATGATAATGACCGGAAAATTCCCTGCCTGCGTGCTTATGATAGACCTTCCGCCGGCTGCGATGGACGTCAATATTCACCCTGCCAAGGCGGAGGTGCGCTTTACCGATGAAAAGACGGTCTCGAATGCGATTTACTTTGCGGTTAAAAATGCCCTTATGAATGACGGGCTCATATATGAATTTGAGCTGAAACCAAAGGTGGACTGGACCAAGCCTGTTCCTGTGGAGGACCAGTCTGTACAGCAGGAGTTTATTTTCACCCCTGTCGAGGATATCGCCAAAAAAGAGCAGGAGATAAAAGCGGCGGAGACTAAAATTCCTGAGGAGAAAAACTCTCCGACAGAGACAGCGGTTCCGGCAGAACCGGATATTCCACTTGAAACTGTCGGTATCAAGGCATTTGAGCACTTCGGTGAAAAAGGAGTTGTTGCAGCGGCTGCACCGACGATTCCGGAGCCTGTTCGGGTTCACGAACCTGTAAAGTCTGAACCGGTCGTCACGGAAACCGAATTGCCCAAAACTCCCGCCGAACCCGAGAAAACTCCCGAAGCTGCGCCAATCGAAGGCTTCCACTTCATAAATACAAATTCGTTCGTACAGCCTCGTGCAGAGGAAAAGCCGGCTGTAAAAGAGGAAACACCGGTAGACCAGCTTCATGAGGAGTTCCCGAATATCAAGGTGATAGGCGAAGCGTTCGGACTTTACGTAATATGCGAGAGCGGCGGCAAGGTCATAATGATAGACAAGCACGCTGCCCATGAGCGGATAATCTTTGAGCGGCTAAGAAGCCGCAACTGCCGCCAGTACAGTCAGACTTTACTGACAGGGATAAAGGTACTGCTCACTGCGGAGGAGTTCGACGCTGTTGAGAATAATCAGGACCTCCTTGCTGACCTCGGCTTTACATTCGATTTTTCGGAACGTCCGTGTGTCGTTGCGACTGCCGTTCCTACATTTATAATGGATACTGACATGGAGGAGATTATCTGCGAGGTTGCAAATAATCTGCGTATGTACAAAATAAATCCTCAGTCGGGACTGCTTGATGATATGCTTCATACAGTTGCGTGCAAGTCGGCTATCAAGGCAAATGACAAAAACTCGCCTGAGGAGCTTCAGTCACTTGCGGAGCAGGTCTGCTACAATGAGGCTATCCGCCACTGTCCGCACGGCAGACCGGTTATGTTCACCATGACCAAATCCAATATAGACCACCAGTTCAAACGTACCTGAGAAGGCGGAATAATACGAGCGAAAAGGCGGATAATATCCGCCCTTTTGCGTCAGGAGATGACTATGGAAAATAAGAAACCGTTCGTACTCGCAATAGCAGGACCTACTGCATCGGGTAAAACATGGCTCGGAGTCGAGCTTGCCAAGACTTATGGCGGCGAGGTCGTATCCGCCGATTCTATGCAGATATATAAAGGTATGGACATTGCCTCCGCCAAGCCGACTGCCGAGGAAATGCAGGGAATACCGCACCACCTGATAAGTGTTCTTGACCGTGATGTCAGTTTTTCCGCGGCGGACTACGTTAAACTCGCAAATGAGGCGATAGAGGATATCCTCAGCAGGGGGAAACTGCCGATAATCGTCGGCGGAACAGGTCTGTACATTGATTCTCTGCTCAACAACGTTCAGTTTGCGGAGATAAAAAGCGACTCCGCCTACCGTGAGAAGCTTTATGAAATATCGCGCAGTGAGGGGAATGAGCGGCTTTATGCCGAGCTTTGCGAGGCTGACCCCTCTGCCGCAGAGTCGATACACATGAATAATACGGTACGTCTTGTCCGCGCACTTGAAGTGATACACGTTACGGGCAGGAAGTTCAGTGAGCTAAAAGAAGAGAGCGTTTCTGTAGAAAGTCCCTATGATTCGCTTATCCTCGGTCTCAATGCCGCTGACCGCGCTCTGCTTTATGAGCGTATCGATATGCGCGTTGACGAGATGGTCGAGGCGGGACTTGTCGAGGAAGCACGTGAATTATGGCAGGAAAATGCCATGCGTACTGCCGCAAACGCTATCGGCTACAAGGAACTTATCCCGTATTTTGAAGGTAATGCCCTTATGAGCGAGTGTATCGACAAAATTAAACAGGGTACACGCCATTACGCAAAAAGACAGCTTACGTGGTTTAGAAAAAATGAACGTATCAACTGGATAATTATCGATGATTTTAGTAAAAAGTGTGAAATTTCGGAAAAATCCAAAAAAGCTATAGCCAATTACGGAAGAATATGATATAATGTATTGTGTGTATTTTTATCCTTATGGGATAGGTATGCCCTCACGCAGGAGCAGTAAAAGTTTTCTGCGGTGAGAATAATAAACACGAATGGAGAATGTGTATGAACAAAACTATCAATTTACAGGACGTTTTCCTCAATCAGTGCAGAAAGGAAAAGATATCAGTTACCATTATCCTTACGAACGGTTTCCAGTTCAAGGGTATGGTAAGAGGATTTGACAGCTACGTTGCTATTTTCGACTGCGACGGCAAACAGCAGCTCGTTTATAAGCACGCTATTTCAACGATTATCCCCGCAAGACCTGTTTCTATACTTGATGCTTCGGCAGACAAGAGTGAATGAGCGGTGATATGAATGCGCGCAAATAAATCAGACAGCAGCTTCATCGTCAAGGTGATGAGAAATTCCGTTCTCATCCTGCTTCTGATAGTCTTTATCAGCATCGTTTATAATTTCCGCAATAAACAGGCTCCTACGGCGGTAGCTCTGATGTCGGATGCAACTGCTTCACGTGAGTTCAAGGGAGTTTTCATCAGAGATGAGACCCCACTTATGTGTACTTCCGGCGGCGCTGTGAGCTATAATGTGGCTGACGGCGGAAAGCTCGGAAATGGTACGGTTATCGCTGAGGTGTACCCCAACGATGAGCAGATAGTAAGAAACCGCGAGATACAGCGCCTTGAGCGTGAACTGGGTGTTCTCAGGAAAATACAGAACCCCGGTACTATCGAGTCGGCACAGCCTTCAAACCTCTCTGACAGCATTGAGGAGAAATACCGCAGTATGATATACAGCCGCGATATGCACGATTATTCCTCGGTCGAAAGAGATATGGAAGATCTGCTTATACAGATGAGTACATACCAGATAATCACCAAGCAGGTGAACGGTTTCGACCAGCAGATAACAGACATCAATTCAAAACTCGCTGAACTAAAATCTCAGACGGTCAGTCCTTCTGAGACAATAAAGTCGCCGCGCTCTGCTTACTTTGTAAGTTATTGCGACGGATATGAATCCGAGCTTAAACCGGACAAGCTGGATACTATATCAATTGCCGATATAAACAGCATCGAGGACAGAAAAAGCTCAGAGGGAAATATCGTCGGCAAGCTTATAGAAGGATACGGCTGGTACCTTGCAGGAGTTATCGACAATTCGCGCAAAGAGTACGCTATCGGCGGAAATGTAAAGATAAGATTTGATTCTGCCGCTGATACCTTTGACGCTGTTGTCAAGGATATCCGCGATGAAGGCGACACTTCAAAGAGCATCATAATACTTGAATGTAATCAGTTCAACTACGACCTCGTTCAGCACCGCGCTGAAAAGTGCGAGATGATAAAGGGCGATTTCCGCGGACTTAAAGTTCCGCGTGAGTCGATACGATTCGCTGATATCACTCAAAAGAAGGGATTTCCGGCTGCTGAGGAAGAAACTGCTCCGGAAGGCGAAACTCCGACAGAAGAGACTGCCCCACAGACCGAAGCGGAAACTACCGTCAAGACCAAGGGCGTATACATCTTAAAGGGTGAACAGGTTACTTTCAAGAAAATCGACGTCATATATGAGGGCGATGATTACGTGCTCTCAAAGGTGCATGAAGATGATTCATCTTACCTTGCACTCTATGACGATATAATGATAGAAGGTGTGAACGATGACTGACAGATTTCAGTATGTCAGCGATAACCTTGCGGCTATAAAGAGCAATATCGCGGACGCGGCTGCAAAATGCGGCAGAGCACCGGAAGATATACGAATTATGGCTGTTACGAAAACCGTCGCTCCTGAGATAGTGAACTATGCCGTTTCACTCGGAGTTACTCTCCTCGGTGAAAACAGGGCACAGGAGTTCATGTCGAAGCAGGAGGCTTATGACAAGTCTGCGGAGTTACATTTCATCGGCGGCTTGCAGACAAATAAGGTAAAGTATATCATAGAACCTATGACGATGATTCAGTCAGTTGACAGCTTTAAGCTGGCACAGGAAATAAACCGGCTCGCAGGTGTGCATAATAAAACTATGGACATCCTTTGCGAGGTAAATATCGGAGGAGAGGATTCCAAAAGCGGAGTCGCTCCAGATGAACTGATACCGCTCCTTGAGCAGATATCGACACTGGAAAATGTGAGGGTGAAGGGTCTTATGACCATTCCTCCGCCTTCCGGAAGCGATATCTTCCTTGGGAAAATGGAGGAGCTGTTTCAGAATATAAAATGCAGAAATATCAATGGCATCGCTATGGAGACGCTCTCAATGGGCATGACTCATGACTATGCCGATGCCGTAAAACACGGTTCAACACTGGTGCGTATCGGTACCGGTCTTTTCGGAGCACGCGACTACAGTAAATAGCCGCCGCCTCTGTACGGTATGAGCTTGGGGGTATCAACATTTAGAGTTCATAACGGCAGATGTGCTCATAATAATGAAAATTTCTATAACGGCGGCTCACCGCATGAGTGCCGGTAACTATTATAATGTATATGCGGAGAATGGAGAAAAATCATGAAACTTTTCGAGAATATCAAGGATTTCTTTTTTGCAGCTGAAGACGAGGACGGCGATTTCGCTGATACTCCCATGGGCGCTGAGACAAGAGAACATTCAGGCGCCGGCGGTGCTATGTCGAATCCACGCGAGGAAATGGCTCCTGAGGGAACAGGCAGAAGAAACAAGGTAGTTAATATCCAGACTACTGCACAGCTTCAGGTAGTTCTTGTTAAGCCTTCAGCTTTTACAGACGCTAAGCAGATAGCTGACCACCTTATCGCTAAGAAGACCGTAGTGCTCAACCTCGAAACTGCTTCTCCTGAGAACAAGAGAAGAATCATCGACTTCCTCGTAGGTGTTGCTTACGCTAACGGCGGAAGCCTTAAGCCTGTTGCAAACCTTACCTACATCATTACTCCTTACAATGTAGGTTTCATAGGCGAGGACCTCGTTGGCGAGCTTGAGAACAACGGCGTATTTATCTGATGAATACTCAGCCGGACAGGCTCTTTATCGCTCGGCTTGAGGATATGCTTCAGCAGTGTGAGCGCTACAGTGCCCCTGTATTTTCGTCGTTTCTCGATGAGAGACAGTGTGCGGAAACAGAACTGTGGCTCCGTGCTAATGCCGGAGAAAACGGGTATCTCCTATGGGGCGGATATCCCGGCGCAAGACGAAAAATACTCGCTGTTTTCCCGGAGTATCTGCGCGAAAGCATTACTGAACTCTATCCTATGCAGTGCGTCACATTCGTCTACAGGAAAGAGGACAAGCTGACTCACCGCGATATCCTCGGCTCACTCATGGCTCAGCAGATGAAGCGTGAAGTGGTCGGAGACATCGTCGCGGAAGAGGGCATCGCCCAGACCTTCCTCACAGACGTTGCGGCAAAGCTGATAACCGGTTCGGTATCCAAAATCGGCAGAGTCGGCGTAAAGACAGAGACCGGCAGAACTTTTGAGCTTGAAAATGCTCAGAAATTTCAGGATATAAGCGGTACGGTCGCCTCGCTGCGGCTTGACTGCATTGTCAGCCTTGCGGCTAAGCTGAGCCGCGAAAAAGCGGCGGCACTTATCCGGACGGACAAGGTGGACGTTAACCACCTTACCGCAGACTCTCTCTCTCATGAACTTAAAGAAGGGGATATCCTCTCCATAAGAGGCTGCGGAAGATTTATTCTTTCTGGTATCAACGGCGAGACCAAAAAAGGCCGTATACACATAATTCTGAAAAAATATATTTAGAGGTGAATGATAATGATCACATCAAAAGACGTAAGAAATAAAAGATTTGAAAAAGCTGCTTTCGGCTATAAGCAGGAGGAAATCGACGAATTTCTCTCTCAGCTTGAGGCTGAACTCGACGAAATGGAGCGCGAGCGCGCTGAGGCTAACAACAAGATCCAGATCCTCGCTGACAAGGTAAGAGAGTACATGAAGGACGAGGACGCTCTCAAGGACGCTCTTCTCGGTGCTCAGAAACAGGGACATCAGGTCCTCAACGAAGCTAACGAGAAGGCTGAGCAGATCATTGCTGAGGCTCAGGCTAAGGCTGATGAACTCGAAGACGAGGCTGTACGTCAGCACGCTGAGGCTATGGAGAAGAACCGCGAGGAGATCGCTAAGGAGAAGGAAGCTCTCATCGACGCACGCCGCCAGGTTGCAGAGTTCAAGAAGAGCCTCTTCGATATGTACAAGGCTCACCTTGAGATGATCTCATCTATGCCCGAAACATACGACGATGACCTCGACCCCACTGAAACAGCCGAGGAGATCGCTGCTGCTGTAGCTTCAGGAAACGAAGACTGATAATACGGCATCTCTGCCGTTAGTCGTTAGCCATTAGCTTGCTGTGAGGATATGCCTGCAATAAGCTGATAGCTAAAAGCTAACGGCGCATATTACTTATTCAGTTCGAGAAATTATGAAAGGTGATACCAATGGCACAGGATTATAACACGACCCTTAATTTACCGGTAACCGATTTCCCCATGCGCGGAAATCTTCCCAAGAGAGAGCCTGAAACTCTCGAAAAATGGGAGAGCGAAAGACTCTACTACAAGATGATAGAGAAGAACAAGGGCAAGCCCTCTTTCATTCTCCACGACGGACCTCCCTACGCTAACGGCGAGATCCACCTCGGAACTGCGCTCAATAAAACACTCAAGGACTTTATCATTAAGTACAAGAATATGAACGGATTCTGCGCTCCTTATGTTCCCGGCTGGGATACTCACGGTCTGCCTATCGAGCTTAAGGCTATGAAGGCTATCGGCGTTAAGGACGGCGCTATTCCGCCTACAGAGCTGAGAAAACACTGCCACGACTATGCAATGACTCACGTTGCAAATCAGATGAAGCAGTTCAAGCGTCTCGGTTCACTTGGCGATTATGAGTACCCTTACCTCACACTCCGTCCTGCTTATGAGGCAAGACAGGTCGAGGTATTCGGCGCTATGGCTAAGAAGGGCTATATGTATAAGGGACTTAAGCCTGTTTATTGGTGCCCTGACTGTAATACCGCTCTTGCAGAGGCTGAGATCGAGTATTCAAATGACCCCTGCTACTCTATCTATGTAAAGTTCAACGTTACCGACGATAAGGGAATGTTCACTTCTCTCGGTCTCGACCTTTCAAAGGTGTATTTCGTAATATGGACTACTACTACATGGACTATCCCCGGAAACCTTGCTATCTGCCTCGGTCCGGAGTATAACTATACACTCGTTCACGTTGGCGACGAGTACTACGTAATGGCTGAAGAACTCGTAAAGACTACCATGGAGACTGCCGGTATCACTGATTACACTACCGACCACATCTTCACAGGTGCAGAGCTCGAAGGCATGAAGACCAAGCACCCGCTCTATGACCGTCCGTCTCCGATAATCGTCGGCGACCACGTTACACTCGAATCAGGTACAGGCTGTGTTCATACTGCGCCCGGCTACGGTGTTGAGGACTTTGAGGTTTGCAAGAACTATGACGACATCGGCATCATTGTATGTGTTGACGCTAAGGGTAAGCAGACCGCAGAGGCAGGCGAGTTTGCAGGTCTCGATACTGATGAGGCTAACAAGGCTATCGCCGCAAAACTCACTGAACTCGGCGCTATGCTCGCAACTCAGAAGATAGTCCACCAGTATCCGCACTGCTGGAGATGTAACAGCCCGATAATCTACCGTGCTACAGAGCAGTGGTTCTGTTCAGTAAACGGATTCAAGGACGAGGCTATAAAGGCAATAGAGGGTGTTCAGTGGATACCCGAGTGGGGCGAGGACCGCATCAAGGGTATGGTCCGCGACAGAAGTGACTGGTGCATTTCACGTCAGAGAACATGGGGTGTTCCTATTCCTGTTATCTACTGCAAGGACTGCGGCAAGCCTATCTGTAACGATGAAACTATCGGTGCTATCGCTGACCTTTTCCGCAAAGAAGGTTCTGACGCATGGTGGACCAAGGAAGTAAGCGAGTTTATCCCTGCTTCTGTCAAGTGCGAATGCGGATGCGGCGAATTCACCAAGGAATACGATATCATGGACGTTTGGTTCGACAGCGGTGTATCACATACTGCTGTTATGGAAGATTTCGACAGCCTCACATGGCCGGCAGACCTCTATCTTGAGGGCGCAGACCAGTACCGCGGCTGGTTCCAGTCTTCACTCCTTACATCTGTTGTATACAAGGGTACTGCTCCATATAAGGCAGTATGCACACACGGCTGGGTAGTTGACGGCGAGGGCAAGACAATGCACAAGTCCCTCGGCAACGGTATCGCTCCCAGTGAGATAACCGACCAGTACGGTGCTGATATTCTCCGTCTGTGGGTAGCTTCATCTGACTACCACAGCGATATCCGTATCTCTAAGCCTATCCTGAGCCAGCTCTCAGATGCTTACAAGAAGATACGCAATACAGCAAGATTCATCCTCGGAAACCTCGGTAACGGTGCAGGTTTCGACCCTGACAAGGACTGCGTTTCCGACGATAAGCTCACAGAGCTCGATAAATGGGCACTCATGAAGCTCGACAAGCTCATCGACGACGTTAAGGCTGGCTATGAGAAGTATGATTTCCATATCGCATTCCACGCTATCCACAACTTCTGCGTTGTTGATATGTCAAACTTCTATCTCGATATCATCAAGGACAGACTCTACTGCGAGAAGGAGAACAGTGAACTCCGCCGTGCCGCTCAGACTGCTATGTACCGCATTCTCAGCGCACTCGCAAGACTTGCAGCTCCTATCATCTCATTCACAGCTGAGGAAATATGGCAGTTCATGCCGCATACTTCTGCTGACGATAAGGAGAGCGTATTCCTCAATCAGATGCCCGAAAAGAGCGGCATTGAGTTCAGCACTGAGTTCATCGAGAAGTGGGAACTTATTTACAATACCCGTCTCGGCGCTAACAAAGCTCTTGAAGAGGCAAGAAATGCCAAGACCATCGGTAAGTCACTTGAAGCCAAGATGATAATCAAGTGCAGCGGCGAGCTTTACAGCAAGTATACTGCTCTTGCCGGCGAACTCAAGGACATTCTTATCGTATCTGGAGTTGAGGTTGCTGAGGGCGAAGGCGAAACTGTATATGAGGTCGCTAAGGCTGACGGCGATAAGTGCGAGCGCTGCTGGTGCTATTCATGCTATGTCGGCACAAACAGTGCACATCCTACACTCTGCGAACGCTGTGCAATAGCCGTAGAAGCTTAAAATTTGTACTATATTGCCTGCTGACGCATAACAGCAGGCAATGTTTGTGAAAGGATAAATATGGCGGTAATACTCGTTGTACTTATTGTGGTCCTCGTTGCGGCTGACCAGTTGGTCAAGCACTGGGCGGTCACGTCGCTTGAACCTGTCGGAAGCATGGACTTTATCCACTTCGGCGACTTCAAAGTAGTTGACCTCACTTATCTCGAAAACCGCGGGGCGATATTCGGGAGTATGGCAGGGCAGAGGTGGTTTCTTGTAGGCTTTACTGCACTTGTGATAATTCTCGCTTCAGTTGGTATGATACTTGCACTGAAACGCTCGAAATTCCTGAGCTTTTCGATAATGCTTTTCGTCGCCGGCGGAATAGGAAATATCATCGACCGCGTACGCTTCGGCTACGTTGTGGATATGTTCGAGTTCAAGATTTTCCACTTCGCGATATTCAATGTTGCGGATATATGTGTAACTTTTGCATTTGTGTTCGTAATCATATATATGCTCTTCATCGACCCGAAAATCGAGAAGGCTAAGAAGGCAGGGGAGAAGTCCGCAAATGAGTGAGAACGTCACATTGCAGTGCGGCACGGAGGTGCGCGGTGCAAGGATAGATAAGTATATTTCAGATAATATTGCTGACCTTACACGCTCTGCTGTACAGAATCTTATCGCGGACGGACTCGTTACCGCGGACGGCAAGCCGGTCAGTAAGAATTACAAGATTCGCGGCGGAGAGACTGTTTCAGTCGATATCCCCGAACCTCAGCCTATGGACGCAGTACCGGAGGATATACCGCTCGATATCGTCTATGAGGACGACGATTTGCTTGTTGTGAACAAGCCGAAGGGCATGGTAGTTCACCCCGCACACGGAAATTATAACGGAACTCTTGTCAATGCTCTGCTCCATCACTGCGGCGACAGCCTTTCCGGAATAAACGGAGTTATCCGACCGGGAATAGTCCACCGCATCGACAAGGATACGAGCGGACTGCTCATCGTTGCGAAGAATGACAGTGCTCACCTTCACCTTGCTGAACAGATAAAGGTGCACAGCTTCACCCGCGAGTATGAGGCGGTTGCCTGCGGAAGCTTCAAAGAGCCGGAGGGTACTGTTGATGCGCCTATCGGCAGACATAAGACCGACCGCAAGAAGATGTGTGTCACAACTGAAAACAGCCGGAATGCGGTCACTCACTACAGTGTGATAAAGCAGTACGGCGGCTATGCACACGTCCGGCTTCGTCTTGAGACCGGAAGAACTCATCAGATACGTGTTCATCTTGCGTATATAGGGCATCCTGTGCTCGGCGACGGAGTTTACGGAAAGCCTTACAAGGGCATTGAGGGACAATGTCTCCATGCTCGTAAAATAGGCTTTATCCACCCCTCGACCGGCGAGTATATGGAGTTCACGAGCGAGCTCCCTGACTATTTCATCTCGATACTCAATAAGCTTGAAAAAATGTAGGAGGTCAGCTTTTTGTTTGAAGATATCTCGAAAGTGATACTGCTCAGCGATATGGACGGCACTCTGCTCAACTCCAAAAAGCAGATAACCGGTACCGACCGTGAAGCAATAAGGAGATTCACGGCGCTCGGCGGAAAATTTACCGTCGCGACAGGCAGGACTATCCAGTCATTTGAACAGTTTCTCAGCATTCTCGACCTTCGTTCACCCGTTATAATGTATAACGGCGCGGCGATACACGATTACACTGCCGGTGAAACGCTTTACACCCACCCCCTTACAAGTGAGTGCAGGGATATGGCGATTCAGCTTCTCAGGGCAATGCCCGAAGCCGGTGGCGAGGTCTTAAAGGCAGACGGTACATACGTTTTCAGCAATACAGATTATCAGAAACTGCATACCAGGCTGTGCGGAATAGAACCAAACTATGCCGGACTCTCCGAGATAGAGGAGGGCGGCTGGCTGAAGGTGCTGTTCGCAATGGCTCCGGAGGATATCCCTCATATGGAACTTCTCACGCGCCAGCTTGGATTCGATAAAAAAGCCGATTTTGTGCGCTCTGCGGATATTTTTCTCGAAATGCTCCCGCTCGGAGTGAGCAAGGGGTCGGCACTGACAGAATACAGAAAACTCAGCGGCTATGAGGATATGACCTTCGTGGCTGTCGGGGATTTCGACAATGATCTTGAAATGATAAAGGCGGCAGACGCGGGAGCTTGTCCTGCGAATGCGGAAGACCATATAAAGTCTGCGGCGGATATAGTTCTCAAACGCTCAAACGATGAGGGCGCAGTCGCAGAGCTTATAGATATTATCATTAAAAAATGCGGACTCTCATGAGAGGTCTGCTAAAATAAATGGAGGTTACTATGGACGCATCAAGAAAAAAGGATCTGCAAAAGATCGCCTGTAAAGTGAGAATGGGCGTTATAGAGGGAACTTATAACGCTAAGTCGGGACATCCCGGCGGTTCGCTCTCAATCAGCGACACACTGACATATCTCTACTATGACAAGATGAACGTTGACCCCAAAAATCCCGAAAACCCCGACAGAGACCGCTTTGTACTTTCAAAGGGTCATACTGCTCCGGCGCTGTATTCGGTACTCGCTCTCAAGGGATTCTTCCCCGAGGCTGAGATAAAGTCACTGCGTCACATAGGCGCACTCCTGCAGGGTCACCCCTGTATCACTATTCCCGGCGTTGATATGTCGAGCGGTTCACTCGGACAGGGCATATCTGCGGCTTGCGGAATGGCTCTTGCCGGAAAGCTTGACGGCAAAACTTACAAGGTATATACTGTCCTCGGCGACGGCGAGATAGAAGAGGGTCAGGTATGGGAAGCTGCTATGTTTGCCGGCAACAATAAACTCGATAACCTCGTTGCTGTTGTTGACTTCAACGGCTTACAGATAGACGGTGCACTCAGTGAGGTTTGTTCTCCTGAACCTATCCCTGAGAAGTTTGCAGCTTTCGGCTGGCACGTTATTACTGCTGACGCTCACGATTTCGACAGCCTTGAAGCTGCTTTCAATGAGGCAGAAACAGTTAAGGACAAGCCTGTTGTGATCGTTCAGAAGTCAGTAAAGGGCAAGGGAGTTTCATTCATGGAGAATCAGGTAGGCTGGCACGGAACAGCTCCCAATAAGGAACAGTATGAGCAGGCAATGGCGGAACTCACAGCGCAGTTAAAGGAATTGGAGGGCTAATAAAATGGCAGATGTTATCAAAAAGGCTACCCGTGAGAGCTACGGTGAAACTCTTAAAGAGCTCGCGGAAGAATACAAGAACTTAGTCGTCCTCGACGCTGACCTCGCTGCTGCAACTAAGACAGGTATTTTCAAGAAGGCTTATCCCGACCGTTTCTTCGATTGCGGTATCGCTGAGGCAAATATGATGGGAGTTGCTGCCGGACTTGCTGCCTGCGGAAAGATACCGTTTGCAAGTACATTCGCAATGTTTGCGGCTGGCAGAGCTTTTGAGATAGTCCGCAACTCTATCGGCTATCCCCACCTCAATGTTAAAATAGGCGCTACTCACGCTGGTATATCAGTCGGCGAGGACGGTGCTACTCATCAGTGCAACGAGGATATAGCACTCATGAGAACTATCCCCGGTATGACTATCATCAACCCTGCTGACGATGTTGAAGCAAGAGCTGCTGTAAGAGCTGCTGTAGCATTCGACGGACCCGTTTATATGCGCTTCGGCAGACTTGCAGTACCTGTGATAAACGATGCTGCAACATATAAATTCGAGCTCGGCAAGGGCATTGTAATGAAGGAAGGCAGCGACATCACTATCGTTGCAACAGGTCTCATGGTAAATGAGGCTGTACAGGCTGCCGAAACACTTGCAGCAGAGGGAATTTCTGCAAGAGTTGTAAATATCCACACTATCAAGCCGCTTGACAAGGAGCTTATCTGCAAGTGCGCTAAGGAGACAGGAGTTATCGTTACTGCCGAGGAGCACAGCGTTATCGGCGGTCTTGGCTCTGCTGTTGCAGAAGCTGTTACAGAGTGCTGTCCTGTGCCTGTAGTGAAGATAGGTGTTAACGACGAATTCGGTCACTCAGGACCGGCTGTTGACCTCCTCAAAGAGTTTGGTCTTTCTGCGGAAAATATCGTTAAGGTAACAAAGGACGCATTAAAACTCAAAAAGTAAACAATTTACAAATCAAGCTAATATTTTTACCATGAAATACATTAAGAAACTCTTCGGAGGCATAGACCTCACATGGAAGAAACTGCTGATATTCTCGGTGACTGCCGGTATTATACCGGGTATACTTCTCAGTATACCGGCACTTAAGGATACATCATTCACCGATAATGGTTCAAGCTATGAATGGTGGATATTCTTTGCGATAATAATAATATCCAACTGCAAAAAGCCGCTTGAAGCGGCTTGCAAGACGTTCGTATTCTTCCTGATAACTCAACCGCTCATATACCTTGTACAAGTGCCGTTTTGCTGGCTTCACTGGGGAATATTCTCGTATTACCCGCCGTGGTTTTTTCAGACACTTCTGACGTTTCCGGGCGCATTTCTTGGCTGGTACGTAAAAAAAGGCAAGTGGTACAGCCTGCTGATACTTTTGCCTATGCTGTGGCTGCTTTCGGAAACTGCGATGGCGTATCTCCACGATTTGCTCTATATGCCGCCGCGTCATCTGCTTACAACGATATTCTGCGCGGTACAGATTTTCGTACTCGTTATTGCTTTTTTCGAGGACAAGAAACTGTGCATTGCCGGCTGTATACTCGGTGCAGGACTGCTGACCTTCTGCTTCTTTATGAACATTTATCATCAACCCATGGGGAGTATAAATGTTTACGGTGAAGAAATAGACCCGGATATGCACTATACGGCTGAATCGTCAGACGAGAGCATTGTAAGGATAACCGAAGATGAATTAGTTCAGCCGAATGGTATGCAAGCTGAGTTTTATCATAAAGGCTCTGCCGAGGTTACTTTTACCGCCGACGATGGAACTGTTTTAGTATATAAGGCATGGCTCGGTGATAATTACGATATGGGACTGGAGTTTATCGAAAAACGCTGAAATGCGTGCAACGGAAATAAGCCGGTATCGATATAGATGTTTATACCTTTACAGTGGTAACTCTTTCTGAAGAAAGAGGTGCCCTTAACAAAAGTATACAATGTCTGCATTGGTACCGGCTTTACTGCAACCGAACGAAGAAAAGGGGGGAAAGTATGAAAATAACGAAGATAGCGCTTGGCTGCCGGAGAACAAACTCGGTATACGGCGAGAGATATCAGGAATGCTGCGTATGTCTTTTCCGGTCACCGGTCATATTTGACTTCGGAGGAACTGAAAAAAAGTGCAGCGGATTGACTATAATATTCTACACTCCCGGAAAACGTCAGTATTTCCGCCCCGAAGAAGGCGGCACACTGAAATACGACATGGTACTTTTCCGTCCCTCGTCAGCGGATAAGCAGTACGCAGCAGGAATGAATATCCCATTCGATGTGCCGATGAATATAAAGGACGATTACCTGATATCGTCCATACTCAAAAATATGAAGGTCTGCTTCGGACTGGACGGAAGACGCAAATCTGAGTTCATGGAACTGTCCATGCGAATGATACTCATATGCGTTGCCGACCAGAATGACTATGGCAAATCTGTTAAGGAAGAGATAAATGTACCTAAATATCCGCAGCTGAAAGCTTTGCGCGATGATATCTACGACGACCCTATGCGCAGCTGGTCGATTGACGAAATATGTGCCGAACTCGGAGTCAGCAGAACTTACTTCCACCGTATTTACCTTGCGGCATTCGGGGTTACGTGCCGTCAGGACGTTATAGAAAGCAGACTCGCTTATGCTGAGGAACTTCTCTCAGAAACCGACCTCTCCGTCAGTGCGATAGCGGAACAGTGCGGCTACGAAAGTGACTCCTACTTCATGCGTCAGTTTAAACAGCATCGTGGATATACCCCCACTGACTACCGCCGCAAAGTTGAAATGCAGATAGCGAATGAGCTGAAAGATGCCGATAATGGGGAAGATATATGACTTGTTTGTGAAAAAATATAAAATATATCTTTACACACTGAAAGCTTTGTGATATAATTTATAATGTAGTTTTGTACGGAATAGACATATAAATAAAACGATTGTATAAGGAGAAAACAGAATATGAATAAAGGAGAACGCCGCAGAAACCGCAGAAGATACCGCGTAAGATACGACCGTATCGTTATCATGGTGCTTGTTGCAGCAGTTGTGATAGTGCTTGTAAGTTCGTGTGTTATAGCACTTACTAAAAAGAACGATAAACCTGCTGTAAAGAACAGGTCAAGGTCATCGCAGACTACTGACACTACTCTTCCGTCGGAAGCAGAAGAAAAGCCGGCTGACAGTACCGGAGAAGCTCCGACAGAAGCCCCGAAACCGCAGGAAGAAGCGTTTGTGACAGAGTCTCATGAGCACGACGATATATATAAGGGCAACCTCGTACTCGTTAACGCTGATTACGAGTATAAGTTCATTGACGGCGATGTTGACCCCATAACACTTTTTGATAACAGAAATGATTATTATGATAACGGCGACTACGTTACTAAACTCGACAGGGAAGTTCTGACTCGCCTCAATGCTATGATGGAAGCTTATGCGACTGCTTCATCTAAGACTTCTACCGACATTTTCGTTCTCGACGGCTACAGAACCTATGACGAACAGTTAGAGCGTCACAGCAGCGGTAAATCGAGAACTTTTGAAGCCGGTCACTCCGATTACCATACCGGCAGAACTTTTGATATGTTCCGCATGAGCGAAGGCGGAGAAATCTCTTACTTCGCTGCTGAGGGCGACTGTGCATGGTTTGCTGACAATGCTGCAAAGTTCGGATTTGTTGTAAGGTATCCCGACGGCAAGGACGATATTACCGGCGAAAAGTCGAGAGGTTATACATACCGCTATGTCGGAACCCCTCATGCTGAGTATATGAACTCAAAGGGAATCTGCCTTGAGGAGTATATCGCAGAGGTCAAGAAGCATACTAAGGACGAGCCTCTTGAAATAACAACAGCCGGCGGAACGGTTCAGGTATACTACGTTTCAGCGTCTGCTGAGGGTGCAACAGATGTACCGGTACCGAATGGCAAGGCGTATACCGTTTCCGGAAACAATATCGACGGCTTTATCGTTACAGTTACAGGATAGAACGGAGTTTAATGTGAAAAAAGTATCGCTCGCGGTGAGCGCAATTATAATGGCAGCTGCGATAACAGGCTGCGGAAGTCCCGACAAGGGTTCGGGTACAGGTCATATGTACAACGCTGTACTTCTCGGAAATCCGCAGAGTCTTGACCCTCAGTTTGCAGAAGACACTGCCTCGAATACAGTTATAAAGAACCTCTACAGCGGACTCATGTCCGTAGACGATAACGGCAATATCTCATGCTGTAATGCCGAAAACTACACAGTTTCCGACGACGGAACAGTCTATACTTTTACCCTCAGAGACGATAATTACTGGTATTTCGACGAAAATGATGATGACGTCATAACTGAGGACGAGTACTTTCCGGTAACGGCTGACGACTATGTTTTTGCAATGCGCCGTGTTCTCGACCCGAGAATGAAGTCGCCGTATGCAAACGATTTCTCATGTATAAAGGACGCTCGCCTCATACAGCGCGGACTAATTGAACCCGAAGAGGCGGAGATTTACGCTGTTGACAAGAAAACTCTTGTTGTTGTCCTTGAAAATCCGGATACGGAGTTCCTTTATCTTATGTCAACTCCGGCAGCATATCCGTGCAATAAGGAATTTTTTGATTCTACCAAAGGCAGATACGGTCTCGACGACCGCTCGGTAATGTCAAACGGCGCATTTTTCGTGCGTCAGTGGTTCTATGACCCATACGGCAGCAATAATATCCTCTACATGAAACGCAATGATGCCGACTGGAGTGAGACGTATGATATCGCACCGTCGTACCTTAGTTTCAGCATAGAAAAAAATGAGGACGATATAAGAAAGCAATTCAAAGATGAAGAGACTGAGTGCTTTACATCACTGAGCAAATCGCCGTATAACCCGAAGAAGTATTCGATAACTCCAACAGCTGCGACTACTCTCGGACTTATATTCAACCCCGAAAACAAGAATCTGTCAAATATAAATCTGCGCAAGGCTATAGCTTATTCTGTTGATAGGGAAATGCTTAGCAAGGATATGAGCGATGACTTATCAGTTGCCGGAGGAATAATTCCACCTGCTGTCAGACTTGGCGGCAGAAGCTATCGTGAACTTGTTTCCGACCGTACATTTTACGGCTACGATAAAGAGAAGGCGGTAGAGTGTTACAGTGTGGCAAAGACTGAGTTGGGCATAGAAAGTCTTGGCGAGATGAAGGTGCTTGTCAGGGGAGATACGGTTGATTCGTCGTACCTTCACAAGCTGACACAAAGCTGGCAGGATATGTTTGGCGGCTACATCGGAATCGACGAGGTAAGCGAGACTCAGTTCAATGAGCGTATAGCGAGTGGTGACTATGGCATAGCTCTTTATCCTCTTAAAGCAGACCTTGGATATGGGTGCGCGTGCATTGAAAGGTTTGAAACTGAGCCGTGTCTTGGATATATTCTTGGTGATGACAGCGATATAACGTCCGACCTCCGATGCTGTGGAGATGTAATTACACTTGTTGAAGCCTATACAAATGCTGAAAAGCGAATAATTGATACCTGTGGATTTGTGCCGCTGTTTTATAAGAATTCCTATCTTATCGCGAAAAAGGACAACGAGCAGATATACTATGACCCATTTACCGGAGCGGTAGATTTCCGGTTGGCACTTAACTATGACTAATATCGCTTCCAATATAAAAAAGAACGTCCGACCGGACGTTCTTTTTTATTTGTTTATCAAGCCTTGACAAGACGGAAAAGTCTTCCGCTGTAGGGCGGAATGTCCATATCAAGCTTTGAGCCGTTTTTTTCAAATTTGGTACTGCCGTGAGGTGTACCGCCGCTGTACATCTGGTCGTCGGAATCAAGCAGAAGTTCAGCATTATAACCGGCACCGATGTTTACTGAGTAGTCAAACTGGTACCAGTCGGAAAAATTCAGCACTGCGAGAATATCTCCGTCAGCACTTTTACGCCGTATAGCATATACACATCTGTCGTTGGAAGAACAGTCCGCCCATGTGAAATTAGTCGGGTCATAATCGTAGTGGAGGGCGGAATACTCAAGGTAGATATGATTGAGTGCCTTGATATATTCGCGGAATGAGTCGTGCATGGGATATTTCAGCATATCCCAGTCCTGTTCACGTTTTTCGTCCCATTCGCGAAGCTGACCAAACTCTGTACCCATGAAATTCAGCTTTTTGCCGGGGTGAGCGATCATGTACATATACATAGCTCTTGCCTGCGGGAATTTGTCCTCATACTGACCGTTCATTTTCTGTACTATCGTAGCTTTGCCGTGGACAACTTCATCGTGCGAAAGAGGGAGAATGTACCGCTCATTGTAAAAGTATAGCATAGAGAAGGTTAGTTTGTGGTAATCGCGGGTGCGGTACATTGGTGCACTCTGAAAGTATTCAAGTGTATCATGCATCCAGCCGAGGTCCCATTTGTAATCGAAACCGAGACCGCCGTCAAATACGGGAGTGGCAACTTTCGGATGGGAAGAGGAGTCCTCTGCCGCGAGAATGATGGAGGGGTGACGTGCTTTGAGTCCGCTGTTCATATCTTTCAGAAACTGTATCGCATAGCGGTTTTCGCCGAGATATTCCTTACCGTTCCAGTAAATCATATTGCGTACTGCGTCCATTCGCAGACCGTCGAAATGATACACGGAGAGCCAGTAATTTGCCGCAGACTGCAAAAATGAACGTACTTCACCTTTCGAGTGCATGAAATTGCGGCTTCCCCACTCGTTGTAGGTGGCTTCATCGTCGGGAAACTCGTAAAGGCGGGTACCGTCATATTCGGTAAGACCATAGTGGTCAACGGCGAAATGTACAGGAACAAAGTCCATAATAACACCGATTCCCTTACTGTGGCATTTATCAACGAGTTCCATTAGTTGCTGAGGGGTTCCGTACCTTGCGGTCGGTGAGAAGAAACCGGTTATCTGATACCCCCATGATTCGTCACTTGGATGTTCTGCGAGAGGCATGAGTTCGATGTGTGTGTAGCCGTTTTCGGCAGCATAGTCCGGCAGAATCTCTGCAATTTCAGAGTAGGTGTACCAGCCTTCAAGTGCACGAATTTCGTCGCTGGTCATAGACGAAATATCCGGAGAAGGTTCGTTGTTTTCGTGGGGAACAGTTCCGGGTTTTCGCTTCCATGAACCGAGGTGTACTTCGTATATATTCAGCGGTTTATCGCGGCAGTCGCTTCTTTTTGCAAGCCATTTGCCGTCACTGAATCTGTATCCGTCGAATCGTCTGATTACAGAGCAGGTGTTAGGGCGCATTTCCATTCCGAAACCATAAGGGTCAGCGTGGTCGATGAAATTGCCCTTACGGTCGTAGATGCGGTATTTGTAGCGCATACCTTCCCTTGCCTCGGGACATTCAAGCTCGAAGAATCTGCCGTCCGCAACTCGGGACATTTCTTCGTCGGTCCAGTTGTTGAAATCGCCTATTACAGCAACATTTGACGCGTTAGGGGCATATGTGCGGAAAACGGTACCGTTGGAGGTGAGGTGAGCTCCGAGGTATTCGTAAGCTTCAAAAGCTTCGCCTTTGTAAAAACCATAGATGTCCATAAAAAACTCCTTTTACAGTTGTATTGACAGACAACTTACTGTGCAGTATAATTATATTATATGATGAAAAGTGAAAGAATTCAATCATCATTTTTCTACACTTGTCGCATATTAGACTGATGTTTAAAAATGTCTACAAAGGAGACTGCTTATGGACCTCAGAACTGAAAAAACCCGACGTGCAATAATCAACGCATTTATCAAACTGCGCTCGAAAAAGCCGACGGAAAAAATAACTGTTAAGGAACTTGCTGAAAATGCACAGATAAATAAAGCTACTTTTTACCTGCATTACCGCGATATCTATGACCTTTCAGTCGCACTTGAGCGAGAGGTAGTGAGAGATTGCCTCAAAGGTATTCAGCATCCCGAGGATATTCTGCAAGACACCCGACGTTTTATCAAAGACCTTGAGGACTCATTTGTGGCAAATGAACAGCTGATAAAGATACTCTTTGAGGGCAGCCGCAGCAGTAGCTTTGTTTCACTCTTTGAGGAGGAGCTGACAGCCGTAATACTCAGTGTTTATCCTGATTATGAGCCTAATCTTGAAAGCCGTATGATGATGTCGTATCTCATTTACGGCGGTTATTACACCTATTTCAAGTATTGCGACAACGGTATAAAACCTGTACTCGAACTTATTGAAAAGCTGTCGGACGGAATCGTTAAATTATATGAAGAATAATCAGCGCGGCGTACATTGTTAAGCGGTGAAAACTGCTTCTTGTGCGCCTTTTGCATTTATGCACAAATTTTTTATTGACAGGATATTAACAATTATCATACTATTTGTAAAAAAATAGCCTTCAGCTATTGTAAATTCACGAAAGCTATGATATAATAATTATGTGTGCAAATCTGCGCCGCTTTAGGTTTTATTATATATCAAAGGGAGTGTGCTCAATGGTAAACGTTGAAAATCATATCGGCAAAATTTCAATCTCTGAAAATTATCTGACCGAGCTTATCCGTCACGCTGTTTGCGACTGCTTCGGCGTTACCGACGTGTGCAATGTCAACACCTTCCGCTCAGCCGTATCTTCACTGACAGGCGGCAGGCTCTTTAAACGCAAGGGCGTGCTTGTCCGTACTGACGACAACGGCGGTCTTATCATAGACCTGCATATAAAAGTAACTTACGGCACTAACATCTCCGCCGCTGTAAGCAGTATCACCCACAAGGTGACGTTCACTGTTGAAGAATCGGTCGGTATAGATGTCAGCCGCGTAAATGTATATGTTGACGATATGAATTACTGATTGGGAGGAGCATTATTGTGATAAACGGTGCGTTATTAAGAGACGCTGTTATTTCTGCCGCCATTACTATCAATAACAGAAAACGCGAGGTCGATGAGCTGAACGTTTACCCTGTTCCTGACGGCGATACAGGTACAAATATGTCCATGACTATCGGAAACTCTATTGCTGAGCTAAAAAAAATGCCCGATTCTGTTACTGTTTCCGAGGTCTCATCTGCCGCAGCTTCTGCACTTCTCAGAGGTGCAAGAGGAAACTCCGGTGTTATACTTTCGCTTATTTTCCGTGGTTTCTCTAAGGGTCTGGCAGGACTTAATGAGGCTGGCTGTGAAGATTTCGCAAGAGCACTTGAACTTGGTGTCAAGGCTGCATATAAGGCTGTTATGAAGCCTGTTGAGGGTACTATCCTCACAGTTTCAAAGGCTGCTGCTGAAAAGGCTAAGGAGTCGGCACTCTCCACAAGCAATGATGTCATTTTCTGGCACGATGTCTGTGCTGAGGCTGAGGCGGTTCTTGCTAAGACTACAGATATGCTTCCGCAGCTCAAAAAAGCAGGTGTTGTTGACGCAGGCGGTATGGGCTTTACTATTATCATAAAGGCTATGTATGAGATATTCAACGGCGGTACTATCGCTGAATCTGATGAAAAGCCGAGCGAGGATGATAACTCTATAGAAGCTTTCAGAACAGCTGTAAGCCAGTACGACGATGATATCACCTTTACATACTGCACTGAGTTCATGCTTGAAAAGAGTGAGAACTGTCCTGACCCGTTCATGCTCAGAGCTTATCTTGAAACTATCGGCGACTGTGTAGTCGTAGTTGATGATGAAAAGATAATCAAAGTTCATGTTCATACCGATAACCCCGGTAAGGCTCTTCAGAAGGCACTCGAATTCGGTTACTTCATCAACGACCCTAAGCCGAAAATAGAGAATATGCGAATTCAGCACCAGAATAAGGTCAAGGAAGCTCAGCAGCTTGAAGCAGGCTTTGCTCCGGCAGTTCCCGAGAAGGAATTCGGATTCGTTGCAGTTGCCGCAGGTCACGGACTTGAAGCTCTCTTCACAGACCTCGGAGTTGACGTTGTTGTCAGAGGCGGTCAGACTATGAATCCCTCCACTGACGATATTCTCCGTGCTATACTCGCAACTCCTGCAAAAACTGTTTTCGTACTGCCAAACAATAAAAATATCATCATGGCAGCTGAACAGGCTGTAAAGCTCACAGACAAGAGCGTGTGTGTTCTACAGACAAGAACAGTACCTCAGGGTATATCCGCTATGATGGCATTCGATGACAGCGTAGGACTTGCTGAAAACAGAATTAATATGACTAAGGCATTCGAGAAGGTCTCAACAGGTCTTATCACTTTTGCTGCAAGAGATTCTGAATTTGAAGGCCACACTATCAAGGAAGGCGAGATACTCGCTCTTGATAACGGAAAACTTTCGTTCACCGAAAAGGATATAAACAAGGCAACTCTTAAGCTTACCAAAAAGCTTGCCAAGAACGGTGCAAGCTATGTTACCGTGATTTATGGTTCAGACGTTACAGAAGAAAACGCTGAACAAATACAGCAGCTTCTCCAGTCAAAGCTCAGCGACAAGATAGAGGTAATGCTTGTTAACGGCGGTCAGCCTGTTTACTACTACATAATTTCAGTTGAATAATGAAAAAAGCTCCAAAGGGAATTCACTTTGGAGCTTTTATATTTATGCTGTGAGTTTATATTTTAGGAAGCGTTGCGACAGACTTTGCGATTTCCTCATCAGTGGGGATATAGTCGCTCATCTTACCGTCGTTGTAAGCACCGTAAGCGTACATATCGAAATAGCCTGTACCTGTAAGACCGAAGAGTATAGTCTTTTCTTCACCTGTTTCCTTGCACTTTAGTGCTTCGTCGATAGCAACCTTGATAGCGTGGCTGCTTTCAGGAGCAGGGAGGATACCCTCAACTCTTGCGAATCTTTCAGCAGCCTCGAATACAGAAGTCTGCTCAACGGAAACAGCTTCCATGAGACCCTGGTCGTAGAGCTCGGAAAGTATTGAACTCATACCGTGGTAACGAAGTCCGCCTGCGTGGTTAGGAGACGGCATGAAGCCGCTTCCGAGAGTGTACATTTTCTGGAGCGGGCAAACCTTACCTGTATCGCAGTAGTCATAAGCGTATGTGCCTCGTGTAAGACTCGGACATGAAGCCGGCTCAACAGCGATGATGCGGTAATCAGCTTCACCGCGGAGCATCTCTCCTACGAATGGAGAAATAAGTCCGCCGAGATTTGAACCGCCGCCTGCACAGCCGATGATAATATCAGGTTTGATGCCGTACTTATCCATAGCTATCTTGGATTCGAGACCGATTACAGTCTGGTGGAGGAGTACCTGCGAGAGCACGCTTCCGAGCACATAGCGGTAGCCTTCACGCTTTGTAGCCGCTTCAACAGCTTCGGAAATTGCACAGCCGAGGCTTCCGTTTGTATCAGGGAATTCAGCGAGTATCTTTCTGCCAACCTCAGTTGTGGTTGAGGGTGAAGGAGTTACACTTGCACCGTATGTGCGCATAACTTCACGGCGGAAAGGCTTCTGCTCATAAGAAACCTTGACCATGTATACGTTACAGTCGAGGTCGAAGTAAGAACAAGCCATTGAGAGAGCTGTACCCCACTGACCTGCGCCTGTTTCAGTAGTAACGCCCTTGAGTCCCTGTTTCTTAGCATAGTAAGCCTGAGCGATAGCGGAGTTGAGCTTATGGCTGCCGGAGGTATTGTTTCCCTCGAATTTGTAGTAAATTTTAGCGGGAGTGCCGAGAGCCTTTTCAAGGCAGTAAGCTCTTACGAGGGGAGAAGGACGGTACATCTTGTAGAATGAGAGTATCTCCTCAGGAATGTCGATGTAGGCATTTGTTTCGTCGAGCTCCTGCTTTACGAGTTCATCGCAGAATACAGCGCTGAGCTCCTCAGCGGTTACAGGCTTGCCTGTAGCGGGGTTGAGGAGGGGAGCGGGTTTCTTCTTCATATCAGCGCGGACATTGTACCACTGCTTAGGAAGTTCACTCTCTTCGAGGTAGATTTTGTAGGGTATTTTTTCGTTTGCCATAGTAATCATTCTCCTTTTAATAATAGTATCGGACAAATAGTCCGTCGGATATTGCATATAAAATGGAATAACAAAAGCTCCTGTCCGACATAATCTAATATGCCGGGACAGGAGCGAATAATCATTCAGCTTCTGCGGTGCCACCCCGCTTGACGTATAAATACGTCCGCTCGTGTGTACTTCATACACTGGATTTGATAACGCAGTACCGCTGCGGCTCGCATACTTGGACAAAAAGTCTTTTCAGCCTGCCCTCGGAAGTCCATTCACGGAATCTCGTCATACCTGCTCGCACCGACCGCAGGCTCTCTGAAATGCGCCAAAACAGCTACTTACACTTCGTCATAGGTTTATATGAAGCATTATATCACATAAAATCTGATTTGTCAAGTGGGAAAATACAGCTTCAAATATCGTTTATACTTGCAGAATCTGCGAAGATGTGGTATAATTGTAGCGATATTATAATAAAGGAAGATATTATGCTTGCAAGCCTTACAAATATAAACAAATTCTACAACGGAAATCAGGTACTCAGCAATGTGTCGCTTACTATAGACGAAACGGATAAGATAGGTCTCGTCGGAAACAACGGCTGTGGTAAATCTACTCTTCTGAAGATACTTACTGGTTCAGTCGAGCCTGACCGTTTTACGGAGAAGGACGGAATCGTCTCATTCGCGTCGAAAACTACGGTAGGCTACCTCGAACAGATGGGCGGACTTGATTCTGAAAGCACCGTTATGGACGAGATGCAGAAGGTTTTTGAGCCGATACATAAGGCGATAGAGCGCCTCCGCGATATAGAGCTTGAGATTCAGCTCGGGGACAACTCCTCCGCAGACGAGTATCAGCAGCTTTCATCGTGGATAGAGGCTAACGACGGATATAATACGGACGTAAAGATACGCATGATACTCAACGGTATGGGATTTTCAGAAGCTGAGCTTTCGCGTACTGTTTCAGGATTCAGCGGCGGTGAAAAGACACGTCTCTGCATTGCGAAACTTCTGCTTGAAGAGCCGAATCTGCTCATTCTCGACGAGCCTACAAACCATCTCGACTTCAAGACTATCATGTGGCTTGAAGATTACCTCCGCAGCTATCGCGGAGCAGTACTCATCGTGTCGCATGACCGCTATTTTCTCGACCGTCTCTGCACATCAGTCTGTGAGATTGAGCGCGGTACGCTGAAACGCTATAAGGGTAATTATTCGGCATTTATCCGTCAGCGTGAGGAAAATGATGTTCGACAGGAGAAGGAGTACGAGCAGCAGCAGAAGCAGATTGCGAAGATGGAGGACTACGTTGCACGCAATCTTGTGCGTGCTTCAACTACTAAAATGGCGCAGAGCCGCCGTAAACAGCTCGACAAGATAGAACGTATCGAGAAGCCTTTCCATGATACCCGTCATGCGAAAATACATTTTACTTACGCTATGGAGCCGCCTATTGACGTATTAAAGGTCAAGGACGTTGATATTTCCGTCGGAGAGGGTGCTGCACGCAAGACCTTGCTCGACAATGTGAGTTTTGAAGTAAGAAGGGGCGAAAAGGTCGGAATCATTGGCGATAACGGAATAGGAAAATCGACTCTGCTCAAAATAATACAGGAAAAACTGCCTCACAAGGGACTTGTCCGCTGGAACAGCAATATAAAAATATCCTACTTCGAGCAGGAAAGTACTAATCTCAACCGCGAACTGACCGTTATGGAGGCGCTTCACAGCCGCTATCCGTCACTCTCCGACCTTGAAGTAAGAAATCTTCTTGCTCAGGTGCGATTTGTCGGCGAGAATGTGTTCAAGGAGACGGGAGTTATAAGCGGCGGAGAGCGTGCGAAGCTCTGCTTCGCGATAATGATGCAGGAGCATGGCAACGTGCTTATCCTCGACGAGCCTACAAACCACCTCGACCTCAGCTCAAAGGAAGCTATCGAGGAGGCGCTCGCGGAATATACGGGCACTGTTATATTCGTGTCGCATGACCGCTACCTGCTCAGCCGTATCGCTGACCGCCTTATAGAGCTTACTGACGGCGGCTTTCGTGAGCATAACTACGGATTTGACAAGTACCTTGATGTACTCAGAGACGAGCAGGCAGAGGAAAAACGTCTTGCTGATGCTGCTAAATTCGCAAAGGCAGCCGAAGCTGCAAGGGAAAAGAATGAGAAGTCATACCGCAGCAAACAGCAGAGGAGTGCTGATGCGGCACGCAAAAACGAAATGCGCCGTCTTGAAAAGGAAATTGATGAATTTCAGGCTCAGATAGACGCTCTTACAGAGGAAATCTCGCGTGAAGAGGTGTACTCCGACTATGAGCTTATGGCTCAGAAGTGTTCGGAAATAGACTCACTCAAACAAAAAATAGAGGAGAATTTTGAGCAGCTTATAGAGCTTGACGGTTGATTTCGTTGTTGGTTATTAATAGTAAATTTGTAAAATGGTAATAATTTTGTACACGTTGGATAATATTTGACGCAAATATGAATTTATTATTTATATAAGGGTATATGCTCGTGATTGTATTTGTGGCATTTTGATATCGAATAATAACTTCTCTTGTCAAAAATTAACAAAGTTGCGCTGTGTTGCTAAATTACTATTGAAAAATTCTGAAAGTTGTGGTATAATAACCATAATATATACAGTAGCTGAGCTACATTACAGGAGGGTAAAAACATGAAACATATCCAGACTATCAACAAGGCTAATCTCAAGGAATCTGCTCAGAAGGGCGGCTGCGGTAAGTGCCAGGCTTCATGCCAGTCCGCTTGCAAGACTTCATGCACAGTTGCTAACCAGAAGTGCGAGAGATAAGCTGACGCTTTTTAAAGAAGTATCAGGAGGCAGTATGTTAATGCTGCCTCGAATTTTTTATATCGGACTTTCCGGTTTTTCCGGCAGGTCATCTCAAATAACAAGCGTAAACTGATTAAAGAGAGGAATTATACTATGATACATAAGTATAAGCTGAACGGATTCAACATCGTTCTTGATGTTAACAGCGGCGGAGTTCATATCGTTGACGAGCTTACATACGACCTGCTTGACAATGTAGAGCCGCCTTTTGAAAGCAAATGTCCATCAAAAGTAGTTGAAAAGCTCTCGCGTTCATATACTCCTGAGGATATCGAGTCATGTTATCAGGAGATAGTTGAGCTTTACGGTGATAAGATACTCTTCTCCGAGGACGATTACGAGAAGTATGCGCAGTATTCCGTAGCTTCTCCGGTTAAGGCTATGTGCCTTAATATCGCACATGACTGCCAGCTCAGATGTAAGTATTGCTTCGCTTCAACAGGTGATTTCGGCAAGGGCAGAAAGCTCATGTCGTTCGAGACAGGTAAGCACGCTATCGACTTCCTCCTCGAAAACTCCGGCGATCGTCCTAACCTTGAACTCGATTTCTTCGGCGGCGAACCGCTCATGAACTTTAACGTCGTAAAGCAGGTTGTCGAGTACGCGCGTTCACGCGAAGCTGAATACGGCAAGAAGTTCCGTTTTACTATCACTACTAACGGTCTCCTCCTCGATGATGATAAGATAGATTTCATCAATAAGGAAATGTCAAACGTTGTTCTCTCTATCGACGGACGTAAGGAAGTTAATGACTATTTCCGTGTTCTTCCGAACGGTCAGGGATGTTATGATATAATTATGCCTAAGTATAAAAAACTCGTTGAGGGCAGAGGCGACAAGGAGTACTATGTCAGAGGTACTTTCACCAAGAAAAACCTCGATTTCTCCAACGACGTTTTCGCTCTCTATGAGGCAGGTTTCGACCAGATATCGGTTGAACCGGTTGTCGGAGATTCCGACGAGTATGCACTCACTGAGAAGGAACTCCCCGCAGTTTTCAAGGAGTACGAAGTTCTCGCAAAGAAGATTATCGAGAATGAGAAGAAGGGCAAGAAGTTAAACTTCTTCCACTTTATGCTCGACCTCGACCAGGGTCCGTGTGCAATTAAACGTCTCCGCGGATGCGGATGCGGCAACGATTATGTCGCTATCACTCCCGACGGCGATATCTTCCCATGTCACCAGTTCGTAGGTATTGACGAGTACAAAATGGGCAACATCGACGACGGTACCTTCAATCAGGAGATGAAGGCAGACTTCGCAAAAGCTCATGTTTACTCTAAACCCGAATGTCGCAAGTGCTGGGCTAAGTTCTATTGCAGCGGCGGATGTAATGCGAATAATTACCAGTATATGGGTGACATCAGAACCGCTCATAAGCTTTCATGTCAGCTCGAAAAGAAACGTCTTGAATGTGCTATCATGATGAAGGCTGTTCGTACTTTCGGCGAACAGGAATGATAAAAAAGCCTGAGGAATAACCTCAGGCTTTTTGTTTTAGCGGCTTATTTAGCGGCTGAAATATAAACAGCTCCGCAATTTCTGCATTTTCCGTCAAAAACAGTCCATTTGTCGCAGTTAGCGCATTTTTTTCCTTTTCCGGGACCCGGATTCACTACCATTTTATATCCACATTTAGAGCACTGTCTTCCTGTTGGGGTTGTGATAAAGGTGTATAATCCGCATTCAGGGCACATTTTTCCTGCTGGCATAGAGGTCACCTCCTTGTGTATTTATGTATGTGTATATGTATATATGTTTGTTTATGTATATTATACCTTAGGTGACTATGAATGTCAAGTGTAAAACTGCACAATCTTTTGGTTGGAAGTTTTTAAAAATAAAAGCCTGAGAATCACTTCTCAGGCTTTCTTTGTTTAAGATGAAATATGAGTGCGGAAATCAGCAGAGATATTCCGGCTGTAATGAGTATCAGGAATGGCAGAATGATAAGCAAACTGCTGAAACCGAGGCGTGACATCAGGAATATGGCTGTCGGCTTGTCGGCTCCGCCGATTATGCCAATTGAATCAGCAGGCTGACTGACGGAGGATAATAAGTGAGCCAACACTGCGATAAAACCGAGTATTCCGCCGCTGAGCGTAATTGCTCCGGCGATTATAAGTCTTTTTTTCATAAGGTCAATCCTCGTCTTCATTGTAGAAAACGTTATACGTAACAGCGCGGTGGCTGTAGGTACTGATGACGAGACCGATGACCGCGTACATACTCAGCATAGCTGTACCGCCGCCGCTCAGGAAGGGGAGCGGTATACCGATAACAGGGGCAACTTTCAGTACCATGCCGATATTCATTATACAGTGGGTGAAGAAGAGCCCGAATGCTCCCATGCAGATGAATCTGCCGAGGCGGTCGCGGGTAATACGGCTGTCGGCGAAAATTTTGAGTACGATGTACGCGAGTACGATAATGATGCCGATAGAACCGACAAATCCGAAAACTTGTCCGACGTGAGCGAAAATGAAGTCATTGTGAAGCTCAGGGACGTAAATATACTCTTTCCTGCCAGAGAAGAGTCCCTTACCGAAAACACCGCCTGACTTTATTGCGGCGAGACCGAGGTCCTGCTGATACTCGATATTTTCGGGGTCTGTACCGGGGTGGAAAAGAATGAGGATACGCTGTTTGTGGAATGAACTCAGGAAATTGAACCACATAACTGCAACTACTCCTGCAATTACAAAAGGAGCGGCAATGATGTATTTCCATGAAATTTTAGAGGATATGAGCATGAATCCGAGTATTGCCGCGAATACGATAGCGGTACCGTAGTCGCCCTGTAATGCGACGATGCCAATTGGTATCATGCCGTGAATCATGAGCAGTAGCATATGGAAGGGTTTGTTCATGTCTTCCTCATCGCGGGAGAGGTGGTAGCTGAACGTGAGAATGAAAGCGATTTTCATTATCTCAGAAGGCTGCATACTGATACCGAAAACGCGTATCCAACCCTTGTCGTCGGCACCGTCTCGCTGATAACCCAGTGCCGTGAACGGCAAAGCGACAAGAATCAGCGTAATAGGTACGAATATCCACCATATCCTGACGAGTTTGCGGTAATCAATGAATGAAATGATAAGTGCAGTGACTATGCCGAGACCGGCAGAAATCAGCTGAGTCTGCCAGTAGCTGTCGCCAACGCCCTCGTTTTCGCTTATGCCGCTCTTTACAATAGAGTAGATAAGCATCGAGCTGATTCCCGCACAGAGCGATACCGCGAACAGAAGTCCGAGGTCGATATTATGCTTGCTTGCGGGTAATTTTTTAAAAACTGTTCCCATTTGTTATCTTCCTTGTTATTATCTTTTATTCGTTCCAGTATTTGCGGTCGAGACTGCGGTACTGTGCCGCTTCTGCAACGTGTCTGCGGCTGATGACCTCGCATCCGTTGATATCCGCGATAGTTCTTGCAACTTTAAGTATTCTGTCATATGCACGTGCACTTAGTCCGAGACCGTCGAAAACTTTTTTCATCATTGTCTCAGCCCCGTCGTCCATAGGACAGAATTCCTGTAATTTATCAGGAGTTATCAGTGCATTGCAGGTTATTCCTGTACCTTTGAAACGTTCCTCCTGTATTTTTCTTGCGGCGATAACGCGCTTACGTATTGCTTCCGAAGATTCTTCCTGTGCCTTTGAGGAGAGGTCCTCGAATTCGACAGGAGCGACTTCTATATGCAGGTCGAAGCGGTCGAGGAGAGGTCCTGATATTTTTGAAAGGTACGCAGAAACTTTTTTAGGTGAGCATATACATTTTCTCCGCGGGTGTCCGAAATATCCGCACGGACACGGGTTCATCGCACCGATGAGCATTATAGTGCACGGATATGTAACGGTTCCGGAAGCGCGTGCGATAGTTACTTTTCTGTCCTCAAGGGGCTGACGGAGTATCTCAAGGGTCTTGCGGTCGAACTCAGCAAGTTCGTCGAGAAAGAGGAGTCCGTTGTGTGCGAGTGATACTTCGCCGGGGTGAGGGACAGTTCCGCCGCCTGCGAGACCGGCTGATGAGATGGTGTGGTGCGGCGACCGGAACGGACGCTTTGTTATGATAGGCGTATCCGGAGTAAGCAGACCGGATATCGAGTGGATTTTGGTAGTTTCAAGTGCTTCCTCGAAGGTTAGCGGAGGAAGTATAGACGGCATACGCTTTGAAAGCATACTTTTACCGCTTCCGGGAGAACCTATCAGCAGAGCGTTGTGACCGCCTGCCGCGGCAATTTCGAGAGCTTTTTTAGCTGACTGCTGACCTCTTACGTCGGCAAAATCAAGAGGTTCATTATAGGCTGTTTCCGGGGGAATGAAGTGCTCGCACGGGGTAAGCAGTTCCTCACCGCGGAAATGCAGGATAAGCTGTTCGGCATTTTTGACCGAATAAGTGTCGATACCTGCGATTACAGAGGCTTCACGGGAGTTTTCCTCCGGTACGAATACTGCCTTCATGCCTTTTTCTCGAGCGAGCATTACCATAGGCAGAACTCCGTTTATCCTGCGGACATCGCCGTTCAGTGACAATTCACCGATGAAAGCGCAGTCCTCGGGAACTTCGTCTACCATGCGCATGGCTTTGAGTATCGCCATGAAGATAGCCATGTCGTGGACTGAGCCGCTTTTTTTAGTATCGGCAGGAGCGAGGTTTATCATTACAGAGGCGACAGGAAAATTGATTCCGCAGGCACGGAGTGCGGCACGTATTCTGTCGCGGCTCTCTTTTACTACGGTGTCGGGCAGACCAACTATATCGAAATGCGGCTGACCGCGGCTTATGTCGATTTCGGCATCGACCGGAAATGCGTTCAGACCAAAAAGTCCGAGACTTGCAACTTTTGCGAACACGGTTTTCCCTCCTTAATTAAATGTCAGATATATCGTCGTAAAGTCCGGAGTCCGGCTCGAAAAAATCGGCATCCGGAGCATCGGGAGCATCGGAACTGATTGTCATTATAGACGGCATTTCCTCCATTGAAGGTATTTCGTCCGGTTTAGCTGTTAACGGTTCAGGACGGAGCGGAGCAGGCTTCGGAGATGCCTTTTTGGGAACTGCCGAACGTGACATTATGCGGGCATATGCCTCAACTTTGTCTGCGGGAGCTTTTGAAAGCTCGGAGGCATATCGCGATGTATACGACGGATGCTCTTCATGTTCTGTCAGATGAATGTTGAAATGCGGCCACCCTTCGGCTTCGATGAGCTGTCTGTAGTCAGTACAGCAGGAGAAGCAGTCTTTGGTAACGATTATGCCGATAATACCGATAATTACCGTAATGGCGGAAATAGCCCTTCCGTCGAACAGTGAACCTACCAATATTGAAATGTATGCAAAAAAAATCGGGATGTGAAGGTATTTTCTCTTTCCGTATGCAACGAACGAAGTAAGAGTGAACAATACGAGTTCAGCGGTCTGCGAAAATAAATGACCAAGCTCGGTAGGGTCTCCGAAATACTCGGGTATCCATGAAATTACGGGTATATCAACGCCGATAAAGGTGAAAAAGAGGAGTATCAGCGAGATGCCGGCAGTATAGACGAAAACATTGCGGGAGAATATATCTATCTCAGCCTTTCGCGCTTCATACGCGGCATAGTGGCTGTGGTCGGGAGAAACCTCGGGCAAAGCCTTTTTTTTCAACCTTTATCACCTCTTTTGTTCAGATAAGAATAGTATACCACAATAATGCTGAAATAGCAAGGGTCAGGTGCTGTGTATGTTGAAAATAAGCCGGTTTACGGCTTTGGCAGATGAAAAGATGCACACAGGGCAAAGTGATACAAAAAAGCCGGACTTTCATTTGAAAATCCGGCAACAATGCTGATATTTACCGGAATGGCTTGACACCTTTGCCGGAAAGTATTATAATAATATAATGTATCAGTATGGGAAAGCAGCGCTATTCTGCAAGATATTATAGCATATCTGCAATGCTCTTGTCAATAGCTTTTGCAAAATTTTTTCCGAAAAGGATACGCATACGTTAATAAATCTGTCAGTCCTTTACAGGGCAGGCAATGAAATAATAAGGAGGTTCCGCCTATGGTGAATGTTACACCTAAGCAGCTGGGAAAAAACGTCAGAATGAGCTTCGGTAAGATTACCGAGCCTCTTGAAATGCCGAACCTTATCGAGGTACAGAAAAACTCGTATAAGTGGTTCAGAGAAGAGGGACTTAGAGAAGTCTTCCGCGATATGACTGCTATCACGGACTACAACGGCAACCTCGTCCTCAATTTCAAAGACTACCGTTTCGATGATACTCCGAAATACACTCTCGCAGAGTGCAAGTCGAGAGGCGCAACGTATCAGGTAGCTATGAGAGCTACTGCTACTCTCTGCAATAAAGAGACAGGCGCAGTCAGCGAGAGCGAGATATACATGGGCGATTTCCCGCTCATGACTGACAGCGGAACCTTCGTTATCAACGGCGCTGAGCGTGTTATCGTATCTCAGCTCGTTCGTTCTCCCGGCGTTTACTACGCTTTCGAGAAGGATAAGACAGGTAAGGACCTGTTCAATACTACTGTTATCCCGAACCGCGGTGCATGGCTTGAGTACGAAATGGACTCAAATGATATCGTTTATGTTCGTATCGATAAGAACAGAAAGATACCGATTACTACATTTATCCGTGCTCTCGGTGTAGGCTCAGATGAGGAGATCTATGAGCTCTTCGGTGAGGACGACAGACTCAAGCAGACTATCCTTCAGAAGGATCAGACAAAGAATAACTCCGACGCTCTTATCGACGTGTATAAAAAGCTCCGTCCCGGCGAGCCTCCTACGGTAGAGAGCGCAGTTACTCACCTCAACAACCTCTTCTTCGACGCTAAGAGATATGATCTCTGCCGCTTTGGAAGATACAAATATAATAAGAAGCTCGGAATCGCTTCACGTCTTGCTGGTCATACCCTTTCTGAACCCGTTATCAACCCGATGACAGGCGAGATCATGGCTGAAGCAGGCGAGACTGTAAGCTACGACAAGGCTTGCGAGATCGAGCAGGCTGGTGTATACCATGCATTCGTAACAGTTGAAGCTAAGGAATACTTCACAAATGACCGCGGTGAAACTCAGATCCGCTTCGTTGAGAAGAATGTCAAGATCATCGGTAACGGCATGGTTGACATCAAGGGTTACGTTGATTTCGACGCTGAAAAGTACGGTATCAACGAGAAGGTATCCTTTAAGGTACTCCGCGAGATACTCGAAAATTCCGCTGACGCTGAAGAGCTTGAGGACAATGTCAAGAAGAGAGCTGATGAGCTCGTTCCCAAGCACATTATCCTCGACGATATCTTCGCTACTATCAGCTACTTCATCAACCTCTGTGAAGGTGTTGGTACTGTTGACGATATCGACCACCTCGGCAACAGACGTATCCGTTCTGTCGGTGAGCTTCTCCAGAATCAGTTCCGTATCGGTTACGCTCGTATGGAGCGCGGTATCCGTGAGAGAATGAATATCCAGACTCAGGACGTGAATACACTCACTCCTCAGACACTTATCAATATCAGACCTATTTCTTCAGCTATGAAGGAGTTCTTCTGTTCATCGCCTCTGTCACAGTTCATGGACCAGAATAACCCCCTCGCTGAGCTTACTCATAAGAGACGTCTCTCCGCTCTCGGTCCCGGAGGTCTTTCAAGAGACCGTGCCGGATTTGAGGTTCGTGACGTTCACTACAGCCACTACGGAAGAATGTGTCCTATCGAGACCCCTGAAGGTCCTAACATCGGACTTATTTCCTACCTGGCTACATTCGCAAGAATCAACGAATACGGCTTCATCGAGGCTCCTTACCGCAAGGTCGACAAGGCTACAGGCGTTGTTACAAATGAAGTTGTTTACATGACAGCTGATACTGAGGATAACTTCGTTGTTGCTCAGGCTAACGAACCCCTCACGGAGGACAGCAAGCTTGCACGTCCGAGAGTTAACGCTCGTTACCGCAGCCAGATCCTCGAAATCGAGCGCGATAAGATCGACTACATGGATGTATCTCCTAAGATGGTCGTTTCAGTCGCTACATCTATGATCCCGTTCCTCGAAAACGATGACGCTAACCGTGCCCTCATGGGTTCAAACATGCAGCGTCAGGCAGTTCCGCTCCTTAAGACAGAGCGTCCGTTCGTAGGAACAGGTATGGAATACAAGGCAGCCGTTGACTCGGGTGTATGCGTAGTATCCGATTACGACGGTAAGATAACATATGTTGACGCAGACAAGATCCACATGATCGACTCCGAAGGTATCGAGCACAAGTACGAGCTTATCAAGTTCAAGCGCTCTAACCAGGGTACCTGCGTAAATCAGCGTCCTATCGTTTCAGCAGGCGAAGAGGTCAAGAAGGGACAGGTCCTCGCAGACGGTCCCGCTACTGCCGACGGTGAAATTTCACTCGGTAAGAATGCCCTCATCGGCTTCATGACATGGGAAGGCTACAACTACGAGGACGCCGTTCTCCTTAACGAGCGCCTTGTAAGAGAAGATGTGTTCACATCAGTTCATATAGAAGAATACGAGATCGAGTGCCGTGATACTAAGCTCGGACCTGAGGAGATCACCCGTGATATCCCGAATGTCGGCGATGACGCTCTTGCAAACCTCGACGAGAACGGTATCATACGTATCGGTTCTGAGGTTACTTCCGGCGATATCCTCGTTGGTAAGGTTACTCCTAAGGGCGAGACTGAACTCACTGCTGAGGAAAGACTCCTCCGCGCTATTTTCGGTGAGAAGGCAAGAGAAGTACGCGATAATTCACTCAAGGTTCCTCACGGTGAAGCAGGTGTTATCGTTGACGTTAAGGTATTCACACGCGAGAACTGCGACGAACTCAGCGCAGGCGTAAATATGCGCGTTATCTGCTACATCGCTCAGAAGCGTAAGATCACTGTCGGCGATAAGATGGCCGGCCGTCACGGTAACAAGGGTGTCGTTTCACGTATACTTCCTGAGGAAGATATGCCTTTCCTCCCCGACGGTACACCTCTCGATATCGTACTCAACCCCCTCGGCGTTCCTTCACGAATGAATATCGGACAGGTACTTGAAGTTCACCTCGGTATGGCTTGTAAGGCTCTCGGCTGGCACATCATGACCCCTGTATTCGACGGCGCTCACGAGGACGATATCCGTGAATGCTTCAAGATGGCTAACGAGTACGCTCAGGAGCATAAGGACGATATGTTCGAGCTCAATGCTATGGATAAAGTTATCAACCCGAAGGCTCTCGAATTTACTGAGGATTGTAAATTCACTCTCTACGACGGACGTACCGGTGAGAAGTTCGATAACCGTGTAACGGTGGGATATATGTACTACCTCAAGCTCCACCACCTCGTAGACGATAAGATACACGCACGTTCAGTTGGTCCTTACGCTCTCGTAACTCAGCAGCCTCTCGGCGGTAAAGCTCAGTTCGGCGGACAGCGTTTCGGTGAGATGGAGGTTTGGGCTCTTGAGGCTTACGGTGCAGCTTATACCCTTCAGGAAATACTCACTGTCAAGTCTGATGATACGATCGGACGTGTAAACACTTACGAGGCTATCGTTAAGGGTCAGAACGTTCCTACTCCGGGTATTCCTGAGTCGTTCAAGGTTCTTATCAAGGAAATGCAGTCTCTCTGCCTCGATGTCAAGGTTCTCGACATCAACCAGGAAGAGATCGACCTCAAGCAGAACTTCGACGACGATCCGATACCTGCAAGAGATTCATTCTCCGATGAGGACACTGCTGACAGCACAAGCTACTCCGACGACGAGATGGGCGATGCCGGCTTCGGCTTTGAAGGCGAAGACGACGAATTCGACAGCGTTGGCAAGGACGACGAATTCTCATTCGATGATGATGAGGACGACCTCGGATTCAACGACGAAGACGATGAGAGTGACGTTTTTGACAGCTTTGATCTCGGCGACGGCTCCGACGAGGAATAAGAACTAATTCATATTCATGAATTTCGCAATAAATTGCAGGAGGTAGCAGTTTGGAATTTACAACTTTTGAATCAATAAAAATTGGTCTTGCGTCTCCGGAACAGATCAGAAGCTGGTCCTACGGCGTTGTTGAAAGACCTGAGACTATAAATTACAGAACCCAGAAGCCTGAGAGAGACGGTCTTTTCTGCGAAAGAATATTCGGACCTACTAAGGACTGGGAGTGCCACTGCGGTAAGTTCAAGAAGATACGCTTCAAGGGCAAGGTCTGCGACCGCTGCGGTGTTGAGGTAACAAGAGCAAGGGTTCGCCGTGAGAGAATGGGTCACATCGAACTCGCAGCTCCCGTATCGCATATATGGTACTTCAAGGGAACTCCTTCCCGTATCGGACAGGTGCTCGAAGTATCACAGAAGCGCCTTGAAGAAGTTCTCTACTTCACAAAGTATATCGTAACAGACCCCGGCAACACCGAGCTCGTAAAGAAACAGCTCCTCTCCGAGAAGGAGTACCTCTCATACCTCGAAAAGTACGGCGACGACTTCAAGGCTGAGATGGGTGCTGAGGCTATAAAGAAGCTCCTCAATGAGTACGACCCCGCAAGATATGATTCACTCAAGAACCGCCTTATCGACATGGGAAAAATATCTCTCGGCGGTAAAAAGGTTGAGTGCTATAACAATCCTCTTGAGTGCGAGTGCGAGGAATGCCAGAAGTTCGCAGAGCTCAACGATGTTGAGTGGAAAAACAACATCGAACTCGTTGCTGACGACCTCAAGGCTGAACTCGTCGGACTTCCTTCCGGACAGAAGAAGGTAAAGCTTCTCAAGAGACTCCAGATAATCGAGGCTTTCCGCCTTTCCGGCAATAAGCCTGAGTGGATGGTTCTGGACGTTGTTCCGGTAATCCCGCCCGACCTCCGTCCTATGATCATGCTCGACGGCGGACGCTATGCAACTTCTGACCTCAATGACCTCTACAGACGTGTTATCAACAGAAATAACCGTCTCAAGAGAATGCTCGAGCTCGACGCTCCTGACATCATCGTTAGAAACGAAAAGCGTATGCTCCAGGAAGCTGTTGACGCTCTCATAGACAACGGCAGACACGGCAGAGCTGTTACAGGTCCGAGCAACCGTGCTCTCAAGTCACTTTCTGATATGCTTAAAGGTAAGCAGGGACGTTTCCGTCAGAACCTTCTCGGTAAGCGTGTTGACTACTCCGGACGTTCAGTTATCGTCGTAGGTCCTGAGCTTAAAATGTACCAGTGCGGTCTCCCGAAGGAAATGGCTCTCGAACTCTTCAAGCCGTTCGTACTCAAGAGACTCGTTGACAAGAAGGCTATCGCTAACATCAAGTCTGCAAGAAAGCTCATCGACCGCGCAGATAATAAGGTATGGGACGCTCTCGAAGACGTTATCAAGGACCACCCTGTAATGCTCAACCGTGCTCCTACGCTCCACCGTCTCGGTATTCAGGCATTCGAGCCTATCCTCGTAGAAGGCAGAGCTATCAAGCTCCATCCTCTCGTTTGTTCAGCGTTCAACGCTGACTTCGACGGCGACCAGATGGCTGTACATCTTCCGCTTTCAGCAGAGGCTCAGGCAGAGGCAAGATTCCTCATGCTCGCCGCTAACAACCTCCTCAAGCCTTCAGACGGTAAGCCTGTTGCTGTTCCTTCACAGGATATGGTACTCGGTTCTTACTATCTGACTATGGATAAGCCCGGTGAACCCGGCGAGGGAAAGGTGTTCCGCGATGTGAACGAGGCTCTCATGGCTTACCACGAGCACGATGTTTCACTCCACGCTAATATCAAGGTCAAGATAACAAAGGATATCGGCGACAAGAAGGTATCCAAGATAATCGACGCTACTGTCGGACGTCTCATATTCAATGAGAATATCCCCCAGAACCTCGGTTACGTTGACAGAACAAATTCTGATAAGCAGTTCGACCTCGAGGTCGCATTCCTCGTAGGCAAAAAGCAGCTCTCCGATATTATCGAGCGCTGCATAAAGATACATGGTACAACAACTACTTCTGAGGTTCTTGACCGTATCAAGGCCCTCGGCTACAAGTTCTCAACAAGAGCAGCTCTTACTGTTGCTGTCTGCGACGCTTCTATACCGCCGCAGAAGAAGGAGATACTTGCTAAGGCTGATGAAGAAGTTGCACGTATCACTGAGGATTACGAGTATGGTTACATTTCCGCTGAGGAGAAGTCCAAGCAGGTAATCGAACTCTGGACTAACACCAACGACGAAGTTACTGCCGCTCTGAAGGCAAACTTCGACAGATACAATCCTATCTGGATGATGGCTGACTCCGGTGCCCGTGGTTCTATCTCACAGATCCGTCAGCTCGCAGGTATGCGCGGACTTATCGCTAATACTTCCGGTGCCGTAATCGAGATCCCGATCAGAGCTAACTACCGTGAAGGTCTTAACATCCTCGAATACTTCATCGCGTCCCGTGGTGCTCGTAAAGGTCTTGCCGATACAGCGCTCCGTACCGCTGACTCGGGTTACCTTACCCGTCGTCTCGTTGACGTTTCTCAGGACGTTATTATCCGTGAGGAAGACTGCGGTACTACTGACGGTATCGAAGTATACGAGATCAGAAACGGCAACGAGATCGTTGAGCCTTTCGCAGAGCGTCTCGTCGGCAGATTCCTCTCTGAGGACCTCCGCGACGATGCAGGCGAACTCATCGTTTCACGCAATAAGCTCATCACTGACGCTGATGCAAAGAAGATCATTGACGCTGGTGTTGAGAGGATCAAGATCCGTTCAGTCCTCAACTGTAAGGCAAGAAACGGTGTATGTGCAAAGTGCTACGGTGCTAACCTTGCATTCAATAATATCGTATCAGTCGGCGAAGCTGTCGGCGTAATCGCTGCACAGTCTATCGGTGAGCCTGGTACACAGCTTACCATGAGAACCTTCCATACCGGCGGCGTTGCTTCTGCCGATGCGGAAGATATCACACAGGGTCTTCCCCGTGTCGAGGAACTCTTCGAGAGCAGACGTCCTAAGGGTGCGGCTATCCTCTCCAAGATCTCAGGTAAGATCCACATTGAAGAAGTCAAGACTACACGTAATATCATCGTTACAAACGATGAGACAGGTGAGTCTGAGAACTATATGATCCCCTATAACCTCAAGATCCGCGTTCAGGAAGGTGAGCAAATCACCAAGGGAACTCGTCTCACAGAGGGTAACATCTATCCTGCTGATATCCTCAATATCCTCGGTATTCACGACGTTCAGAACTACATCATCAACGAAGTTCAGAAGGTTTACCGTTTACAGGGTGTTGATATCAACGATAAGCACATCGAAGTTATCGTTCGTCAGATGCTCAGAAAGGTAAAGGTTGAGGAGTCAGGCAGCAGCTATCTGCTTCCCGGTAACCTCGTTGACAGCAAGGAGATCGACGCTATCAATGAAGAGCTTCAGGCTCGTATTGATGCAGGTGAGTATGATGTACAGCTCGTACAGACATCTCCTGTACTTCAGGGTATCACAAAGGCATCTTCAAACTCTGACAGCTTCATGTCAGCAGCTTCATTCCAGGAAACTACTAAGGCTCTCACTGATGCGGCTATCCGCGGTAAGAGCGATAAGCTCCTCGGACTTAAGGAAAACGTTATTATCGGTAAGCTTATTCCTGCCGGTACAGGTATGGAATGCTACAGCCACGTTAAGGTAGTTTCTACTGAAACTCCTGCGCCTGAGCATAATCCTGCAATAACAAATCCTATCGTATAATTAATGCGAAAAAACGCTCCTGTTTAAAAGCGGGAGCGTTTATTTTGTGCTGATTAAATTTTGAAAAACAGGAAAAGGACGTTAAAATATGGGAAACGAAAAGACAAAAAAGAAAAAGCTGCCTTATGTGCTTTTAGTAATTGTTGTTGTCATAGGCGCTGTTGCGGCGCTGATATGTGTTAATGCTTCAAAAAATATGAAGGTGATGAATGATACCGTTGACGCAGGTTTGCAGACTCTTTCTGAGTGTGCGGAAATAACTCCGCTTGATGCAGGCGAGTATGAACAAATCAAAATATACGGTCTTATGAAGTTCGATGTTTCACAGTATGAGGTCAAGGACCTCGGTAATCTCTCAGTTATGAAGGTAAACATGGGCTTCATGCAGATGGTGTCATTCGTTATAACTCCTTATGAGAAGAATATGCCGCTTCTTTCAATGGACTTCATGTATATGTTCGGTAAGCGTAAATCGTATGCGGAATTCTATGACCTCGTTGAAGATACATCATCTCCCGAATATACAATTGTTCTTGACGCTATCCGCGGTTTCGAGGCTGGATATGCTGATATGGAAAACATCGAAACAGAGCCTGCATGGTACGATGACCTGCTTACTGTTGCCATGCATAAAGCAGGCAAGCGTAATGACGACGACCGCATAAAGGGTATGTTCTGTGACGCTATAAGTACTTATATGAACTCTGCAAATGAGCTTGAAAAGCTTGATGACACTGCAAAGAAAAAGAAACTCGAAATAACTCAGGACTACTCCGACAACCTTATCTCAAAGGGCGGAGTATCTACAGACGTATTCAAAAAAGCACTCGGTGAGGAAACGACCAAGGACTTCTTTGATAAGGTCTTTTTCGGAACAGAATTACATAAATAACGAAAAAAGCAGTCCGAAATGTGCGCTGCTCTTAGCGGAACAATTGACAAACCAAACTGAATAGGACTTAAAAAGGCAATATCCACACATGGGATATTGCCTTTTTTGAACAGATAAAAAATACCGTCTTACTTAATAATTATTCAGATTTCGATTGTAACTGTAAATGTGCCTTCGATATAAGATGCGTGGATTTGCCCACCATGTGCTTCAACTATTTTTTTAGCTATCGGCAAACCAAGTCCTCCATTTCCGTTAAAATTTCGTGATTCGTCTATTCGATAGCTTCTTTCAAATAATTTAGATAATTGATTAGTTGAAATATAGTCGCTTTCATTTGATACTTTTATTGTAGCTTGATTTTTTAAGTTTTCAAGTCTTATTTCAATTGTAGTTTGTGGTATTGAATGATAGATAGCATTTTTAATAATGTTTTCTAATGCTCTACATATTTTATTTCCATCTGCACTTATTCTTAAATTGCTTTGAGATTGAAAAACTATTTCATGATTTGTTTCTTTTAAAACAGGATAGAATTCATCAATTAATTGTTCAATTAATTGATTGATATCTATCTCAGATTTGACTATGCTAACGTCTTCAAATGTATATTGAGATAATTCAAAAAATTCGGAAACTAAAGTATTTAACTGTTCAGCTTTTTCAACACTTATACGGGTGTATTTTTTTCTAATATTCTTAGGAAGTTCTTCCTCATCATTTAGTAACATTAAATACCCTAAAATTGATGTTAAAGGAGTTTTTAAATCATGAGCTATGTTAGAAATCATTTCATTTCTTTTTATTTCCGATTCGTCTAAACGAAGCTTCTGGGCTAATAGGATTTCTTTGAGATCCGAATAATCTGGGTCAATACTATTAAATGAATTGTTTTCGAAAAAATCAATAATTAATCTTTTTATTTTTTTTGTTTCCGATTTTTTAATCTTTTCTATATATATTTGTGGGATTAATATATAAATAATAACAACACCAAAAAGCATTATGGCAAACACAAAGTAAAAGAATAGTCTTAAGCTTTCCCATCCTTGTGAAAAATGTTCAAGCAGTTCATTATATGTAAATTTCCTTATCTTACCATTAAGAAAAATATCAACAATTAGCCATAGAAAAACAGTTCCAATTCCTGCTACAGCTGCTGCAAATAATATAGTACGTTTTTTATTCAACTTTATATCCAACTCCCCAAACTGTTTTTACATATCTAGGTTTTCCAAGGGGCTCATTCATTTTATCCCTAATATGCCTAATATGAACCATTACAGTTTTATTTCCTTCATAATATTTCTCTTTCCATACCTTTTCAAATATTTCTTCTGAACTGACAACTTGTCCAGGCTCTGCACAAAGAATCCATAGTATTTCAAATTCAGTTGGTGTTAAGAATAGTTCTTCACCGTTGAAAATGCATTTATGTGTGTGTTTATTCATAATTATACCACGATAAGAAATCTCATTTACACACTCTTCTTTGCTTATTTGCTCATTGTATATTTCAACCCTGCGAAACTGAGATTTGATCCTCGCCATTAACTCTAAAGGATGGAATGGTTTTACAATATAGTCATCTGCTCCAATTGATAATCCGTTAATTTTATCAGTGAATTCGTATTTGGCAGACAGTATAATTATTGGAAAATTAAACATTTTTCTGATTTGTCTACATACATCAAAACCGTTTATTTTGGGCATCATAATATCAATTATTGCTAAATCTATGGTTTGATTCATTACAGTTTTTATTGCTTGATCACCATCGTAACATTTTACAACAGAATATCCTTCGTTTTTTAAATATACTTCAATTAGTTCAGCAATCTCTTTATCATCATCTGCAACGAGGACTGTTTTTATCATTCAAATCACCTCAATTAGATTATACCATAGAGTGAACGCTGATTCAACCCTTTGGTATTATCCTAAAATCTATGCAGTCTTTTTTACCATCATTCCATAAACAAGAATACAACTCAACATTGTTTGAATAGTCGTTGCTATAGCTATCTCTTACCTTAGAATAATCAACATTATTAAGACTTTCTATTATTGCATTTTCATTATATTGAATGCCAGTGTATTCAGATATGATGTTAACAACATCAAACAGTTCTTCTTTCAATTTATTATTATCAAGTGGATTGGCATCATAAAGTACAAAATAAACCACTCCTATTTTTTCTCCTCCAGCTACAATCTGCATATTATCCGACTCCAGAGAGACACGATCTTCTGTTTTATTATAGTCAAAACTGAAGCCATCTTTCCGAGCAATTGTTTCCCATAGCTCTATACCGTTTAAAGAAAGCCTTGGCATATTATCAAGTGCGTCTTTTTCTTCTTGTACAGCTTGTTCATTATTGCTTTCAGGTTTTTTATCATTTCTCGTTGAAGTGTAGTTCCGACAACTTGTTTGTGAAAAAACTAATAAAGCTGTAAGAAACATGATGATCTTATTCCTCATTTGCTGACTCCTCCAATTATTTCGCCGTTATCCATTTCATAAACTTTATCGCAGAGTTTTTCAATATCTCTATCATTATGTGATGTAAGTATTATAGTTGTTCCTTCCTCTTTCATAGTTAGTATTACATTTGTAATACTCTTACAGCCATCTTTATCAAGTCCGTTAAACGGCTCATCAAGTATAAGAATGTCTGGATATTCCATTATAGCTTGAGCGATTCTAAGACGTTGCTTCATGCCAAGCGAGTACTTTCTGTACTTTTTGTCCTTAGCTTCAAATAAGCCTACTATTTTTAGAACATCTACTATTCTTTCATCATCTATAATATTATTAATTTCAGCTAATGCTTTGAGGTTATTAAGCCCGCTGAGGTCGCCGATTAAATCGGTTTCTCCTATTATCAATCCAGCTTTTTTTATGAATTTTCCATTTCCTATTAGTTTACCTTTCCACCTAACAGTACCGTTTACAGACATATAACCTGCTGCAGCTCGTAAAAGCATTGTTTTTCCGCAGCCATTTCTTCCAATAAATCCGCAACAGCTACCGTTTTCAATACATACGTTAATATCTTTAAGTAATGTTTGACCATGAATTTCTTTACTAACATTTATCATTTCAAGTGACATAAACAGTCCTCCTCTTGATTATGAATTTTTCACTATTAATTAAAACAAGGATTATAATTGCAAGAGTCATTATATTGTAAAACCAATGAACGCTATTATCATATAACAGAATGTGAAATCTTTCAATATACATATCTGCCATATAAAACATGACTATACAAAGCATTCCAATTATCATTGCAATTCCTCCATTATATTTTTGATGGACAATAAAAGATAACCGAGAAATAATTAGCAGAAAAAGAGAATATACGGGAATCATTGTAAATATATGATTATCCACTTTGTGTTCTGCACATGAATAAATCGCAATGATATATGATAAAGAATAAACAAGAGAATTAATAATCGGCGTCCCATAAATATATGATAGTAATTTCCTATATGTTCCATTCCTTGAGCCGATAAAGCAATAGTATTTTTGGGGTAAAAAAAGATAATCTGATGATAAGATCATGCCTAAAAAAAGAAAAACTATAGGAAGCATTAATATGGTAACATCTTTTTCGTCTATATAATCCAATATCTTATATTTTTCATTTACGAAGATTACATTTATAATATCATTATTGTTAAACTTGGTATGATCACCATCATAATAAGCAGATAATTTAATAAGAGCAATATAATATGAAGTGATACCTAATAATACACCTATAAACAAGCAAAGTAATGTCCTAACGATTTTTCTTCTTTTCATAATATACCATTGTATTTGGAAGATTTGAAACTATATCCAATGATTATAAGTGAAATAATAATAAACGGGATAAGTGGTATAAAAGTTTCAATCGTTGAATAAGTGGTATTGAAAGCACATACTGAACCAAAAATCTGATACTTATATAAACCCAACATTCCGCCCAATATGTAAGCATCACAGAGATATAATATCATAGGAATGATTATTACATCATGTTTTTTTCTTGTAGCCAATGCTATACTACAACCAAGAAGTCCAAAAGTAAAACCTATCGAAAAGTATATTGTAATACTCATAAAGACAAAAAAGAGATAAGGATGCTTACTATAAAACTCATCTGGAAAAATTGAAGCATATCCACCTATATTTTCGATTTGAGGGATCATAAAAATTGCACCTATAGAGAAAAACACAATAAAAACCAACGAAATTAAAGCTCCACCTATAAATGAATGATGTAGTATTCCCTTTATCAATGCTTTTTTATAATTTCCAAATCTTTGTGGATATGAATAATATCCTTTTAATTCATCACAAAAAGGTATTACTGTTATTAATGAGAAAATTGGAAAAAGATACACCATATAATTCATTGCCGAATCTATATATCGTTCCCATGTTAGAATACTGATTATAAAACGGTATCTTACGTCATTTTTTTCTTCTACTGATGTTATTCCCAAATCCGGAGCAGAGTAATCCATTGTCAAAATTTCAATAAAACAACTAACAAATGCCCATGATATCCATAAAACAATTAGCATCACTATAAAACTTATAACATTATATTTGTTAAACATTCGAAATTTAGTAATTCTTTTCATTTATTTCTCCTAAGCTATATCGAAATCCATACTATTTTTTATAATAAAACAAACCTAAACTGGATTTGTTAAAAAAACT
>ONBA01000010.1 GCA_900315975.1 uncultured Ruminococcus sp.
CCGTGGATTGGGTTGCAAGGGACAATGTCCCTTGCCGGGAGTCCGAGGGCAGAGCCCTCGGCAGGGTCTAGGACAGAGTCCCAGCGGGGTGCAGGGGCAGAGCCCATGCCGGGGTGCGGGGGCAGAGCCCATGCCGGGGTGCAGGGGCAGAGCCCATGCCGGGGCATTGTTCTCAGGAAAGCATATTGTTTATTGCGCTGACGAGTGCCTTTATTGAAGACGTGATGATATCGTTGTCGATACCCGTTCCCCAGTAGCTTTTGCCGCTGCCGGTCACTATCTCCACGTAAGATACAGCCTTAGATGCCGAACCGACTTCGAGTGCGTGCTCGGTGTAGGCATTGATATTGAAATCTGCCCCCGTATAAGAACGGAGCGCGTTGCTGACCGCGTCAAGACGTCCGTTACCGGTGTTAGCGGCAGTTACGCTCTTTCCATTGTATCTGAACGATACCGTCGCTTCTATTCCGTCACGCTGTACGAAATGGGTAGAGGTCACATCTATCGGCGAGACGATATCGACGAAGTTCTTCTTGAATATATCGTATACCTCATCGGGGAGGAGTTCCTTGTGTTTCTTGTCGGATACGTCCTTGACGAGGTAACCAACTGTTTCACGCATCTTCTTAGGAAGGTCATAGCCGAAGCGTGTTTCAAGAATATAGCCTATGCCGCCCTTGCCGGACTGGCTGTTGATGCGTATTACATCTGCGGAGTACTCGCGTCCGATGTCGGCGGGGTCAATAGTGAGGTATGGGACGTTCCAGTATTTGCTGTGTCCCTCTTCACGCCACTTCATTCCCTTTGCAATAGCGTCCTGATGTGAACCGCTGAATGCCGCAAATACAAGCTTTCCAGAGTATGGCTGACGCTCATAGACGTTCATTCGTGTAACTCGTGTATAGAGTTCGTTCAGAGACGGTATATCGCTGAAATCAAGTTCGGGGTCTACTCCCTGTGAGTACATATTCATCGCGAGAGTGATGATATCAACATTTCCTGTACGTTCGCCGTTGCCGAAGAGAGTTCCCTCTACACGGTCTGCGCCGGCGAGAAGTCCCATTTCGGTATCTGCAACTGCACAGCCGCGGTCATTGTGTGGGTGGAGCGAGATTATGAGGTTTTCGCGGTTGTGGAGATTCTCGCACATATACTCTATCTGCGCCGCATAGATGTGCGGCATAGAGAGCTGTACTGTTACCGGCAGATTGATTATGACCTTGTCGTCGGGAGAAGGCTTCCACACGTCGAGTACAGCGTTGCATACCTCGACCGCAAATTCGGGCTCGGTGCCTGTGAAACTCTCAGGGGAGTACTCAAACCGGAAATTGCCCTCGTACTTTTCACGGTACTCTTTGCAGAGCTTTGCTCCTGTTACGGCGATTTCCTTTATTTCTTCCCTGCTCTTGCGGAAAACCTGCTCACGCTGTGCGACTGATGTTGAATTATAGAGGTGGACTATAGCATTTTTACAGCCTTTGAGTGCCTCAAATGTCTTTTCGATAATGTGTTCGCGCGACTGCGTGAGTACCTGTATCGTAACGTCGTCGGGAATGAGGTTTTCCTCAATGAGAGTGCGGCAGAAGTCGTATTCAGTTTCTGAGGCGGCAGGGAAGCCTATTTCTATTTCCTTGAAGCCGATATCGACGAGTTTCTGGAAAAATTCGAGCTTTTCACCGAGACTCATCGGTATTACGAGTGCCTGATTACCGTCGCGCAGGTCTACACTGCACCATACCGGCGCTTTGTCAATGTACGAGCGCTTTACCCAGTTCATAGCTGTTTCCGGAGCCGGAAAGAACTGACGTGTGTACTTGTTAACGTTTTTCATAGTTGCCATAAAATAACCTCCGTTCTGTCGATTGCATAGAGGCAATAAAAAAGTCTCCTCCATGCATTGCATGGAAGAGACGAAGTTTGCATATAAATACTCCGTGGTACCACTCTTCTTGACGTAGAATTACGCCCACTCATCTGCGCCTATAAACGCATATCTCTGTAACGGGAGAATCCGTTCAAGCCTAATCGCAAAGCTTTCAGCCGACTGCTCAGGGAGGAGCTATGACCCGAATCAGTATGCCGTCTTGCACCTTCCGGCGGCTCTCTGTGAAAACATCCGCGGGTTTTATTTCCCTTCATAGCATTTATTACTGGTATTATACAATGCAAAAACAATTTTGTCAAGTGTTTTTTGAAAAAATCAGAAAGACTGCGACAGATATTATTACGTGTTTTGCTGTATTAGTATACCTGCTCCAGCCAGCCTATATCATCATTTATATTTTTGATAAGATATTCTTCAAACGAAGCACCGGCTTTTTTGCCGATATCGCCGTACATTGCGTAAAAAGTTCCTTCGGAATCCATAAAAATATCTGGGATAGATGTTGAAACACCAACAGGATAGAGGCTTGCTTTATAATGAGCATTATATTTTTCGATAAATTCATGTTCGTAACCATTATCTATCGGGTTTGTTGTAATGATTATATCCGAGCAGTATTTAGCGTTTTCAGGCTGTTTTGTACGCTTCAGCCAATTTGGGAGATATACTTCAAGCGGGATTGTTATTTTCAAGCCGCCGAATTCTCTGAGAAAGCGTTTAACAGTATCGGGCGGCACATATCCTTCGCCGGCATACCATTCCATATATTCTGAAATGTCCGTATTTCGTCCCTCATACCAGCCGGAGCTGGTTAGTATTTTTTTTACGATGTATTTCATATCAGCCACTTTTCTGAGTTCTGAACAATTATTTATTCCTTATCTTCAAATTCGCTTTTCAGCAGGGCATAGATGTAGAAATCACTGAACACCGTTTTGTCGTCTTTACGCGGGAAGAGTTCCCTGTGCAGGGCTTCGCGGCGCATACCTACTCTCTCGGCAAGGTTTACCGATTTTACGTTGCGGGTGTCGATCTCAGCGATGATACGGCGTACCTGAAGTTCGGAGAATGCGTAATTCATAAAGCCTTTTATGCTCTCACTTGCATACCCCTTGCCCTGATAAGCGGCGGCAAAGGTGTAGCCTATTTCGTAAGTGCCTGCGCCTTTCCGTGAGAAATAAATCTTGCCGATAACCTTGTTTCCGAGTACGACAGCAAAGAATTCCTCGCTCTCGGAATAGTTTATGGCTTCCTGAATACAGGCTTCACGGGTGAAAGTCGGATACGGTTCAAAATATGTTACGTCGGGGTCGGCAATGATGTCAGCGAGGTCGTTATAGTCGGCGGGGTTGAATTTCCTTACCGCAAGACGTTCTGTAGTGAAAAGTATATCCATAGTTTTTCTCCCTATATGCAAATATCCCGCTCATAAAGAACGGGATACCTGTTATGATTGTTAATTAGTCAACGAGCGGATTGCCGTCAGCATCTGTGTTGATCTTACCGATGAGGATAAGGATGCCTTCGATCTCACCCCAGAGAGCGCCGAGTCCGCAAGTACATACAGAAACGATGATCTGGATGATAGCTCTTTTGGTATTGCCGAGGTAGAAGTTGTGGATTCCGAGACCTCCGAGGAAAAGTCCGAGAAGTCCGGCTACAAGTTTCTTTTTAGGTTCCATAAGTATTTCTCCTTTCAAATCCGTGATAAATAGAATTATCAGAGCTGAAGGACTTGCCTTCACACTCTGTTAACATTCAGTATATCACAATGTTTTCACAAAATCAATATCAGTAATAACTTTTCTGCATATTTCACAATTATGTGTATAATTACGCGGCAAATTGACTGATTAATTCACAATCCGCTGTTAAAAATAGACAGAAACTATTCATAAATATGATTTTTTTGAAATAATTTTATTTTTCATATTGACGATTTATGTAAATAATGGTAAAATATTAGTATGCCGCATTTATATGCGCATAATAATTTATAAAACAGGAGGCACGAAAAATGAAATACGAAATCATCGGACAGACAGTTCCTGCTGTAGAAGTTACTCTCAGTCAGGGCGAATCAATGTTTACTCAGTCAGGCGGAATGGTATGGCAGACCAACGGTATTGCAATGTCTACTAATGCACGCGGCGGTTTAGCCAGAAGCCTTGGCAGAATGTTCTCAGGCGAATCAATATTCATGGCAAACTACACAGCAGAGATAGAAGGCGCTAAAATCGCTTTCGGTTCTACTGTTCCAGGAACAGTTGTGCCTGTAGATATATCACAGGGCGAACTCATCGTTCAGAAGGGTTCATTCCTCTGTGCACAGCAGAGTGTTGACCTCAAGGCAACATTTACAAAGAAGTTTACAGCCGGTCTTTTCGGCGGTGAGGGATTCATTCTCCAGCGTCTCTTCGGAAGCGGTATGGCATTCCTTGAAGTTGACGGCGATAAGGTCGAGCGTGTACTCGCTCCCGGTGAGGTGCTCAAAGTCGATACAGGTAACGTTGTAGCTTTCGAGACTACCGTTAACTACGATATCGAGACTGTAAAGGGTCTTGGAAATATCTTCCTCGGCGGAGAGGGTCTCTTTATCACAAAGCTCACAGGTCCCGGAAAGGTAATTCTCCAGACTCAGAACTTCAACGACTTCGCCGGCAAGATTATTGCAAGAGTTCCCAAGGGCTGATATAATCAGAATAAACTAATGACGCACATGACCGCTTGTCGGCTGTGCGTCATTTTTTACGAAAAAGTACTTTTTGCCTTCGTCAAGTCTTTACAAGCGGGGGAAAATATGATAAGATATTACATATAGAAAGAGACAACCTTGAAGGGAGAATACAATAATGCCTGACTATAAAAGTCCGGACGAAAGCAGAGCTGAAATAGCTATGCTTAGTCACGAGGTCTACCGGCTGTCAAAAGAGCTTGATGAACAGCGTCAGCGGCAGATTCGTGAGTCGATGCCGGATAAATATGACCCGTTTGATAATCCGACAGAGTATAAAGGGTTCAGCGGAGATTATTCAAAGATACTTCCTCGTATAAAAGAACCGGCTTACGAAATCCCGTTAGAACCTGATTACCACGAACGCAAGGGTCTGCGCAAATACTATTCCATCGGAAGCTGGTGCATGATAATACATTTCCTGATGTGTATATTCATCGGAAAATATGCTCTGCTCGGACTGCTTCAGCTTCTTGCTTCGCATAACCCCGGTGCAGACAGTTCAGCGATAATCACGTATATGCGGTCGTCTTCAATGGCGGTTTCGCTGAATATGCTGGTGTACCTCGTCTTTAACGTTGTTGTTGCGTTTATAGGTATGAAGCTTGTCGGAATCAAACATACTTCACTCATCAGAACTAAAGACTTCGGCTTGGGCAAAGCTGTTCAGTATTGTCTTATAGCGATGTTGCTGTGGGGAACCGCTTTCTACCTCATAAATGGTCTGACAGATGTGTTCGACAAGTACGGCATAGATATTCGGAATAGTACGAGCGGCTTGGCAACTTCAACCCTCGGAATCGTGATATCGACCATCTACAGCTGTATCATTGCTCCGATAACGGAGGAACTGCTTTTCAGAGGTGTTCTTCTGCGGTCTTTCTCAAAGGCGAATCAGCGGTTCGCTATATTTGCAACTGCGTTTTTCTTCGGTATTTCCCACGGAAATATCGTTCAGTTCATATCAGCTACACTGTTGGGCATTTTCCTCGCACATATCACCCTTAAACATGGTTCAATAATACCGTCGATAATAGTTCATATATTCATCAATTCGTTTGTTTCGGTTTTGAGCGCGATTTCACAGCTCGGAAAAGAAGCTTCCGTTATCGCGTATTTAGTGACTATCGCACTGATGCTCATGGGATTTGTAATGCTTCTTGTGTTTCATGGGTCGGATAGTTTACCTGCTACGACTCCTAAACAGTCTAAGCGCGGAATCTACGTTGCGATAAGTTCGTTTCCGTTTGTTATTGCGGTAACTATGAATGTATTCTATATTGTGTATGCGTTAATGCAGAAAATGAAATAACAGAAAACGGCGGATAAGGTGATTGCCTTATCCGCCGTTAATTATTTACCTATTTTCTCTTTAACTATCTTAGTCACCTTCGGGATGACTGTTTTTGCAATAACAACAGTTCCTACTATCGGGATAGCACAGCTTCCGACTTTTGCACCCGTTTTAAGCATTTTCCTGTTATTGCTGTTTTTCGTATCATTTCTTGCTCTTCTGCTCATTATCATTCATCCTTATATTCTTGATATCGGTAGGCGGATTGAGGAAGAGTCGGAGGTTTCCGTCGATATGATACCAGAAATCGTATATCTCACCTTCGTCAGCGCATAGCGAGAGTACAAGACGGTGTACCTTTTCATCTTCGAGATATTTTATCATTTCACGGCTCGGAGCATTGAATGAACGTTCAACATTGTAGCAGAGCACGGAATTGATAGCATAGTCAAGCTCTATAGTATAGCTGAAAAGGTGCATAGCTCTTGTGAGGTGAGCGATGTTATGGTCTATTTCAGCATTGAGAGCTTTCTGCGGAAAAATCGCGTTAGGTTTGAAGTTTTCCTTATTCTGACGGAGCTGATTTACAGATGACCTTACGCGGTTATTGAGCGAGTTTATAACATTGATGAGCTTTTCGTGGGCACTGTCGAGCTTTTTCGCGAGAAGCTCCGGGTTATCGAGACCTTCGTAGTAAAGGCTTTTGGCATTGTCAATGTCGATTTTCAGTTTATCGAGTTCGTTGCTCTGTATAGCAAGGAGAGTACTGTTGTAGGCATTGTAATCGTCGTCGAGGGTCTCTTTCAGAAATTCTATCAGCTTTGTGACGTTTTCCTCGTTGATGTACTGCTGAAGCATAGAATCGTCGTCAACGGAGTTTCTGAGAATAGTCGTGATAGCGGTAACTATGCCTGTTGCCATTAAAGGGTCCATGTTATCATCCTCCTTGTTCAGGTTTACCTATAGCAATTGTAATAATTATATCACATAAACATCAGGATTGCAAGCGGAATATATTATTATTTGTGGTATTTTCCGCCGGAAGATATCTGAAAACTGCGGTATATCTGTTCGAGGAGCATTACCCTTGCGAGCTGATGAGGGAATGTCATTTTCGACATAGAGAGTCTGAGAGTTCCCATGCTTTTAATTTCGGGGTCGAGACCGAATGAACTGCCTATTATAAATGTAACGGTACTCATTCCGCCGACTCCTGCGGAGCTTATCTTTTCCGCAAGCTCGGGACTTGTCAGCTGTTTGCCTTCGATGCACATTGGGATTATCATTCCCTTTGCAAAGCGCTTTATCTGCTCGCCTTCTTTTTTGAGAGCGGCGGCTATCTCTTTTTCTGACGGGTCGTCGCTGAGACGGCACTCGTCAAGTTCGTGAAGTTCAAATGTGCAGTATCTGCCGAGGCGCTTTATGTATTCCGCACACGCACTGCGCAGGTATTCTTCTTTGAGTTTGCCTATGACTATAAGATTCACATTCATCAGAAAATAACGGCTCCTCCCTGAGTTTCCATAGGTGCGACACCCATTATGTAGTCTCTGCCGCTTACCGCTCCGCCGAGATATGAGCGGACTGTTGAATACGCGATATCGGGGCGGTTGTTTTCGGGACTTAAATGTCCGAGCAGAATATGTGTAGTACCGCGCTCTATCATGCGTCTTACCTGTTCACCGCAGGCATTGTTCGAGAGATGCCCGACGGGGGAGAGTATGCGTTCTTTTAGGTATATCGGGTAATTTCCGTGACGGAGCATACCCTCGTCGTAGTTCGACTCTATCAGTACGAAACGGCATCCGCTTAGTGCTGAATCAACTTCAGGGGTTATGTGACCTACATCGGTGCATACGGCACATACCTTTCCGTCTTCGGTGGTTATCCTGTAGCCGCAGCTCTGTATAGCATCATGCGGAGTACTGAAACAGGTGAGCTCGTGACCGGCACATGAAATAGCCTTGCCGATAATATCTATTACCGGAGAATTCGGCGAAATCTTATCTGTATCACAAAGCCGCTGAAGAGTACGTTTCGTGCCGTAAACAGGTATACCGGTGTGCTTTGTGAGCATTTTCAGACCGCTTATGTGGTCACTGTGCTCATGAGTTATGAATACTGCCTGAACAGCCGAAAGCGGTATATTATTGACTTCGAGGGCGGCGGAAAGCCGTTTGAAGCTGACTCCGCAGTCGATGAGAAATCCGCCTTTTTCCGTTCCTATGAATGAAGAATTTCCCTTGCTCGAACTGAAAAGAGGGTATATTCTTGCCATTTTATCACCTATAAAGAAAATATTCTTCTAAAATTATATAATATCGTCATATAAATGTCAAGCGTGCCGGAAAGGGGAATACAAAGGAAAACGCTCCCTGCGTCAACAGGGAGCGTACCTTAGAGAGATATATTACGTGGTAATTTCTTTTATAAATGTGCCGTCAGTCCTTGAAACGAGCATTATACTCGTTATAAGCCTTGACTATAAGCTCGGCACAGAGGTCGTCTCCGAGCTCTGCACTGTTGAGACACAGCGAATACATATCCTTATCCTGCCAGCTTCTGCCGGTATTGACATTGAAGAAGGTCTCGCGGCGCTTATCGGCTTTTTTCATAATATTTTCAGCCTTGCCTGCGGGAATGCCGTATTCGTTTATGGCTCTCTTTATCCTGTCTTCCTGCGGCGCGTAGATGTAAACGCTGAAACAGCCCTTATCTTCAAGGATATAGCTTCCGCATCTGCCGACGAGTACAAAGCTTTTCTCACGCTCAGCTATCTCGCTGATTATGCGGCTTTCCATGAGAAAGACTTTGTCCGAGAGGGGAAGATTCTCCTCAACTGCTCTTGCGGGATTCGCGGAGAGAAGCAGTGAATAGAGGAAACTTGTAGGAACACTCTCCTCGGCTGATTCGAGGTATTCGGCGGAGATACCGCATTTATCCGCGGTCATCTCAAGTATCTGACGGTTGTAGTAGCTGACGCCGAGCTTTTCTGCGGCAAGCTTGCCGATTATACTTCCGCCGCTTCCGTACTGACGTTCTATTGTGATAATTGTCTTCTTCAATCCCTATCTCCTCCGATCATGTGATTATAGCTTTCTCTATATTATATTATACCATAAAAACAAGAAAATTCAACAATACGGTTCCAAATATTATCTTCAGAGAACATTTTTCTACGTTTTATACAACGAAATGTTGAAATGATTGTGCATATATGCCTAACGCAATTCATCACACGGGTATTTGCCTGAAAATGACGATATATAAAACTATGTCAGAAAAATATCATTCTTGCTATTGACAGTAAGCCAAAAATTGTATATAATAAAAATAAGGATTTTTTCGCATTCCGCGGAGTTCCCGACGGCTTCACCGCCGTATTGTACTGATTATTTTTTAGGAGGTAGATTTCAATGTCACTGACAAAGAACCCCAATGTATTAAAGTGGGTCGACGAGATGATCGCTCTCTGCAAGCCTGATAACGTTGTATGGATCGACGGCTCAAAGGAACAGCTTGATGCTCTTACAGAAGAGGTTACTTCTCTCCCCGATGACAGCTGGGACAAAATGTACAAGCTCAATCAGGAAAAGTACCCCAATTGTCTCTACCACAGAACTCGTGAGAACGACGTTGCTCGTGTTGAGGACAGAACTTTCATCTGCTCTAAGGAAAAGGCTGGCGCTGGTCCTACAAATAACTGGATGGATCCCAACGAGATGAAGGCTCTCCTTACACCTATGTACGACGGCGTTATGAAGGGCAGAACGATGTATGTTATCCCTTATTCAATGGGTCCCATCGGTTCTCCTCTCGCTAAGGTAGGTGTTGAGGTTACTGACTCTATCTACGTTGTTCTTAACATGAACATCATGACTCGTATGGGTAAGCAGGCTTTCGAGAACCTCGGCGATACTTCTGACGATTTCGTAAGAGGTCTCCACTCAAAGGCTGACGTTGACCCTGAGAAGAGATATATCGTTCAGTTCCCTGAAGAGAATACTATCTGGTCTATCAACTCTGCTTACGGCGGAAACGTTCTCCTCGGCAAGAAGTGCTTCGCACTCCGTATCGCTTCATTCCAGGGTAAGAACGAGGCTTGGATGGCTGAGCATATGCTCATCCTCGGCGTTAAGAAACCCGATGGCGAGATAAAGTACATCACTGCTGCTTTCCCGTCAGCTTGCGGTAAAACTAACCTCGCAATGCTCATTCCCCCTGAGGGATACAAGAAGGACGGCTATGAAGTATTCACAGTCGGCGACGATATCGCTTGGATGAAGCCCGGCAAGGACGGCAGACTCTACGCTATCAACCCTGAGAACGGCTTCTTCGGTGTTGCTCCCGGAACAAACGCTAAGTCAAACTACAACGCTCTCGCTTGCACTAAGGAAGGCGCTATCTTCACAAACGTTGCTCTCGATAACTCCGATAACACTGTTTGGTGGGAGAAGCTCACTGAGAATCCGCCTAAGGACGCTACTGAGTGGACAGGTAAGAAGGTTGACGGTGAGGCTTGGGTAGCTGAGGGCAAGAAGCTCGCTCACCCCAACTCAAGATTCACAGCTCCTGCTAAGAACTGCCCCTGCATTTCTCCTGAGTTCAACAATCCTGAGGGTGTACCGGTATCCGCTATCATCTTCGGCGGACGTCGTGCTACAACTGCTCCCCTCGTATATCAGTCATTCGACTGGACACACGGTACATACATCGGTTCTGCTGTTTCTTCTGAGACAACTGCTGCTGCTACAGGTGCAGTAGGTGTACTCCGTCACGATCCTATGGCTATGAAGCCTTTCATCGGCTACAATGTAGGTGACTACTGGGCACACTGGCTCGAAATGGGCGCAAGACTCGGAAGCAAGGCTCCTAAGATCTTCAACGTTAACTGGTTCAGAACAGACAGCGAAGGCAACTTCCTCTGGCCCGGTTTCGGCGACAACATGAGAGTTCTCGACTGGATCATCAAGAGAGTTGACGGCGAAGTTGACGCTGTTGAGACTCCTATCGGATTCCTTCCAAAGGCTGAGGATATCAACCTTAAAGGTATCGAGGACGAGGTTTCACCTTCTGCACTCAAAATGCTCCTTACAGTTGATAAGGACGAGTGGAAGAAGGAGATCGCTGAGATGAGAAGATACTATGACGAGGACATCAAGGCTAAGGGTGGACGTATCCCGCAGGCTCTCTACGATGAACTCGACATGATCGAGGCTAACCTCAACAAGTAATCGTATATTTAAAAAGCTCCCCGAATGGGGAGCTTTTTTGCGTACTGTAGGGAAGCGCACTGCGCTTCCGGTATGCAAAATATGAGAATATAGGGAGACGTTACCTACAAATAAACTTGATTGTTGTTACGAATTTATCGGACGACCATTGGGAATTTCTTTGAGACTGTAAAAAACAGATTTGAAGCAAAAAAATACGGGCGAACACTGTTCGCCCCTACACATACAAACGTAAAATTGTCCGATTGTAGGGGCGCACATTGTGCGCCCTTGTGCTATTATTCATTTTCGCCCGACTTTTTCTTGTATTTTGATTTCTGTCCGAAATTAAGCCTTGTAGTGAGTATCTTATCTGATGTGAAGAGCTTGAGGGCGAATGTCATGCATATTACAAATACTACTGCCTGATATGCGAGTCCGCCGTAGAAAGCTCCCATGTGACCGAACATTATGTTATTCATTGCCGAGAAGGTATGGGTGAACGGTATTGCGTAAACTATGATTCTGAAAGCTGTGGGGAGAGTGTTGATATCTGCGAACATTGAGATAAGGTAAGGTATCATTGCCATTATCATGAGCGGCATTATCATTGTCTGTGACTGCTTTGTATCGTTAACGAGTGAACCGAGCATGAGAGCTATGGAAAGGCATATCATAATAGTCAGGAAGAGCTGTGCGCCTACGAGTACGTAATCGCCGAAGGAGAGTGTGAGACCGAGCTTTTCAAGTGCGGTATCGACTGACATAAACTCTGTAATTGCGGAATTTGCGAGACTTTCCTTTGCTTCTTCAGTTGCTCCGCCGACGAATGACGAGAAGCCGAACATATAAACTACCGCATTCATTAGTGCAATTATTGCTGCTGCAAGCATTTTGGCAAAGAGTATAGAAGTTCTTGAAACCGGTGCAGAGAGCAGAGTTTCAAGGGTCTTGTCGATTTTTTCGTTGCTTATGGCACTTATCAGCATTGACGATGTGAACATTATGAGCACAAATACTACGATGGGGAGTATCATGTTTTTAGTCATGAGACTGCTCATTATCCTTGTTGAAGCAATTGAAGCTGTTTTGCCGTTTACTACGGTATTCTCAGTTAAAATCGTTGGCTCGTTCATAAGCTTTACCTGCTCGGGTGAAAGTCCCGACTTTTCAGCGAAAGTATTTGCAACGCAACTCTGTATAAGAGCTATCGCGCCCGAATTGTCGGTCTTTACGTTTGACATCATTGCCGCCGATTCCATAGCAGATACGCTTATAAGCTGAGGCTGTTTACCGTTTTCAAGGTCGTCGGTAAAGCCTTCGGGAATGATTATGATAGAGTCTTGGTCGGTTTCCTTGAGAATTGCGGAGTAGTCGTCACCGGAAGTGTCGAACATATTTAACTCGGCACCGCTCTTTTTAAGGACTTCCGCAAGCTGTTTTGTGAATTCAGTGTTATCACGGTCACTGATACTGATAGTGTACTCGCTTTTCACTGCTTCACTGATAGTGGTCTTCATCATGTTACCCATCAGCATGAGCATACTTGCTATAACAACGAGACTGATGATAGTCTGTGCGGTGATGAGTTCACTGAGTTCCTTTTTAAGAAGATTAAAGAATTTCATTATCATTCACCACCCTTTCAAATACTTCTTCAAGGTTAGCGGCATTGTAGCGCTGTTTCAATTCTTCTGCCTTACCGCTTACGAGGAGGTGTCCCTTGGCGATGATGCCTACTCTGTCTGACACGAACTCGATTTCGAGCATATTGTGAGATGAAAGGAGGAACGACATTCCCTCTTCTTTGGCAAGCTGTTTTATCATTTTTCTTATCTCGATAGCGTTGAGTACGTCGAGACCGCTTGTAGGTTCATCGAGGATAGCGAGTTTAGGCTCGGTCATGACTGCTCTCGCAAGGAGGAGCTTTCGCGTCATACCGCGGCTGTATGTTCCGATTTTGTCCTTGAGTCTGTCGCCGAGACCGCATATCTTGCCTGCACGTTCAACGTAGCGGTTGATATCGTCGATATTAGTCGAAAACAGACCTGCCATAAATCGGAGGTAAGCCTTTCCGGTCATATTTTTGTATGCACCTGCTTCATCGGGGAGGTAGGTTATACACTGACGTACCTTTTCAGGCTCCTTGACTATGCTGTTGCCTGCAACAACAGCGTCGCCGGAAGTAGGGGTCAGCAGAGTTGATATCATGCGGATAGTGGTGGTCTTACCTGCACCGTTTGGACCGATAAGAGCGAATATCTCGCCTTTTTCGATTTCAAATGAAACCTTATCGGCGGCGAGTACTTTTGAGTACTGCTTGGAAAGCTCTTTAACTTCAAGTACCTTTTCCATAGTTTTTCTCCTTTAGATTTATTGAGTATAAGCTGAAAATATTATAACATACGGAATAAAATATTGCAACAAAATTTTATAATCTTTTGTTTGCAGCTGTTAATGCATGATGCATTTAGAAGTAAAACAGCTCCTCGAACTTTTTATCGAGGGCAATGCAGATGATAAGGGCAAGTTTTGCAGTCGGCTGATACTGTCCGGTTTCTATCGAGCTGATAGTATTTCGCGACACTCCGACCATTTCTGCAAGCTGTGCCTGTGACAGACGTGCTTCTGTACGTGCTTCTTTCAGTCTGTTGCGGAGTACAAGTTTATCGTCCATTTTTTACCTCGATGCAACGTTTTTGCTGAGAAATACGCCGAATCCGACAAGTGCCGCAATTGTGAGTATACCCCAGCTTACTCCACCTATAAGTGCCCATTTGTTTTTCAGCTTTATACCCGTGTAAAGGCACTGAGTAAAGTTCAGGATACATATCAGTGCCCATATTGCATAGTTTTTGTTAAGGGTTACGGTTTCTTCGATGATATAGAGCAGAAGTGAGGCAATGCTCGTAACGATTACAGTGAGATTTGCACCTTTGAGCGCTACCTCTTTTCTGAGAGGGTCGTGGTCTTTATTTTCTTCACGGCTCATAGCAAGTATTTCGTCTTTGTTCATGACAGATTCTCCTTGATGTTTATTTTCCTATAAAGTAAGCAATCAGCATGGTTATGCCTGAAATCAATATCATACGAACCGGTCGGCTGAAAAGAATGCTGAGAAAATTGAAGTCTGTGAAACTGCTTTCGTTGTTGTTAGTAAAGTTTTTCATAATAACACCTCGTTAGATATAATTCTGTGGTTTGTGCCAAGTGAACTTTGCACCTGCTGCGATTGTATTATATCACTGCCAAGTGCACTTGTCAATATCTGACAAGTAAACTTTGCAAATTCAGCGTTTTGCACAAACGATAATTGCATAATTTGTAGAGTGGGTAGATAACTGAGCTGTATAAGCCTTTTTCTTGACATGATACTGCAAATTTGATATACTTATACTGTATAGGCTATTGCGAAATTGCGCGGTTTTGTGCAATTTTACCGATACAGTATCGCACAGGAGGTGACAAAGCTTGAATATAAAAAATTTCTGCCGGAGAGCTGTTTCCGGAGCTTTGTCATGTCTTCTCGGAGCAGGCTGTCTTTCGGGGGAAATCACTGCTGAGGCGGCTGTCAGCACAATACGTGCTGACATGGTAAGCGATTACTACACTATTGAGCCGGCAGACAGCGGAGTCCCTGCATACAGCGAATATTACGACAAATATGCGGACGAAACACGTTCCTCACAGGAAATAACGGTTCGCGGAGCTGATTACGATTCCGTGAGCGGAAGTGACATAACGTCCGGAAGTTATGGCGATGACGATGTCCGCAAAGAAGTGCTGATTTGGAAAAGTCCCGAGGGCAGGGTCGGCTACAGGATAAACGTCCCTGAGACCGGTATTTACTGCCTTGATATGACCTATTTCCCGTTAGAATCGAATAGTCCGCAGATAGAGCTTTCGCTGAAAATCGATGGCAGAACTCCGTTCAACACTGCTTCAAGGCTGTCGCTGGGAAGGGTATGGGTCAATGAGAGCGATATCCATACCGATTCACGCGGCAATCAGGTGCGTCCGCCGCAGGTGCAGAAGGGAATATGGAAAAACTGTACCGTCGGCGATGTGGACGGTCTTTTCAGCGAGCCGCTGATTTTCTATCTTGAAAAGGGGACGCATGAGGTCAGCTTTGAATCAGAGCGTGCACAGTTTGCACTTGAAAGCTTCAGATTCAGTGCGCCGAAAGAACTTCCCGACTATGAGCAGTACAGAAGTAAGGCGGGAGCAGATGATTCAGCGTCTGAGCCGAATATATTCCGCATAGAGGGCGAGGACGCGCTGTACAAGTCCGACCCGACCCTCTACCCGACATACGATAATACGAGTTATCTTGTGTCGCCGTCAGACCCTCGCAAGGTCGTGTATAATACTCTCGGTGCGGGCAACTGGAAAAAGGCTTTGCAGTCGGTTACGTGGAATATTCCGCGTGATAAGATTGGTGCTGACGGCTGGTACAGAATCGGAATAAAGGCGCGGCAGAACCAGATGCGCGGACTCTATTCCAACAGGAGAATAATGATTGACGGCGAAGTTCCGTGCCGCGAACTCGACCAGCTTAAATTCAGATATGATACAGACTGGAACGTAGTCTCTCCGAAAACCGAAAGCGGCAAGGAAGTTTACGTCTACCTCACTGCCGACCGCGACCATACGATAACGCTTGAATGTGTTCCCGGCGAGATAGGGGAGTCGCTGCGCAGACTTGACGGTGCTGTTGCCGACCTCAACACGTACTACCGGCGCATACTGATGATAACCGGTCCGTCACCGGATAAATACACTGATTACTATGTTCATGAGAAAATACCGGAGATAGTTGACGAGTTCAGCCGTCTCTCTCAGGAACTCAAGGACGTTCAGTCCGGTATTGAGAAGCTGTCAGGCAGCGCAGGTTCAGAGGCGGCGGCTATAGGAAATATGGCGGTGATACTGGATAAATGTACCGCTAAGCCGCTGAAGATACCGGACTATCTCTCGCAGATAAAGGACAATATCGCTTCAATATCAGCATGGATGAGAGACTATCGCGACCAGCCGCTCGAAGTCGATTATATTGAGTTCGCAACGAAGGACAGGAGCTTTTCTCCGTGTAAGGAGAAGCTCGGCAAGGCGCTGAGTTTCAGCGTAAAATCGTTCATAGGCTCATTTTTCGAGGACTATACCACACTCTCCGATGTTACCGGCGAGGACGCTATCGAAGTCTGGGTCGCACTCGGACGTGACCAGGCACAGGTCGTTAAGGAAATGACAGAGAACGAGTTCATGCAGGAGTACGATATTCCTGTGTCTGTGAACCTCGTTGTCGGCGGAGTCGTTGAGGCTACACTTGCCGGAAAGGGTCCGGACGTTGCACTTTTCCTCGGCGGAGAGTTCCCGGTGAACCTCGCGGCGAGAGACCTGCTTGTTGATATTTCCGATACGTCGCAGTTTGACGACTTTGACGAGGTCTGCGGACGCTTTCAGGAAAATGCCATGACACCTTATCAGTATGGCGGCGGTACATACGGTCTGCCGATAAGTCAGAATTTCCCGATGCTTTTTTACCGCACCGATATCCTGACCGAACTCGGTTTTACCTCTCCGCCGGAAACGTGGCAGGACCTCATTGATATGCTTCCGGCTTTACAGAGAAATTATATGTCCGTGGGACTTGTTCTTCCGCCGGCTAATATCTCTCCTGCGACTGAAACCGGTCACACGTTTGCGATGATGCTTCTGCAAAAGGGTGTGAACTATTACAACGATGACCTTTCAGCTTCAACGTTTGATTCGACAGAGGCAGTGCAGTCGTTTGAGGAGTGGACAGACTTCTATACGAAGTACAGCTTTCAGCAGTCTTACGACGCATTCAGCAGATTCAGAACAGGCGAGTATCCGCTTGTTGTGTCGAATTACGCTTTCTTCAATCAGCTTACTGTCGCTTCTCCCGAAATCAAGGGACTTTGGGACTTTTGTCCGGTTCCGGGAACTGTCCGCGCTGACGGAACAGTCTCCCATGCGGCTAATTCCAACGGCGCAGGAGCGGTAATATTCAGCAAGGTCAAGAATAAGCAGAATGCATGGAAGTACATAAAATGGTTTACCGAGACCGATACGCAGGTGCGATACGGTACGCAGATCGAGGGACTCCTTGGTACTATGGGCAGGTTCGATACTGCAAATACAGAGGCACTGTCACAGCTTTCTTGGTCGCGTGACGAGCTTGCGCGGCTGAATGCACAGCGTGATGAACTCACGGAAATACCGATAATACCGTCGTCATACGCAGTTACGCGAAACATCATGAATGCCTTCCGCGAGACCATAAACGAGAACGAGAATCCGCGTGACACGCTGATATGGTATAACCGCGATATCAATGACGAAATAGCGCGTAAGCGTAAGAATCTAAAACTCGGATAAGCAAAGCGGAACGGTTCAGCGTACAGGTACCGTGACCGCGTTACTGTGAGAAAGGAGGGACAGAATTGGCTAAAAATAAAAAAGACCGCGCTGACTTATGGCGGTCGGTAAAACAGAATAAAGCCTGCTACTTTATGCTTGCGCCGTTTATGATATTCTTTATCGTTTTTACGGTAGTGCCGGTAGTGATGTCCCTTCCTATGGGATTTACCGACTTCAATATGGCGCAGGCTCCGAAATTTGTCGGACTTTCAAATTATACTACACTTTTCCTCTCGGACAAGATATTCATCAAGTCGATACGCGTAACTCTCGTGTTTGCGCTGTTTACGGGGCCGGTCAGCTATATACTCTGCTTTCTGCTCGCTTGGCTGATAAATGAACTCCACCCGAAGCTTAAAACAGTGTTCACGCTGATATTCTATGCACCGTCAATGGCTAACGTCTACACGGTATGGCAGCTGATTTTCAGCGGCGATATGAACGGCTACGTAAACTCTTTCCTGATGAATCTCGGACTGATAAACGCGCCGATACAGTGGCTTACGGACGGCCGCTACGTCCTCGGTGTAACAATAGTCGTACAGCTCTGGATTTCACTCGGAGCCGGATTTCTCGCACTGAGAGCAGGCTTTCAGAACATCGACCGCACTATGTACGAAGCCGGCGCTATAGAGGGTATCCGCACACGCTGGCAGGAGCTTATCTACATCGTTATCCCTTCTATGGGACCTCAGCTGATGTTTGCGGCTGTCATGCAGATAGTAAGCTCGTTTACGGCGGGTACGGTCGCACAGAACCTTGTAGGCTTCCCGAGTACCGATTATCAGGCGCATACGATAATGACCCATGCCTACGACTACGGCTGGGTAAGGTACGAAATGGGCTATGCTTCAGCGATTTGTATGGTGCTGTTCCTTGCTATGTACATTCTCAACCGGCTGATAAGTAAGGCTCTCAGCAGGTATATGGACTGATATTTTACGAAAGGAGGGCGGGATATGCCGCAGGTCGATACTTCTAAGCTTCATGCTTCAAACAGACAGGCTGGACGAAAAATCGGCGGAACTATCGCTATATTTACAGTTCTTCTGATTGTCGGAGCTTTCATGCTTTTTCCTATTTACCTGACTGTTGTAATGTCGGTCAAGCCGGTAGAGGAACTTTTCATTTTCCCGCCTAAACTTTATGCGATGCGTCCTACGCTTGACAATTTCAGCGATATGTTCGATGCTCTCAACAGCAACCGAGTACCGTTTTCACGCTATGTTTTCAACAGCGTTGCAGTAACGGTATCGGTAACGGTCTTGCAGTGCATATTCGCTTCTATGGCGGCATTCGTGCTTGCGAAGTGCAAATTTCCCGGAAGCAAGCTCATAAACGGAATTATCGTCGTGTCATTGCTTTATCAGTCAAACGTCATATACATCATGCAGTACATAGTCATGGCGAAGCTGGGTCTCATAGACAATCCGCTCGCTCTTATACTGCCATCAATAGCGTCTCCTATGGGACTTTTTCTCATGCGGCAGTCGATAAGTCAGATACCTGACTCGATGATTGAAGCCGCAAAGGTAGACGGTGCCGGACTCTTCCGCATATGCTGGCAGATAGTCATGCCAAATCAGAAACCGGCACTTATGACCCTCATCATTTTCGCTTTTCAGGCGGCTTGGAATATTCAGGCAGGCTCACTCGTTTTTCAGGAGCAGTACAAAACTCTCCCGACAGTCGTAATGCAGGCGGCTTCGTCCGGACTTGCCCGCGCCGGAGTTGCAATGGCGGCGGCGGTATTCATGCTGATTCCTCCGATAGTTGTATTTATGCTCGTACAGAGACACGTCATCGAAACTATGGCGCACTCCGGCATAAAGGAATAGGGGGCGCGTAATGAAGAGGATTTTCAGGAGAATTTTTACTCTGCTGAGTTCGGCAGTGATTATTTCTGTCGGTATCGCTCCGGCGACTGCCTCCGCAGAGCCGTATGAGGTCTACAATTATGACCGCTGGGGCGAGGCTATACCCTCGCAGGCAGGCTATATCGCGGAACGTTCAGTTTCAGGTTCCGACATCGGTGCCGGCTCTTTCAGTGCGCCTGAGGACATTTTCATCAGCTCTGACGGTACCTTTTACATCGCCGATTCAGGCAATGACCGTATTGTTGCCGCCGATTCTGACCTCAGCCGGACAGTCCGCATATATGATAAATTTACTATGCCCGACGGCTCGGAGACTTCTCTCAGCTCGCCGCAGGGGGTTTACGTCTCTGCAGAGACTGAGCTTATGTACATCGCGGATAATGAGAATTCGCGTGTTCTTGTCAGTGACCTTGATGGCAATGTCTCGTTTGAGATAACCAAGCCGGAGTCCGGAGTTTTCGACCAGAACAAGACTTTCTTTCCTCAGAAGGTACTCGCTGACAAAGCCGGAAACGTATACGTAGTTCTCGGCAATATCACTACCGGAGCGGCAATGTTCAACGCGGAAGGGGAGTTCATCGGCTACTACGGCGCGAACCGCGTTCAGCCGACTGCGGAGATAGTTTCAAGTTATTTTACGAACCTTTTCGCTCCCGATGAAAAACGCCGCAGACGTTCCCGAAACGTCCCCACCGGTATCACAAATTTTGATGCTGACGGCGACTTCATCTTTACCTGTACATCGTCATCGACACAGACTACTGACACCGTGAAAAAGCTCAATGCCGCCGGAAATAACATCTTCGCGAACAATGAAGCTGTCTTCGGCGACTATTCCCCGATGTACGATACGACACAGAGAAAGCTCCTTGCACCTGCTATATGCGACATCGACATTGCCGCTGACGGCAATATCAACTGTCTCGACTTTACTACCGGACGTATTTTTCAGTACGACGAGGACTGTAATCTGCTCTTTATCACAGGTACTATCGCTAAGCAGGTAGGCGGATTTGCACAGGTCACTGCCGTTGAGTCCGCTGAGGGCAGACTATACGTCTCGGACGGTCAGAAGAATACCATAACTGTTTTCACTGAGACCGATTTCGGCAGAGCTGTCCATAAAGCTACCGCTCTCCATAACGACGGCTACTATGAAGAAGCACTTGAGCCGTGGCAGGACGTGCTGAAATATGACGGAAATTACCGCCGCGCCTATATAGGTGTAGCGTCGGCACTCCTCAGAAAAGGCGACTACAAAGGCTCAATGAAGTACGCAAAGCTTGCGGACGCTCCACGAATATATAACAAGGCTTTCGAGGGATACCGTATGGAGTTCCTGAAAAAGCATTTCACACTAATCGCACTTTCAGCGGCTGGAATTATTGCCGCATTGCTCATATTCGGCTTGAAACGCCGCAAAAAAAGAAAGGGGGAATCACCTGATGATGGACTTGAAACCGGCTGAGTGGGTAAAACACGCTGTTTTCCACCCTGTTGAAGGCTTTGAGGATATGCGCTGGAAGAAGTCCGGCTCACTGAAAATCGCATTCGGGATAGTGTTTCTCCTGTTTCTTTCGGAGATAGCGTACGGACGTCTTTACGGTTTTCAGTTTTATGCTCCGAACGATAAATTATTCAACATCATTCCCTACATCATCAAGACAATAGTGCTGTTTGCGGCATGGGTGGTCGGCAACTGGTCGGTCTGCACACTACTCGACGGCGAGGGTACTATGCGGAATATCTGCATTTACAGCGCCTATGCGCTTATCCCATATATCGCACAGACTTTCATAAACGTCTTTCTGTCACACTTCCTCATACGTGATGAGTATGTGTTCATGAACATTATCCGTATTATCGGCATCGGCTGGAGCGTTGTGCTCATGTTTTCAGCGATAAAGTCAGTACATCAGTACTCCGCCGGCAAGACTGTTTTTGCAATAGCAGGTACCATTGCCGCGATGTTCATAATGCTGTTTCTGGCGGTTCTTTTCCTGTCGCTTTTACAGCAGGTATACGTTTTCATCTCGACTGTTTATGCGGAAATATCGTACCGCATAAGGGTATAGCGGGGTGACATCATGGGAAAAAGGATAAGAAGAATAATGCTGTGTCTGCTTGCGGTATCGCTTCTGAATGTCTCTGCATCTGTTTATGCTGACGATGAGGAAGCTCCCGAGCCTGTCAGCGAGTCCGGAGCCGATGAAACGGCTGAGACTTCGTCAAAGCTGAAAGAATCGGTCGAAACGGTCAAGGCGGACTTCGCTGAGATTACCGGATACCTCGAAAAAAACGGCTCTGCGGACGGTATCGACATCTACCGCAAAGATAAGGACATCGGCGACAAACTATGGGAAAAAGCCGGCGGAAAGCCTGCATCAAAATCAGACTATACTGACGAGCAGAAAGTGCTCGCGGAGAAAATTTCAGACCTTAAACAGCTCGGCGAATTTGTTGCTGTAGACCCCGAAAAGCACGAGGTACTGGCACAGTTTAAAACCGGCAGCAAGTCCGGCAGCGAGAAAATTTACCTTAGTGACGGAAAGCGATATCTGCTCTATACTAACGCTGACGGTACGGAAATAGTCCGTATCAGGCGCGTAATATCGACTATTGACAATCCGCTCCTGTTCAGCTCTGTAGACGGTAAAACTCTTGAGCGTATGGACAAGGACTGCAAAAATGTCCTCGCAACACTTACTGAAAGCGGTACTGAGGACGGCAGAAAAATATATTACAGCGATGACAAAAGAGAATTTGCGTGGCTCAGCTCAGACAGTACGCGCGTTATTGCCTCGTACAGGGAGTGTGCTGAAAATGAAAGCTTCATTCTCCTCGTTGACGACCGCCTCGGCAATCTTGGCATAAAGAACAAGTCTACCGGCTATATATGGTGGTCTTCACCGCTTGGTGCGACTCAGGACACGATAGCAACTCCTCTTATTGTGAATGAACTTCGCTCGTCGAACGTTTTGCGCTACGGCATACCTTCAAGGCGCACAAGCAATAACCTTCTCCGCTCAGGTACTGACGACTGCGAGATTTCAGTCTCGGATATCGCAGGCGGAGTAAGGGTGACATACGATTATAAAAAGACCGGATTCAGGCTTCCCGTAGAGTATACCCTCGACGGCGACTGCCTTAAAGCAAGCCTGAAAGTCTCTGATATTCAGGAGCCGGAGGACGAAAAAATCGCAACCGAAGTAACGATAATGGGAAGCTTCGGTGCCGGCTCCGACACTGAGGACGGCGAGTTCGTTATCCCCGACGGAAGCGGCGCACTCGTCCGCTTCAATAACGACCGCACTATGGACATGAATGCCTATCAACAGCGCATTTACGGTCCGGACGTTACGGCTGTGCCGACGAGCAGGGGAGCGGTGACCGAGCAGATATATCTGCCGGTATACGGCATAATCAAGGGCGATAACGCCCTTCTCGCAGTTGCCGCTGAGGGAGACTCTGATGCTTACCTTTCTGCTCAGGTGTCAAAGCAGTCAAACAGCAGTTTCAATCTCTGCAATTTCACGTTCATACTGCGCGGCACGGACATTTTTTATATGTCCGGCAACAACAGCGATAAGCTGACCGTTTTTGAGCGCGGCGGTATAAAGTCGGACGACATCGAGGTCAGATACTACCCCATAAGCGGTAAAAATCTGGACTTCACCGACGTTGCGGCACGTTACCGGCAGTACCTCATAGACGAAAAGGGGATAACTCCTAAGAGTGCCGCAGGTGATGCACCGATGTGCGTTGACCTCTACGGCGGCACTCAGAAGAAAAAGCCTGTGCTCGGTATTCCGGTCACTATGAAACAGGACGTGACTACCTACAGCGAGGCACTTGATATACTCACAGAGCTGAAAAATAATGGTGTTGACGATATGGCAGTTACGTACAACAACTGGACGACTGCCGGTATAAAGCGACATATCGACAAAAAAGCGTCGCCCTCGGGTACACTCGGCGGCAGTAAGGATTTCGGCAGGCTGACAGAGTTTATCAGTGACAGCGGCTATGAATTCTACCCCGCGGCTGATAACAACTGCTTCTATTCCGGAGGAGGTTACAACTCTATAAACGCTACGTGCGTAAGGATTTCGGGGGCCTACTCGCGAATCGTCAGCTATGACCGCGCTTACGGCATACCTAACGGATTCAAGGACAATATGTCTCTGCTTTCACCTGACTACTTCACTGAGGTCTGCGGCGGTATCGCTGAAAGCTACTCTTCTGCCGGACTTTCCGGAGCGTCCGTGAGCGGAATGGCTTCGGCACTCTACGGCGACTACGGCAAGAAGGATATTTCGCGATATAAGGCTATGGAGCTTGCAATGGAAGGCTTTGACAAGCTTTCGTCAACTCTCGATGACGGCATGACCGCTGACGGTGCAAATGCCTATGCACTGCCGTATGTGAGCCGTATAAGCGGAATACCGCTTAATTCGAGCAGATTTGACATCTTCAACGAGGATATTCCTTTCTATCAGGCTGTAATGCACGGACTTATCCCGTATTCGGGTACGGCTGTAAACGGCAGTCCCGACACTGACAGCCTGCTCCTCATGTCAGCGGCGACAGGAAGTCTGCTTAGTTACGATATGCTCTACGGTGAGACCAGCAAGCTCAAAGACACCGACCTCGACGTTTATTTCTATGCAAATCATGAGAACTGGACTTCCCCTGCGGCGGAGGAGTATAAACTGCTGAAGCCTCTGCTTGCAAAGGTCAGCGACAGCTATATAGTCAGCTACAAGACTTCGGCTGACGGCAAAATTATTACTACCGGCTTTTCGGACGGTACTACGGTCACGACTGACCTCGACGCCGGTACTTTCAGTTACGACGGCAAAACTATCGCACTGCGCAGTGAAAAGGAGGGTGAACATGACAGCTAAAAAGAAACCGCTCCCATATGAGCGCCGCAAGCAGTTATACGGCTACGGCTTTATTTCACTGTGGCTCGTGGGTACTGTTCTGTTCTTCCTGATACCGCTTGTGAGGTCACTGTGGTTTTCGTTCAACAATGTCGGTATCGACATCAACCGTACCGTACTTACTTGGAACGGTCTCGGCAACTACGACGATATAATCAACAAAGACCCGAAATACCTCGCCCTTCTGAAAGATACACTGATAGAAACTGCGTGGAAAACTCCGCTGATACTGATTTTTTCACTGTTTATTGCGGTTATGCTTAATCAGAAATTCCGCGGCAGAACCCTCGCAAGGGCGGTATTCTTCATGCCCGCTATCATCGCGACAGGACCGGTGTACAAGATAATCAGCGGCGATATGGACAGCACCGGAAACACTCAGGCGGCACAGTTCTCAACACTGTTTTCTACCGACCTCATCGGTTCACTATTGCAATTTCTCGGTATATACGGTATCAGCGACAGAATGAGCGGACTTATCTCAGGTATCGCCGATAATATTTTCGGTATAGTATGGTCGAGCGGTATACAGATACTGCTTTTCCTCGGTGCATTGCAGAATATACCGCCGTCGGCTAAGGAAGCCGCTCAGATAGAAGGTGCAACTGCGTGGGAGTTCTTCTGGAAGATAACTCTGCCGTACGTTAGTCCGTTCATACTCGCGAACCTGATATTCACTGTGATAGACTCGTTCACAAGTCCGACAAACGCTGTAATGGAACGTATTCTCTCCGTCAAGGAGGAACTGAAATTCGGCGTAGCTTCGGCAATGGCATGGGGTTACTTCATAATCATTGCCGCCGCGATAGGTTTGCTGACGTTCATTGTTAACAAGTTTATCTACTACGAAAATGACTAAGGAGGGCGCTGTTATGAACGATAATTCAGGCGGACTCTCTCCGCGTCAGGCAAAAAAACAGCGTATGAGGTCGATGACTCCGGAAGAGCGGAGTTACCTCAGACGCAATGCTTTCGCAGAGAAGGCATGGAAATTCTTCCGGACCGTGATACTCTGCGGACTCAGCTTTGTTATACTGTATCCGCTGATTTACATGGTTAGCTGTGCATTCCGTGAGCGTCAGGATATGACTGACCCGACTGTTATGTGGATACCGCGACATTTCACTCTCGATATTCTGCGCGAGACTATCGACGCTATGGACCTTTGGAAGACTCTGAAAGATACCCTTGTGCTGAATATCGGCTGTTCACTGGTTCAGGTGGTGTCGTGTGCGATAACCGGATACGGCTTTGCAAGGTTTAAATTCCGCGGAAGCAAGCTTTTGTTCGGTATTGTCATACTCATGATAATAGTGCCGACTCAGATAATAGCGATACCCCTTTATACTCTTTTCCGCAACTTCGGTATACGCGGTATTTTTACCGTTAACCTCATAAATACACCGTGGACCATGTACCTGCCTGCACTCACCGGAAACGGTATACGCTCAGGACTGATGATACTGATATTCCGTCAGTTTTTCCGCGGTTTGCCGAAGGAACTTGAAGATGCCGCATATATTGACGGATGCGGACCATTCATGACGTTTGTACGTGTCATGATACCGAATGCAGGTTCGGCATTCCTGACTGTTTTTCTGTTTTCGGTCGTGTGGTACTGGAACGACTATTATGTAAGTTCTACTTTCCTTGACGACTCAAAGACAGTTTCGCTGATGCTGAAAAGTCTCGATTCGATATTAAAGACGAGGATATTCAACTCGCCGACTGCTGATATACCGCCGCGCGAGCAGATAGTCTGGAAGGAAGCCGGTTGCCTGCTTTCAATTAGTCCGCTTCTTGTGATGTATCTTTTTTTGCAGAAGTACTTCACTGAAGGAATTGCACGTTCGGGAATAACCGGAATATAAAGGCAACACCGCACAAAGCCCGCCTGAAGGCTTTGTGCGGTATTGCCTAAAATTTTTGTAGGGACGCGCATTGTGCGTCCGCATGACAGATGCATATGGCTTCGGACTACTAATGGTCGTCCCTGCAAACAAAAAAAGGCGAACCCGAATAAATGGGTTCGCCTTTTTTGGCGGGCGGATAATATCCGCCCCTACATAAATTCGTAATCGGAATCAATACATTCCGCCCATGCCGCCGGCAGGCATTGCAGGAGCAGGATTCTCTTCCTTTATATCAGCTACGAGGCTCTCAGTTGTGAGTACCATTGAAGCAACAGAAGCGGCATTCTGAAGTGCACTTCTTGTAACCTTAGTCGGATCAACGATACCGGCAGGTATCATGTCTGTATAAACCTCGTTGTAAGCGTCGAAGCCGTAGCCGACCTTGCGTGAACGTCTGATCTTGTCAACAATGACGCTTCCTTCGAGACCAGCGTTCTCAGCGATCTGACGAACAGGAGCTTCGAGTGCCTTGAGGATTATCTTAGCACCTGTCTTCTCGTCACCGTCGAGTGAGGGAATGATTTTCTCAACAGCAGGGATAGCATTGATGAAAGCAGTACCGCCGCCTGCAACGATACCCTCTTCAACAGCAGCCTTTGTAGCAGCGAGAGCATCTTCGATGCGGAGCTTCTTCTCCTTCATCTCTATTTCAGTAGCAGCGCCGACCTTGATAACAGCTACGCCGCCTGCAAGCTTAGCAAGACGCTCCTGAAGCTTTTCACGGTCGAAATCAGAAGTTGTAGTCTCGATAGCAGCACGGATCTGAGCAACTCTTGACTTGATAGCTTCCTTGTCGCCTGCACCGTCAACGATGATGGTGTTTTCCTTCTGAATAACTATCTGCTTAGCCTGACCGAGCTGCTCGATAGTAGTCTCGCTGAGTTCAAGACCGAGGTCAGCAGTGATGACCTCACCGCCTGTGAGAACTGCGATATCCTTGAGCATTTCCTTGCGTCTGTCACCGAATCCGGGAGCCTTTACAGCTGCAACCTTGAAAGTTCCGCGGAGGTTATTGAGTATAATAGTTGTAAGAGCTTCGCCCTCAACGTCTTCAGCGATGATAACGAGCTTCTTGCCCATTTTTACTATCTGCTCAAGGAGGGGGAGAATTTCCTGAATAGAAGAGATCTTCTTATCTGTGATGAGTACATAAGCATCGTCGTAAACAGCTTCCATCTTGTCAGCATCAGTTACCATATAAGGTGAAATGTAGCCGCGGTCGAACTGCATACCCTCAACAACTTCGCTGTAAGTTTCAGCAGTCTTGCTCTCTTCGAGAGTGATAACACCGTCAGCAGTAACTTTCTCCATAGCCTCAGCGATGAGCTTACCAACGTTTTCATCAGCGGAAGAAACTGTACCAACTCTTGCGATATCGTCAGAACCTGTGATAGCCTTTGAATTGTCAACGATAGACTTTACAGCAGTGTCAACAGCCTTTGAGATACCCTTCTTGAGAATCATCGGGTTAGCACCGGCTGCGATGTTCTTCATACCCTCACGAACGATTGTCTGAGCGAGGAGAGTAGCTGTAGTTGTACCGTCACCGGCAGCATCGTTAGTCTTAGTAGCAACTTCCTTAACGAGCTGTGCACCCATGTTCTCGAAAGCGTCTTCGAGTTCGATGTCCTTAGCGATAGTAACACCGTCATTAGTGATGAGCGGAGCGCCGAATTTCTTATCGAGAACTACGTTTCTGCCCTTGGGGCCCATAGTGATTCTTACTGTATCAGCGAGTTTGTCGATGCCAGCCTGTAAGGACTTTCTTGCGTCCTCACCGTATTTAATATCCTTTGCCATAGTTATTAACTCCTTTAAATAATTTCGTGTAGGGGCGTAAATTGTGCACCAGCGTGACAGATAGTGTATATCGGGCGTACACTGTTCGCCCCCTACAAGTTAAAAGTCTGAACGTAAATGCATATCCGGAACGTCGAGGCGGCGTTCTCTACATTTGTTGTTTACTTAACAGTAGCGAGAATGTCTTCCATTTTAACGATGATGTACTCTTCTCCTTCAAGCTTAACGTTAGTTCCTGAGTACTTGGAGATAAGCACCTTATCGCCCTTGCTTACTTCCATTTTAATGTCGGAAGTTCCGGGACCTACTTCGATAACCTCAGCAAATTCGGGTTTTTCCTTAGCTGAACCGGTAAGAATGATACCGCCCTTGGTGGTCTCTTCAGCTTCGACCATCTTTACAACAACTCTGTCCTGTAATGGTTTGATAGTCATAATATATACCTCCTGAAAAATAATAATCATTAGTTTAGCACTCTCTCTTTCTGAGTGCTAATTATATTTTACCACCTTTTTCTAATAAATCAAGACTATTCTCGAAACTTTCACAAATTTTGTTATTCTGCACAAATATCGCGCGGTACTGTTGAAATATGGTGACGCAAGAGCAGAGAGAGCATTCCCAGCCGCTGTACAGTACTAATCCATTGACTTTGTGCCGTTTAGGTGCTATAATACATATATATCATCTACGGAGGTTCAGATATGCCTATTGTTTCAGCTATATGTCCGTCGTGCTCGGCTCCGCTCGAGGTCGATAACAAGACCGAAGCCGGCGTTTGTAAATTCTGCGGAAATGCTTTCATAACCGAAAAAGCTATCAACAACTTTAACATAAAGTATGAGGTCAAAGCCGATAACGTTATTATCAGCAATAATGTCTCTATGGAGACTCTGCTTGAGCGTGAAGCGGTACTGACGAGACTTAAGGAAATCTCCAAGCTCAATGAACTCTATGAGGAAATGGTAAAGAATTATCCCAAGCGCTATGAGGGCTGGTGGGGCAAGCTTATCATTTATACCCAAAATTTCACGTCTGTTAGTGCAGATAAGAAAAGGGTGGACAAGTGGTACGCTTTCGTTAAAGAGTGCGCTCCTGCTGACGTTCTGCCAAAGCTTGAAAAGAAATACAATACCTTTGTGCTCGGTCTGATGAAGCGTGAACTGGATAATCAGAAAGCTGACATCGAAAGACTGAATGATGTGATAAATGATGAAAAAACAGAAGCTGAACGCAACATACAGGGAGCTAAGAATTCCCGGAATAATGAGATAAGAAGGATACTGCTCTTCGCTGTCGGAATGATTTTCTGTGTTATCGGAACTCTCTGGAGCAAGTCGATCATTGATAGGTACTGGGAGACGGATTCTGAGCTTGTTCCGAAATGGGCGTATTCATCCTTGTTTTGGTCATAGTATTTATTGTACTTGGATACTTTTTCTTCAAGACACAAGAATTTTCAGATCTGTTTACGTTCTTCTACATAAGCGGCGTAAAGAAAAGCTTGCTGACGCTCAGGAACAATACGACAGGCAGTATAAGGAAAAAAGCGGGATCTTACAGCAGACAGAGGCAAATATAAATGCCTTTATACAGGAAAAAGAACTTACGGAATAAACTGTTCAGGCGGATAAAGGATTAACCCTTTTATCCGCCTGCTTTTTATTCTCCGGTCTTGTGGTATATTATCGGACGAAGCTGAACTCCGCGAAGTGCCGCCGAAACTGCCTGCGGAAGCATTTCAAATTCCGCCACGAGAGAAGCGGGTTTCTTTTCGATATCGTCCTGTAGCATTGGCACGAAGTAGTAGTTTTTACGGTTGAAGAGTTCGCCGATATTCTTTGCCGAGGCAAGAAGTGAATCGTTTGACGCGATAGCAAGTACGACAGGTCTGCCGCCGCGCAGATGCGACTTTACAGCCATAGTTGCCGCAGAATCGGTGATTCCTGCCGCAAGCTTTGCCGCTGTGTTTGAGGTGCACGGAGAAACTACCATGATGTCGGTCAAATTCTTCGGACCGATAGGTTCAGCACCGTCGATTGAGGTTATGACCTCTTTACCGCATATATCGCTGAAACGCTTGACATTGTCCTCGCCGGACCCGAAACGTGTCGATATACCGGCGGCATTTTCCGACATTACCGGCAGAAGTTCCGCTCCCATGGCTATAAGGCGTTCAGCCTGCCGGAAACTCCGTTCAAATGTGCAGTATGAGCCTGTCATAACGTAGCCTATGCGGATACCGCTGAAACTCTCATTCATTGAACTCACCCCTTTCTGCGAGTATGCCTGCGACTGTTTCGGCGACTATCTTTCCTGCACTCACCGGACAACTCTTGCCCGGCAGTCCCAGTGCCCATACAGCTTTTCTGCCAAGGTCTGCGGCGGCTTCAAAGTCGATACCGCCGGGACGCGATGCAAGGTCTATGAAAAGGGTATTACTGCCGCTTTTTGTGAGCATCTCCCTGTCAAAGACGAGTTCGGGCGCAGTATTCAACACAAGGGCATAGTCACTGTTGAAATCTTTCATTCTCACAGGTCTAACGCCGTGAAGCCGTACATTTGCGGCAGCCTTTCTGCTGCGTACAGCTACAGTTATATCAGCGCCGAAGCCTTTGAGGATTTCCGTGAGGGCAGTACCGATACGTCCCATTCCGACTATCAGCACAGGCAGTCCGCTGAGCGTGACAGGAAGTTCCTCAAGTGCGAGACGTATCGCTCCCTCAGCAGTAGGGACAGCGTTGCAAAGCTGAAAATCCTCGCGGTCGGAGTAAGAGATTATCTCATGGTCAGGGAATAATTCAGAAAGGCGCGTGTCCTTCCTGCCTGTGAGGACTACCGCCCCTTTTTGCAGCATTCCTGCCGTTTCCTCTGCGCTGATACTGCCGGAAAAGCATGGTGTATTGACGAGTCCGTCATCATTCAGCGGAGGCACAGGAAGTACAAGACAGCCGTACTTCCTGCCGCTGTCAGCAGTCGGAATAACGTCAGGGACAAGTTCATCATCGAATCCGGTCACTGCGACCGCGAATCTATCGGCAAGCCGCTCTGCACAGAACAACTGCCGCATATCGCCGCCGGCGATAAGTATATCTGTTTTATTATTCATACTATTCTCCATTCTGTAAAAATAATGAGTTATATGCTCGCTACATTATATGAAAACATCGTCGGTTTGGTGTGCGGCTGAACATTGAATGGTACATATTCCCTGCCGACCATTGCATTTTTCATATATATGTGGTATAATATAAAAAAGCAAAGTGCTGAGAGGTATTATATATGGACTTTATCGGAGAAAAATGCGTTTGCTGTGGTGAGATTTTCAAGGAGGACGACGATATCGTTGTTTGTCCGCAGTGTGGCTCACCTCATCACAGAGCCTGCTATAAGGCTGAAAACAGGTGCGCAAACGAATCATGGCACGCAGAGGGTAGGTCGTGGGAAAAGACTGCGGCAAAGTCTGCTGAGGCTGATTTACAAGAAGAATATGCAGGCAAAGAGTGTCCGCTCTGTCACTGCATGAATGCCGGAGACGCTGAGGTCTGCGAAAACTGCGGAGTGTCCCTTGACGGTGTTGAAAGCATGAAAAAAGCTTCTCCCGAAAAGGACGTGCCGCCTTTCGGAGTACCGCGTCCGTACCTCGGATTCGACCCGAATGAGGACATGGGCGGTGCAACTCTCAAAGACGTTTCCGATTTTGTACGTACCAATACGATTTATTATATTCCGATTTTCAAGCGTATGAAGGACACCGGAAGAAGTATTTCGTTCAACCTCATCAGCTTTATTTTCCCGCCGCTCTATTTTGCTAACCGTAGAATGTGGTTCTGGGCGATATTTTCGGTGATAATAAGTGCACTTCTCTCACTTCCGTTTGCGATAAGTTACCTCGCGGCAGACGGTCTCGAAAATGGCTATAATCTCTTTTCCGCGGAAATAACTGAGTATATCTATGCGAACAGGGTGATGCTCTCGAATATTGTTGACGTCTGCAATTTCTCCGATATGCTGATACGCATACTGTTCTGTCTGTTCAGCAATAAGCTGTATTACCGCTTTGCACTGAAATCTGTGAAGAAGATACGTGCACGGAGCGGCAATGAAAAGAACAGCGCCGAAATCGCATTTGCAGGCGGCGTAAAGCCGCTGAATTCACTGCTTATAATGATAATATCAGTAGCACTGTCGTTTGTATCAGTGTATTTGACTATACAGATACTCGGAATGATAACATTATGAAAAAAGCCAAAGGATTATCCTTTGGCTTTTTTGCCGTAACGGCAATGTTACATACGCTGTATAACGTCCCACAATTCCTTGGCGGTTTCAAGGTTTATACCTGCGACTGCGGCAAGTTCTTCGGGAGTTGCCCTGAGCAGATTTGTCTTGGTCTTGTACTTTATCATTATCTTAGCCGCTTTTTTCTCGCCTACACCTTTGACTGTAAGAAGTTCAGAGCTGTAGGTCTTTTTCTTATGTTTCTGATGCATGAAGCTGACTGAGTAGCGGTGAACTTCGTCCTGTATGCAGGTTACGAGGTCGAATACGGCGCGGAGATTGTTTATTTGTATTTCACGACCGCCTGTAGCTATTGCGCGGGTACGGTGCTTGTCGTCCTTGACCATGCCGAAAAGGGGGATATCGAGACCGAGTTCTTTCAGCAGGGGAGCTACCGCGTGTACGTGACCTGTGCCGCCGTCGAGGAGTATCAGGTCGGGAGTGCGGTTGAAATACTCGTCGCCGTCCTGATTCACGATGTGAGTGAGTCTGCGGCGCAGTACCTCACGCATACTGCCGTAGTCATTCTGAAGCTCCTGCTCTTTTATGTTGAATCGTTTGTATGCCTTTTTCAGGGGTCTGCCGTTCTCGAATACTACCATTCCCGCAACCATCGACTCCGACGAAAGATTTGAGATATCATATGCTTCGATGTACTTCGGCGGACGCGCAAGTCCGAGACTTTTTCCGAGCTGTTCAAGTGCGATGACCTCTTTTCCGGTGCGGTCACTCCGTAAAGCCGCGTATTCCGCAGAGTTGCTTTTGGCAAGACGCATAAGTTCCGGCAGACGTCCTCTCTGCGGCTGATGAAGCTTAACATTTCTGCCTGCCTGCTGAGAGAGCATACGCTCGATTAGTTCGTAGTCGTCGGGGAGATGGTCAACGGTCACGGTGCGCGGAATATCTGTCCTGCCGTGGTAATACTGCGCGAGGAAAAGACTGAGGATATCCTCGCCGCTGTCGCTCTTGCTGAACTCAAAAACTGCCTTGTCATAGAGTCTGTCCTCGCGGTACATGAGTACAGAGATTATAATTCCGTCGTAGGCTTCGGCGATACCGATAACGTCGGTTGAATCGACTCCGTGGCTGATAATCTTCTGCTTCTCGGAAGCCTTTTTGACTGCGTTTATCCTGTCGCGGAGCATTGCCGCCTTCTCGAATTCGAGATTTTCAGCGGCTTCTGTCATCTCTTTTTCCATGCGCTCTACCGACTGTGCACTTCCTGAGCGTATGAATTCTACAGCCTGCCGGACGGTGTCGTTGTAGGTCTCTTTGTCGATTTTTCCGCGGCACACTCCCATGCACAGCTTGATGTGATAATTCAGACACGGACGCTCTTTACGGAAATCCTGCGGAAAACGTCTGCGGCACGTAGGAAGCATAAACACGCGGTTTGCTTCGTCTACGGCTTCTTTGGTGATGAATCCGCTCATGTACGGACCGAGATAAGTTCCGCCTGCCTGAGTATTTTTCTCGTTTGTTATACGAGGGTAGTCCTCATCGGAAATGCGTATATAGTGGTAACCCTTGTCGTCCTTGAGCAGGATATTGTACTTCGGCTTGTGCTGTTTTATAAGACTGCACTCAAGAAGCAGAGCCTCGTATTCACTGTCAACGACGATATAGTCATAGTCGAAAACATTCGATACCATTGCCGCAACTTTCGGGGTATGGTCGGGATTTTCGCGGAAATAGCTCGTCACGCGGTTTTTAAGGTTCTTAGCCTTGCCGATATATATAATAGCATTTTCCTTGTTTTTCATGAGGTAAACTCCGGGAGACGTGGTCAGCTTCGAGGTTTTTTCACGAAGATAGGGGAGTCTTGGATTCATGGCAGTTTCCTTTCAGCTACGGCTAAAACAGTGGATATGCCGTAACGTTTGAATGTTTCTATGCAGGCGCGGTCGATTACTTCTCCGCTTGCGGCAATGGGTACAGCCGGCGGACAAGGTACCTTCACGGACGCGCATACGCGTCCCTCGGCTTCTTCGACCGGTATCTCTTCACACGGAGCAAATGCCGCCTGACGTATACTCATCGCCTTTTCGGGAAGCGGAAGTGAGAAATATTCACGGACCGGCGCTGACGTTTTTGCATCGCAGAGAGCATTTTCAAGCGCGGTATGAAGCTGTGCGTAGTCGTGAGAAGTGTTCATCGGCGACATAAGCAGTATTACGAGCGAGCTGTCCGCGTATTCGCACTCGGCACCATAACGGCGGAGCATTTCAGCGAGACTGTTGCCGTCGAGACCGCTTTCCGCCGCCTTTATCGTGATGTGGAAAGGGTCACCTTCTGTGAATATCAGCCTGTCTGCAAAAGACTTGCGGAAGTCCTTTATATATCTGAGATTTGCCGATATATCGTCACGTATCTGCTCTGAGATGTACTTACAGCAGAGGTCGAGCGATGCCATTATCAGGTACGACGGACTTGTTGAAGCAAACATACTCATGCATTGCCGCAGTATCTTCGCGTATCTCTCCGACGATGTGTGGAGCATTGCCGCACCGGTCAGTGCCGGCAGCATTTTATGTGCCGAATCACAGCAGATATCAGCACCGAGTGCGATGGGGTGGTGACTTTTCGGGAGAAAATGAAGATGTGCACCGTGGGCATTGTCTACAAGCAGGGGAGCTTTGTATTTGCGGCATATCGCGGAAATCCCGGTGATATCAGCCATTCTGCCTGTGTAGTCGGGCGAGGTGAGGTATACACAGGCATTTTCAGTTGACCTGAGCTTGTCCTCGACATCGTTGACAGAGATGTTTCCGGAGAGTATACCGTCCGTGTAATCGGGCATTATCCACTCAACATCAAGGTCGAGAAGTGCCGCCGCATTGAGAAAGGCACGATGTACATTCCTCACGGCAATGACCTTTCTGCCCTCATACTTCATAGCCGCGAGCATTGCCTGTATGCACAGCGTAGAGCCTGCGGCGGAGTAAAACGTATCGGCAGTGCCGTAAAGCCGCGACATATTGCACTCGCTCTCACGGATAATGCCGTCGGCTTCAAAGAGACTGTCTGCACCGGCAATTTCAGTTATATCAAGTGCCGCGGCAGGAGCGCTCCCGCGCCCTTTGTGTCCGGGCATATGACATCGCAGGGTGTCAGAAGCGGCGTATTTTTCGAGAAAATCATATATTGGTGTATTCATTTTTGTTACCTCATAATCAGCAAAATATTTTATATATAGTATTGCAGTATACGTAACATTCTCAGCCGTGCTCGTGCCATTGCGGCGGATACTGCCTGCGGGCTCACTCCGAGCCGCTGTGAGATTTCTGTAGTATTTTCATTCTTAAAATAGTATAGCATAATAATCTCCTTTTGTCTCGGAGTAAGCTCATTTTTTATAACATTTAACAGGATTCTTTTCAGATTTATTCTTGATGTACCGGTTTCGTCATCGCTTTCATGAAGTATCCTGCGGATATTCTTGTCGGCTTCACCGGTAAATGTATCAGAGTAGCTCTCACGAATCGGCACTCTTTTCCCGCCTCCTCATATATGCAGTCAGACCGGAGATTATCTCCTGCATCTGCTCATGTTCACAGTATAGGAGCTTTATACGCCTGTCGAGGTCAAGCTCCTCAATTTTGAATGTGTCGCCGAGCTTTTTCAGTGAGTTGCGCAGCTCGGTTAGTTCGTTTATGCGATTTTTCACGCGGATACAACTGTCGATGTACCCTTTTATCATCCGGTCCATTTATAAACCTCCATTTCTTCAGGGAGAATATTTTTCCGCATCGCGGCAGCTTTGAGAACGTTTGTTCTATTCCTTGTAAATCTTATTATAGAACATTTGTTTCAAAATGTCAAGACCGTTCAGAAAAATTTTATTTATTTACTAACATATTATCTGCTATGCACAATAATCTTTTGTTGAATACAACAAGTTGCGATTATCAGTATGAAATTCACAAAAAAGCCATTGACAAAGCCGCTGATTAATGATAATATATACTTACAGGAAAACATGAATAACTTTTAACCAAACGTTAACAAGTTAAAACAAATGGAGGTAATTATCATGAAGCATTTAAAAAAGACTGCTGCAGGCGTTTTCGCTTTAGGCATGGCTGCAGTCTGCGTTGCTCAGACTGACGGCTTCAGCGGTGTAAATAAGGCGTACGCCGCAACTAAGGACATTTCTTCTACTATGGAATGGGACACTCTCAGAATGGGCGGAGCGGGTTTCGTTTCAGGTATCGTAAGAGGAAAAAGTGAAATGTATCTCCGTACGGACGTAGGCGGTGCGTACAGATATGACTATGAGCAGAAAAGATGGGTCCAGCTTTTCGGATTTATCAATGAGGACGACAGAGGTCTCCTCAGCTGTAAGGGTATCGCTATCGACCCTACAGACGATTTGACAGCTTACTTCCTCTGCGGCTGTGCATACTTCTCCGATGCTAAAACTGTTATTTTCAAGACTACTGACGGCGGTAAGACATTTACTTCCGTAGATGTAACAGAGCATATACAGGTTCACGGAAACGGCGACGGACGTGAGTGTATCGAGCCTATCGCTGTTGACCCCGATAATCCGGATACTATTTATGCCGGCGGCGATGTAACAGCAGGCAAGTCTGCACTTATCAAGTCTACAGACGGCGGTAAGTCGTGGAAGCCGGTTGAAGGCTATGACGCTCTCGGCCTTTTCTCAGGTGAACTCAAATACCCCAAGTGGACAGACCATATGGTAAGAGGTACTGAACCTACTAAAGAGTACAACCAGCAGAACGGTATCGGCTGTGTATATATTGAAGGCGGCAAGGTTTATGTTGGAACTTCCGTCAAGGGCGAGCCTAATGTACACGTTGCAAGCGTTAAGGACGACGAGTTTGAAGCTGTCAAGGCTCTTCCGCATGAAAACTATCCGCTTTCGATAACAAGTGACCACAACGGCAACCTCTTCTTTACATATATCGGAGGTCTTGCATTTGCAGGTGCTTCCGGCGGTGCATACAAGTACAATATCGCATCAGGAAAGGCTGAAGAGCTTTCTGTTTCAAAAAACTCTATCGGTATGATCGAGGCTGACCCCAAAGACCCGAATAAGCTTTTTGCTCGTACCTGCGGTGTGTTCTCAGACCAGTGGTTCGGCGAAGAATGGCTTCAGGACGACCCGCAGACTCCCGAGAATGAAAGCACTATCGCGTGGGGCGACCACTTCTTCCGTTCGTCTGACGGCGGTAAGACATGGGAGGATATAACTCCGGGTGCAGGTCCGACAGACTACTCCACAGGCAAGGGTGTCAAGAATTTCGTTTCACTTCCTATGGACCTGAACGGCTATGACTGGATATACGGTAAGGCTTGCCACTGGGGAAGCAGTATCATTATCGACCCGAGAGACCCCGAGGGTGACCGTATCCTTCTCACATCAGGTAACGGTGTTTTCGCCTGTGATAATGCGTGGGACGAAAAGGGAGTACAGTTCTATTTCCAGCCTGACGGTGTTGAAGAGTGCGTAAGTCTCGATTTCTACAGCACTGCTGATGGTCTCGACCTTTCAGCTATCGGCGACTACGACGGATTCGTTCACGAAACTGTTAACGGTATACCTAAGCAGTATAAGCCAAATATGGGCTCTACATCTGCTATCACAGTCTGCCCGCAGAATACTGATGTTTGGGCAAGAACTGCAAATGGCGACGGCAATAATACCGGAAGCGGCTTCTATACCCTCGACCGCGGCAAGACATGGACTGCTTTCGCTCCTGCCTGCACTGGCGGTAAGCTCTCAATAACTGAGCTTTCAAAGGGCAAGTACAGAATAATCAATTCAAGTCCTAAGGGCGACGTTTCTTATACCGACGATTACGGCAAAACTTGGAAGAAATGCACTGGTATACAGGCTTCAAAGGGTGCTTATACTCTCGTTGACCCCGAAGACCCGAGTATTGTTTACGCTACAGGTGCACAGTACAACGAGTACTGGTCATCTGATATGAGCAAGAAAGAACCTACTTACGATGAGGCTCACTACTCATATTTCGTCAGCGAAGACTACGGCGCTACATTCAAGGAAACTCGTATCTGCCCCTATAACTGGGAGCTTACATGGAAATTCGAGCATACCGGCGACCTCGCTTATGTCGGAAACGGCACTGTTGCTCTTGCAGGTGCAAATCACGGTATATACCTCATCTCCGACAAGGGTGCTAAGGTTGAACACCTCGAAAATGTAAAATACGCTAAGTGTATCGGCTACGGTGCACCTGAGAAGAAGGGTGACGTGAATACACTTTATATGTTTGGTAAACCCGAGGAAACTGACCCCGAAGGTGTTTATCGTTCACAGGATGCCGGCAAGACATGGGTGTGCATCAATACTGACCACCTCTACGGCGGTACAGGTAACGGTAACTACCTCGTAGGTGATATGGACGAATTCGGAAAAGTTTATATGTCAACAGTAGGATGCGGTATCGTTTACGGACAGATAGCAGGCAGCACTCCTAAGGAAACAACTACCAAGGCAACTACCACTTCTGCTCCTAAGACAACAACTACTACCGTTTCTGCAACTTCAAACCCGAAGGTAACTCTCATCGGTGACGCTAACCTCGACAAAGGCGTAACTGTTGCAGACGCTGTAACTATCCTTCAGTATATCGGCAACAAGGATAAGTACGCTCTTAACGACGAAGCTAAGGCAAATGCTGACTGCTTTAACCCGGGCGATGGTATCACCGGTAAGGACGCACTCGCTATTCAGAAGCTCGATGCAAAAATAATCAAGAGTCTTCCTGAAATAATCAAGTAAAAAACAGGCTGCTGATTCAATCAGCAGCCTATTTTTATTGCATAATAATATCTTCAAATTTACCGCGTATCGCTTTGACGAGTTTATTCGGGGAAAGACGAATCTGCGTGCCTATGCGTCCGCCGCTGATATAGAATAGTTCCATACTTTCAGCGGTGTTGTGGATAACGGTCATGAACTGTTTTTTCATGCCGATAGGGGTACAGCCTCCGCGGACGTAGCCGGTTACCTTTGTGATATCCTTTACGTGCAGCAGCTCGACCGACTTCTCGCCGACGCTTTTTGCGGCTTTTTTGAGGTCAAGCTCGAGTGCTACCGGCAGCAGAAAGCAGTAATAGTCGCCGGACTTTCCGTGTGCGATAAGCGTTTTGAAGGTCTCATCTAGCGGCTGACCGAGCTTTTCCGCGGTATGGATACCGTCTATGAATTCATCACACTCGTAGGTTTGTACTGTATAGTCTATCTTGTTTTTTTCAAGGAAACGCATTGCGTTTGTTTTTGCTTCTTTAGCCATATAGCTCCTTTCTGAGAACTTTGCCCTCAGACTCCGGGCAGAAACTCTGTCTCTGCACTCTGGTCAAGGCTCTGCCCTTGACTCGGCAAGGGACATTGTCCCCTGCAACCCGACTCACGTTGCCGCTCGTAAACTCGCTCACTCTGTACGTAAGGCAAAGTTTGCTTTCGCTCAGCCATAGCAACTGTAGCGCCTGACAATTATTCGCTTCTTTTCCGCGAATACACACACCCGCAGTAATTCTGACGATACAAATTATACTGCCGGGAAAGTTCTATCGAATGTTTGTAGCCGTCATGTTTCTTGAAGTCTGAAAACAGGTACGGAACTCCGCACTTTTCCGATATCTCAGCTCCGCATTCGTTGATGAAAGCGCAGTCCTTATGCGGACTTATCGTCAGTGTAGTCGTGAAGTAGCCGCAGCCGTATTCGGCTGCTTTTTCGCCTGTTTTTTTTAGCCGGTATGCGATACACTTCCGGCAGCGTTCTCCTCTTTCGGGGAGGTCTTCGAGTCCCTTTGCGAGTTCGTAAAACTGCTCAGGAGCGTAGTCTTCGTCGATTATTCTTACGTCAAGGCCAAGCTCGGATATGAGACGTTTCAATTCGCTCTTGCGGAATTCGTACTCAGCTTCGGGAGCTATATTCGGGTTGCAGAAGTAAACCGTTATATCAAAATGCTCATATAGGTACAGCAGAGTGTGACTGCTGCAAGGGGCACAGCACGCATGGAGCATAAGCTTAGGCTTTTCGCCGTTTTTGGCGAGTTCTGCAAGCTTGTCATCGAGCATTTTGCCGTAATTGACCTTCTGCATTATTTGTCCTCAAGATTTTTGAGAGCTTTTAGTTCCTCCTTGCTGAGTCTTACCTCAGCGTCCTTGAGAAGCTTTACATCGCCTCTTTCAAGCACTACCGGAACTTCCGATTTCTCTGTCTTTACGCGGAGCTTTCCTGTTATGAGGTTAGCGTCCTCGACTCTGCCCTTGTCTCCGTCAGGAGTTACAACGATAGCGCCTACCTTAGGAGTTATTTTCAGCAGCGACTCGTATGCAGCCTGTTCATTTTTCAGGCAGCACATAAGTCTGCCGCAGGTGCCTGATATTTTGGTAGGATTGAGGGAAAGTCCCTGTTCCTTAGCCATTTTTATTGATACCGGGTTGAAGTCGCCCATATGAGCCTTACAGCAGAATTCTCTGCCGCAGATACCGAGTCCGCCGAGTATTTTTGCCTCGTCGCGAACACCTATCTGACGCAGTTCGATACGTGTACGGAAGACAGCTGCGAGGTCTTTGACGAGTTCGCGGAAGTCAACACGGTTTTCAGCCGTGAAATAGAACAGCAGCTTGTTGTTATCGAATGTACACTCGACGTCGACGAGGTTCATTTTCAGCTTGCGGAAGGCGATTTTCTCCTCACATATTTTGAAGGCATCTTTTTCCTTCTGCTTGTTTTTCTCGACAGTTTTCATGTCGTTAGCGTCAGCGAGTCTGATGATAGGTTTGAGAGGTGAGGAGATGCTGTTATCGTCTATCTGACGGTTAGCGATAACGACTTCGCCGCATTCAACACCTCTGACAGTTTCGACGATAGCATGGTCGCCGACATTTGCCTTTATATCTCCGGGGGAGAAGTAGTATATTTTTCCTACGCTTTTGAAGCGTATTCCGACAATTTCTTTCATAAAAGCTCCTTGTATCCTTTACCTGACTATTTCAGTTATCTCCGCGCACAGAGCCGAAAGCACGAGCGGCGGATTGACATTTGCTTCCATAGCTCCCCACGCCGCTTCGATACGTTCGTGGAGACGTGCCGCCTGATAAGCGGTCATCATGCCTGAGAGTCTGACTGCACCTTCGCGGTAGCAGCCTATCAGGGCAGCATTCTTATCGCGTGTGAGGACGGCTGAATCGCGTGCAAGCCTGTCAAGCATTGTCAGAGCTGCGCGGATATCGTCACGGCTGCTTCCGAGGGAAAACAGCGTCTTGTTCAGACCGTACTCGTCCTTATTTATTATACTATCAGCGAGACTTTTTGTCAAATCGACCTGTTGCCTTACGTTATCATCTGAGATGTAGTCGCAGCACCTGCCGATATTGCCGTGGAAGCAGTTTATAGCCGCTGATATGTCTTTATCGGAACAGCCGTTGTCGCGGAGTGCCTGAACGGCTTCGTCCTCGGTACAAGGTGAAACTCCGAAGCATACGCATCGGGAGATTATAGTCGGCAGAAACTCATACTTTGCCTCAGCTGTAAAGATGAAGTAGGCATAGTCAGGCGGTTCTTCAATAAGTTTGAGTAGCGTATTCTGCGTCTGAACGCTCATTTTCCGGCAGTCGCGGAAGATGTATACCTTTTTGCCTGTGTGGTTATTAGGCTTGACGTATGCGTCGCTTATGACTGAACGCGCAATGCCGACAGTGTAGCCGTTGAGTTTTCCTTCGGTCTGAACGTATATAACGTCGGGGTGGGACTTTGAACTTACGTTTCTGCACGCGGGACAGTTTCCGCATGGGGCACCGTCTATGGGGTTCTCGCACATAAGCTGAGAGGCATAGTAGTCAGCCATAAGCTTTTTTCCGGTACCCTTTTCACCGTAAAATATCAGGGAATGGGCGGTACGTCCGCTTTTTATCATACTGGCAAGAGTAGTCAGCAGTTGCTGGTTTCCGTATATATTTTTCATTTTATCTCCTCTGTAGCGGACTATTGCTTATCGTAGTATTTTCTGCCGCCGCTGGGTCTGAAATATGTACGTATATAGCCGTCAGTCGAGAGAATTACAAACTCGTTCGTCGATTCGATATAGTACACTCCGTCGCCGTCTTCTTTTTCAGTCTTATGGAGTGCGGCACTGTTGTTGATTACGTCGCTTGCACCTTTTTCGTAATCCTTGGCAGTCTTATAGCCGAAATCTTCCTTGAACTCATCGCCGTGCTTCTGAAAATGCTGTTCAAGCTGTTTCTTGGTGCGGAAATGGTACTCTACATTTGTATTGTCACTGTAGTCATCGAAAGCGGCGGTTGTCGCAGTAGCAGCTGAAACAGCCTTAGAAGTGGTGGCTTTGGACTTCTTTGAGGATGCGGCAGTAGTTTTAACAGTCGATGTTGTCTTCGGGATAGACCTCTCTGCACTGACGTATTCGCCGTTGGTAATGTAGAAATTACCCTCAATATTGCCGTATGACGGTTCGATAGCAATGGTGCCGCCCACAAGGTACTGATAGCCTTTTTCAGTGCTGTTGGTATACGTGTTGCCGTTGAGGTCTATAGTCAGCTTGTCGTTCGGTGCCGTAAGTTTTATCTTGTCCAAACCGTCGTTTGCTGACATCTGTTCAGGCGGCGGGCAAATATAGGTCAGCTTCTTGTCGGAGGATATTTCGGCACTCGAACAGAAACCATTATTGCGTGACGTACTTACTGTTATATCGCCGCCCGCTTTAAGTGTGTTTTCAGAAGAATCGCTGAACGAAAGGTTCTCTCCGGTTATACTTTCGTGTGTGACAAGATGAATCTGTCCGCTCAGATTTTCGACACCTATATCGCATTCTTCAGTGTTTATATCGAAGCTGTCAAAGTAGTCCGGCAGAGTTATCGTTGTGATGGAAGTTGTATTCTTGAAGTCTATACCTTTGTGTCCGGCGATGTAATCAGTTGATTTATCCATAACTGAAACAAAGAGTACGTCGGTGTCCTCTATACTGTACGAGACGTCTATATTATCGCGCTGTTCTTCGAGTTCAGCACGGCTGAGTCCGTCAAAGCTGAAATCGAAAGATATTTCCGGTTCGTCGATGTCAGCGGTACTGATAATACACTGCCCCGGAATAAGGCTGATAAGTCTTATCTTTTTACAGTTATCTTCGTCGAAGCGGAAATCGCCGTTTTCAAAATCAAGGGTAATATTCTTGTCCAAATGAAGCTTTATATCGCTGAAATCTTCAAAACTGTCACTGCATGAAACGAGTGAAGCAGTAAACATAGCCGAGAAAGCGAATGCGGCAAGTCTGTATTTGAATCCGTTCATGTCCGGCCTCCTTTTATGATGTATACTCATTATACAATAAATTTGCAAAATAATCAACATATAATACCTGATTGTAATATAATGACCCTCTTCGTAATTATTATAAATTGCGGATTTGTGCAATATGTTGTAAAATTGGGAGTGCATTTTGTTGAAAATAACCTATCTTTGAAAAATAATATAGACAAGCTGTGAAAAATGGGCTATAATAATATTTGATTATGGATTCGGCTGTCTATGCCGGAAAGTTCTGTTATCAGTGAGGAATAATTCTGATATGAGAGTAATTACAGGAATTGCAAGAGGTCACAGGCTCATTGCTCCCGAGGGGCTGGAAACAAGACCGACAAGCGACAAAGTCAAGGAGGGAGTCTTCTCTTCTATACAGTTTGAACTCGAAGGTGCTGATGTTCTTGACCTTTTCGCCGGAAGCGGTCAGATGGGTATTGAGGCACTCAGCCGCGGTGCGGCTCATGCGGTATTCGTTGACAGTTCCGCGAAGTCGATAAAATGTGTCAATGAGAACCTCAGAAGTACTAAGCTTGACAAGTCGGCAGAGGTCATCACACGCGACAGCTATGACTATATCCGCCTGACTTCACAGCAATTTGATATTATTATACTCGACCCCCCTTACCGTCACGGTCATATCCCTAAGCTTCTGCCGCTTGCCGCTGCAAAGCTCAGAAACGGCGGCTTCATCATCTGTGAATACGAGAAGGAAGCCGAACAGCCTGACGCTCCGGAGGGCATGACGCTGAAAAAAGTATACAGCTACGGTAAAATATGCGTCGCTGTTTTCGTTAAGCCTTCGGGCGGGGAGGACGAGGAATGAGAAGGATCGCAGTTTGTCCCGGCAGCTTCGACCCGGTCACGCTCGGACACCTTGACATTATTACCCGAGCTTCAAAGCTCTTCGATAAGGTTATAGTCCTTATCTCACGAAATGCCGGAAAAGCTCAGCCGAGCTTCACAGCAACAGAGCGTATGCTCATGATAGAAACTGTTACGCAGGACCTCGATAACGTTGTTATCGATATACTCGACGGTCTCCTTGCTGACTATGTCCGCAATGTAGGAGCTGTCGCTATAGTGAAGGGCCTGCGCGCAGTCAGCGACTTTGAATACGAGTTTCAGATGGCTCTCGCCAATAAGAAACTCTATGCCGGCGCTGAGACAGTTTTCCTTACGACCGCTGCTGAGAATATGTATCTCAGTTCGAGCGTTGTAAAGCAGATCGCTTACTTCGGCGGCGATATAAGCCATTTTGTCCCCGAAGATATACTTGATGATATACAAAGAAGACTTATTAAAGAGAGGTAATTGTTATGAGTATTGATGAGATCCTTGAGGAAATGGACGAACTGCTTGACAAGTCCGCTTCCGTACCATTCGTTTCACACAAGAAGATCGTTGACGGCGAGCGTATGCGTGAGCTTATAAATGATGTCCGACTTAATATGCCTCATGAACTAAAAGAGGCTAAGAAAATCGAGTTTGATTGTCAGCGTATACTCAACGAGGCTAAACTCAATGCTGAGGGTATTATCCGCAAGGCTGAGGAAAGAGCTGCTCAGATAGTTTCTAAGGAGGCTATCGTTACCGAGGCTAAGAAGAAGGCTGTTGACCTCATTCAGAAGGCTCAGGCTGCTGCTGCAAATATGCAGAAAACTGCTGCACTTTCAGTTGCACAGATGCTCAACGATGCAGAGGCTACACATAACAAGTCTCTCATGGATATCAAGCGTACTAAGGAAAAGCTTCAGCACGCACTCAAGTCTTCACCGGCTATCGGTCAGAATGCACAGGCTGTAAAGCAGGCAATATTACAGGAAAAATAATAAAAACGGAGCAGGTGAGGTTCACCTTGCTCCGTTTTTTTGCGGACAGCTTAATGCTGTCCGCATTTTTTATTTTATTTCAAGTCGCTTTGCAACAGGTTCAGCGGGTTTCTTTTTAGGAAGCTCGATAGTCAGGATACCGTTTTTGTACTCAGCTGAAATAGCATCTGCTTCAACGTCTGAGATGTCGAAACTTCTCTTGTATGAGCCGAATCTGCGCTCACGGCGGATATACTTCGTCTCGTCATTTTTTTCTTCGGACTCAGCTTTTCGCTCGGCTGAAATAACAAGATATTCACCGTTGAGGTCTATATTGATGTCCTCTTTTTCAAATCCGGGGAGTTCTGATTCCATTATATATTTATCACCGGCATCTTTTATATCAGTCCGGCAGGCATTGACTGGCATAGTGTCGCCCAACAAATCTTTGTCGAGGTCATTCCACATATTGAAAAGGTTAAAAGCGTTTCTTCCAAAGGGTGTCATTCCGTACATCATAATTCATACCTCCTGAAAATATATCTCTCAAATCCGGAAGAATATCCGGTTTTATTATTTGCTTTATCGTCTGTAATATACTCTTTCCATTGGTATCATTCCTTTCGTTTCATTATCTGTATGATACCGCCGGAATATGAAAGATTTATTATGGGAATGTGATAGAATTCTGAAATTTAGCACTCACACCAATAGAGTGCTAACGCTTGCCGCCAAAGAGTGCTAAATAGCAAAAATTTGGAGAAAATGTTGAAACTTCAAAAACTGTATAATCTGCATAAGTATATACCACAAGGATAGCTGTACCTTCTAAAATTGAGTAATTGAATTTTTTGTACTTATTTGATATAATATATGTATGCCGCTATATATGATGCGGATACAGTATTTCCGGGTATTTTTCCCGAAAAATCTAAATGGAGGTTTATATGAGCAGCAGATTTAAAAGAAGTCTTTCCGGCTTGATGGCTGTTGTCACCGCTGCCTCGATGAGTCAGCTCGCACCGCTCTATACTGCGGCGGAAGAGCTTGCACAGTCACTCAAGGTCGAGTTCACAAGCGGCGATGTAAACGGCGACGGAAAAACTAATCAGTCAGATGTTGAAGCGTTATACGCTTTCCTCGGCAAGTCCGCAGGAAAAGCTGCCGCTGACAGTAAGTTTGACGTTTACAAGGACGGCAATGTCGATGTACGCGACCTTCTCGCCCTGCGTAAGCTTGCAGACGGTGAGAAACCGACAGCTCCAGAAAATGAAGCTTCCGGCGATACCGTTAAAATTGAGGTAGGAAGTGCGGAATGTGTTCCCGGCGAACAGGTATCGGTCGATGTGAATATCGTTGACTGGGACCAGGACCTCGGTGCGGCTGAGTTTTATCTCGACTTCGACAGCAGTCTTTCACTGGTAAGTGTTAAGACTACCGGTGATTATAAGTATGTCACTGATGGAAATGTTGTCAAGTTATACGGTCTCTCAGGACTTGAGGACGTTTACCGCGGAACTGTAGCTACTCTTACGTTTGACGTTCCGGATACCGCTTACGGCGATTACGATGTCAAGGTAAAGAGCTGTGCAGTTTATAACGACGGTTTCCAGTCGCTGAAACCCTCAACAAAGGTAGGTCTCATAGCGGCTGATGTTACCGAGCGACCACTCTATCTCACTCCTTCATATGTGAACAGCAAGTCGCTGCGAATGACATGGAGTATGCCTTATTGCAGCGGTGAACTTGAAGGTTACATAGTTTATCGCGACGGCAAGGAGATAGTCCGTACAAAGGACACTTCCTACTACGATACTTCGCTTGAAACCGGTAAGAAGTACGTTTACGAGGTTCAGGCTTACGGTGCAGACAACTACCTTTCTGCTAAATCAAAGGCAGTTACAGCTGTTCCGCAGGGTCCTGTCATAAATGCTGTCACCTTCCCCGACGGCGCTGATACTATCGGCGGCGATAAGACAGAGGTAAGGGTAGCAATGGAAAAAACTGTCGACGCAAAGGCTTACGAGCTTTCTTACGTTGACCTTCAGGGCGAAAAGCAGGTTATTTTCAGCGGCGAAAATGCGGCTCTCTCTGCAACTGATATCCGCTGGAATATCAAGGACGTTCCTACAGGCGAATACACCGTTACTTTCTCGGTTACTGACAAAGACGGCGAAACCGCTGAGAAGTCGGTAAAGGTAAATGTCGATACGACTGCGCCTGAGAAGGTTTTCGGCTTTGATGTATTCGAGGGCGAAAAAGAGATGAAGCTCACATGGGGTATTGCTGCTGAAGCTAAGGTAACAGGCTACAATATCTACCGCAGAACTGAAACAGGTGCATATTCTCTCTTCAAGCATATCGACGGCAGAGAAACTCTTGAGTACGTGGATAAGGACCTCGCTGAAGGTGATATCTACTTCTATATGATGTGTGCTGTTGACAAATACGGCAAGGAGGGTATATACTCCGACGAGAAGAGTGCTGCTGCAAAGGGTGACGAGACTTCGCCGGAGGTAACACTTTTCCTTCCTGAAAACGGAAAGGTACTCAGTCACTTTGTCAATCTCTCAATAAAAGCTGACGATAATGTAGGTGTAGCTTCTGTTGCAGCTTTCATTTCAACTGATGACGGCACTACATGGGAAAAGCTCTTTGAGGGCAAGGGTGCTTCTTCAAGCTACAGCTTCGACACCACAAAATACAAGGATACAAAGGTAAAAATCAAGGCTCTTGCTTACGACTATGCAGGCAACGAAAGTAACGGTCTTGTTCACCTTTACGCTGTTGACAACGCAGGTCCTGCAAAGGTTGCTGACGTTCGTGCCGTTGCTGTTACCGACGTTACAGCTTCTATTGCGTGGAACGACGTTCCCGATGACGATTTCAGCTACTTCACAGCTAAGTACTATCCCTCAGACGATAACAAGGCTGTAAGAACTGCTTCAACGTCGTCAACTCTCGGAGTAAACCTTTCAAATCTTACTCCCGATACCGAGTACACTATCGAAGTTGCCGCAGTTGATATCTACAACAACATCGGCGAGTATTCAGAACCTTTCACATTCACGACGGTATCTGATACGAATGCTCCGATTATTTCGTATATCAACCCCGAACCGGCATACTTCAACAAGTCGATACCGCTTTCGATTTCCGCTCTCGACGACCACAGCACTGCTTCTGTGACAATTCAGGCTTCACAGTCAAATGAAGAGGGTGCAAAGTGGACCGACGTTGCTGTTATCAAGAATGAAAACGGCGGAAGCAGTTTCACAGCTTCCTACGCGCTCGACCTTGCTGATTACAAGGACGGCAAGCTCTTTGTCAAGGCATTTGCTGTTGACGCGGCAGGCAATACCGGAGTTGAATCGCCGGTATATGCTTACATCGTAGACAAGACTGCCCCCACAGCTCCGACAGCTTTCAAGGCTTCGTCCGACGCTAATTCTATTGAGCTTACATGGGAAGCATACGAAGAAAAGACTGAATCCGCCAGATTCTCACTCTACAGAAGCGATAAGGAGGACGGCGAGTATACAAAGATTCTCGACCGTGTTGATTACCTCAACTATTTCGACAGAGACGCTGAACCCGGTAATACCTACTTCTATAAGCTCACTGCTATAGATGCTGCCGGAAACGAAAGCGCAATGTCAAAGGCAGTTTCTGCGGTTCTCAAGGAGGATAAGGAAGCTCCTGAGATAGTAAGCATAGCTCCCGGGGACGGAAGTATCGTAAGCAGCGTTTACAATACAGTTTCCGTACTTGCAAGTGATAACGTAAAGCTTGCTTCAATACTCATGGAGTACCGTTTAACTGACGATGCGGCTTACAAGAAATTCGCTGAGGTAAGCGATATCAACGACTATTGTAAGGTTGCGGAGGGTACTCTCCCGAAGGAAGCTCTTGCAGGTGAAAGTGTACAGGTAAGAGTTTCTGCGGTCGATACGGCAGGTCTCGTTTCCGAGTACAAGGAAGTTAAGTTCACTGTTGATAATTCGGCAACCAATATCAAAACTCTAAAGGCAGAGCAGGTCGCAGACCACATCTCCGTAACATGGACAGGCGAGGAGAATAAGCTCTCACTCGGCTACTATGTATACAAGAAGGCGAATACAGGTTCATGGCAGAAGATAGGCTCTCTTGCTGTTGACGCTGAAAAGAACGGCGAGTATGAGTTCACAGACTACAGCGTTAACGCTCCCGGAACAGTTACATATAAAATAGAAGCTTGCAGCTCGAATGGTATGGTAACTTCTAAGGAGACTTCTCCGCTGAATATCTACACTAACCCCGAGGCTTCGCTCAATGTTGAGAATACTCAGCAGGTAGGCGTTGAGTACGTTTACGATGCTACAGGCTGCCGTGACTACTACGGTATCAGTTCTATCAGCATAAACTTCGGCGACGGCAGCTCCGACAGTGATACATCGGCTGCAACAGCTAAGTTCATTCACAAGTACACTGAAACAGGCGTGTATACAGTTACCCTCACCTGCACAAATGAGCAGGGTCTCACATCTACTATAGAGCAGCAGATAGAGCTAATTGAGCGTACACTCATCGGACAGAGCGAAGTTGTTGTAAGAACTACTGACGGCAAGAATGCTTCCGGTATCAATGTTTACATCGACCTCGGTACACCTCGTCAGAAGAAACTCAGAACCGATTCAAACGGACGTGTTTTCTTCAATACTGCCGCAGGTATACATACTATCGGCGTATTCGGCGACGGCTATCTCCCTGCTGAAAAGGAGTGCACTATCCTCGCAGGAAGCGGAAACAGATACGATATCACAGTTACTGAAAAGGACATAGTTACAGCTGATTTCAAGGTCGAGCGCATGAAGCTTGACGAAATAAAGGCGGCAGGTATCGACATAACTGCTCCCGAAAATCAGCACATCGTTGAGGTCGAACTCAATCTTACATATAAGGCTCATGAAAAAAACAAGGGTAAAGCTAAATTCTACGTCAACAGCAAGGGCGGCGTATTAGGCGGCGGCTTAGGTCTCTTTGGCTGGGGCGGCAGCTGGGGCGGAAGCGGTACCGGCGACGGAAGTGTCACAAAGCCTGTATACGTTAAGATAAACCCCGAAACAAACAAGGTAGATACCCTCATCACAATGACAGTTCCGATAAATGCAAGCTTCCTCAAGGAATTCTTCCATGCAAGCCTTACTGTTATCAATAACGCTGATGAGCAGTACACTATTTCAGATAATCAGGTTAAACTCAACCTCCCTGACGGACTTACACTTGTAGATTGTCCGGCAAGTGCTCCGGAAGTTGTTGACTTCGGTACACTCGCAGGTCAGGAGGTAAAGGATATCGACTGGATAATCCGCGGCGATAAGAAGGGTACATACAATATTTCCGCTTCTTACTCCGGATTCCTTGACAGATTCAATGAAAAGCTTGAGGCTGAATTCAAGCCTGAAGACCCGATAACTGTTTACGGCGAAGAGGCTGTTTCAGTTGATGTTATAGTTCCCGAGCAGCTTTTCAACAACAGATTCGAGTTTGAAGTAACTCTTACAAATAACTCGCCTGTTGATATCTACTGCCCGAATACTGACGTAGGCGCTATAATTTCAAGTGCATTCGGCAATGAGACTCTGACTTACCCGATAATCTATCAGAGAAGCATTAAAAAGGACGGCAGATATATCCATATCCTTGATGCAGATGAGCCGAATCTTGAAACTCTCAGACCCGGTATGACGTACAGCGTAGTATATGTTGCAGAGAGTGTGTTCTATGGTATTGAAGAACTCGGCAAAGACGCATTCTATGAGAGCAGACTTGATGTAGTAAGCGGTACTATAAAGGTGCTCAACGATTCGAGAATACCGGTTTCTCTGCATATAGTTCCTAATAAGGACTTCATTATCATTGATAAGATAGTTGAACTTGAATATGACCCCGAAACACAGTTCGTCCTCTTCGTAACAGGCGGCAAGCACGAGAAGACTCTTGAAAATGCTCATGTTGTTTACGGCGAACAGGACGCTCTCACAAATGAATTCGGCTATGTCGTTTTTGACCTTCCCGAGGAAGGTGCCCCGCTTGAAAATATGACAATAAAAAGCGGCGGCTATCAGGTAAGAGAGATACTTGGATATGACGGCTATCTCTCAGGTATCGACACTATTAACCTTAACCCCGACGGCGATGAGGAAGAAGATGAAGACCCGCCGGCACCCGGTCACGCTACAGTTGCACACAGACTCCCGACCGGTGAAATTGCGGCTCCCGGCATTGCAGGCGACCCCGAAGACGATGTTTACGAGGGTAAGAACTTCTTTGGCGAAATGGAATTCGGCGATGACTTTGAAGTTACTATTGCTGAAGATATCCCATTCATAGGCGGACACAGCCTCGGAATAAAGAATATCAATCTCCCGATAAAGGGCGGAGTTGATGATGAAGGTTTTGCTTACCTCAAATTCGGCGAATTCCCTGAAGAACCCAGATGGACTAACAAGTCGCAGGAAGATCTGGACAAGGAAGAAAGATTCATTCAGGAAGAATTCAAAGAAGCCTGCGATATTATGAATGAGTACCGCGGCAAGTCGTTCAGTGATGTTGCTGATAAGGTAAAGCAATCTCCTAATCCGTTCAAAGACACTACATATGATGTAAAGTTCAGCATCTATGGAGCGGTTGCGGCTCATTACGACCCGAAAAAAGGACTCAAGCAGTGCATCACAGAAGGCGGAGTTGTTTTCCGCGGAAACATTGAAGTAAAACTTGAAGCAGAAGTAGGCTGGGATACAACTATTCTCGTTGCATCTTTGGTTCCTGTTGCTCTTGAAGTAGGTCTGAGCGGTGAAATTACCGCAAATGCTTCATTCACTATGGAGTGTGTAGGAGCAGGTGAAATAGACTTCACAGGTAAGCTCGTACTTTCAGCTGATGTTAACGGCGAAGTATTTGTCGGCTTGGGCGTTTCAGGCGCAATTGCGGCTGGTGCTTACGGCGGACTTGGCTTAGAGGTTGAGGTAACTCCGATTTCTATGGTTCCTGATGATATGGGACTTAACAAGATAACGTTCAAGTATGACGTCGGTGTAAGAGCGTATGTCGGACCGTTTGAGTACAAGAAGAGTTTCCTGAGTGACGGAGAGATAGAACTCTATCCGGGTGACGATGACGACGATAACTCGGCAGAAGGTGAACAGCTTCACGCTTCTATCTACAATCAGAATCTTTACAAGCTCGCTCCTGTAAAGGCTGACAGCACTTGGACCGGCGGCAAGACTGCTGTTGAAAGTAAAAACGGCTACCTCCCGCTCAGTGTATTTGCTGAAAATGCAAACGATTTCACACAGGCACAGTTTGCAGTAGTTGACGGAAAGCTCGTTCTTGTATACCTCGACAGCGACAGCAAGCGCGATGCTGCAAATGCAATAACACTCAAGTACAGCGTACTCGATGAAAAGAACGGCTGGAGCACTCCTGCTCAGGTCGATGCTGACGCTACAGGTGATTATGCACCTTATCTCTGGTCAGACGGCAAGGAGATGTACCTCGTATATCAGAATTCTGCAAATGGTCTCACAGAGAAGTCGGCAGTAACAGACTGGACAGCTGCTCAGAATATCGCAGTTTCAAAGTTCGATACTGAAAAGCTTGCATTCTCAGAGCCTTCACTCATCACAGACGACAGCGTATACGACAGAGCTCCTGCTATCGCAGCAGCCGGCGGCAGCGTATATGCAGTATGGGTGGCAAATACCGATAATAACTTCTACGGCGCAAACAATACAAATACTATCATGTACTCAGAGCTTGGCGAGAGCGGCTGGACTGCTCCTGCTGTATTAGCTTCGGGACTCGGCTCAGTAATTCAGCTCACAGCTGAAGAACACAACGGCGAACTCTACACAGTTTATATCACAGATTGTGATAATAACCTCGCAACAGATAACGACAGAGACCTTCGTGTTCATAAACTTGGTGACAAACAGGGTCACTTTATCGCATCAGGCAAGGTTTCGTCGGCAGTATTTGCAAAGGCTGCGGGCGATGAGAACAGCTGTCTCTACTGGCAGCAGGACGGAAATATCAGACGCAGTGAAAACTTCACAACTTCAACTGTTCTCTTTGATGAGGATGAACAGGCAGTTGCAAGCGGATTCTCTATCGCAGGCAACCGCATACTCTGGACAAAGGCTGACGGCAATAATGCTTCAAATCTCTACGAGTCGGTTTACAACAGCGAAACAGGCAAGTGGGGCAGAGCAGTCAAACTCACGGAGCAGGATAACTACATCGAAGGTGTCAATGCAGTTGAATTCGGCGGTGACATACTTGCAGTAATGAACCGCAAGAGCGTTTCCGTAACAGCTGATACAGTTGACAGCACTAACAGCGTAGTTTACACTACTATCAAAGATATTGAGGACGTTGCACTTACAGACATCTACTTCAATCAGAATAATTACAAGTCCGGTGAGGAAGTTCCTGTGAAGCTTTCGATTCTCAACAAGGGCGATAAGCCGGTAGAATCTGTACACGTAAATGTTACTGATAAAGCAGGCAAAAAGGTGTTTGACAAGGTTGTTGAAGCTTCTATCGCTGAAAATGAGACAGCTTCTATCTACACCGACTTAGTCCTTGACCCGACAGAATATAATATCACTGTCAATACTGCAAATGATACAGATACCTACACCGATGACAATACACGTACTCTGAGTGCAGAGTTCAGCGTTATGGAGGTGTCCGCAAAGAAGAAGGATAACAACACCGTTACAGTTACTGTTGCAAACAACGGTACAGCTGCCGGTAAGGAGGAACTTTCAGTTGCGGCATATCCGTCAGGAGAAGTGCTTGATACAATCGAAACTGATGAGATAGCACCCGGTAAGAGCGTTTCACTCGACATTGACCTTACAAAGTATCCCGACACAGCCGGCTCTATAACTGTAAACGGCAAGAATGACCCCATCGGCGCTTATATCGCTGACGCTATGAGCGGCGTTTCATCTGTCATTATCGGTGACGTTTCAGGTGACAGAAAGGTCAACTCTATCGACGCTTCAGCAGTGCTTGAAGAGTATTCATCACTTGCTACCACAGGTAAATCGGGTCTCACAGCCGCTCAGAGAAAGGCTGCTGACGTAAACGGTGACGGCAAGATAGATTCAAAGGACGCTACTGAGATCCTTGCTATGTATTCAAACGCAGCAACAGGCGGTTCCTCAAATGTCAATAAGTGAGGGAGGTAAATCATGAAGAATATCAATAAAAATATACTTTCTGCTGTACTCAGCGCTTCGCTGACTGTTACATCTATACCGTTCTGCGGTGTGGGGACAGTTGCGGTTGACAATGCGGAAGATATAACAACTCCCGGCAGCAATGCTGCCGGCGAGTCCGCCCCGGCGGAGAATATCGCATTGCCGTTTGAGTCTGCTCCGAAAACGGCAGGGGAGACTGCTGAGGCATCAAAGCCTGCTTTTACATACACTAAAGACGATGAAGGCAATGCATCGATTACCGCTTATAACGGCACTTCCACGGAAGTTGTGATACCTTCTGAGATAGACGGCATTCCTGTAACAGCTATAGGAAGCAGTGTGTTTATGGATAAGGCTATAACCTCGGTAACTATTCCTAAGGGAATAAAAACTATCGGCACAAACGCTTTCCGCAACTGTGACCAGCTAAAAGAGGTAGTAATTCCGGATACAGTCACAGCTATCAGCGACGCCGCTTTCTATAACTGTAATAATCTTGTGTCGGTTACAATGTCAAAGGGTATCAAGACTATCGGCTCAAGTGCATTCGCTGAGAATCCTTCGCTTATCGCTATAGAGCTTCCGGCGGGTACAGTATCAGTCGGAAACGGAGCTTTCAATAACTGCGATTCGCTCACACGTATTATCCTTCCTGATAATATACAGCTCGGCAACAACGCTTTTGCATACTGTGACGAACTTGAATACCTGAGTCTGCCTGATAATGTGGTATTCGGTGAATCCGCATTCTATAACTGCAAAAAGCTCAATAAGGTCGTATTTGAGGGAAAAACAGCTGCACTCGGTAAAAGCACTTTCCATAGCTGTGAAGCATTGCAGTATGTTGTATTCCCTGAGGAGCTTAAAGCAATACCTGACAACTGCTTCTACGATGACTATGCTATAAAGTCGATATCGCTTCCTGCAACAGTAGAAACTATAGGAAAAGAGGCTTTCCGCAATTGCCGTAATCTTGCTGCTATACAGCTTCCCGACGGTGTAAGTCTTGATTCATCTGCATTCAGCTCCTGCTCAAAGCTTGCAGAGGTAAAATTTGCCGGCAGATGTGAAGGGATAGGTTCAGGCTGCTTCAACGGCACTGCTATAAAGGAAATAAATATTCCTGATGGTGTAAAGGAACTCGGCAGCAATGCGTTTGCTAACTGTGGCAGTCTTGCTTCTGTCAGCTTCGACGGCAAACCTGAAACTATCGGCGGCGGTGCATTCTACAACTGTTCGTCGCTCAAGAGCATAACTATTCCCGATACGGTTACAACTCTCGGAAATCTTGTTTTTCAGGATTGTGCGGCTCTTGAATCTGTGACTATACCGGACTCCGTTACAAAGGTCGGATACGGAATATTCCTTTCGTGCAAGGCTCTTACAGACGTTAAACTTTCAGCTAATATCACTGTTCTTACAGACGGCGAATACGGATTCTTCCAAAACTGCAAGTCACTTAAAACAGTAAAGCTTCCTGCTAAGCTCACTTCACTCGATTCGGGTGTTTTCCGCGACTGCACATCGTTAGAGAGTATAACTGTTCCTGACGGTGTAACATCTGTTCCGGCATATGCATTCTATAACTGCCCTGCACTCACTGAGGTCAATATGCCTTCAGGCATTACTTCTATCGGTACACAGGCATTCGCAAGCTGTACTGCGCTCAAGGAGATAGTTCTTCCTGCAAGTCTTGAAACTGCCGGAGAGAGCATATTCAGCGGCGATAAGTCACTTGAGAAGATAACTCTTCCTGAGAAGATGACAGTTATCAGCAAGTCTATGTACGCAGGAATGAACGCTCTTAAAGAGGTCGTTATTCCCGACGGTGTTACTGAGATAGGCGAAGGCGCATTCCGCGGCTGTGCTGTACTTGAAAAGGTAACTATCCCGAAGAGCGTTATTGCTATTGGCAATGCGGCATTCTATGACTGCAAGGCACTTGATAATCTTACACTTCCTTCGGGCATCACAGAAATCAAAGCTGAGACCTTCAGAAACTGTATATCACTCAGCAGTATCACTATTCCGTCAGGAGTTACAACAATAGGCACAAGTGCATTCAACAACTGCGATTCACTCACAAAGGCTGAGGTGCCGAAGGGTGTGACAACTGTTGGAAGCTGGGCATTTTCGGAGTGCGACAAACTTTCAGAAGTATCTCTTCCGGACGGACTTGAAAAAATAGGAGAGGGTGCATTCTCTACCTGCCCTGCTATCACTGCTATAACTGTTCCGGATTCAGTAACAGAACTTGGCGGAGCAGTATTCGAGTTCTGTTCAGCACTTGAAAACATTACTTTGTCAAAGAATATAACATCTCTCCCGAACAGATACTACGGCTGGTACAGCAGTTCTCACAACGGTATGTTTGAGGGTTGTAAGTCGCTGAAAAAGATAGTTATTCCCGAGGGAGTAACAAGTCTCGGATATGAGACGTTCAACGGCTGTACCGCTCTCACGGACGTTACTCTTCCGAAAACTCTTGAATCAGTAAACGGTCAGGAATTCTGCGGCTGTAGTGCACTTGAAACTATAACCCTTCCTGCGGCACTTAAATCTATCAGCTATGAGATGTTCGTAAACTGTAAATCACTAAAATCCATTAAGTTTGCAGAAGGTTCAGAGCTTTCAAAGATAGACTCGCGTGCATTCGTCAACTGTGAATCTCTCAGCGACATCACACTTCCTGAGACGGTTGAATCTATCGGATATGAAGCTTTCTACAACTGTACAGGACTCGAATCTATCAAGCTTCCTGACTCTGTAAAAGGAATGGATTACAGGGTATTATGCAACTGCACAAACCTCAAATCTGTCAATGTGCCTGCTTCTCTCGGAGTTATTCCTGAAAGTGCATTTGCAGAGTGTGCGGTACTTGAAAAGGTAACATTTGCAGAAAAGTCTTCGCTCACAGCTGTTAACAGAAATGCATTCGGCGGTTGTAAGGCTATTACAGAGGTAAATATACCTGACGGTGTCACAAAGCTTGAAGATGAGGTGTTCAGAGACTGCGCTTCCCTTAAGAAGGCTGTACTTCCGAAGACTGTTGAGTCTATAGGAACATACACATTCAACAAGTGCACATCGCTTACTGATGTTACACTTTCTGACAGCATAAAGAATCTGCCGGAGGGCACTTTCAACGGCTGTACCGCTCTCAAGGGCATAAAGCTTCCGTCTGCACTCACAAGTATCAGTACACTCGCATTTCAGAATTGTACTTCTCTTGAGGAGATAACTATTCCTGCAAATGTCAAGACTATAGCGGCAAATGCGTTCATCGGCTGTACAGCAATGAAGAGTGCGGTAATACTCAATAACGTATCTTCGATAGGCGAAAAGGCATTCGGATATGTCGGAGACAAACTCGTTGAAGGCTTTACTATAAAGGGTTATTTCAACTCTATCGCTGAGGACTATGCTAATGCAAACGGTATACCGTTTGAACTTTTCGGCGAAAGAGACTATGGTGAACTCGGCTTCGGCTACGTTGTTGACGGTGAAAAAGTTATAATCACTGACTGCGACCCTAAGGCTGAAACTATCACGATACCTGCTGAGATAGAGAAACTGCCGGTAGTAAAGATACAGGCATATGCATTCAAGAATGCTTCTGCAAAGAAGATAGTTCTTCCCGACAGTGTTAAAACCATTGAAAAGGGTGCGTTTATCAACTGTGCTTCACTTGAGGAAATTGTACTCCCTGCTGAATTGACCGATATTCCTGCAAGTTGTTTTGAAGACTGTGCAGCACTCAAATCAGTAACAGGAGGAGTTATAGAGACTATCGGTGCAAATGCGTTCAGCGGCTGTAAATCACTCGCAGCTTTTGACTTCTCTGAGACTCTTAAATCTATCGGTGCGGGCGCATTCAAAAACTGTGCCGCACTCAAGTCAGCAGACTTTTCAAAGATAGCATCGACTATCGATATCCCTGCGAATACATTCAACGGATGTGCTTCAATTGAGAAACTTGTTTTCACAAAATATATCAGGCATATCGGAGATTCTGCATTCAGAAACTGCACTTCTCTTACTGAGATAGTATTTGAGAAGAACGACAGACGTAGTCTTGGCACCTATGCGTTTGCAGGCTGCTCAAAACTTGAAAAGGCAGATACTTCCTGCGGTTCGTTCGATATCTACGATGCAGCATTTCTTGACTGCCCGAAACTGACTGATATCACACTTGAAGAAAGCAACTATTATAGCAACATCGGAGTAGGACATCAGGTAGGCTTTAATTCCTCTGTTGATGAAGAGGGCAAGACAGTCTATGAGACTACACCTGATATGACGATACGCAGCTATGTAAGTACGAACACTTCATCTTATGCTATAGGAAACGGTATAAAATACATTCCTACAGGCGGAGTTGAGTACACTGTAGAGGAAGACCATGCCGTTATAGACAAATGGCTGAAAAAACTCTGGTACGTAACAGTTCCTGCGCAGATAGAAGGAAAGCCGGTAACAGTGATCGGCAGAAATGCGTTCAAGAACGCTCCCGAACTTGAAGACGTATATCTTCCTTCCTGCCTTAAAGAGATACGCAGCGGTGCATTCATGAATTCAACGGCAATGGATATGTCTATCCCTGCTTCTGTTGAAAAAATCGGAAGCCGTGCATTCACTGGTTCACGTTTCGAGTCAAGCTATCTCAGAGACAATAAATTCGAGGTAGTCGGAAACGGTATACTCGTAAACTATAACGGTTCTGATGAAGAGGTCGTTATACCTGATAATGTAAAGGTTATCGGTGAGGACGCTTTTGCATATCACAGTGAGATAGAGAAGGTTACTGTACCGGCAGCTGTTACCGAGATATGCGGCGGTGCATTTTATAAGTGCAGCGGACTTTCCAAAATCGAACTTCCTGACAGTGTCAAAGCTATCGATGTTGGAGCGTTTACCGGCTGTACCGCATTAAAAACGGTCGTTACAGGTAAGGAAATGGCTTATATCAGCGACTTTGCATTCTGCGACTGCTCAGCACTTTCTGCATTCAACGGTTATGCTGAGACCTATACAGAGCAATTTGCTAAGGATAATGGTTACTATTTTGAGGCACTTGCAGAAACTGTTCCCGAAGAGGAAACTCCTGCGGCTGAATGAGTCATTTACTGAGACTTTAACTTTCGTCGGCAATTCAATATAAACAAAAATAGCTTCGTTTTCTCTTTGCAAGGAATTACACCTTGCGGAGAAAACGGAGCTAATATTTTTATTAAGTCGGATATTATTCTGTGTTTTTGAGTGCTTCGTCCATGGGGATACGGTTGATTCTGCGTTTTAAGAGCAGAGCCGTTGCAATGTACGTTACAGCACCGAGGAGAATAGTTTTGATGTAGGCAGTGACCGGTATATCAGGTGCAAGCCAACCGCCGTAGCTCATCATCATTCCGCGCCACAATACATCAAGTGCCAGTCCGACAAGCGGTACACACAGTACAAATGACGCAAGTGTGACTATAGTTGTCGTGCGCAGGTAAATACCGCTCACCTCGCCGGACGAGTAGCCGAGTATCTTTGCAACTGATATCGACTGCGTGTTTTTCTCTATCATTACCTTTGAAAGCATATAGACTACAAGTATGATAACCGCAACTCCGAGTACAACGAATATTATCATCATACTGCCCATTGAACGTTTAAGCTGTCGGGACGTTTTAGTAAGGTCGTCGATAGTTATTTCAGAGGCGATGTATTTGCTGTCGATATCGTCGAGTTCACGGTCGGAGAAATATCCGGTGAAGTAGTCCTTGTCGAGGTCGAACGTCTCGTTGAATTCGTCTATATCCATGAATACCGCGATAGTACTCGGGTAGTCATAGATATCGCCGACGGTGAAGGTATACTTCTTATCGCCGAATTCTTCATGGAGAGTTATCTTGTCGCCTGTTTTGAGTCTGTACTTGTCAGCATAAGCTGAAGAAACTTCGACCTTGTCGTTTTCAAAGTCGGAATGATAGTAACGGCTGTTTTCAGAAATACCGTAGAGTGAAACGTCCTCGCTGAAATCGCCGTTTCTTATTTTCAGACTGCCTGCCGCAAACTTTTCAGCCTTGTCGTCAGTGGTTTCTATGGGAGCTTTAAGAATGTACTGATGTTGTGCAAGCATACTGTTTTTGGTGTCTCTGCTGAAATTATCGATCAAAGGATTGAAAAGGAGTGCAAACACCATTATAACGCTTGCAAAGAAGATTCCGCAGAACATCGTAATATATCCGGGAATGTTCTGAAAAAGAACTCTCATGCGGTAACGGAGCATTATCGGTATCTTTGTGTTGAGCTTGAAAGCTTTTTTGCGCTGACGTCTTTTGAGGTCGCGGCGAAGGAATTTCAGCGGCGAAAGACTGAGTTTTGAAGCAAGCATGATGTAATTTATCGCCGCAAGAATTATGAGCGGGATTATAGTTGTATCAATGAATGCACTGGCATTCCACAGTGTCTTGTAGCTTACAAGGCTGTATGAGCCGAGATACATATCTGCCATGATGTTTTTCATGCAGGTGTAGCCGAGTATATTGCCTATCAGTGAAGCGGTAAGCAGGTCGATTATAGGAGCCGCCATATAGTGACGTATGAGCTCGCCTTTAGTATATCCGGAAGCACGAAGAGTACCTATTACATTTGCTTCTTTTGTAATGGTATTGCTCGTTGTTACTGCAAATACGAATGCGATGATACCAACAAGCATATCAAGCATTACCACGAACATTATTCTGTCGTGACCGATATCATTGCCTGAGAATTTTATTGCAGGGTTGTTGCAGGTAGCAACATAATTGAGCAGGGGAGTCTTCTCTGATATAGCTTTGAGGAGGTCTTCACTTTTGTCGGATGCTTCCTTACCGAATACCTTATCGGGTGCGGAATCATATTTCCATGAATAAGAGTAGTGCAGATTGGTGGCATCTATACTCTCAAATTCCTCTTCTATGACCGCTCCTACACCGAATTTTTCAGTATCAAACATGAAGTCGGTCGTATGTTCGTAGAGTGCAGAGTAGTCCGGCAGAGCGACGATTCCAACGATTTCACGGTCTTTGCCGCCTATGCTGACAGTGTCGCCGATTTTGAGACCGTTGCTTTTCATATAAAGTCGGTCGAGGACGATATCGTCCCTGTTTTCGGGCATTTCGCCCTCAAGAAGACATATCTTGTTTACCTCGTCCCTGACCTTGAAAACACGTACTTTACTGTTATCGACTGATGACATATCAGAGTAGAAGTTCTCATATAGTTTGATTTTCTCGTCTTCAAGTGAGTCGATAATGTTGCTGTCAGGCTTTGCAGGAAGTTCAAAATTGCCGTCCTCAATGTTGTACTTTTCAAAGCTTTCGTCATAGGCTTTTTTCAGACTTGCGTCCGCAACAAAAAATCCTGACGCAACGCTAACAATACCTATCATGAATATGAAAATAACTATGTATTTTCCGAGTTCGTCCCTCATTTCGCGGAACACACGGCGGTTCATGGGATTTTTCATATAACCGCCCCCTTACCATTCAAGCTCTTCTGCGCTGACCTTTTTCTCGTTGACGGTATTCTTTCTGATAACACCGTCGCGGAGCTTTACAACGCGGTCCGCCATATTTTTAATAGCGTCGTTGTGAGTTACCATAACAATGGTACTGCCGTATTTCTGATTGACGGTCTCGATAAGCTTCAGAATCTCTTTTGAGGTATTGTAATCGAGTGCACCTGTCGGCTCGTCGCAGAGGAGTATGTCAGGATTCTTGACTATCGCTCTGCCTATAGCAGTACGCTGCTGCTGTCCGCCTGAAAGCTGATTAGGGAGCTTATGACGGTGCTCATAGAGTCCGAGAGTTTTGAGTATATCGTCGACATTCAGCGGATTATCACTGAGATATGCTCCAACTTCGATATTCTCCTTTATATTCAGATTAGGTATGAGGTTGTACATCTGAAAGATGTATCCGAGGTGCTTTCTGCGGTACAGAGTAAGTGCCTTTTCGGTCATGTCGGCAGTTTTTTCTCCGCCGATGGAAATATATCCGCTGTCGGCACGGTCGATACCGCCGATGATGTTGAGAAGCGTAGACTTACCCGAACCTGATGGTCCGAGAAGAACGCAGAACTCACCTTTTTCAAGCTCGAACGAGATGCCCTTGAGTACATCGACTCTGCTCTCACCCTCGCCGAAATGTTTTTTTATATCGCTTATCCCTATAAACATAATGTCACCTTCCTGTTAGTGTTTTCTAACTAAATTATAACATTTCCACCTTTCTTTGTCAAGATATTATCAATTGACAATACAACTGATTTTACTAACCTGACAGCTAAAAAAATGTATCATATATTTAAGGCGCTGCCGTACAAAGCATCCCCTTCGTTTTGCTATAAATAACAAAAAACCTTGCCGGATAACGTCCGACAAGGTTTTTTACATAGATATTACTTGTTTACTAACTTCTTTCTCATTGCTACCATGTCAAATGCATCAACTCTCTTATCACCGTCAAGGTCCATATTTGAACCGATGATACCGGGAGTGGGTTTGCCAAGAAGCCATGACTGAAGCTTTACTGCGTCAGCTACTGAAATAACAGTATTACCGTCGATATCTCCGGGAACATTTCGTGCGAGTTTACGCGCATTGAGGTCGAATTCTCCTATCGGAACAAATGCGATTTTATTTGCATTTGCGTATGTTTCAACTGTTGAACCGGGTTCGCCGACAAGTACAAAGTCGCCGTTAACCTTACCGCTTACAAAGCCAACAGATTTTGTTAACATCTTTGGATTTCCTTCAACAATAAGCTCGTAGAGTACCGGGCAGTTGGAGAATGCGCTTGAATCTATCAGGTTTAGTTTGTGTGAACCGCTTGACTGGAGAGTAACGTTTCTGAGTGAAGCACAATTTTCAAATGCACTTGAACCTATCTTATCAACGTTAAGTGTAGCGTTCTCAAGGAACTGGCAGTTATTAAATGCCTTAGCATTGATATTTGTGGCAACAACATCTATAGATGTGAGCGAGTTGCAGTTTGCGAATGCGCTTGTGTTGATATTCTGAGCAATATCGAGCTTTACACTCTTAAGACCTGAATTTACAAATGCATTGTTGCCTATTGTTATCATATTAGCTATGTCAATGTCCTCAAGTGACGAGCAGTATGCAAATGCAGAAGCAGGAATCTCTGTTATGTCATTGAGTTTAACGTCTGACAGATTTGTACAGCCTGAGAATATATTTGCTGTAAGCATTCCAACATCTGCGGACTTTATAGATGAGCAGTTTGTAAATATTCCTGTGCCGTTAAGAACAGTATTCTTATCAGCAGGTATCACACTAAGTGCATTACAGTCTTTGAATGCAGATGTATTTATCTCGTCGGCATAGATAGTTTTTGTAGTATCGTTCTTATCCTTCAGCATTATCAGGCTCTTATCGCCTTCAAATGCGTTTGCTTTGATATTCTTTGCGTTAGTTGTAACATTTTTGAGTGAAGGACAATTCTTGAACATACTTGCTGTTATGATCTTTCCTTCATAAACAACATCAGTGAGTTCGGGACAATTTGCAAATACTGATGAACCTATCGAGAATTTTGCAGCACTGTCAGAAAGAATCGAAACAGACTTTAGTTTATTACAGCTTTCAAATGCATTGCTGTCAATAACTACAGTTCCACCCTGCATACCTTCGAGGTCTACAGCGGTTATACCGCTTCCCTTGAATGCTGAGTTGCCTATAGTAGAGATAACACCTGTGATATTGAAGTTAAGCGATGAACAGTTGAGGAATGCACTTGCTCCATAGTCCTCAGCATTGAGCATATTTTTGCTTGAAGAAACCTTTTTGAGTGAAGTACAGTCTGCGAAGGCGTTGCTCTCAATGATACGAACATTGTCAAGGTTCATTTCTTCGAGTGCTTTACAGCTTGCGAATGTCTTTGTACTTACAACGCTTACCTTAGAAAAGTCTCCGTTTTCAGTTGCGATTTCATTAAGTGCTTCACAGCCGTTAAAGAATCCGTTAGGAGTTTTATTCGGGAATTCAGTGAGGAATTTTGCGTCAATAGTTATCTTTTTAGCACTTGAGCAATTCTGAAATACATATCCGTCAGATGTATTTGACTTTGTAGGAGCACTGTTTCCGTACTGTTTTGAGAGGAGCTTTATCTCTTCAATTCCGGTACAGCCGTCGAGAGCATAGTTACCTACTATCTCGCACTTGCCTGCTTCAAATTTATTGAGTGAAGTACAGTTTTTGAATGTGTTCGGGAAGATGTAAAGAGATGAAGGGATGCTGACTTCTTCAAGGAGTGTACAGCCGGCAAACGAGCTTCCGCCGCCCTTCATAACACAGTTATCTTTATCCAGCTGAGAAGTAATTATCATGCCTCTGTCAGACTGCTCTGTATCCTCGGTTCCGCCGATATACGCAGCCTTCGGGAAAACAGCTTCAAGGAGACTTGTACAGCCGTTGTAAGCATTAGGCTCTATAACAACTACATTATCAAACTTTGCCTCAGTCAGGCTTGTGCAGTTTTTGAAAGCGCTGTCGCAGATAGTCTTTATATTCTTGCCGACTGAACCACTGTTGAAGCCCAGAGTAGTAAGTGCCTTACAGCCGGAGAATGTATTCTTTGGTATTTTTGTGAGAGCTTCAGGAAGAACGCACTTTTCAAGTGAAGTACAGCCTGCGAATACACCGTTGCCTAAACCGTAACCTTCACCTGTCTTTTTATTTGTAACTACCCAGTCACCGATAGTTTCAGGGATTCCTTCTACGGTTTTGAGCGAACTACAATTCTGGAAAGCGCCGCCGCCTATGCCTATCATTATTTTATTAAATGTGATACTGCTGAGTGCGGTACAGCCTGAGAAAGCATCTTGGTCGATTCCAAAAAGAGCAGCGCCGCAAGACAGAGATGTAATGCTGGTACAACCCTTGAATGCGCTCTTGCCGATAATGCTTACATTATCGGTAGTAATAACGTCCTTTATCTGTGTACAGCCACTATATGCGCTTTCACCGACTTTAAGGAGTTCGTAGTCTTTCACATCACTTGCGTAGCTTGTCATAAAGAGAGGAGCGGAAACAGCTGAATTAGCGAAAGCACTTTTGCCGATCTGACGAATGAATTCAGGATGTGCGAATTCAATATCAGTGAGTTTAGTGCCTGAGCAGAGAGAGTCAGGAATAACAGGCATATCATTCTTTACGGATAACTTTTTAAGTCCGCTGCCTGAAAAAACACCAGTTCCGACATATCTTACTGTAGCGGGAAGCTCAATTTCAGCTATGTACTGGCAACCGCTAAAAACGCTCTTATCGATATATTTAACACTGCCAAGATTTATAGTTTTGAGGTAAGAATTAGCAAATGCACTTGCACCAATGTACTCAACGTTCCAGCTGCTGAGTTCAATGCCTTCCTTGTTGAGGAAAGACTGAACCTGAGGATCTTTATCGAGTGCGGTAGAAAGATCAGCATCAATGATATTCTCATTTGCTTCTGAAATACCAATAACGTATTCGCTTAATGCAGGTTCTTTCTCGCCGATAGCTGTAACATCTACTTTATATATGCCGTAAGTGTACTTCTTATCAGCCGAATGCCATGTATAGGTGATTTTAGTTTCCTTATCGTATATCTTGACATTAGTAAATTTAGTAGTATAGATGGTTGGATCAGCAAATTTATAGCTGTATAAACCAGCATTTTTTCCGGGTTCAGGAACTTCTTCAGTTGAAGCAGCAACCGCAGTTATTGCAGTAGAATAATCTTTTACAGGTATGATCCAGCTAGTGTTGACTGAACTCATAACGCAGAGAACAGCAGCTATTCCGGCAATGATTTTCTTGGCGTTTTTCATTATTGATTTTCCTCCTCTGAATAAATAACTGTCATATATATAAGCATAATGTTATATATTAATATTATATTACAATGAAAAACAAAAATCAATAGCACCATTAAAAATTGTCGATATGCACAGGCTGTGTGAAAAATATTGGTAAAATTTGCTATATTTTTATGCTGATTCATTTACAAACGGTATATTTATATGTGCATAATACATCTGCTATATAAAAAAGTCCCTATGGAATAAATACCATAGGGAAAGCTTATTTTTCGTACTGCGCGATTATGTGTTCAGCAACCTCGCGACGGGTCTGACGATTGTTCATAGCCTGCTTTTCGATATATCTGTGAGCCTGCGGCTCGGTAAATCTCAGGTACTTCATCAGTACCGTTTTTGCTCTGCTGATGACACGTATCTCGTCGATTCTGCCTAATATTACGGGAGTTTCTTTTTTCAGTCCCGACATTCTTGTTCTTGAAGCTGCGATAAGGCGGATACTGCGGCTGAGTTCTTCACGGCTGACCGGTCTTGCAAGCACGGTGACTCCGTAGTCTGAGAGTCTGTCAGCGAGTTCATCAGCGATATCTGACGGTGATATAAGGATTATACCTGCCGCAGTTTCTTCAGCAGCAGTTTCAGCGAGTTCATGCCCGAATTCGTCAGGCAGCGGTGAATTTATTATGATAAGGTCAGGTTCGGACTCTCCTTTAATAAGGCGGCGAGCCTCACTTCCGCCTGATATCACAGCAAGCGAGCTGAAACCCTCAATACGAGCCGCCTGTTCGATAGAAGCGATAAGTTCTGACGGTGCGGAAATTATAATTGCTCTGTTCATAGTCTACCCCGCTCAGAGATACATGAAATAGGTTTTTGCTTCAAAGTCGTCCTTGTCCTTTGCAAGGTTGTACTCCTGAATCTGTGTTTTCAGGCGCGAAAGTATACTTCTGCTTACCTCTTCGGGCAGCGCATTGCGTACAAAGTCACTGTTTTCAGCGATTTGCACTGCTTCCTCAAGTGACATAGGCAGCGGTTCAAATCCTGACGGTGCACGACCGGTTTTCATGGTACTGTCCATGATAGTGCAGTCACCTGAGCGGATTCCCTCTATTCCTGCTTCAAGTATAAGTTTGAACGCGATATACGGGTCGCAGGCAGCGTCTGCCGAACGGAGTTCGATACGCGGAGAAACTCCCAGTGCCTTAGGGATACGTATAAGCTGTGAACTGTTTTCATATGACCAGTCAACGTACTTAGGCGCATATCCCATACCGAACCGCTTATAGGAATTTGTTGTAGGGTTCAGGAATGCTGTTATTTCGCGGATACGGTTTAATACACCTGAAATGAAGCATTTTCCTTCGAGCGACATATTTTCGGGTCCGCCGTCGAAGATATACTCGCCATTCTTTTTAAGGCTGAGCGAGATACTGAGTGCACTTCCGTGTTCGTTGCTGAGAGGTCTCGGCATGAACGACGCAAAAAGTCCGTTCTGTGCGGCAATAGACTTAACGATAGTTTTATAATGTACCATATCGTCAGCGGCAGTGACCGGTTCATTTTCACGGAACTCTATTTCGTTCTGTGCAGGGCCGTGTTTGTGGCATGAACTTTTGGGACTGAGTCCCATTTCTTCGAGTGAAAGGCATATCTCACGTCTTGCATTCTCGCACTTGTCAAGGGGCGCGACATCGAGATAACCGCCGTTATCATGAGGGGTTTTGGTAGGTTCGCCTTTTTCGTCGAGCTCAAACAGATAGAACTCGCATCGGGTACCCATTTCGCAGGTATAGCCGTCGAGGCGCAGGTCGTTTATTTTATTAATGAGGTCACTTCGCATATCTCCTACGTAGTCAGTGCCGTCGATATTTTTAAGCGAGCAGAAGAAGCGTACAACTCGTCCTGATTTAGGTCTCCACGGAAGAATGGAGAGGGTAGATATATCCGGAACGAGCATAAGGTCGGAACAGTTTTCACCGAATCCGGAAGCGTCGAACGGTATACCGTAGGTGAAAGCGTGCTGGAGTTCGTTCGGCATTATAGCCAAATTTTTAAGATTGCCGAATATGTCGCAGAATGTGAGCCTGATAAATTTAACGTCATTTTCCTCGACGAATTTCAGGATCTCCTTTGGAGAAAAGCTCATTTACAGGACCTCCGTATAATTTGGTTTACAACTTTATATTATAGCATAAAATCGGGGCAATGTCCAGCACATTATTAGAACTTTTTCATTTTATATGCATTTTCTATCGGTATTACGGCTTTTCCGAAACTTTCGTGAAATCATATAATTGACTTCTACCAAAAATTTCTACCGGATTTTCTACCAAAATCACTCGATTTTGAATTTCCTATTTCGTCCTCAGTTTTGTCAC
>ONBA01000024.1 GCA_900315975.1 uncultured Ruminococcus sp.
ACGACGGCTGATGTGCCGTCGGGAGCTTCTATTCCTCGGAGTAGGAGCTGCCAACAGTACATCAATCTTTGGGCATAAAAATAACCGACAGACGATGTATTTACAGCATCTTGAAAACTGAATATGAAACATCAACGCTATTTGTTTTCTTTTTCTTCTTCCTGAGAGATAGGAGGAGCGTTATGCCGAAAAAATCCGTTAGACAGATGTTCAGGAAATATCCTGATGTGGTAACTATACCACAAGTATGCGAAATGCTCGGTGTCAGCCGTAACTACGCATACCTATTAGTAAAGCAGGGAAAGCTCATAAGGCTTGACTTGGGACGTATCGTCAGAGTGACAAAATCCTCTGTGATTGAGCTAAAGGAAAAAAGTTTACAAAAATCGGAGAATTCCCCAGTGTAAAGCGCCGAAAAAAGGATAAAAGCGGTCTGATCGTATTGCATTATATTTGGTTACGCGCTATAATAGAGTAGTCAACAGCAGACTTCTACCGCTTTCAACTCAAAGGAGGATATATTGACTATAAGGATCACAGCGGAAAGCGTAAGCGTAAGTGGGTAAACACGGAATTGCCTGTGAAGTGTTCAAAGAAAGCTCTGAAAGAAGCGGTTGAAGCAATCGTCGCAGAGTTTGATAAGAGCATTTCGGAAGGTGAAATCGCTGTCAAGTCTGCAAACGCTGTGCCGCTGTTATGAGTGATGAAACCGCTTCAACTATGCTGCTCGATGATTTCTTTACCGAGTGGCTGACATACATCAAACCGAATGTGGCTCGTACTACCCATCTTTGCTATCGCAAGGTCAGCAAGAGATACATGGAATACATCAACGAAAACTATCCGAACCTTACACTTGGACAGGTCAATCATAACCACATTCAGAACTATCTCAACTACAAACTGGATAGTGGCTGCAAGGGCAGTACCGCAAAGCAGTATTATCTCGCATTGCATTCTGCATTTGCTTACGCTGTAAAAATGGAACTGATACCAAAGCACCCTATGGACAAGTTAGTAGTACCGAGAGCTGAAAGGCATGAAGCTACCTTCTACAATGCTGATGAGCTGAATGAACTGTTTGAGGTTTTCAAAGGAGACAAACTGGAGCTTGTGGTGAACATCGCAGCGTATTATGGTCTGAGAAGATGTGAGATACTTGGTCTGAGGTGGGATGCGATCGACTTCAAGAACAAGACCATCACCATTCAGCGTAAGATAGTAAGCGACTACGACGATAACGGTGAGATGAAGATCTTTGTAGAAACAAGGCTAAAAACCAATTCCACCAGAAGAACACTTCCGCTGATCCCTCACATCGAGGAGATGCTTCTTGAAAAGAAGAAAATGGAAGTCAAGTTCAAAAAGGCTTGCGGAAAGAGCTACAACAAGGAATTTGACGGATTTATCTGCCGTATCGCCAGGGTATGTGACACAGCACTTCCATTACGTCATTACCCGAAACGGTTTGAAGCAACTGCGTTTCCATGATCTTCGCCATTCTTGTGCGAGCTTATTGCTTGCTCATGATGTTCCGATGAAGGCTATTCAGGAGTGGCTCGGACATAGTAATTTTTCTATCACGGCGAATCTTTATAGTCATTTGGAATACAATGCAAAGGTCAACTCGGCTGAAACGATCGCAAGGGTTCTCGGCGGTAAGTCAGAGGATAAATCAGAAGCTGAAAAGCCTGCCGAAAAGAAAAAGACCACGAGAAGAAAGTCAACGTCAAAGGCAGCAAGTAAAACACCGCCCAAAAAGACTGGCGGTAGAAAAAAGAAAAGCGATAATCCCGAAGGCACGGGAGAATCGCAGATGTCAACATTATAGAATATAATCAACGAAAGTGGAATCAAGAAAAAGAAATCAAAAAACGTGTGATTTTGGTAGAAAAAATGGTAGAAAAAGTGGCATTCACGCTTATATTCTCTACCAACGCTCACTCGAAACGTAGTTAAATCGGGCAGAAACGGAAAAATTTTCAATCAAACTCATATAATAGAGTAGACAAATGCACGATTTTATGCTATAATTTCTGTGGATATGGAATTTCATACTCGGGTGGTGACACTATGAAAATCAGAATTTTCTTCTCTACTGTTCTTACTTTGCTTGTTATTGCATTGTTTATATGCGCTGTTCGTGCGAAAAAATCCCATCGTTCCATCGGAAAAGCCGTTTCTAAGCTTTGTATCGCACTTACTCCGCCTGTTCTCGGTAACCTGATAATTATCGGTTCAAGTGTTAAGGAACGCTCTGTATTTGGCTATTATATCTATTTCATCGGTATTGACATCGTTTTGCTTGCACTGGTCAATTTTACTGATGAATACTGCCGGGGAATCGGTGACGGACAACATAAACTGACCGCAGTTTATTTAGCTCTTGCGGCTGATTTGGTTCAGATAATCCTGAATCCGCTCTTCCACCATGCTTTCGGTGTCGAGAGAATTATGGTGCGCGGACTCCCGTATTATTTGCTTGTGCCGCACTGGGGACAGGTTATTCACCGCATAATCGACTATGCTGTCTTCGGTGCTGTTGTGTTGATATTCCTCCTTGCTTCGGTAAAAACTGCCAAAATATACAGGGAAAAATATACGGCTCTGCTATTTGCTATGCTTGTTGTCGGCGCATGGCAGACTTTCTACATATTCACTCGTACCCCCATTGACCGCTCTATGATAGGTTACGGAGTATTCGGACTCCTCGTTTACTACCTTTCTATCCATTACAGACCTCTCAGACTCCTCGACCGTATGCTTTCCGATATTGCCGCGGATATGACTGAGTCGCTTTACGTTTTCGACCCCACCGGCAAGTGTATATGGGCTAATCAACAAGCTGTCAGGCTGGCTGGTGTTAAGCAGACCGAACTCGACCGTGTGCCTGAAAAACTTGCAGATACCTTCGGTAAACCACTTGTTTTAAGCGGTGACAATGTCGAAAAAATTGTCGTAGGATATGGCGACGATGCGGAGTATTATACGGTTGAGTCTCACTCTGTAAGCGACGACAGAAAGCACCTTGCAGGTTTGTTCCTCATCATTCGCGATAATACTGAGGAGCAGATACGTATAAAGCGTGAACTGTATAATTCGATTCACGACAGTCTTACCGGTCTTTATACTAAGCAGTATATGTATGAGTGTATCAGTAAGGTACTTGTGGATAATATCACTGTTAACTATGCGGTTATATTTGTCGATGTTAAGAATTTCAAAATCGTAAACGATGTTTTCACTTCGGCATTCGGTGACCTTGCTCTTAAACAGGTCGCTGACTGGATAAGGAGACATATGACTAATGAATGCGTTTTCGGAAGACTTGCCGGCGATACTTTTGGTGTCTTCATGCCGATAGATAAGTTCCACGCTGATATAGTTGAGCGTGAACTTGCTGATTTTGTTGTTACCGACGGTAATTACGAACATCACCTACTGATTCATCTCGGTATTTATGAGGTTGTTGACCGTACTATTGACGTATCCGTAATGTTTGACAGGGCTCACCTTGCTCTTTCTTCAATCGATGATGACTATAAAACTCATATCGCATATTACGATGATAAACTCCGCGAAAAGGTCATGTGGGACCAGAAAATATCTTCTGTACTGCACGATGCTATTGAACAGATGCAGATTCGTCCGTATCTTCAGCCGATTACCAATACGGAGAACAAGGTTGTCGGTGCAGAGGCTCTCGCAAGGTGGATACACCCTGAACACGGATTTATGTCGCCTGCAATGTTTATACCGGTGTTTGAGAAAAATGGTATGATAGTTGAGGTCGACAGGCATATATGGCGGTGTGCGTGCAAGCTTCTTGCTGAGTGGAAGGGAGTTTATGACGACTTGTTCATTTCTGTCAATATCTCACCGAAAGATTTCTATTTCTTCGATGTTGAGGCGGAATTGAAGTCACTTATCAAAGAATTCGATATCGCTCCGCAGAAGCTCCGTATCGAGATTACGGAAACTGTCATGATGACTGAGCTCGACGAGAGAATGAAAACTCTTGAAAAGCTTCGCAAAGCCGGATTTATCGTCGAAATGGACGATTTCGGAAGCGGTTATTCGTCGCTGAATCTGCTCAAGGATATGCCGGTAGACGTTCTGAAACTTGATATGCGTTTCCTTTCAAAATCTGCTGATGAGAGAAGGGCTCATACAATTATCATAAACATTATCAGGCTTGCTGATGAACTCGATATCGCATCGCTGACTGAAGGTGTAGAAACGTCCAATCAGTACGAACAGCTTGCCGATATCGGTTGTAAGCTGTTTCAGGGGTACTATTTTGCTAAACCTATGCCGGTTGAGGAATTTATACGGTTCGTTGAAGCTCATAGATAATGTTCACTCAATGACCGCCATTAAATAAAAAACACCTGACAAGTCAGTTTCCCTTGTCAGGTGTTTTTTTATTTGTATTCTTCCCACCAGTGTTCGTTCGCTGTTGAAAAGTCATTGTATTCGATGGTCTGACCAAGTTTCGGAGTCATGAGAGAAACTTTACTGCTGTCTGCTTTTTCTGCTATGTCGTCGATTGGCTGATACCACGCGGTTGAGCCGTAAAGATATGCTCCCCAGTGGACTGGGAGAAGGTACTCTGCGTGAACTTCGTCTGCCGCCTGATATACCTCGTCCGGCGACATATGTGACCATGCAGGTGCATCTTCACCAGAGTCAGCAAGTATGATGTCAGTTTCGCCGAAGCGTTCATATATCTCCCTGAAAGTGCCGCAGTAGCCGGAATCACCGGTGAAATATACGCTGTGGGAGCTGTTTTGCATATAAATTCCGCCCCAGAGTGTTTTGTACTGCTTATTTGCAAATCTTCCGGAGTAATGCTGTGCAGGGGTGAGTGTGTACGTAATTCCGCCTATTTCAATGTTCTGCCACCATGAAAGAACCTTTATTTTGTCCCCGGATATGCCCCAGCCTTTGAGTATTGAGTCTACTCCAAGCGGTACTATGTAATTTTTGACTTTGCTGTCAACAGCCATGATAGTGCTGTAGTCGAGGTGGTCGTAGTGGTCATGGGAAATACAGAGGACGTCAATGTCCGGCATATTCTTAACGTCGAGCGGAAAATCTGAGTAACGCTCCGGCAGTCCGCGGTACTGCATTGCGTTTTGCTGATTGACAAGGATAGGGTCGAGAAGTATATTCTGTTCACCAAGCTGAATGAGCGAGGACGAGTGTCCAAGCCATGTGACTGTGAGCTTGTCGGAAGCGGCACGGTCGAGTGAGGTTATTTTCTCAACCGGAAGCTCCTTTGATGGCATTACCCTTTTTCCGCCTGTGGAAGGAGCTAAGCCGGTATTTTCGGGTTCGGATTCGTTATGGAATTTTTCGTCATAGAATTGTTCTGATAGTTCTTCATATTTCGTAAATTGTGATTTATCAGGATATTTTCCTATCGGTATCATGAAATATCTTACCCCAAGTACTGCTGGTGTTGCAAGTATTACCAGTGCACAGGCGATTATTGCAAAAACTTTGAACAGCTTTTTCTTTTTCATATGTGTCTCCTTGAACTTAGTCAAATAATATACTGATTATATCACAGAAGAAACACAGTGTCAAGAAATTATTTTTTACTGCTCATTTTTATTATAGTGTAGATTCCGAGTGCAACAGATGTGACAAATCCAATCATAGCGATGAATGGGATTCCATACGCTTGCGGCTGAATATCTGTAGTGCACAAAATACATGAACCGGCAAATATCACACACGCAAACAATGCAAATGCAATGTTTCTGACCGTTAACTGCATTTTCTGCATCAGCTCGTCGTAGCCGGTAAGCTCAAATCCGATTTTCATGCGTCCTTTTGACAAGTTTCTCAGCAGGGATATTACTGCTCCCGGCATCTGCATTGCGTCAGCTCCGGTCGCGGCAACATCACGCAGTAAAGAGGTCAGCTTTGAGCGCAGGTCAAAACTCTCTTTCATGCGCTCTACCATTTTATGTGTGAGTAAATCAAAAAGATTCAGCTCGGGGCAGAGTTCACCGATAACACCCTCGAATGTCACGAGACTTCGTACAAGAAGTGTAAATTCGCTTGGCATCTTTATCTGATACTTTGTCAGTATCGACATCAGTTCCTCCATGAGGACTCCCATGTTTATGTTGGAGAGGTCCTTTACTGCGACGTACCGTTCGATGAGGTAACCGAGGTCTTCGGTGAGCTTTGATTTGTTGATGTTTCCGCTGGTAATTCCCATTGACAGAATAATGTTAGTCAGCTGGTCGGGGTCTTTGAGAAGCACAGCCATTATCATGTCCTGGATAATGCCGATATTCTGCTGACTGATATGTCCGATTATTCCGAAATCTATCCAGTAGGGGACTGTTCCGCACAGCATGATATTTCCCTGATGAGGGTCACCGTGGAATATCCCTGCATCGAGTACCTGATGAAGATAATTCTTGACAAGCGCTCTTCCGACTGCTTCACGGTCAACCCTGAATTCTTCAAGCTTTTCACGCTTTGAAAGCGGAAAGCCGTCTACAAAGGTCTGCGTGAGTATTCGGGTGGTAGTCAGTTCATCTATAATAATGGGACATGATACACTCGTTTCATTGTCGATGCACTTTTCGCGGAATTCACGTGAATGGTCTGCTTCAACGTGAAAATCAAGTTCTTCGTTTGACACTTTTTCAAGCTCGTCTATGACGGAACGAAGGTCTATAAGGGCAGTTCCGGCTTCAGTTTCGGTGACGATATTTGCAAGTGTTGCGAACTTTTTCAGGAGTACAAAGTCTTTCTTGATCATTTCTGCAATGTACGGACGCTGAACCTTCGTAACAACTCGTGTGCCGTCCTTCAGAACTCCGTAATGCGCTTGTGCAATTGATGCTGAACCCAGTGGTTCATCGTTGAATTCAGCGTAGATTTCCTCTATCTTCCGACCAGTCTCTTCTTCGATTATTTCACGCACTGTCTCCGCTTCAAGCGGTTTCACACGGCTTCTGAGCTTTTCAAGTTCTTTGCAGTAGCTGGCAGGGAGAAAGTCGGTACGGCTTGACATTATTTGTCCTATCTTGATATAAGTCGGACCGAGGTCTTCGAGTGTTGTTCGCATTTCCTCGGGAGTAAAGCCGTTTGAGTAGAAATTATGTTTGGTAAAGACTGCGAGTATTTCGGCAGTACGGTATTTGCTGTTCCATTTTTCGATTTTTTCTTTCATGTCTGCCTCCTTAATCTCGCTTCGCCGGACGCAGCCATATCAGCCTTAATGCATTAACTACGGCTGTGCTGATGAGAACGGTCCCTGCTGCATTCATTACTGCATTTTCGTCTTTCAGCCACGGATTCCATAGTACAAAAACTGCAAATGCCATAAGTGCGAGCGGACATAAAACGAGTATCCACCAGCCTTTTCTGCCTGAACGGCGGAGATATGCGAAAGCATGGAAGATACTCGGAATGCTTATCACTGCCGGGAGTATCCCTATCATGAGCGTCAGCAGACGTATGAACATATCGTCAAATATCCACAGGGCGATACCTGCAAGACCCATTGTTAGTCCTCCGCAAAGCTGGAGATACCGTATCAGTATCTTTGAACTGCCAAGAAATATGAACACAGTGACTACACATATCACCAAAAGTGTAAAGCCTGAAGCTATGTTGATTATGGGAATGTACTCTGCCGGGATAAGATAAAGCAGAAGTCCGGCAAACAGCAGGACTATTGACGTAGTAATGACACTCCGTTTGAGTTTGTCAAGTTCGCGTGAGAACATTTATGTCACCTCCGGAAATTATTATAATAACTGACTGGACCGCAGAGATATCCCTGTGGTCCGGTCAGAAAGGTATAAGACAGCAAACTGTAGAAATATGTCATGTCAGAGTTGGATTAGTTAGAAGTACACGTCTTTTTATATAATATATTATAACATATTATACAGGCTGATTCATTGTTTTTTTGTAAATTTTTTCTTAAAGTAATCTCGCAGTAGTTGCGGTACAGACTTATTGGTTAAGTTTGTTGAACATTTCTACTGTGTCAAGATATGCGTACATTGCATAGAGAATCGTTTCGTACGATTTCTTCGATATATGCAGACCGTCTCCGGCATTGTATTCCTCTGAAAGTGCATTGGTCCCGGGGTCGGACAGTATAGCGTTCGTGTCGAAATACAGCAGACGCTCGTTACCGTAGTTTTCAACAGACTCGCGCAGTTTTGCATTGAATGCGTTTATAGTATCGTTTGAAGTGTAGGAATTGTCCGCAGATACAGGTGTGACAGAGCCGATTATTACGTACGCTTCAGGCATTGCTTCGAGTACCTGCTGAGCGAGTGCGAGCATATCAGAACTGTACTTATCAGGGTCTGAACCGGGAATGTCGTTCATTCCGACAGAGATAAGCACGAGCCGTGCTCCGGAATGTACAGCCGCGTCAATGACTCCCATTTCACCGTCTCCGACATCAAATGTGTAGGTATCGAGGTTCCAGAGTGCAAGCGACTCCTGAGCGATATTTCGTGTGCTTGGGATATAACCGTATGCATTGAAGCCGTAGGCGATAGAGTCGCCGATAATAGCGAGGCGGTCCTGATAAAAGCCGCTGTTTTCAGGTACAAGTCCGGTGAACTGCCTGTAGTCGAGCGGTTCGGGAACCGGTTCCGTTTCGGGTTCCATGGGAACTGTCGCGGCTTCGGTCGTTTCGGGTTCGGTGCTTTCGGAACTGAGTCTGGTGTTATCACTGGTTGCAGTATGCATTTTTCCTGTTGCGTCGGATGTTACGATTATCGCCGATACCGAGCATATGACCGCAAGTGCCGGCAGAAGCGGAACCGAGAAAAAGTGCCGGAAAAAGTCAGAAATGTGTTTGATTTGCAATTTTTTACCCCCAAAATGCCTACTTCTTAACAAGTCGGCAAAAAAACGCTCCACCTATTGTGGAGCGCAGATAATACTTAAGAAGTGTGTATGTGTTACAAATTAAATACGGTTTCATGCGTGGAAAAATTTGTGACTAAGAAAAACTAAACCGCGCATGACCGCTTGGCACTTTGTAAGCTGTTGAAAATAGATGACAGTGCCGTAAGCGAAAGCAGAGTAAGCCTTCTGTAAAAAGTGAGCGAACTTGCGAGCGGCAACGTGAACCGCGCACGCCCGCTTGGCGTGGTGCCGCTGACCGGACTTGAACCGGTACGATATTGCTACCGAGGGATTTTAAGTCCCTTGTGTCTGCCAATTCCACCACAGCGGCGTTAACATAAATATTATACCACTGCCGGCGGAATTTGTCAAGAGTTTTTTTAGTTCTGTTTTGTCATGATGCAAACTGACTATTGTAGAGGTCAGCATAGAAGCCGCCTTTTGCCATGAGTTCGGAGTGACTTCCCTGTTCGATGATGTTACCGTGTTTCATAACAAGGATTATGTCGGAGCTTTTTATCGTTGAAAGGCGGTGGGCGATGATAAAGCTAGTTTTGCCGTTCATTAGTTTGATAAATGCCCGCTGTATACGGTGTTCAGTGCGGATATCTATCGAACTTGTTGCTTCGTCGAGAATTAGCATGGGCGGGTCCATGAGCATGATTCGGGCTATGCAGATGAGCTGTTTCTGACCCTGTGAAAGACCGCAGTCTTCGGAAATCAGCGTGTCGTAGCCCTGCGGCAGACGCTTTATGAAGCCGTGTGCGTGTACCGCTTTTGCTGCTTCTATGACCTGTTCTCGGGTCGCATCAGGAACTCCGTAGGCGATATTTTCTGCAACTGTTCCAGTGAATACCCATGTTTCCTGCAAAACCATGCCAAAACTGCTGCGGAGACTGTCTCTTGTGACCGAGTTGATGTCCTTTCCGGAAATCGTTATTCTGCCGCTGTTTATGTCGTAGAATCGGAGCAGGAGATTGATTATGGTCGATTTGCCGCATCCTGTAGGTCCTACGATCGCTACACGCTGACCTGCTTTTACATTTAGATTGAAGTTTTCAATAAGCTTGACCGTCTTGTCATATGAGAAGCAGACGTTCTCAAAACTGAGTTCACCCGAGCATTTTCCGAGAGTTTCCATGTTTGAATCGTCACTGACCTCTTCCTCGTCGAGAAGGTCGAAAACTCGCTGTGCAGACGCAACTGCATTCTGTAGTTCCGCGAAAACACCCGAAATTTCGTTGAATGGCTTGGTGTACTGATTTGAATATGCGAGGAAACTCGAAAGTTTGCCGACTGACATCGCACCGATGAAAGGGGAGTGCCCGATTGCACCGAGTGCCCCCATGAGACCGACTGCCGCATATATGAGACCGTTCACGAATCGTGTTGTAGGATTGGTCATGGAACTGAAAAATGTAGCTTTTGCACCTGTTTTTCCGTATTCGTTGTTTATAACGTCAAAACGCTCTTCAGCGGTTTTATCGTAGACAAAGGCTTTGACGATTTTCTGATTGCCTGCCATTTCTTCTGCAAGTCCTACCATGTCGCCGCGCAGTTTCGACTGCTTGACGTATGAATCGTGAGAAGCTTTTGTGATTCGTGAAGCCGCTATAAACGATAGCGGAGTCAGCAGTACGACTGCTATTGCGATTTTTATGTTGATAGTCATCATGAATATAAGCGTGCCGACTATCGTTATTATTCCGCTGAAAAATTGTGTGAACCCTTGAAGAAGTCCGTCTGAGACTATTTCAATATCATTTATAACACGGCTTGTGAGTTCACCTTTGGTGCGTCGGTCGATATATCGAAGCGGTACTCGTTCAAGCTTTGCAAATGCGTCAGCGCGGAGGTCGCGTACTGTCAGAAATGCGAGTTTGTTAGTGCATAGACTCATTATCCACTGGAAAAGTCCGCTTGCCGCTACAGCCGCTGCAAGTACAGCTGCTATCCGGAAAAGACGGTCGAAATCGACATTCCCTTTGCCTGTACAGCAGTCTACTGCCTCGCCGATGAACACCGGTACAGAAAGCGAGAGCGATATGCCTGCCGCTGCAAATATAACTGTGAGAACAAAATAAATTATATAAGGGCGCGCGTAAGAAAATACACGCCTGAGTGTTTTAAACATTATTGCCGCCCTCCTTTTCGTTCATCTGAGACTTGTATATATCGCGGTAAACCTCGCAGGTTTCAAGAAGTTCACTGTTTGTGCCGATTCCGGCTGGTGAACCGTCTTCCATGACTATTATCTTGTCTGCGTCCTTTATGGAGGTTGTGCGCTGTGATATCATTATCACGGACGTGCCTGCCATGTCCTCGCGAAGTGCCTTTCGCAGTCTGAGGTCTGTAGCGTAGTCGAGTGCACTTGTTGAGTCGTCGAGAATAATTATTTCAGGCTTGCCGACAAGTGCGCGCGCAATGGCGATACGCTGTTTCTGTCCGCCTGAGAGGTTTTTGCCGCCCTGTGAGATGTAGGTATCAAGTCCGTCAGGCATTTTTTCAACGAATTCCCATGCCTGAGCAGTTTTCAGTGCGGAGATTATCTCTTCGTCGGAAGCGTCGGTTTTGCGCCATTTCATGTTTTCACGCAGAGTACCTGAAAACAGTATCGCCTTCTGAGGCACAATGCCTGTCATGTGTCTGAGAGCGTCAACATTCCATTCGCCGATGTTTATTCCTGAGATGAGAACTTCTCCTCCGGTCGGACGGTAAAATGCGGGAATCAGTGAAGCTACGGTCGATTTGCCGCTTCCGGTACTTCCTATGATACCGAGTGTTTCGCCTCGTCTTAGCGTGAATGAGAGTCCGCTTACGGAACTGTCTCCGGCTCCGTCATAGGTGAATGAGACATTGCGGAATTCGATGATGTTTTCGCTGTCAGAACCGCTGTCAGCATTTCCGCTACTTTCCGGAGCAAGGTCGAAAACCTCACTGATTCTGTTTGCTGACGCGAATGCCTTCGTGAATACAACGATAAGATTCGCGAGTACTACGAGAGCAAGCAGTATCTGTGTCATGTAATTCGTGAACGCTGTAAGCTCACCCTGAGTAAGACTTCCTGTGTTTATTCGTCCACCGCCGAACCATAGTATAGCGACGATTCCGAGGTTCATTATCATGAATGCCGCAGGATTGAGTATTGCGGAGATTTTTCCGACTGCAACCGAGCACTCTGCGATATCATCAACAGCTTCGCCGAATTCATCTATTTCCTCCTGCTGACGTGAAAATGCGCGGATAACACGCGTTCCTTCGAGGCTTTCACGAGTAAGCATGGACGCATGGTCAAGCTTTTGCTGTGTTCTTTTGTACATCGGGACGGTCTTGCGCATGATGAAAAATATTATACCTGATATGAGCGGTGCGGCTATGAAAAGTACCGCTGAAAGCTTCAGGTCGATAGTTACTGCCATAACTGCCGCTCCGATAACGAGAAATGGTGCACGTACTGCAAGTCGTATGAACATATTTACACCGTTCTGCACTGTCATTGAGTCGTTGGTAAGACGGTTCACAAGAGATGCCGTTCCGATTTTGTCAATACTCGAATAAGAGAGCGAATTTATGTGCTTATACAGCGCCTTTCGGAGTTCCGTGCCGAATCCGTAAGCACATTTCGCCGCAAGAAACTGGCAGGTCAGCGCAAAAGCAAGTCCGCATATACCTAACAGTACGATAACTCCCGACATTTTCCACACGTATGCACTGTCGCCGCTCGCTATACCGTTATCTATTATCTTTGCCATGACGAGTGGTACTATCAGCTCGAAAATCGCTTCAAGCAGTTTGGAAAAAGGACCGAATACCAGTTCTTTTTTGTAGTTTTTTAAAAATCTGAGTAGCTTTGTCATATTGTCCTCACTGTCCACAAAAAAGCGGACTAAACACAGAGTCCGCTTTAGTATTATTTTTTATAATGTGACACTATTCTCTTCGAGAAGCTTTCTCGCTTCTTCAAAAGTTATTGTACTTATTGTCATATGCATTTTAAGTATATCATAAATCTTCAAAAATAGCAAGTGTTTTTGTACTTGACATTTTGCGTGTACAATACTATAATATATTTATAATATTTTATCAGGAGAAAACTTATGGATAATATCAGAATTACAGACCTCTATGACCTTTCACATACTGCCGCTGCGGATTACCTCAAAGGCTTTACATACCCGTGGGAGGCTCTTAAGGGTATCAGTGACTTCATAATCTCACTCGGAAAAACTCTCGACCCTGATGAGTACGATAATCCGGCTGAAAATGTATGGGTACATAAAACTGCAAAGGTCTTTCCCTCAGCTTATTTGGGTGCTCCGTGTATAATTGGTGCAAATACTGAAGTACGCCACTGCGCATTCGTGCGCGGAAGTGCTCTCGTCGGCGAAAACTGCGTTGTCGGCAACTCGGTCGAGCTGAAAAATGTTATCATTTTCGATAACGTTCAGACTCCGCATTATAACTACGTCGGCGATAGTATACTCGGCTATAAATCCCACATGGGTGCAGGTTCTATCACTTCAAATGTTAAGTCCGATAAGACTAATGTTGTAATAAAGTCAGCCGATGAACAGCTTGAAACAGGTATTAAGAAAATAGGTGCTATGCTCGGTGACTTTGTTGAAGTAGGCTGCAACAGTGTTCTCAATCCGGGAACTATCATCGGCAGAAACTGCAATATCTACCCCACAAGCTGTGTAAGAGGAGTTGTCCCCGAAAGCTGTATCTGGAAAACAGGCGGCGTTATAGTTAAGAAAAAGTAAGAAAAATACTCTCCGGTATTATAATCGGAGAGTATTTTTTGTAAATGTTTTCCGAATTTGTATTGCAATTATGTGAAAAATGTGGTACAATATAAAGTGACATAAATGCAGAAAGGGGAACTGCATATGGAACAAGTATTTGTCAAAAAAATTACATATGGTGTCAATACAGTTATACTTGCTCTCGTTTTCGGACTGATGTATTTCTTTTACGTTTGCGATGTCAGCTTCCTTGTATATTTCAGTATCCCTACAGCTTTGGTTTACTTCATTGGCTACTACATGATATATAAGGGATATCTTGCAAGATATGTGACGTTTATTTATTCGTGGCTGACCTTTTACATGGGGGTTACGACTATTTGTCTCGGTTATGGGTACGGTTTCCACTTGTACTGTTTTTCGATGATCCCTATTACGTTCGTTACGAGGTATATTGGCTATAAACTTAACCATAAGGGTATGAATGCTATGGTAGCGAGTATAGCTATTGCGGTGTTTTACCTTGTTTGTACAGGATATGTCGCTTATTTCGGTCCGGTTTACAAGCGCGATCAGAAAATTGGGGCGTTCTTCTGGATATTCAATGCAATAACTGTTTTCAGCTTCCTTATCTTCTATTCAAACTATCTTATCCGTACCATCACTGAGTCGGAGGAAAAACTCAAAGAGATCGCTCATATCGACCGTCTTACACGTCTTTACAATCGCCACTATATGCTGAGCTGTCTTGAGGAGATCTCTCCTGATGACTGCGGACGTACACTTGCTATGGCGGATATCGACAACTTCAAGAAAATAAATGATACGTACGGTCATAATGCCGGAGATGAGGTACTTAAAACGATTTCAGACATAATGAAAAAAGTGTGTGACGGCTGTGAAATTGCCAGATGGGGCGGTGAGGAATTCCTTATACTGTCGCCGGAGGGCAGTGGTTCAGACAAGGAAATGCTTGAGAAAATGCGCCAGACTATTGAGGCGACTCCGGTAGTGTTCGACGGTCATACTATAAATGTGACTGTTACGGTCGGCATGGGACAAAGAAGGTCCGGTCAGAGTATCGATACGTGGATACAGTCGGTCGATGAGAAACTCTACTACGGCAAAAATAACGGCAAGAACCGCGTTATAGAATGAGAAGACCCCATACGGATTTGTTCCGTATGGGGCGTTTTTATTTACTGTCTTTTTTGAGCAGTACCACACTTTCTACATGACGAGTCCTCGGGAAGAGGTCGGCACCGCAGATTTTCTTTGCGGAGTAGCCGTTTTCACTGAGCCATTTAACGTCGCGTGCGGCAGTTGAGGGATTACACGATATCATGACGATTTTTTCGGGAGCGGCTGAAACAACTGTTTCAAGAGTCTGCTCAGAACAGCCTTTTCTTGGCGGGTCGAGGAGAATTATATCAGGTGAACAGCCGTTGCTCCTGAGTTTTTCAAAGACTTTTCCGGCGTCTCCGCAGTGAAATTCAGCGTTCGTGATGCCGTTCATTTCTGCGTTTATTTTCGCATTCTCAATTGCTTCGGGTACTATCTCTATTCCGACGACCTTCGCAACTCTGTCAGCCATAGAAAGACCGATAGTGCCAACTCCGCAGTAGAGGTCGGCAACTACGTCAGACGGATTTGGTGCGGCATATTCGAGAGCTTTTGCGTAGAGCTTTTCCGCCTGAACTGTATTTACCTGATAAAACGACTGCGGTGCGATATCTATTTCGTTGCCGCACATCGTATCTGTTATGTGTTCATCTCCGCAGAGCAGTTTGGTATTTTTGCCGAGGATAACGTTAGTCCTGTCGGGGTTGATGTTCATGACAACACTTCTGACGGTACTGTATTTGCCGCACAGCAGCTTTGCAAGCGGCATGAGCTGTCTTGAAAAGTCCTTGCGGACTACGAAACAGACCATTATCTGTCCGGAGTGTGCACCTGTGCGTATGTAGATATGGCGCATTATTCCGGTATGTGATTTTTCGTCGTAGACCGGCAGTTTCTTTTCATTTATGAATGTGAGCGAAGTATTGACGATATCGGCAAAGATTTCCGGCTGAAGCAGGCAGTCCCCGATAGGTATAACCCTGTGACTTCTCGGTGCGTAGAATCCGCAGACTGCTTTGCCGTCCTGAGTGGCAATGGGGTACTGAGCCTTGTTGCGGTATCTTTCTGTATTATCGGCACTGATAAAGGTATCGGTATCAATATCGATACCGCCGAGACGTTTGAAAGCGTCCTTTACTATGTTGTTCTTGACTTCGCTCTCGGCTTCGTAGGAGATGTGTCTGAAAACACAGCCGCCGCATTTTTTATAGTGCGGACATGAAGGCTCGATACGGTCAGGGGAAGGCGTTATGATGTTTTCAACTATGCCGAATGCGTAGCTTTTCAGTACCTTGACAATTCTCACTTCAAGCTTGTCTCCGACAGCTGAGTCCGGCACGAATACTGCCATCTCATCAATGCGGCATACTCCGCTTCCCTCGGAGGTGATGCCGGTTATTTCTGCGGTATAGACTTTATTCTTTTCAAGCATTCTGTGACCTCCGTTTTCTTTTTCATCAGCTCATTGAATCTGCCGATGTATTCATAGGGGAATTTGTAATTATGTATGCGTGAAATTTTACCGTCGGGGTAGACGAGTTTTGTTGAAGCGGCACAGCCTGCGCCGAGGATAGTCTGCGTCTCGTCCATGATGAATATATTGTACCAGCTCTCAAAGCCGGGTTTTGCGTAGCCGACATTTTCGAGGTTGTCAACGGTATTTTTCTGACGGTACATATAGTACGGCATATAGCCGCAGGACATGAGCTTCTTTATGCTGTAGCTGACCATCTCCGCGGCGGGATTTTCCCTGTTGTCGGAGCTTTTTTCAAAAAGGTCGGCTGAACGTTTTAGTGTGAGAGTGTGGACTGTTATACTCTCAGGAGAGAGGTCGCAGATACGGTCGAGAGTACTGCGGAAACTCTCGGCTGACTCTGTAGGAAGACCGGCTATGAGGTCGGTATTTATGTTATCAAAGCCGATTCTGCGTGCAAGCTCGAATGCTTTTACGGCGTCTTCGCCGGAGTGCATTCTGCCGATTACGCGGAGTACATCGTCGTTGAGAGTCTGCGGATTTACAGATATGCGAGATGCGCCAAGCTCCTTTATAACGCGGAGCTTTTCCTCTGCTATGGTATCGGGACGTCCGGCTTCAACACTGTATTCACGGATAGAGTTCAGGTCGAAATTAGCGGCAACTGCTTCCATTACTGCGCGAAGCTCGTCTGCGGAGATAGATGTAGGAGTGCCGCCGCCGAAGTAGATAGTGTCGATTTTTGTACCGGTCTCGCGGACGATGTCTCCGACTATTTCAAGCTCGCGGCAGAGTGCTGATATGTACTCGGGCATCAGCTTTTTTGCGGAGTCCATACTGTGTGATACGAATGAACAGTAACTGCACCTCGTCGGGCAAAATGGTATCGACACGTACAGACTTGCCGCAGAGCGGTCAATCTTATGGAGGATGGGGAGCTGTACAACGGCAGTTTTATACGCGAGGTCAAACTTGTCCGGAGAAAGCTCAAAGCGCTCGGTCAGTGCATTGCGGATAGTATCCTCGTCCATGCCTTTTTCCATTAGCTCCGTGACCTTTTTTACCGGACGTATACCGGTCATAAGTCCCCACGGCGGACGGATACCTGTCCTGCGGCAGAGAATGTGGTAGATAAGGCGGCATAGCTCGTGTTCGACCGTGTTTTTGTCACTGTCAGCAGGAAGCTGTGCCGCAGACTTTTCCGGCTCACTGCCGGAGAGTTTCACTTCTGCGGAAATTGTTATACTCTCGCTTACTCCGGCTATTACATAGCTGTCGCCGGAAGCGTTTGAGATATCATCGGAAAATGCGAACCTTGCGGTGCTGAAAAAGAGTTTCAGCGTGGCTTCTATCTCGTATTTAAAAGAATTGCCGATCAGTACGACCGGCATTTTATGAGCATTTATCATCAGATTAACCCCTGTTTGGTCTAAGATATGGATTGTTCATTTTCTCGTAGGCGAGAGTTGTTGAGTCGTTGTGACCCGGATATACCTTATAATCGCCTTTAAGTTCGGCAAGAAGTGCGAGAGAATTTCTCATGCAGTGGAGGTCTCCGCCGGGAAAATCGACGCGTCCGACTGCACAGCAGAAGAGTGTATCGCCGGAAAACATGACGTCGTCAGCGATATAGCAGACACTGCCGTGAGAGTGTCCGGGAGTGTGAAGCACGCGGAAAGTGCAGTCGCCGTCATTTATGAAGCAGTCGCCGCGGACTGCTGTGAAGTCGGTCACAGCCTTGAATGGCATTATCGACATTGATGAATGGAGCGATGCTGACGAGCTTGTAAGCATGGGCACATCGCTCTCGTGGATATATACTTCTGCTCCGGTAGCGGCTCTCACGTCCTCGACACCGCCGATGTGGTCGAAGTGACCGTGAGTGAGCAGTATCTTTGTTAGCTTTAGCCTGTTCATTTTCATATATTCAAGCAGTATGCGCGGACTGCCGCCGATGTCTATTGCGACACATCTTCCGGGAGCAGTCTCGACGAGGTAGCAGTTTGCGTTTAGCTCGCCGAGCTGGAATGTTTTTACTCTCATGTGCAACTCCTTATATGCTTGAGCGTTCAACTGAGATAACGCCCTTGATTTTTCTTAGCTTGTCAAAAAGTTTTTTGAGCTGTTCTGTGCTTGATATCATAATGGTACTCTCAAAGAGCGCATTGCCGTTTTTCAGTACGCGCGATGCTGAGTGGACTATCGGTATCCTTGCCTCCATGAGCGCGGCTGAGATGTCGTAAACAAGTCCGACACGGTCGGTTGCAACGACTTCAAAGCTCGTCTGAAGTTGTGAGAGACTGTTCTCTGACCAGACGATATCGTACCAGCGGTTCATCTCTTCAGGATTATTGCGCTGTTTAGCGGCGAGGTAGTTTGAACAGCGTGTGGTGTGGACCGAAAGACCATATCCGCGTGTGACGAATCCTACGATATCGTCTCCGGGCAGCGGATTACAGCACTGTGCAAACTTTACTGCCATATCGGTTATCTGGTCGAGGACTATGCTGTTGCTTCCGTTGGGTTTGAGTTTGATGATACGCGGGTCGTCCTGTTCATTCTGGTCGCCATAGAGTTTATTGAACTTGTCCTTGAAGCGCGGTATCATTTTCTCAAGGCTGATTCCGCCATAGCCGATAGATGCAAAGAAATCATCGAGATTCTCGCAGTTGTGACGTTTGAAGTCGTCCTGAAGGAATGCACCGAGGTCTTCTTCGGGAACGTTAATATGATAGCGTTTGAAGGTGCGTTCAAGTTCAGCCTTTCCCTCGACGATGTTCTCGTCGCGGCGCTCTTTCTTGAACCATGAGCGTATCTTTGACCTTGCATCATTGGTCTGAACGATGTTTAGCCACGAACGGTTTGGTCCCTTATCGGGGTCTTTGGTGGTGATTATCTCGCATATCTGACCGGTCTGAAGCTTGTAATCGAGAGGTACTATTCTTCCGTCTACCTTTGCACCGATTGTCTTGTGACCTATTTCTGTGTGGATACGGTAAGCGAAGTCGATTACGGTCGAATCCATAGGCAGGTCGATGGACTTGCCCTTGGGGGTCATGACAACAATGTCCTCGGGGGCGATATCGGTCTTGATGATGCGGACTATCTCCTCAACGTCGTCTGAGGTCTGCTGTGCTTCAATGACCTGACGTACCCACGCGAGACGGCTTTCCATCTTGTCCTTGCCGCGGATACCCTCCTTGTACTTCCAGTGCGCGGCGATACCGTATTCAGCGGTCTCGTGCATATCCCATGTTCTTATCTGCACCTCGAAGGGGATTCCCTCCTTGCCGAGAACGGTAGTATGCAGTGACTGGTACATATTTGCCTTAGGAGTCGAAATATAGTCCTTGAAACGGTTAGGGAGCGGTCGGAACATATCGTGGATAAGTCCGAGGACGTTGTAACACTCCGCAATAGTGGTAACAATGATTCTTACGGCATACTTGTCGTATATTTCGTCGATGTTCTTGTGGTTGAGGAATATCTTCTTGTAGATGCTGTAGATACTTTTTACACGTCCCTCTATCATGGGTGGCTCGGTGAAGTCCTCCTGATTGAAGCGGCGGGCGATACGCTCCTGTATCGTCACGATGAACTGCTCACGCTCTTCCTTTTTGGTTTCGAGGATATGGTCTATTTCAGAGTAGGCGAAGGGGTCAAGGAAGCGGAAAGACAGGTCTTCAAGCTCTTCCTGAATGGTCCTGATACCGAGACGGTGGGCGATAGGTGCGTAGATATTCATTGTCTCAAGGGCGGTCGCACGCTGTTTCTCGATAGGACGGTATTTCAGCGTTCTCATATTGTGCAGGCGGTCGGCAAGCTTGATTATCATAACTCTGATATCCTGCGACATCGCGAGGAGTATCTTTCGTATATTCTCTGCCTGCTGTTCTTCCTTGGTATTGGTCGGTATCTTGCTCAGCTTTGTAACACCGTCGACGAGCATTGCAACGTCCTGTCCGAAGCGTTTTTTCAGGTCATCGAGCGTTGCGGGAGTGTCCTCAACAACGTCATGAAGCAGTGCGGCGCATATAGTATCGGTGTCCATGCCGATTTCAAGCAGAATGTAGGATACAGCGAGGGGGTGGATTATGTAGTCCTGACCGGACGAACGTTTTTGTCCCTCATGAGCCTTAGCCGCAAACTCATATGCGGAGATTATTTTGCTCAGGTCGTACTGTTTATCGTCTTTGAGTATCTTCTGTATGATTTTTTCAATGGTGAAGTTGTCATCATAATCTGGGATAGAGTCGATTATCTCACGCGCTACCTCCGGAGAACCGGTTTCGGGGATAGGCACACTTACGTCCTTGAACATCTCGTTTGTTGGATTTGAATCAGTCATCATGAACGTCCTCCTTCTTTTCGGGCAGCGCACAGCTCGTCAAGTTTATTCCGCAGTTCTGCGAGTATAGGCGCGGAATCAAGCTGTACCTTTTCTGCTTTTTCAACTCGTCTTAGTATCTGTCCCGCAGGTGCGGCAGTTATGAGTCCGAGCTGACGCAGTGCTTCTGCCGCAGTACAGAAGCGGGCATAGTTTATCTTAGGGTCTGCGAGTCTGAGATACAGTGTATCAGCCGGTATACCTTCGCGCGGTATGCCGGTGTATATTTTCGCGGCGCAGTCTCGCGGCGGATACAGGGCAGGGTAGTAGTTATCGGGGAGCGTTTCTCCGCGTGTAAACGCTTCAAATGAGCTGAGCCCCGCAAAGTATCTGCTCTGCTCGAAACCGTGAAGGCGAATGTCGCTGACGATGAGCGATATCGAGACGTTTCCCCTGAATTCATTTATAGAAGGAGATACTATCAGGTCGCATATATCGCCGTTCCTGACTGTAAGCTCCTTAGGACCTTTCCGGAATATAAGAGCGTCAGCGGAGGCGGTCCCGAACTTTATTCTCAGTTTTGTATGCGCACCGTCTTTGAGTGCCCTGATATCGGTGATTGCAGCGTTTTCTATGTAAAACAGCGGCTTTTCATTTCCTGCGCCGAACGGCTCAAGTACGCTTAGCCCCTTGATATTTTCGATTGTCAGTTCAGCCGGAGTGAGCGGGGAGTCGGCTTTTAGTTCAGCCGGCGGCATGATATGAAACTGCTCTGCCGCGTACTGTTCGAGCAGTGTGCGGAAATTCTCAGCCATACCGGCCTTTATTGTGAATCCGCCTGCACCGTGGTGTCCGCCGAATTTTACAAGCGTGTCTGCCGCATAGGAGAGTGCACCGAATATTGAAAATTTACCGAAAGAACGCGCAGAACCGCGTATCTCGCCGTTTTCTTCCGAGGCAATGAAGCACGGCTTGCCGAATTCTTCCATTATTCGTGAGGCTACGATTCCGATAACGCCGTGGTGCCAGCCTTTTCCGCACAGGAAGATGACTCTGCCGCGTGTTAGTGACGGGTCGGCAGATATCATGGAAAAAATATCGGAAATAATGCTGTTTTCGGTGTTTTTGCGTTCGGTATTGAGTCTGTCGAGGTCAGCGGCGAGTTTGCGTGCTTCGTCGATATCCTCACATAGGATCAGCTCTACTGCCTGACGAGGTGAACCGAATCTTCCGGAAGCGTTTATCCTCGGAGCTATGCCGAATCCGATAGACTGCGTATCACACGGCTTTTCTGCGATTCCGGCAAGTTCTTTCAGTGCTATGACGGCAGGACGGTCAGAATTGTTGATGAGTTCCATTCCGTATGAGACGATGAACCTGTTTTCACCGGTCAGTTCGACTATATCAGCGACTGTTGCTATAGCGGCGAGGTCACCGAACTGTTCAAGTGCCATTGTGTAGTCGCCGCCGTCGAGTGCGGCAACCAGTTTTAGTGCAATGACCGCTCCACAGGCAGATTTGAACGGCGATGGACAGTCATGGCGGTGAGGGTCTACTACCGCTTCCGCCTTCGGGAGTGAGTCACCCTGCTGGTGGTGGTCGGTCACGACGAGCTTCATTCCGAGCCGGTAGATGTACTCGGCTTCGGCAATAGCAGAAATACCGTTATCTACGGTTATTATCAGCTCAACTCCGTCGCTGTGTATCTTGTCCACGGCGGCTTTGTTGAGTCCGTATCCTTCGGAGCGTTCGGGGATATAGAAGGTCACGTCTGCGCCTATCTCTTCAAGGTAGGTGTAGAGTATGGACGCTGCCATTATGCCGTCACAGTCGTAATCACCGTAAACGCATATTCGGCTGCCTTCTTCGACAGCTGTGTTGACAGTGTCTGCTGCCGCCTTCATATCCTTTATCAGAAAAGGGTCGGACAGACCGTCAGTATTCAGTTTTTCCATGACCTGCTCAGGGGTCGAGTATCCTTTTGCTGCGAGAGCAGCCGCAGTAAGTGAGGTTACTCCGCAGCCAAGCATTAGCTTTGAGACAGTTGGTCTGTCGGGTGAGCAGATGTTCCATTTCTTCATTAAAAAAGCTCCTTACAGGTGAAAACTGGTATATAAGACAGGATGCGCCGTTCACTTTTGCAAACTTGTGTTTGCTCGTGCGATGTACAAAAAGACGCTCCGTTGATAGTGCCGTTTGCTATAGTTATACATCTTATATTATATCACCTGTGGGAGCATTTTTCAATAGAGTATCCCAAAATCGTCATATTACCCTAAAACGTGGAAAATATTTTGAAAAGACACTCAGCAGATATTTTCAAGCTTGACACGAAGCTTCTGTATGATACGTTTTTCAAGCCTCGATATGTAAGACTGCGAGATGCCGATCGCATCAGCTACTTCTTTCTGTGTCATTTCCTTGCCGTTCCGCAGTCCGAAACGCAGTTCCATTATCTCACGTTCCCTGTCGCAGAGTTCGGATACCGCGCCTCTCAGCATTTCACGCTCAGCTTCGGTCTCGATGCCCTTGTTGACTACGTCGTCGTCGGTACCAAGAACGTCAGAAAGCAGAAGTTCATTGCCGTCGTAGTCAACATTCAGCGGTTCGTCAATGGAGAGGTCGTTGCGGTACTGTGACGACTTCCTCAGAAACATTAGTATCTCGTTTTCGATACAGCGTGAAGCATAGGTTGCAAGTTTGATATTTCTGTCGGGACGGAAAGTGTTTACCGCTTTGATGAGTCCTATTGTACCGATAGAGACAAGGTCTTCGATGCCGATACCGGTCGACTCGAATTTTTTCGCTATAAACACCACAAGCCGCAGATTATGAACTATCAGCTTTTTGCGTGCGGCAGTGTCGTTTTCGGCAAGCTGTGCGAACACTTCCTCCTCTTCGATACGTGTCAGCGGCGGCGGCAGAGTATCTGCACCGTTGACGTAGTACACCTCCCTCCCGAAGAGACTTTTCAGCTTCATGAACAGATTTTGCAGTATGACCATGTTTTTCTCCTTTCTATTGATGGACAATTAAATCTCATTTTCGTCAGGTATCAGATTCAGGATTTAGTCGGCACATCAATAATATTTCAGTATTTTGGGGTCGTAAATAGCCTTGCCGGAGCACTTTCCGAGACCTATCATTACGTCGACCGGTTTTTTCTCTCCTGTGACATTGTTCACTATCACTACCTCGTCCGGTCGGAATACCGGTATAACTCCCGAATCGGATACGGTCGCACACGGTATAAGTCTGATTCTTGCCGGTATTTCGCCGATATCTCCGCGTGAGCAGATTATCACGGGTCTGCCGGAGAAGCAGTCTTTGAGTGCATTGCCGGTGTCTGCGAGTCCCTGTATTGCGCTTACGCGCTTCCCACAGCGAATCATCACCTTTGTGTCAAAAGTCTGTGCAGTCGGAGTCAGTCTTTTGAACAGGCATACAGCCGCGTAAAGTAATGCCGTAACTGTAACAAGCAGGAGAAGTGAAAAGTCTATGTAAAAATAGGTGTTGGAAAAGTGCATGAACTGTGGTTTCAGCCATGAATAAGCCGCATAGATGACTCCGGCAAAGATGAAGTTCACCGTGAAGAATGTGAACGTGTTTTTGAGCATTCTGCCTGTGCTGACGAAACCGAATGCGGCAAGGACGATTGTAAAGGCGGCGATTGCCTTTATCCCTAACGATATTATCAGCGGCATCTCCGGAGCAAGTATCAGCAGTGAGAAAAGACTGCCGTAGAGCGATGCCGCGATACACCGCCATATCCGCAGGGGAGAACAGGTCAGCTTTGCGGTTGTCCGCAGCAGAAAATAGTTTACATAGACGTTGAGTACTATCAGTACATCGACATAAACGGTCAGAACATTCACCTCCTCATGTAATTATTATAATGCGCATAGTCCGCGGATTATGTCGATTATGCAGAGTAAAATAGGACAAAAAATACCTCCGCATTATAGCGGAGGTATGTATGTACACCATTGGTATTCCTGAATTATAATTCTTATCTGATGAATGGCATTGCTACGGCACCTGCAATCATGAGACCTGCAATTGCGAGGATAACCACTCTCATCCATGTTTTCTTGTTTGAACCCATTTTTATCACCTCTTAGTGTCGCTTTTTCAGACGTTTTTTACGGTTAGGGATATATTCTCCGGAAAACTCAGCTTTCTGTCTGCCGCGGAATCCTGACTTTTTACGGTCGGGTCTGCCGGAGTCTCTGCGGAATGGCTTCTCACGGCGGTCACTTCCCTTGTAAAGTTTGACTTCTACAGGGTGACCGTTTATTTTCATCGGGTTGGTAGTATCGAGGATATAGTCTGTTTCAGACTCGGGCACTTCGACTGTTGTGTGACTGTCGAAAATGTCTATCTTGCCGAAGTCCTGACCCGACATACCGGTAGCGTCAACAAGTGCGCCGAGTATAAAGTTAGGAGCTATACGCTTGTTTCTGCCTATATTAAGGTCTATGCGGACTGTCTTTGCTCCGCTTCTGCTTCCCTTTTTGAGCGGACGCGGCATATCGAATTCGGGCAGTCCTGCAAGTTCGGCACTGAGCTTTGAGCTTATCAGACGTGCGGCAATTTCACGCGAATCTATGCCATTTGATGCAAGTCGGTCGATGATTTCGTACGCTGAGTGGTCCGGACGCTCCTCCATTGAAGCTATTTCACGTATCAGCGAATCGGTCTTCAGTTTGGCTATGTCCGCTTTATTCGGGAGCGGAAGCTCATTTATTTCAGCCTTTGTATAGCGTGCGATATTTTTGAGGTCGTACATCTGTCGTTTGCCGGTAATAAGCGTGTATGCCTTACCTTCAAGACCTGCTCGTCCGGTACGTCCTATGCGGTGGATGTAATACTCATTGTCCTGCGGAAGGTCGTAGTTGAAGACCATGTCGATTCCGCTTACGTCGATTCCTCTTGCGGCAACGTCTGTAGCAACAAGAATGGCTGTGGTACGGTTTTTGAAGCTGTTCATGACCTGTGTACGCTGAATTTGCTTGAGGTCACCGTGAATGCCTGCGGCACGGAATCCGCTTTTGACCAGTTCCTCAGTAAGCTCATCTACCATTTTCTTGGTGTTGCAGAATACCATTGCCGAGTCGGGTGAATATGCCGCGAGAAGAAGTTTCAGCGCGTCAGTTTTTCTGCCCATTGCTACCTGAAAATAGAACTGCTGTATCAGTTCGACGGTCTTCTGCGAGGACTTTATCTTTATGTGGACGGGGTCATGCTGATATTTCTCAGTTATCGCGAGTATTTCAGGCGGCATTGTTGCTGAGAAAAGCACCGTCTGACGTGTTTCGGGCACTTCTGAAAGTATTGACTCGATGTCCTCACGAAAGCCCATATTCAGCATTTCATCGGCTTCATCGAGTATCACTGTGCGAAGATTTTCAAGTTTGAGAGTGTGTCTGCGGATATGGTCCATTACTCTGCCCGGAGTTCCGATGACTATATTTGCACCGCGTTTGAGTTCCTTTATCTGCTTTTCCATACTCGCTCCGCCGTAGACTGCCGTGACCTTCACACTTTGCTTGAATTTGGCGAATTTACGGAGTTCTTCGCAAGCCTGCATAGCGAGTTCGCGCGTCGGACAGAGTATAAGGACTGCCGTAAAACGTCGCTCACTCTCGGTTATACTTTCGACAGCCGGTATGCCAAAAGCGGCGGTTTTACCGGTACCGGTGTTTGAGCGTCCGACTACGTCCTTGCCCTGTAACAGGAGAGGAATGCTCTGTGCCTGAATATCGGTCATTTCCTCGAATCCAAGCTGCTCAACGGAGCGGAGTATCTCCTGTGAAAGATTTAATTCGTTAAATTGCATTACTTATCCTTTCTTTGCCTTTGTATTATCCATACTGATTATAATATCACAAAAATGAACGAACGTCAAGAGCTGTTGATTTTACTATAACAGTACTAAGTTGGGAGGGATTGAGTTAATTAAACGATTCTGCCTCTTTGGCTAATTTGCACAATCAGAGCTGAAATTAGATGCCTAAACTCGGGGTCGAACCGTTTTAGTTTCAATAAAATTTGACTATTTTCACAAAAATCACTTTTAGTTTAAAACAATTCTTGCTTTTTTGAAGTAAATATGGTATAATTTTATTGATGTATTCATATTTTCTTAAAAAACATCGGAGTGATATATTATGAAGTTAATTAAGTGCCCGAGTGGACATGGTTACGATGCTGAAAAGTTTGCAAGCTGTCCGATTTGTGCAAAGTCGGTGACACCTAAAAAGGCGAAGGTGGTCAAACTTAAGGCTGTGAAAAAGGTACAGACTGAGGCGAAGTCTGTTCCTGAAAAGGTAGAAAAGAAGCCGGAAGTGAAGTTTGCGCCGGTGGCTGAAAAGGTAGAAAAGAAGCCGGAAGTGAAGCCTGCGCCGGTGGCTGAAAAGGTAGAAAAGAAGCCGGAAGTGAAGCCTGCACCGGTAGCTGAAAAGGCAGAAAAGAAGCCGGAAGTAAAGTCCGCGCCGGTAGCTGAAAAGGTAGAAAAGAAGCAGGAAGTGAAGCCTGCACCGGTGGCTGAAAAGGTAGAAAAGAAGCCGGAAGTGAAGCCTGCGCCGGTGGCTGAAAAGGCAGAAAAGAAGCCGGAAGTGAAGCCCGCGCCGGTAGCTGAAAAGGTAGAAAAGAAGCCGGAAGCAAAGTCCGCGCCGGTGGCTGAAAAGGTAGAAAAAAAGCCAGAAGTGAAGCCTGCGCCGGTGGCTGAAAAGGTAGAAAAGAATCCGGAAGCAAAGTCTGCACCGGTGGCTGAAAAGACTCCTAAGAAGCCGGAACCAAGTCCGGTTCCGGTATATGAGAAGATTGTCAAAAAGCCGGAATCTAAGCCTTCTGAGCCTGTTATGACTGAGAAGCCGGTTCCGAAAAAGAATAAGACTGCTCTTGCGGAGGAGGTAGTTCACGAGACTGATCTGCGTCCTGACGTTGAGCGTCTTAAACCTAACGTCAAGGCTGAAGCTATCAAGGAAAACCTCGATAAATCAAGACCTACAAAGCAGAAGACTGTCCCTGTTACTGAGCAGAAATCCGCTCCGAAAAAAGAGGAAAAGTCTGCTGAAAAACTGAAAAAAGAAGAATTTCAGCAACAGCGCAAACACCTGAAAGAGGAGTTTAAACCTGAAAGCTTCCGTGACCTCATGGCTAAGGATACAGGTGGAGACAGTGCTGTTACGGCACCTAAGACTGCGAAAATGTCTGACTCTTCCGCAGTAGGCGCTGAGGGCGATTCACGTATCGCGGAACTCTATAGAGACCTCGATATCGAGCGCGATGCTACCGCTCGTATTGATGATGTTAACAACATGGCACTCGGTAAGGACGGTACTCTGCTTATCAAGTATATAGGCACAAATGAAGTTATCCGTATACCAAGTTCCATTACCACTATCGGAAAATACGCTTTCAGAGGAAATGAAACTGTCAAGAAAATAGTTGTTTCTGACAGCGTTAAAACTATTGATAAATTTGCTTTCGCTCACTGCGTTAATCTTGAGGAGATCAAGTTCTCCAAAAACCTCGAAACTATCGGTGAAAATGCCTTCCTGAAGTGTCAGAGACTCAAAGCTCTCGACCTTCCTAACTCTGTCAAGTCTATAGGCAAGGGTGCGTTCGGCAGATGCAGTTCAATCCGTAAACTCGTGATTCCAAGTGGTATCCGAAAGATAAGTGAGCTGTGTTTTTATGCTTGCCGCAACCTCAACAGAGTGATCATCTCCAGTATGGTAGAGTCCATCGGCAATGCCGCATTTTCTGAGTGCTACGGCTTGAAGAAAATCATTATTTCCGAGTCTGTTACATCTATTGGTGAGAGTGCATTTTCGTGGTGCCGTTCACTTGAGGAGGTATACATTCCTCCTACGGTCAAAACTATCGGAAGCTGGGCATTTTACGGCTGTCAGAAGCTGACTAAGGTGCGAATGAGCCTACAGACCAAGGAAATCCGCGACGACGCTTTCTGCGGCTGTGAGAACATCTATGACGTGAATATCATTGAGTTCGACCGTGACGGTCTGAGTATGAACGAGATAAAACGCGGTCACAAGATGACTATAAAGGTACTTAAACAGGTCAACCGCAAAAAAGCCGAGCGCTATGCGAAAGACCACAATATCAGTATGCTGTTTGTATAAAATTAAAGCCACTGCGATTGCAGTGGCTTTAGCTTTTTTTAAAAATCAGGAAAAAAATGTAGTGACGACCATTGGCCGTCCGATAGATTCATAACATAACCGTGCTTTTTGTTATTCAATAGTTATGATACGTATGCCGCAATTAATTAGGCTGTCCTACACGGTGACGGAGGTTGTCTTCTTTGAGTTTTCTGCCTTCGGCTATAAGTGTCAGCATTTCATCGGAGTTGTGTGACTCGAGTGCCGAGCGGTACTTGTTGAGATTTTCTATCAGGGTGTCAAGCTCAAAAATAAGATTATCGCGATTCTGCATGAAGAGGTCTGTCCACATTTTTTCGTTCATTGTTGCGATTCGTGTCATATCCTGAAAGCTTCCGCCACTGAATCCGCATTCAAGCTGTAATTCCGGACTCTTTACATATGCACTCGATACGATGTGTGCAAGCTGGGACGTATACGCTATCATTTTATCGTGGTCTTCGGGCGATGTCACTACTATCTTGCCTGCTCCGAGTTCGTAGGAGAGGTTTTTCAGGAGCTGTATATCGCTGTCCGAGCTGTCCTTAAATGCCGCAACTATGAAATTTGCGTGCTGGAAAAGGTCTGCTGAAGAGTTAGCGTAGCCGCCGAATTCCTTTCCTGCCATAGGGTGGATACCGACATATCGCAGTCCGTTTTCTTCTGCAAGCGACTTCATTCGTGCCGAGAAAGCTCCCTTTATACCGCAGACATCGGTCACGAGGGTAGACTTATCGAATTTTGAGATGTTCTCACGCAGATAGTTTTCGGTGCCTTCCGGAAAGAGTGACATTATTATAAGGTCGAAACCGCTGTAGTCACCGCGAAATTCCTCGTCTATAGCCACATCACGAAGTGCGGCATACTCAATATCATGGTTGATGTCACATCCGACTACAAAGTGGTTGGTATATTTTTTCAGTGCCTTACAGACTGAGCCTCCGATAAGACCGAGTCCGACAACAAGTATTTTCATATTATGCTCACCTTTCATTGTTTATTGAGATTGTCAAGGATATTGTTAACTACAGTATATCACTTTACAGTTACAAAGTCAAGAGAACACATTTCAGGCAGGCGGAGTTGAATAAGAATATATTATTAAAAATTTAAAAAATATTAAAACCCGATTTTTTTCCTGAAATATACTTTACAGAAAGGCATTTTTAGTGTAAAATAAAAATAGTAATTTTTTGTGAGGTGCTTTATTTATGGAACCAAAGTATAAAAGAATATTATTAAAAGTCAGCGGCGAGGCTCTCGCAGGCGATAAGAAGACCGGTCTCAATTACGATGTTATCACTGATATCTGTAAGAGTATCAAGAAATGTGTCGATGAAGGTGTTCAGGTCGCTGTTGTTGTTGGCGGCGGCAACTACTGGAGAGGACGTTCAAGCGGTGCTATGGACCGTACACGTGCAGACCACATCGGTATGCTCGCTACTGCTATGAATGCTCTCGCTCTCGCTGATGTTCTTGAGTCACTCGGCTGTACCTGCCGCGTTCAGACTGCTATCCTCATGCAGCAGGTCGCTGAACCTTATATCCGCAACAGAGCTGTCCGTCACCTTGAAAAGGGCAGGGTAGTTATATTCGGCTGCGGAACAGGTAACCCCTTCTTCTCAACCGATACTGCTGCTTCGCTCCGTGCTGTCGAGATAAATGCCGATATCTTCCTCAAGGCTACTCTCGTTGACGGCGTTTACGATAAAGACCCCCACAAGTTTGATGATGCGAAGAAGTACAGCACTCTTACATTCTCACAGGTCATCGGTGACGACCTCGGTGTTATGGACAGCACTGCTGCTGCAATGTGCCGCGATAACAAGATGAAGATGCTCGTATTCGACCTCAGCCGTCCTGATAATATCTATGACGCTGTTATGGGTGCTGATGTAGGAACTGTCGTATACGAGGGATAATAATTCAGTTAACAGACCGCAGTGACGCGCATTGCACGTTCACATAAACTTATACGGCTTCAGTCGGCAGTCTGCCGTTATACAGAATAGCCGTTTGTATTTATGATTATTGAAAGGAATGTTTACCATGAAAGAAACTATCAATACCGCTAAAGAAAAAATGAACAAGAGCCTTAATGCGCTCGCAAATGAGTTTGCTGCTATCCGTGCAGGAAGAGCTAATCCCGCTGTACTTGACAAGGTTCAGGTAGATTACTGGGGAACTCCTACTCCTATCAATCAGATGGCTGCTATCTCTGTTTCAGAGGGACGTATCCTCGTTATCTCACCATGGGAGAAGAATCAGCTCAAGCCTATCGAGAAGGCTATTCAGGCTTCAGATATCGGTATCAATCCCACTAACGACGGAAACGTTATCCGCCTTGCTTTCCCTCAGCTCACTGAGGACCGCCGTAAGGAACTCTGCAAGGATATCAAGAAGCTCGGTGAGGAGTCAAAGGTTGCTATCCGCTCTATAAGACGCGACGCTATCGACAAGCTCAAGAAGATGCAGAAGAACTCGGAGATAACTGAGGATGACCTCAAGGATGCTGAGAAGAAGGTTCAGGACATCACTGACAAGTGCTGTGCTGACGCTGATAAGGCTGTAGCTGAAAAAGAAAAAGAAATAATGACTGTATAAGGTGCAACATGGCAATATTCACTAAAAAGAAAGACACGGAAAAACAGCTCCCTGAGGTGCTTCCGCAGCACGTCGGTTTTATCATGGACGGCAATGGCAGATGGGCGAAAAAACGCGGTCTGCCGCGCCCCTTCGGTCACCGTGAGGGTGCTAAGACTTTCCGTAAGATAGTCCGCCACTGTAAGGACATCGGAATCAAACATATCTCATTCTATGCCTTTTCAACTGAAAACTGGCAGCGTCCGCAGGAGGAAGTTGACGCTATTATGAAGCTTTTCAGTGACTACCTTGACGATGTTCAGGAACTTCTCACTGAAAAAACACGTATGGTCTTCCTCGGCGATAAGGCTATGTTTCCCGACTATCTCCGCGAGAAAATGGAGAAGACTGAGGCTGAGACCGCTGTTTACGATGAGATGGTACTGTTCCTTGCTGTTAACTACGGCGGCAGAGATGAACTCGCTCATTCTGCACGTCTTATCGCGGAAAAGGTTCAGAAGGGCGAACTCAGTCCCGAAGATATCACTGAGCAGACTGTAGCTGACGGTCTATATACAGCCGGATATCCCGACGTTGACCTCGTTATCCGTCCGAGCGGTGAGCTGAGACTCTCAAACTTCCTTATTTGGCAGTGTGCCTATGCGGAGTACTACTTCACCGATATTCTATGGCCTGACTTCTCGCCCGATGACCTCGATGATGCTCTCATCGAATTTGGCAGAAGAAACCGCCGTTTCGGAGGCGTGTAATGCTTACGAGAATAATCTCAGGCGCAGTCGGTGCTTTGCTCCTTGCTGTTGTCCTCTATTTCCATGACACTCTCTTCCTGCCGATAGCTGTTGCGGCTATGATAGCTGTAATGCTGTTTGAGCTTCTTCGCGCTGTAAAGCTTGAAAAATGTCTGCCTGTTCTTATTCCGGCAGAGCTTTGCGGTGTTCTTATGCCGCTTATTTACTCGTTCGGTTTCTATCGCGACCAGGTGGAGAAATTTTCGCTTGAAAACAAGTACGCCGCTCCGTTTGATAAATCACTTCCGGAGTCGGTGGTAGATATTATGGGACTGAAAGTAAGTCCTGACATTCTCTCGTTCGCAGTTATTCTTGTATGCGCATTTGTGATATTCGTGGCATGGCTCAGAAATCATAAGTCTATCCGCTATGAGCAGGTCTTTTTCGTTCTTGCTTGTATGATACTCGTTCCGTCGGCTATGACTACTATGGTGCGTATAGAGCGCTATGACTCGAAAAACGGTCTGTTCCTCCTCATTATGGGACTCTGCGGCGCTTGGATAGCTGATACAGGTGCTTACTTCACAGGTGTTGCAATAGGCAAGCATAAACTCTGCCCCGAGATAAGCCCGAAGAAAACTATCGAGGGCTTCATCGGCGGTATACTCACTACTGCAATTGCCTATACTGCGGCATTTTCAATATACTATGGCTTTACACCCAAACGTGCTGTTGTTGCATTTGTGACAGGCTCATTCTGTGCTGTCGTAGGAGCTATAGGCGACCTGTCGGCTTCTATGGTAAAGCGTCAGATAGGCTTCAAGGACTACGGAAAGATAATGCCCGGTCACGGCGGACTTATGGACCGCTTTGACAGTGTTCTTTTCGTTCTGCCCACATATTATGTATTTATCTCACTCTTCGGAGTGCAGTAATATTTGCGAAAGGAGACTAAACGTATTTATGCGGATAGTCCCTTTTGTGCTTTACGGACTCATTATCTGCTGGAGACCCATGCAGATGGAATCTACATAATCGTGACAAAAAGGAGATATAATAATGAACAAGAAGGTTTCTATCCTCGGCTCGACCGGCTCGATAGGCACTCAGTCACTCGAAGTCTGCGAGAAGCATGGATTCGATATTGTGGCTCTCGCCGCTCACAGCAGTGTAGGACTGCTTTCGGAACAGGTGAGAAAGTTCAAGCCGAAGTATGTGTGTATTTTCAACGATGAGAAGTACAGTGAGTTGAAAACTACCCTCGCTGACATGGACGTTGAGATACTCTGCGGTATGGAGGGACTTTGTAAAATCGCCGCTCTCGAAGAGAATGACATCGTTCTCAATTCGGTAGTCGGCATGGTCGGTCTTCTTCCGACTCTTACTGCTATAAATGCCGGCAAGGACGTTGCTCTCGCAAACAAGGAGACTCTCGTTGCAGGCGGTACTCTTGTAACTGCTCTTGCAGAGGAAAAGGGAGTTAAGATATATCCTGTTGATAGTGAACATTCGGCTATATTCCAGTGCTTACAGGGAAATAAACGCAGTCAGCTCAGCCGTATAATACTTACAGCTTCGGGCGGCCCTTTCTTCGGCTACAGCTATGACCAGCTGAGAAATGTCACCAAGGCGGACGCTCTAAAACACCCGAACTGGGACATGGGCAACAAGATAACTATCGACTCCGCTACACTCATGAACAAGGGTCTTGAATTTATCGAGGCAAAGTGGCTCTTCGACCTCGACCCTGAACAGATAGAGATAGTCGTTCACCGTCAGAGCGTTATCCACTCAGCTGTTGAGTATGACGACTATGCTGTCATAGCTCAGCTCGGTGTGCCGGACATGAAGATTCCGATACAGTACGCGCTGACATATCCGGACAGATATGAGTGCCCGACAAAACGTCTCTCACTCACCGATTACGGCACTCTCACATTCGCTAAACCAGACTATGACACATTCAAGTGCCTTAGTGCGGCTATAGAGGGAATCACACGCGGAGGTGCGTATCCGTGCCTCATAAATTCTGCTAATGAAGAGGCTGTACGCGCATTCCTTCATGATGAGATAAAGTTCATACAGATAGGCGAGATAGTTTCGTCTGTCCTTGATAAATTCCCTCAGTCTGAGATAAAATGCTATGAGGACGTTATGTCCGCTGACAAGCAGGCTCGCGAGTATGTGAGAAATATCATCGGCTGAATCTGAAAGAAGGAAAGGATACACATGGGTATTGTTATTGCACTTATCATTTTCGGACTTATCGTTACTATACATGAATTCGGACATTTTATCTGCGCTAAGCTGAGCGGAGTAAGGGTACTCGAATTTTCTGTTGGAATGGGTCCGAAGCTTATCAAGAAACGCAAGGGAGAGACTTTCTACTCGCTGAGACTGCTTCCTATCGGCGGTTACTGTGCTATGGAAGGCGAAGACGTTTCCGGTGATGACCCGCGAAGCTTCCGCAATGCCAAATTATGGAAGCGTATGCTCATACTCGTTGCAGGAGCGTTCATGAACTTTGTTCTCGGCTTTGTAATGATAGTAGTCTTCGTTAGTATGTTCGAGGTTATCCCGACTAATCAGGTAAAGGGTTTCTACGGCACAGAAAACGAGGACGGTACTAAAACATATTATTCGCAAAGCTGTAATACAGGTCTTCGCTCAAACGATATCATAGTAAAAATGGACGACGTTACTATCTACAGCTTTCTCGACGTTGATTACATCTTCTCGTCTGCTCAGTCAGAAGTGCATGATGTTGTCGTAAAGCGCGACGGTAAGCGTGTTAAGCTCGAAAATGTTACCTTCCACAATGAGCAGACCGGCGAAAGTATGGACTTCGGATTCGTCACAAAAGAGAAGAATCCGCTGACCGTTACAAAGTGCTCGGGTAAGGTGTTCATGTCAATGGGACATATCATCGAGCTTTCACTCAAGCAGATGTTCACAGGTAAGGCTAAAAAAGAGGACGTATCGGGTCCTGTGGGAGTAGTTACCTCGATAAGCGAGACTACAAGTGAGGCTCGCTCGGCAAGTGACGCAATTTTCATGCTCGCTTACATGACCTCGATGATAACCATAAATGTCGGCATATTCAATCTTCTGCCGATACCTGCCCTCGATGGCGGCAGACTGCTCTTCTGCTTTATAGAGCTTATTCGCCGCAAACCGGTAAAACCTGAACACGAGGGTTACGTTCACCTCGCAGGAATGGTGCTCCTTTTCGGCATAATGATATTTGCTACCTATAACGACATCATCAGACTGATTCACAAGTAATATAAACGGAGGAAAAATTATGAGAAACGTTAAACCTGTTAAGGTCGGGGACTGTGTCCTCGACGGCAAGCACATATACATACAGTCAATGCTCAATGCACGCTCTGACGATATCGAGGGAAGTGTCAGACAGGCTGTAGAGCTTGAAAAAGCCGGCTGTGAGATAGTACGTGCGGCTATACCTAATATGGACGCAGTAAAGCTTATCCCTGCTATCAAGGAGGCGGTGAATATCCCCCTTGTTGCAGACATTCACTTCGATTACAAACTCGCTATTGAAGCCGCTGCTGCCGGAGTTGACAAGATTCGTATAAATCCCGGCAATATCGGCGGTATGGACAGGGTAAAGGCTGTTGTTGATGCGTGCCGTGCAAGAAATCTTCCTATACGTATAGGTGTCAACTCAGGTTCGCTTGAGAAGGAGATACTCGCAAAATACGGTTCTCCGACACCGGAAGCACTCGTTGAGAGTGCAATGGGTCACGCGGCTCTGCTTGAAAAATTCGACTTTGACGACATTGTTATCTCTATCAAGTCCTCCGATGTTAACCGTATGATAGCTGCTTACAGACTTGCTGCTGAGAAGTGCAATTATCCGCTGCACCTCGGTGTTACAGAAGCAGGTACTGAGCGTATGGGACTTATCAAGTCGTCTATCGGCATAGGTTCTCTCCTCTGCGACGGTATCGGCGAGACTATCCGTGTATCACTCACTGACGAACCGGTCAAGGAAATCGCGGCTGCTAAGGATATCCTCAAATGCATCGGCAAGCGCGGCGGTGTGAGACTCGTTTCATGTCCTACCTGCGGAAGGACTCGTATCGACCTCATCGGTACTGCTAAAAAGGTTGAGGAAGCTGTCAAGGACCTCGACAAGGACATTACTGTTGCAGTTATGGGCTGTATCGTAAACGGTCCCGGAGAAGCGCGTGAAGCTGATATCGGTATCGCAGGCGGCGATGGCTGTGCTGTTATCTTTAAAAAAGACGGTACACAGAGAAAGATAAAAGAGGAGGAAATAGTCTCCGAGCTTCTTGCTGAGGTAGAGAGACTCTGATATGAATATTGCCATTTCAGAATTCTTAAAGGAGTATTGTCCCGAACTTCCTGATTCTGTCAGGGCAGGCGAGATCTACAAGCTTACCTACACTGAGGACATGAAGCATTTTAAGTTCCTCGCGCACTTCGGTTCACTCGTTCCGTCAGACGATATTTTTTCGTTCGAGAAGCAGGTCGCCGAAGCAATAAGGGTCGAAAGCGTGAGACTTTTCCCACGCTATGATGAGTCTGTATTCGGACTTGACTGCTACGGTGAACTAATAAAGCTTCTAAAGCGCGATATCTCCGTTGTAAACGGTTTCCTCGACGGTGCTGACGTTAAACTTTCCGATGGCAAGCTTTCTATCGAGCTTATGCACGGCGGCAGGGATATACTTGAAAAATTCCGGTTTGCAGGAACTTTCAGGCAGATGATATACAATCAGTTCGGAGTTCAGGTAAATGTTGAACTCGTCGGCGGTGAACCTGTGAGTGCAGAAAAGTTCGATGCTATGCAGGAGGAGATAGAGGCAACACTGCCTGACTACAGTGCTCAGCTCGTGCCTGAGAAGTCAAAGGACGAGCTTCTCCGTGAGGAGGCTATGGCTAATGTGCCGACCAAGTCGGTTGACCTGACATCGACTAATAAGGAATTCGACCCCGAATCTGCTGAGCTGATAAAGGGAAGACCTATACGCGAAAAGCCGGAGTCTATCTGCGACGCTGTAGGAAAACTCGGCGAGAAGGTGGTCGTAGTAGGAGACATTTTCGCTTCCGAAGTAAAAGAGCTTCGCAACGACAAAACAGTCATAACTTACTGCATTACCGATTACAGCGGTTCACTTATGGTGAAGTTTTTTGCCAAGACCTCAGATGAGGAGGAAATGGCGAAGTTTGCAGGAATGAAAAAGGGTCAGACTATCCTCGTTGCTGGTAAGGTCGATTATGACCAGTTTGCGCATGATATCTCTATCATGCCGAATTCAGTGATAAAGGTTAAGCGTATCCCGAAAAAAGACGTTTACCCCGAGAAACGTGTTGAACTCCACTGCCATACGAATATGTCAGCAATGGACGCTGTTACTGACCCCGTTACCCTCATAAACCGTGCCGCGGATTGGGGACATCAGGCTATGGCTATCACTGACCACGGCTGTGTACAGGCTTTCCCTGACTGTATGTACAATATGCCTAAGGACTTCAAGGTAATCTACGGTATGGAGGCGTATGTCGTTAATGACATCGACCGTGAGCCTATCCTCAGTGAGGACGTCGACCGCAATTTCAATGACGAAATCATCATTTTCGACGTCGAGACTACCGGACTCAGCTTCTCGAATGACCGCCTTACGAGCATTGCGGCAATAAAGGTAAGAAACCTTCAGAATGTAGACAGCTTCGAGACTTTTGTTAATCCGCATAAGCATATCCCTGAGAAAATTACCGAACTCACCGGTATCACCGATGACATGGTAAAGGACGCTCCCGATGAAGCGGATGCTCTGCGCAAATTCATGGAATTCTGCGGCGACAGACCCGTTCTCGCAGCTCATAATGCAAACTTCGATACGACGATGATAAATCAGATATGCCTGAGGAATAACATTGATTTTCCTTACACCAAGCTTGATACGCTTGTAATGTGTCAGGCAATGCTTCCCGAAATGGGACGCCATAAGCTCAATCTCGTCGCTAAAAACCTCAAACTCGGTACTTTCGAGCACCACCGCGCCGATGAGGACGCGCTCATGCTCGCGAAAATATACATCGAACTCGTCGGCAGACTCAAGTCTCAGCGCGGCTGGGACAACCTCAAAAGACTCAATGAGCTTGTCTGCGAAATAGACACCAAAAAGCTCAGGTCCTATCATCAGATAATCCTTGTACGTAATCAGGCAGGACTGAAAAATCTCTATAAACTGGTCTCGGTCAGCAACCTCGAATACTTCTATAAAAAGCCGCTTATACCTAAGTCAGTACTTGAACAGTACCGCGAGGGACTGATATTCGGAAGTGCCTGTGAAGCGGGTGAACTGTTTCAGGCGATGGTCAACTATAAACCTGATGAAACTATCGAAAAGCTGGCGAAGTTCTACGATTACCTCGAGATTCAGCCTATCGCCAATAACGAGTTCATGGTCCGCGAGGGTACTGCTAAAGACGATGAGGAACTCATGGACTACAACCGCCGTATTATCGCTCTCGGCGATAAGCTCGGAATACCGGTCTGTGCGACCTGCGATGTCCACTTCATCGACCCCAAGGACGCGATATACCGTAAGATAATCCTCACAAGCATGGGATTCAAGGACGCGGAAAATCAGGCTCCGCTATATCTGCGTACTACCGACGAAATGATGAAGGAGTTCGCTTATCTCGGCGAAGACAAGGCTAAGGAAGTTGTTATAACTAATACTAACGCTATTGCTGATATGATAGAGGTTGTCCGTCCGATACCGAAGGGCACGTTCACTCCTACTATCGACGGTGCTGAGGAGGAGCTTGTCCGCATTACCCACGACAAGGCTCACGAAATATACGGCGACCCGCTTCCCGAACTCGTTGAAAAGCGTCTCGACCGTGAGCTTTCGTCTATCATCAAGCACGGATTCTCGGTTCTGTACATCATCGCACAGAAGCTTGTGTGGAACTCCGTTGACCACGGTTATCTTGTTGGTTCGCGTGGTTCTGTCGGTTCATCATTCGTGGCTTCAATGGCGGGAATCTCCGAGGTAAACCCTCTTCCGCCGCATTACATATGTCCGAATCCTGAGTGCAAATACAGTGAATTTCTCCTTGACGGTGTTTACGGCTCAGGCTTCGACCTTCCGCAGAAAAACTGCCCTAAGTGCGGCACTGATATGCACCGTGAAGGTCATGATATACCATTCGAGACATTCCTCGGCTTCGACGGCGATAAAGCGCCTGATATCGACCTTAATTTCTCCGGAGAGTATCAGTTCTGGGCTCACCGCTACACAGAGGAACTGTTCGGTAAATCGAACGTTTTCAAGGCGGGTACTATCTCTGCTGTCGCTGAAAAAACAGCTTTCGGCTACGTAAAAAAATACTGTGAGGAGAACGGCATCACTCTCAATAACTCCGAACTGACGCGTCTCGCGGCAGGCTGTACGGGTATCAAGCGTACAACAGGTCAGCACCCCGGAGGCATGGTAGTTGTGCCGTCAGACTATGAAGTCGAGGACTTCACACCTGTTCAGCATCCGGCTGATTCACCCGATTCAGCGGTTATTACTACCCACTTCGACTTCAACTCGCTCCACGATACCATTCTTAAACTTGACGAACTCGGTCACGTTGTACCTACTCTCTACAAGCATCTCGAAGACCTCACCGGTATCAAGATAAAGGACGTTCCGACGTCTGACCCCGATGTTATTCGTATGTGTACAAACTGCGATGTGCTCGGTGTAACACCGGAGGAAATATACTGCAAGACCGGAAGTCTCGGTATTCCTGAGATGGGTACCGGTTTCACGATACAGATGCTTCTCGACGCAAAGCCTACAAAGTTCAGCGACTTCTTACAGATTTCCGGACTTTCCCACGGTACGGACGTTTGGCTTGGTAACGCGAAAGACCTCATCGACAACGATATTTGTACGATTTCGGAGGTTATCGGTACCCGTGACAGTATCATGACTTATCTCCTGTACAAGGGCGTTGAGCCGAAAATGGCATTCCAGATAATGGAGTGGACACGTAAGGGTAAGGCACCTAAGCAGTTTACACCGGAAATAATCGAAATGCTTCGCAGTCACGATGTTCCTGAATGGTACATCGAGAGCTGTCTTAAAATAAAGTATATGTTCCCGAAGGCTCACGCCGCCGCTTACGTTATTGCCGCGATAAAGCTTGGCTGGTTCAAGCTTCATATGCCACTGGAGTATTATTCAACTTACTTCTCGGTTCGAGGTGAAGACTTTGATGCAGACCTCGCTGTCAAGGGAATTGACGCTGTTCGCGCAAGAATAAACGAGCTTCGGGAACTGGGTAACGACCGCTCCAAAAAGGAGAATGACCTGTACGATATCCTGCTCATCACGAATGAAATGCTCTCGCGTGGGTACGAGTTCCTGCCGATAGACCTTTTCAAATCACACGCTACGGACTTCCTGCCCGAGGACGGCAAGCTGCGTATTCCGTTTTCGGCAATGTCGGGAGTCGGTGAGAATGCTGCAAAGGGTCTATATGAAGCCGCTCAGAAGGGTGGATTCATCTCGATTGAGGAGTTTCAGTCGCAGAGCGGTGCATCAAAAACAACAATTGATATGTTGAAAACCGTAGGAGCTTTCGGCGAACTGCCTGAATCTTCGCAGATGAGCTTCTTTTAACTTGACTTCTTAGTGGTAATATGTTACTATATTATCATGTTAGCAGACTAAAGTGAACGTGGTCCACTAACCGCATACATGGAGGACATTATGAAATATTATGATTTAATTACGCCTGAGGGTACTAAAGACCTGCTCTTCGGCGAGTGCATCGTAAGAAGAAATATCGAGAAGACCCTCTTCAAAATTTTCAGAAGCAGGGGTTACAGCGAGATGATAACTCCCGGTCTCGAATTCTTTGACGTTTTTAATCTCAATTCACGCTATTTCCCACAGGAGAATCTCTACAAGCTCACTGACAGCAAGGGCAGACTGCTTGTTATGCGTCCCGATTCGACAATGCCTATCGCAAGAGTTGTGGCAACTCGTCTGCGTGACGCTGTTCTTCCGCTCAAGCTTTGCTATAATCAGACTGTTTATCGTACTGAGCCTGCTCTGAAGGGCAGAAGCGATGAGATTGTTCAGGCAGGTATTGAGCTTATCGGCTCACAGCTTAAAATGGCTGACCTCGAAGTTATTTCGACTGCCGTTGATTCCCTCAAAGCCTTCGGTATGGAGTTCTCACTTGAAATAGGTCATATCGGTGTGTTCAAGGAACTTGTGGGACGTCTTGAAGCTACAGATAAGGAAAAGGAGCGTATCCGCAAGCTCATCGAGAACAAGAACTTCCCTGCACTCAACGATATGCTCGATACTTTCGGCAATAACCCCGTAACTGCGGCTCTCAAGAAGCTTCCGGCACTCTTCGGCGGCGAAGAGGTATTCGAGAAGGCTGAGGAACTTATCCCCGATGAGAATGTTAAACATATTCTTGATGAACTCCGCGAGATTTACCGTGATACAGTTGAACTCTGCGGAAGTGAGGGCAATATCACTGTTGACCTCGGACTTGTAAATAAGACTGACTACTACACAGGTCTTATCATAAAGGGTTATTTACAGGGTCACGGCGACGAGGTCGTTTCCGGCGGACGCTATGACAAGCTCATTTCCGAGTTCGGATACGATGTTCCGGCTGTCGGATTTGCAGTAAATGTAAATGCTATCTCAAAGGTTATCGAGAAGAACGGTGTGTTCCCCGCAATGCCAAAGATAGACGCTATTGTTTTCGCTCAGGAAGGCTGTGAGGTTGCGGCTATAAAGGCGGCTAAGGAACTCCGTGAGCAGGGTCTCGTTGTTGAGAACGCTCTCTTCGACGACATTGAGTCGGTTCGTGAGTATGCAAAGGAAAAGAAAATTGCCAAGGTCGTTGTTATCGACGGTGAAGACATGGAGGAAAGAGAATGAGCAAGCCTATTCGTATAGCTCTTACTAAGGGCAGACTTGAAAAGGATACAGTCGGACTTCTCGAAAAGCTCGGCTTTGACTGTACAGCAGTCCGTGAAAAGGGCAGAAAGCTTATACTTCCTGTTCCGGACGCAAATCTTGAGGTAGTCCTCGCAAAGGCTAACGACGTTATCACCTACGTTGAGCACGGTGTGTGCGATATGGGTGTAGTCGGAAAGGACACTATCATGGAGATGAAGGGCAAGTTCTTTGAGCTTGTTGACCTCGGATTCGGCAGATGCAAATTCGCACTTGCTACCAAAAAAGGATACGATTTCTACAGCGGCTACGGTATCAAGACTATCGCTACAAAGTACCCCAACGTTGCCCGCAGTTTCTTCGAGAAAAAGGGCATGGACACCGAAATTATCAAGATAGAGGGTTCGGTAGAACTCGCCCCTCTGCTCGAACTCGCTGACGGTATCGTTGACATCGTCGAGACAGGTACTACTTTAAAGGAAAACGGACTTGAAGTTATCGAGGACGTTGCTCCTATCTCTGCACGACTCATCGTCAACACAGTAAGTCTGAAACTCCGTCAGACTGAGATAGAGGCTCTCATAGAAAAGATACAGGCAAATCTTTGATTCGACGTTAAAGGAAGGGATAAATATGAAGAAGATATACGCTAACGGTAAAGATGAAAAAAACTTCCTCGCAGAGCTTTCAAAGCGTGCAGGTGAGACTAATAAAAAAGTCACTGAGACTGTATCCGCCATTATTGAGGACGTAAGAGAAAACGGCGATACTGCCGTAAAGAACTATACTCTCAAATTCGACGGCAACCTCCCGAAGTATTACGAAGTTCCGCGTGACGTCATCAATGACGCTCTCACAGAGGCTGACCAGGAATTCGTTGACGCTCTTCTCAATGCACAGGAGAATATCGCTGATTTCCACAACAGACAGGTAGAGCAGGGATTTATCAATGCCAAGGAAAACGGCTGTATCATGGGTCAGAAGGTTCGCGGACTTGAACGCGTAGGTCTTTACGTTCCCGGCGGTACGGCTGCTTACCCTTCAAGTGTGCTTATGAACGCTATCCCTGCTAAAATCGCAGGAGTTAAGGAAATAGTAATGGTTACTCCGCCCCTTAAGGACGGTACTCCCAATAAGGATATCCTCGTTGCAGCAGCTATCTGCGGAGTTGACAGAGTATTCATGTCAGGCGGTGCACAGGCTATCGCCGCTCTCGCTTACGGTACTGAGGAGATTCCGAAGTGCGACAAAATCGTCGGACCCGGAAATATCTACGTTGCAACTGCTAAGAAGCTCCTTTACGGTGTTGTTGACATCGACATGATAGCAGGTCCGAGTGAGATACTCGTTATCGCTGACGATACTGCTGAACCTAAATTTGCAGCCGCTGACCTCATGTCACAGGCTGAGCACGATGTTCTTGCATCGGCTATAATGGTAACTACAAGCGAAAAGCTCGCTGACGCTACTATCGCTGAGATAAACCGTCAGAAGGAGTACCTCTCACGTAAGGAGATAATCGAGAAGTCGCTTGAAGACTACGGCGCTATCATCATCGCTGACAGCCGTGAGAAGTGTGTTGAGCTCGCAAATGAAATTGCTCCTGAGCACCTTGAAGTACTCATGGAGAATCCGTTTGAACTCCTCGGAAGCATTGAAAATGCAGGCTCAGTGTTCCTCGGAAACTACGCATCAGAGCCTCTCGGCGACTACTATGCAGGTCCTAACCACGTTCTCCCGACAAGCGGTACTGCACGTTTCTTCTCGCCGCTCGGAGTTTCAAGCTTCACTAAGCGTATGGCTTATACCTACTACAATGAAGACGCTCTTCGCAATGCCAAGGACGATATCGTACTCATTGCTGAACGTGAGGGCCTTACCGCTCACGCTAATGCTATCAAGGTTCGTTTTGAATGACTTGGAATGGTGATAGCAGTTGGAAATGGCATCATACGGCTTATAATATGTCTTATCTGGCTTGCAATGGCAGTTTTTGTACTTATTTCAAAGAAGAAGCTTTTCTTTGTTATAAGCCTTGCAGTATGGTTTGTGATGATGCCTGTAGTTGCTTTAACAATGCTGTTTCCGCCGTTTATACATTCATATAGTCCGTGGAAATACAACGTTCAGCGTTCGTATATCGAGATTTATAACAGGAACTCGTCTGAGGATTTCCCTGCGATGCTCCCACGCGACATCAGGGAGTACGAATTTGACTATATGCCGAGTATGATGCAGGGAACAGGTCACTGCTCGGCACGTTTTGAGACTTCGGCTGACACTGTAAAGGCATATGAAAGTGAGTTCGCTCCGCAGGCCATATACACGCTGACACTGAGTAGCTTCGAGCATGGTGAAACGACTGTCGATGTCGTAAGTCCAAAGGCGAGACAGGCATTTGAAAATGATAAATCGCTCAATATATGGATAGACAGCGACTACTGGAAAGATACGGAGGCGACGGTATACGTGCTCTCCGCGACCCACAACTGGAATCATCCACACAGCAGTGCAGTAATTATCAGCAAAGACCATACTAAGATACAATTCACTCAATTAGGTTAACAGGAAGTGATATTATGAATAATTCATGGGAGCAGAACGTCCGCAGGGTAGTTCCTTATGTACCCGGTGAACAGCCGAAAGATTCGGACGTTATCAAGCTCAATACAAATGAGAATCCCTATCCGCCCGCTCCGGAGGTAAGGAGTATACTCGACAGCTTTGACGAATCACGCATGAGACTTTATCCAACTCCCGATGCGGCAGAGCTTACAAATGCTATCGCTGAGAGGTACGGTCTAAAGCCGTCGCAGGTCTTCGTCGGAGTTGGCTCAGACGACGTTATATCTATGGCTTTCCTGACATTCTTCAACTCGGATAAGCCTGTACTTTTCCCTGATATTACGTACTCTTTCTACGACGTATGGGCTGATGTTTACCGTATACCGTATCAGACAAAGCCTCTCCGCAGTGACTTCACTATCGACCCCGATGACTACAAATGTGAGAACGGCGGTATCATTTTCCCGAATCCGAATGCACCTACCGGTGTATACGAAAATGTGGAAATGATAGAGGACATCATCAAGGCTAATCCCGATTCTGTCGTAATGATAGACGAGGCTTACATCGACTTCGGCGGCGAGAGCTGTCTGCCGCTTATCGAGAAATACGATAATCTCCTCGTTATTCAGACATTCTCGAAGTCACGTTCAATGGCTGGCATGAGAATAGGCTTTGCTATGGGCTGTGAGAAACTTATCAAGTACATGAATGATGTCAAGTTCTCGATAAATTCTTACACTATGAACACCGTTACACAGCTTTGCGGAGCTGCCGCAGTACGCGATGAAAAGTACTTCCGCGAAACCGTGCAGAAGATAATCGACACCCGTGAATATTCAAAGAAAAAGCTTTCTGAACTCGGATTCGTTTTCCCCGATTCTATGAGCAATTTCATTTTCGCTTCACCGCAGAAGAAGTCCGCGGAATATGTTTTCACCGAACTTAAAAAGCGCAGGATATTCGTCCGCTGGTGGAATAAACCGATAATCAAGGACTATCTGCGCATCTCTATCGGTACACCCGACGAGATGAACTCGCTTTTCGCAGCTCTGGAGGAGATAATCAATGGATAATATTAAGCGCTGCGGAGAGATTGTCCGCAAGACAAAAGAAACTGATATTTTTGTAAATGTTGACGTTGACGGTCAGGGCAGAGCTGAAATCGACACTGGTATCGGCTTCTTTGACCATATGCTCACCGCATTGTCGGTACACAGCGGTATCAGTATGACTATAAAGGTCAAGGGCGACCTTGAGGTCGACTGTCATCACACTATCGAGGACACAGGTATTGCACTCGGTCAGGCACTCGGACAGGCTCTTGGTGCAAAATCGGGAATAGTCCGCTATGGTACGGCATTTATCCCTATGGACGAGTCGCTCGCAATGGCAAGTCTCGACCTTTCAAATCGTCCGTTTCTCGTTTTTGACTGTCCGTTTACAAATCAGAGCTGCGGTCAGTATGACATGTGCATGACTGAGGAGTTTTTCCGTGCATTCGCATTCAATTCCGGTATGACTCTTCACATCAAGCTCCTCTATGGCAGCAATGACCACCACAAGGCTGAGGCTGTGTATAAGGCTGTTGCTCACGCTCTGAAAACTGCCGTTACGTTCAACTCGGACGGCTCTACTCTCTCGACGAAAGGAGTTCTGTAATGATAGCTATTATCGACTACGGCGCAGGAAATATTTTCAGTGTCAAGAACGCTCTCGACTTTCTCGGACTTGAAAGCCGTCTCGTCAAGGATAAGGAGTCTGTCAAGGCGGCTGACGCAGTTATCCTTCCCGGTGTAGGAGCTTTTCCGGCGGCTATGGAAATGCTGAATAAGTCCGGACTTGTAAGCACTATCAAAGAGGAAGCTGAAAAAAAGCCATTCCTCGGTATCTGCCTCGGTATGCAGCTTATTTTCGAGAAGGGTTACGAATTTGAAGAAACTGACGGACTCGGTCTCATAGGCGGCTCAGTTATAAAAATGGAAGAGCCTGACCTCATAATCCCACACATGGGCTGGAACAAGCTTGAAAAACTAAATGACTGCCCTCTTCTTGAAGGAGTAGGGGACAATGAGTACGTTTACTTTGTTCACTCCTACAAGGCGGACTGCGCAGACAACGACATTGCCGCTTACAGCGAGTACGGCGGACGAGTGCCTGCACTTGTCTACAACGGCAAATACGTCTACGGAGCACAGTTCCACCCTGAGAAATCCGGAGAGACAGGTCTTAAGATACTCAGGAACTTCGGAGGGCTCATAAAGTGAGAAGGCTTGTTATAGTCGAGAAGCTAAAATAAAAACGGAGAACTTATATGATGATTAAAAGTCTGCTTTCAAGCTCATATAATACCCGTGATCTTGGAGGTATAAGAACGACTGACGGCAGGGTAACAGCAGAAAATATCTACTGGCGAAGTGACGTTCCGTCAGACCCTTCCAAAGCTGACAAAGAGAAGCTTCTTTCAAGAAATATCACATCAATAATCGATATGCGAACTGTCGAGGAAGCGGAAAAAACTCCGGATATGCTTTCCCTTGCACCTGAGTTCAGATATTATCATTTTCCCATAGTAGAGGGAAGCGGCGTTCCGGAAAGTCTTGAAGCAGTCCCACATTCATATATGAACATAGCCCTTGCTGAAAAAATGCCGTATGTGATGAAAGTGATAGCAGAATCGGAAAGCGGAGTTCTTTTTCACTGCACAGCAGGCAAGGACAGAACAGGTGTAGTTTCTGCTATAATTCTTATGGCCTGCATGGCTGAGAGGGAGAGTATAGTCAATGACTATGTCATAAGCCGTGAATATAATAAAAAGCGGCTTGAAGCCTTTCTTGCAGCACATCCTGAAGTTGACAGGAATATCGTACTGGCAAATGAAAAGAGCATGAACGGTTTTATTGACCTGTTTACAGAGCGTTTTGGCAGTGTGGAGCACTATTTTAAATATATAGGGCTTACTGCCGGACACGCAGAAATGATAAGAAATAAACTTATATAAGGAGAAGAAATATGATAATTTTCCCCGCAATAGACATTAAGGACGGCAACTGTGTCCGACTGTTCAAGGGCGATTTTTCAACGGTTGAAAAGGTCGCATCTGACTACCTTGAAACTGCAAAAAGCTTCGAGGAAGCTGGTGCAGAGTGGATTCACATGGTTGACCTCGACGGTGCAAAAGAGGGAAGACCTGTGAATACAAAAATTTACACTGACGTTGCTGAAAAGACTGATCTTAAAGTTGAAATAGGCGGAGGTATCCGCAGTCTCGAGACTATCCGCGAGTACTTTGAAATGGGTATTACCCGTGTTATACTCGGTTCTGCCGCACTCAAGAATCCCAAGCTTGTCTGCGATGCCGTTGAAAAGTTCGGCAGTGAAAAGGTGGTTGTAGGGATAGACTCTATGAACGAAATGGTCGCTACTGAGGGCTGGCTCGAAAGTTCTGACGTTCACTATATCGACCTCGCAAATAAGATGATAGATTCAGGGGTTAAATACTTCATTTTTACCGATATTTCCAAGGACGGCACTCTCTCAGGTGTCAATCGCGAACAGCTCAGAAAGCTCGCAGACGCTACAGAGGGGAGAGCTAATATTGTCGCTTCCGGCGGAGTTCACACTATGGACGATATCATCGTCTGCAAGGAAATGGGACTTTACGGTACTATCTGCGGAAAGTCCATCTACAAGGGAACTCTTGACCTGCGTGAAGCAATAAGCTATGCCAAATAACATTACTTCATGATTCAGAACGGAGGTAAATAATGCTTGCAAAAAGAATAATCCCGTGCCTTGACGTAAGAAACGGCAAGGTCGTTAAGGGAGTCAATTTCGAGGGCGTGCGCGACGTCGGAGACCCCGTTGAATGTGCTGAGGAGTACAACCGTCAGGGTGCTGACGAACTTGTATTTTACGATATAACAGCTTCATTCGAGGGAAGGGGAGTCTTCCTCGACGTTGTTCGCGATACTGCTAAAAAGGTTTTCGTTCCGCTGACTGTAGGCGGAGGTATCAAGACGGTTGACGATATCCGCGACGCTCTGAGAGCCGGTGCTGACAAAGTTTCGGTAAACTCTCAGGCTGTGAAGAATCCTCAGCTTATCAAGGACGGCGCTGACGTTTTCGGAAGTCAGTGCATATGTGTTGGTATCGACGCGAAAAAAATCGCCGATAACAAGTGGACTGTTTACATCAACGGCGGAAGAGTCGATATGGGTATCGACCTCATCGACTGGGTACACACTATAGAAAAGCTTGGTGCGGGCGAGATATGTCTCAATTCTATCGACGCTGACGGTACAAAGGAAGGCTTCGATATCGCTATGCTGAAAGCAGTCTGCGATAACTGTTCTATTCCTGTTATTGCGAGCGGCGGTGCAGGAAAGATAAACGATTTCTATGAAGTTTTCGAGAAAACCGGTGCTACTGCGGCTCTTGCGGCTTCACTTTTCCACTTCAGGGAACTCACTGTCGGAGAGGTCAAGGATTACTGCCGCGGCAAGGGTGTTATAGTGAGGTAAGCTATGGATAAGATATGGGAAGAAATGTACGAGGCGGCAAAAGCTGTTCTCGCTCCGAAGACTATATCCGATTACGTCACTGCCGGTGAGGTGAGTGCGGCTGTACTCAGCAAGTCAGGAAAAATATACACCGGAGTCTGCATCGACACCTGCTCTACACTTGGTATATGTGCCGAGAGAAACGCTGTCTTCAACATGATAACAAACGGCGAATATGAAATAGACAGGATTCTCTGCATACCACCGAATGAGGGCAAGGGTGCACCGTGCGGAGCGTGCCGCGAGCTTATGGTACAGCTTATGCCCGCCAGCTATAAGGACATCAGTATAATGCTCGATTATAAAGCCGGAAAGGTCATCAAACTCGGCGATATCACTCCCGAATGGTGGATAGACTACTGATACGAAAGGTTTAATACAATGATAAAAATTGACTTGAATGACCTCGATAAATTCTTCGTCAAGGGTGAACTTATCCCTGCGATCTGCTACGAGGTCAATACAAAAACTGTTCTTATGCTTGCGTATATGAACAAGGAAAGCCTGAAAAAGACCCTCGAAACCGGTTATACATGGTTCTGGAGCAGGTCAAGACAGGAATACTGGAATAAGGGAGCTACTTCCGGACATCTGCAAAAGGTCGTATCTATTTACGGCGACTGCGATAATGATACCCTGCTTGTGAATGTCGAGCAGACAGGTGTTGCCTGTCATACAGGAAGCTACAGCTGCTTTTTCAATGAATTATATAATACAGAGGAGAATGAATAATGACAGTTTATCAGGAAATATTTGAAGTTATCAAGGAGAGAAAAAAGCAGTACGAAAACGGTACTGCTGCTGAAAATTCTTATACCTGCTACCTCTTCGACAAGGGCGTTGACAAGATTTGCAAGAAGGTCGGCGAGGAAGCTACTGAGACAGTTATCGCAGCTAAAAACGGCGACAACGATGAACTCATGAACGAAATTAATGACCTTCTTTATCATGTAATGGTGCTCTGCGCTAATCAGGGACTTGACTGGTCGGACGTTGAAAGAGTTCTCGATGAGCGCAACGAAAAAATCGGCAACCTCAAGAAGTTCCACACTGTTGACAAGAATACATGATGACCTGCTGAGGAACTTCTCTTTGTGCATAACTGTATTAACAATATGGTAGTATTATGTACGGGCGGAATCATCCGCCCAATTTTTTTCAAAAAAATTTTTTAAAAGCGTCAGAAACCTTTCTTTCGTTGCGAGTGTAGTAGATGAACATGTTCAAAGGGGTGAAACGATGACAGACAGAGAACTGCGGAATATCATGGAGCAGTCCGCTGAAAACGGCAGACGCGCTCTCTTCGATGAATACTGCGGCTACGTTTACGCGATATGTGCGAACAAACTTAAAACCTGCGGAAGCAGTGAGGATATAGACGAATGCCTGAGCGATACGTTCGCGGCAGTTTTCAGGTATCTCGACGGCGCGTCCGGTCAGGACGGTGACCTTAAAGGTATCATCGGTACGATTGCAAAAAGGACCGCAATAGACTATTTCAGGCGGCTTTCGTCCAGGGGCGATAAGAACGTTTCCATAGACTCCGGCAACTTCGGCGAACTGCCGTCGGATATGCGTGTTGAGGATGCGGCAGAGCGGTCCGCACTGAGAGCAACCGTGTTTGACTGTATAAAAAAACTCGGAGAGCCGGATTCTTCTATCATCGTTTACTTCTACTACTACGGCAAAAAAACAAAGCAGATAGCTTCACTTGTCGGACTGAACGATTCCGCCGTGCAGAAGCGTATGAGCAGGGCAAGGAAAAAACTCAGGGAACTCCTTAGTGAAGCAGGTATAAATGAGGAGGGATATATATGAAAATTGACGATGTTTTCAATGATATCGACAATGAGACAGCAGAAAAACTTGCGGACGATTATCCGGTCCTCAACGACGACGAGAAAGAGAGGTTGTACGCTATGAGTAAAAGAAAGTATAATATAGACGATATGTCAGAAATCAACAACACCGAGGTTTCAGGTGTTGAAAAGTACAGCAAACCAAAGTGGTACAAGGGAGTCAGCGTTGCGGCGGCGGCAGTTCTTGTATTTGCCGGAATAGGCGGAAGTATGGCAGTTATCAGCCGTAACGGACACGCTCCGTCGACAGATGTAGTGTCCGAGGCGACTACGGAAGCTGCTACAGAAGCAGAAACAGAGGAAGCTACAGAAGTGACTGAAGCAACAACAGAAGCCTTGAATATCGACGCTGACGCTATAGCTCAGGAAATGGTCGATGCATACAGTGCTTGTCTGGGTGACATCTGGTGCAGAAATATACAAGTTGATACTTCCGATGTTGTTGAAAAAAATTTCCCTGATGATGGAATCACACATCAGTATTATCGTGCCGATGACCCAAGATACCCTACATGGGAAGACCTTGAAAAGCATTGCTACGAAGTATTTGATACAGAGTTAGGTAAAATTGTACTTGATAATCGTAATAATTCATACGCTCCGGAAGATGAGATGAAATATGATACACTGTTCTTTACAAGGGGCGACAGCTACTACGTTGATAAAAACTTGCATGGCGATCCGTGGGAACCGATAGAATGGGATCAGGACCACATAGAGGGTGAGCTTACTCCCGAGGGCGATATAACCACGACAGTAACTAAGACATATACTACTTCTACTCCGAATGTGGTAGAAGAAACAAAGTTCAGATTCGTTAATACTGAAAACGGCTGGCGCATAAACCAAGCTGATGAAAGATCTTATAGCATAGACGAAAACGGTAATGAGATGACTCAGGATGAGGTAGAGAAGCAGTTTTCAGAGGCTTACGGAAAAGATGTAACTCAGGCTGAATGAATTGCTGATGATTTACAGGAATAATAAATATCACATGGAAGCAAAGGGGCGCACTATCTTGCGCCCCTAGCTTATAGTCCGATATATTTCGTTTTTTCTGCTTTATGTTGCCTTTTCGCGGAAGATGTGTTATAATGTCAGAAAGACGTTTTAAGGAGCTGATACTATGGAGTTTTCTTCTGCCGCTGATTATATGAGCAGAATCAAACGTACCGTTATCACTGAGGAAGAGATAAAGCAGAAAACCGCAGAAGCCGGAAGATTCATCGACAGTATCTACGACGGGAAGCCGATAGTTCTCGTGAGTATACTCAAGGGTTCGTTCGTATTCCTTGCTGACCTCATAAGAGCCGTTTCAGTACCGTGTGAGACAGCTTTCATGGCGGCTAAAAGCTACTATGAGGGAACGCAGTCGTCGGGAGTTGTAAAGATAACTATGGACCTCGACCGTGATATTTCAGACTGTCACGTCATTATAGTCGAGGATATCATCGACACAGGCAGAACACTCAACGATGTCGTAAAGCTTCTGAAAGGAGTCTATCCTAAAATTTGTGTAAACCTCTGAAGTAGTGTATAATAGAAGAGACACTACTTCGGAGGTTTTAATTATGAGCAGAAGGCGAAGAAACGAA
>ONBA01000041.1 GCA_900315975.1 uncultured Ruminococcus sp.
TCCGAGCTTTCTACCGCAAAAAGCGCCGAAATTTCGGGTTCTTAATGACCTTTGATGACCACTAAGGGATTGTAATGCCGAATAAGGTCATTTATAGCATAATAAAATAATAAATGCAAGGAGTATTTTATATTGCGCCTGCTATACAAAAATGCTCCATTATACCGCCGGAAGCGGCGATATAATGGAGCGGGATTTATTAGTCAACACTGCGGATCTGGTCAACGAGCGGAGTTTTGCGCATCATACGAAGCGGTATAACTGCCGCAAGTATCGAAACTATAAACGCAAACAGAGTTGCTGCAACTACGCGGATTGTAGGCTCAGAGTACTTGACAAGCTTCATAACGCTTTGGGGAGACAGTATTTCTGCCATGACGAAAAGCTTTCTTGTAAAGAATACTAACAGCGTGCATAGTACAATAGCTCCTACAGCGGCAGTAAGTGTGTACTGCAATCCTTCGATTACAGCCATTTTATAGAGCTGTCCGCGTGTCATGCCTATGCACTGCATAGAAGCGAGTTCGCTTCTGCGGTTGATGATACCGGTCGAGACGATATTTATCATGTTCACTATCGCTATCAGTGCGATAAGACCAGTTATAAAGCCTGCCGCTATCGAATATGCCGCAGTAGTCGAACGGATCTGCTGAGTCATTTCAAAGCTGTCAAAAACAACGTTCATGTCATCAGCGTTATTGAAGAACTTCAAAGCCTGTTTATGCTGTTTGGGGTCTTTGATGTCTAATTCTATAAATGGGGGGAAATTTACATTGCCGAACATTTCATTTTCACTGGAATCATACTGGTCAAGTGTTGCAATGAGTATTTTAATTCCGTCATACATCGGCATTCCTTCTGCCGAATCAAGCGCGTCCTCATCGACAGGCTGTTTGCAGGAGTGTACTATTTTAAAGGTGTGTTCTTCCTGAGTGAAATTGTCCTCTGATTCTTCCCTTATAAATTTAATAACGTCGCCATAATCCGGCACAGCGTATTTGACACGTTCCATTTCGTCGTCATCAATTATCTCGTTCTGCTTGTTTTTAGCGTCTTCACGGCATTTTTCTATTACCTTATCAGATGCATACATCTTCTTTGTATTCAGTTTAAGCTCTGTGATACTCTTATCGGGTTCATCTGCGCCGGTATTCAGGATATAGCCGCCTGACTTTGCAAGTTCCTCATAACTCATGGGCGGATTGCCAAAGAAATTTCTTTCGTATTCGTCCTTGCTTAAATACAAAATGTCATATATATTTTTATCACCGCATATTTTTTTTGCGTATTCATCGGCGGGGGCTGCTACTTTTGCTGTACTACAGTAATACTTGCTGAAATAGCCGGAGTCTTCAAGCTTTTTGAGTACCTTTCTGTAGCTTGGCGCATCGAAAATGTCATAGGAATACCCTATTTCAAGGTCACTCATTGTAAATGTGCTTATACTTGCCTGTATAAATTCAGAAACATTGTTCATAGCACTTCCGACTCCTGCGAAGAGTGCAAGTGAAAGCATGAGAGAGAGTATAGTTACGAAGAAACGCTTAGGCTGACGGCGGGCATTTCTTGATGTAAGCTTGCCGGTCCAGCCGAATAAAAGGCCCATGAGAGTGTGTCTGCGGACTTTTTTTACGTTGTTACTGCGTGCGGAAATGGCTTCAACAGGCGATTTTTTGATAACGCGCATACCTGTTCCGTATGATGAGAAAAGAACCCATGCAAGGCCTGTTATCGCAGCAAGTATGAGGAGCGGTATACTAACATGGAAACGCACAAGCTGTTCAGCTTTTTCGGATGCAAAGTAAGCATCAGCGATACCGCTTTCAAGTATGCGGCGGAATGCGATATACGCAACACCGATACCGGCAGCAAGTCCGATGGGTATTCCGATAATGGAGAGGAAGAGTCCCTCAACGGTCATGATGCGGACTATCTGTTTCGGAGTCGCACCTATCGACTGCAGCACTCCGAACTGTCTCTCGCGTTCTTTTGAGGATATTTCAAATGCTGTGTCGATGATGAGACGGAGTGCAAGTGCGATGAAAACGATGAAACCGTAGAATATAGCAAGAAGCTGCAAGTTGGACTTCTTTGCATCATCGTCAACGAAGTCATAATTCATGAGTTTGCGGTTCATGATAATATGAGTCTCGCGCCAGAAAGCGTAATCCTGCATATTCATGCCGATGTCGCCTGTCATGGTGTCCTGCAAATACACCTCAATATCCTTGATGCTGTTCTTTTTGAACATAATTTCAAGCTGATATGTTCCGTCGGGAGATTTACTCTTGTTATAGGACTCGACGGTGTCAAGCTTTGACATTTTATCCGACTGTTCCGCCGTAATGTCCGTAACGCAAATATGATACGGCTGAAGCTCGTAGCTTGATGCTCTGAGACACTTATTCAGCGTCGCATAGCCTGTGAAAAGCATACTCATCAGCGTTACCGCAACGATGATACTGCAAATCGTCAGGGCAGAGTGACGCTTCTGTGCGCTGATATATTTACGCGCAAGCATTGTTTCAAAACGCATGATCTCGCCTCCTTACTTGATATCGTTTATCTTGTCATCGACTATCTGACCGTCGGAGATAGTAATGATACGGTCGCACTGAAGAGCGATATCCTCGTCATGAGTGATGATTACCATAGTCTGTTCGAGGTCACGGTTTGACTGGCGGAGAAGCTTGATTATCTCGGCACTGTTTCTGCGGTCGAGGTTACCTGTAGGCTCGTCTGCGAGGATAACTCCCGGCGACGTGAAAAGTGCTCTGCCGATTGAGACTCTCTGCTGCTGACCGCCTGAAAGCTGAGAGGGGAGGTGGTGACGGCGCTCTTTCAGCTGTAACATATCAAGAAGGTCGTCGAGATGTTTGTTATCAGGCTTTCTGCCGTCCATAATCATGGGGAGAGTGATATTCTCCTCGGCATCAAGAACTGGGATAAGGTTGTAAAACTGGTAGATAAGTCCGACCTGACGGCGGCGGAAAACCGCAAGGTCGCGGTCGTTCTGAGCATATACGTCCTGACCGTCAAGGTATACCTTTCCGGAAGTCGGACGGTCAACGCCGCCTAAAATATGCAGAAGAGTAGACTTTCCCGAACCGGAAGGTCCGATAACTGCAAGCATCTGTCCCTTGGGAACGGTGAAAGATACGTTGTTGAGTGCCTTTACTTCATTCTCACCTTTGCCGTATGTTTTGCACAGATTCTCGATTTTTAAAAGTTCCATATATAAACCTCCTGTAAAATTATTTTTTCACTGTACCCATTATAGCATAGATATATTACTTTGACGTGACTTTTTCATTACAATTATGTCACTTAAGGCAGAACTGCATAAAATCAGCCTGACTGCTTCGGATATATTCTTGCATTTTTTCGGTCAGCATGGTATAATCAACAGTATCGGAGGTGGTAGCATTGGCTAAAATTCTACTTGTAGAGGACGACTTGCAACTCGCAAAGAATCTGTCGGCATTTCTTATTTCGGAGGGACATTCCGTAGTTCACGCAAACGGACAGTCTTCCGGACTGAAAGCGTTTGAACAAGGGACTTTCGACTGTGTTCTTCTTGATCTTTCTCTTGGCGACGGAAGCGGTTTCACGGTTTGTTCGGCGATAAAGCAAGTATCGGAAGTGCCTGTTATTTTCCTTACAGCCGCCGCTGACGAGATATGCACAGTCACCGGATTTGAAGTCGGCGCTGACGATTATATCAGCAAACCGTTCCGTCCGCGCGAACTTCTCGCCCGAATGAAAAATGCAATGCGCCGCCATAACAGTACACCTACAGTTATTTCCTGCGGCGACGTGTCAATTGACCCCTCACGCGGCATTGCTTTCAAAAATGGGAACGAACTATTCCTGTCAGCACTCGAATACCGCCTGTTACTGGTCTTTTTCAGCAATAAAGGACAGCTTCTCAGCCGTGACCGTCTCGCGGAGGAATTATGGTCGGTATCGGGAGAATTTGTGTCTGACAACACTATAAACGTATACATGAAGCGTTTGCGCGAAAAAATAGAGGACGACCCTCAGCACCCTTCAATAATAGTTACAGTCCGCGGAATGGGATATAAGGCGGTGGACGAATGAACGATATCCGCATATGCCGGATAGTGCACATTTCAGCCACTTTAGCCGGAACGGCAATATGTGCGTATTTCAGTATTCCGGCGGCAGCTATTCTTTTTGCCGTATCTGCACTGATTTTTACCGTTAATGAGATTTACTGCACCAAAAGAAAAAATAAGATTTTCCTGCTATGTGACGATATCGACCGTATACTTCACGGCGATAACTCGGTGTCTTTCAACGATTACACAGAAGGTGACCTTAGCATTCTCACTGCTGAGATACACAAGATGACTATTCGCCTTCGTGAACAGAATTCGGCTTTGATAAGCGAAAAGCAGTATCTTAAAGAATCACTCGAAGATATTGCACATCAACTGCGAACTCCGCTGACTTCAATGATAATAATTCTCGAAATGCTGCGTAATCCTGAGCTTTCAAAGCGCGAACGCATGAACAATGTTCATGAACTTTACTCCCTGTTGTCACGTATGAACTGGCTTATAGAAACTATGCTGGGACTCTCCCGCATTGAGGCGGGCGCTGTTGAATTTCAGCATCAGGAAATCAATTGCCGCAGTCTCATAGCGGATTCGCTTGAACCAATTTCCGTTCAGCTTGACCTGAAAAATATCAACGTCAAAACAAGTATAGAGGGTGACCCTATCTTTATCGGTGACCGTCAGTATTTCACGGAAGCACTCATGAACATACTCAAAAACTGCATGGAACATACTCCTGAAAACGGTCAGATAACCATTTCGGCAGGATGCAACCCGATTTACACGCAAATCGTGGTAACTGACAGCGGGAGCGGCATTTCCGAAGAAGACCTCCCGCATATTTTTGAGCGTTTTTACCGTTCAGGTCATTCCTGTGGCAGCGGATTTGGTATAGGACTTGCATTTGCCCGAAAAATAGCCGTTTCTCAAAACGGAAGCCTTCAGGCTTCAAATTCTCCCGATGGCGGCGCGCTGTTTGATTTGCGCATATACGGTGGAACTGCATAAAACTAAGCTGATAATTTCATCACTTTTTTTAATCTCAGCGCTTGAAATTTAAGTTAAACTGTGGTATAATATTATATATAACAATTATCGGCAAAGTTGGTGAAAAATAATGTTGAATAGTCACAAAATAGTATCGCTTTGTACAACGCGACTGAACGAAGTTGAAAACTGTAGATTTATTACTGAACTAAATAACGGTCTCAGAAAACAGAATGCCGCTTTGTTTGTTTACAATATTAACGCTGAAATGTACTGGAGTGACGACAATATCCGTGCAGAATCAGCCGTTTTCGGACTCGTTGACTTTAATATCACCGATGTTGTTATTGTAATGTACGAAAGAATAAAAAACCATTCTGTTGCAAGGAAAATCATCGACGAAGCTAATAATCACAATGTCCCTGTCATAATTGTTGACACTGAATACGAAAACTGCATTAATGTCTGCTTTGATTATAAAAAAGGTTTTGAAAAAGTCGTCCGTCACGTAATTGAACATCACGGTGTCAGAAGACCTCACATGATGGCAGGCATAAAAAATAACCCTTTCTCCGACGAACGTATCGAAGTGTTCAAAAACGTTATCGAAGAAAATGGTATAAAATTCAGCAAAGATATGGTCAGCTACGGCGAATTCTGGGCAGTACCGTGCCGTGTTGCTATGGAAAAGCTGATAGCCTCCGGAAAAGAACTTCCTGAAGCTGTTATCTGCGCAAATGATATCATGGCAATAAACGTTTGTGCGGTTCTGAATAAACACGGATATAAAGTTCCCGATGATATCCTCGTTACCGGCTTTGACGGCATCGACGAGATAGGTCTGTTCATACCGAAGCTTACTTCAAGCTATTGCGGTACAGCAGGGTCTGCGCCTACACTCATTTCGCTTATCAGTGACCTTTTCGCCGGAAAAGATATCAGGGGAAATCACTATATTGAGCCTCAGCTTATCATAAACAACTCATGCGGTTGCCATACAAGTGAACCGGAGTCTCCGAACGATATCTTCGGCTTCAACAATCGCTTTTACCGCTATCAGGACGATTATCAGACATTTGTCAATATGTCGGAGAGAATGGTAAGTGCGTCTACTATCGAGGAGTGTTCTGACGTTATATTCGATGCCGATATCGGTGACCTCTCTATTATAATCAGTAAAAAGTTCACTGATTTTACACAGAATCATTTTGATGACACTTCGTTCCAAAATTTTGAAGATGAAATGTTCGTTTTCTATGAAAGCAACAAGAGCGTTTACAGTCAAAAGGATTTCTCGCGAAAAGAAATAGTGCCGCAGATAACGAGATTCCTCAACCACGGCACACCGCTTGTTTTCAATGTGATAGCATTCATGAACGTCCCGATTGGTTATATATGCTTCCATCTGCCTAAATTGGACATATCCGATTACTGCAAGATTCCGCCGCTTGTAAGCTCTGTAGGAAGCGGTATAGGCGGTTTCATAAACACTATGTATCAGCACTATCTTACTGAGCGCATAGAAAAAATGTACAAGTACGATTCGCTGACAAATCTGTACAACCGTCTCAGCTTTACTAACGAATTTGAAAAGATGAAGCGCTCATTTGCAGGCAAAAAAGTGCCGCTCAATATCATACTTATCGACCTCGACGGACTAAAGTACATAAATGATAACTACGGTCACGGTGCAGGTGATAACGCTATCAGAGTTATTGCAACTGCACTAAGGGAAGCTTGCCCGAAGGGTTCACTTTGTGTACGTTTCGGCGGCGACGAAATGCTTGCCGTTATCCCCGGTAAAAACGACCCGGAGGCTGTCAAGCATGATATCAACCGGCGCATCGAGCGGTATAATGCTAAAGAGGGAAAACCTTACCTCATATCAGCAAGTGCCGGAATCTACCGCACTGATTCAACGTGCGATACCGATTTTGAGCACCTCATAAAAGAAGCTGATGCCATTATGTATGCCGAAAAAATCGAGAAGCGCCGTAAGAGGTAACAATTTTAGAAAACTACTTATTCATTACATTTCTTTCAAAAAAAATAGCTCCGTTTCCTTTTTTCAAGGAATACGGAGCTGTTTTTGCTTATTTCTGAAGTGTACCGTGGGAGAGTGACTTGAGGTAGGCATTGATAAAGCCGTCGAGGTCACCGTCCATAACCGCCTGAATATTGCCGTTTTCAAAGCCGGTACGGTGGTCTTTAACGAGTGTGTAGGGCATGAATACGTATGAACGTATCTGTGAACCCCACGCTATCTGATTCTGTACACCCTTGATATCTTCGATTTTTTCGAGGTGCTCACGCTCCTTTATCTCGATGAGCTTTGAACGGAGCATCTTCATTGCGTAGTCCTTATTCTGATACTGGCTTCGCTGTGTCTGACACGATACAACGATACCTGTAGGCTTATGGATAAGACGTACAGCCGAACTTGTCTTGTTTACCTTCTGTCCGCCTGCACCGCTTGAACGGTAAACTTCCATTTCGATATCTTCATCGCGTATCTCAACTTCGATTGAATCGTCGATTTCGGGCATAACTTCGAGAGCCGCAAAAGAAGTGTGACGTCTGCCGGAAGCGTCAAACGGAGAAATACGTACAAGTCGGTGAACACCTGATTCTGACTTCATATAGCCGTAAGCGTTGTCGCCCTGAATGAGTATAGAAGCCGACTTCAGACCTGCATCGTCGCCGTCGAGGTAGTCGAGAAGCTCTACCTTGAACTCGTGACGCTCTGCCCAGTGATTGTACATACGATAGAGCATTTCTGCCCAGTCCTGAGCCTCTGTACCGCCTGCACCTGCATGGAAAGTGAGGATAGCGTTAGAGTTATCGTATTCACCGGTAAGCAGAGTAGAGAGTTTTTCGTCTTCAAGCTTTGACTTGAAAGCCTCGGACTCTGCCTTTATTTCGTCAATTGAGCTTTCGTCGTCCTCTTCGATAGAGAGTTCGATGAGAGTGATTATATCTTCGAGGTTATCGCTGAGCTTCTTGAATTTTTCTATTTTACGCTCAAGCGATTTAGTTTCCTGAAGCACCTTCTGAGAATTTTCGAGGTCGTCCCAGAAGCCTTCTTTTGCTGTTTCTTCGTTCAGCTCGGCAACTCTTTCCTTTGCCGCCTTGATATTCAGAACGTCGGCAAGTTCCTCAACTTCCTTGCGGTAGCCGACCATTTCAACTCTGAGTTCGTCAAGAATAATCATAAAACAGTATCCTTTCTTGGTTTTATCGTCACATACATATTTATTATATCACATTTTTGCAGACAATGCAAGGATTTTTCGATATCTCATATAATATATAAAGAAAAAAGCTCTCCTGCCTAAAGGAGAGCTTTTTTCGTGAGGATAGAAATTAGAATAGAGAGTTTTTATTGTAAATGCACTGCGTCCTGTGATACGCGGGAACAGTGATCATCCCTAAGCCGTTCCCTTAATGCTTACAAGTATATTATACACTCCTGTACACCTTCTTACAATCAACTAAACTATCAATATTTGAAGATTTTTTTGAAATAAGATATTTATATGGAGGATTAGTATTGCTTTTTCTATAAAGATATGATAGAATAATTCATATAGAATAAAGTGATATATAGTAATAAATATTATTTTACTTATGTATAATAATTTACTCCATTCATAAAACAACACTATCCTGCACAAAGGAGGCAGTTTTGAACAAGCGTATACTTATCGGTGTTATCATTACTGAATGTCAGGTAGATTTCCAGAAAGAGATTCTGCGCGGTATCATTTCACAGGCTTTCAAGAGTAACTGTGATATCGCTGTGTTAGCGCCGCTCCATAACTTTTTCATGGATACTCCCCACAAGCAGACCGAAAAGAAAATATATGACCTTATACTCTCCGGAAGATTCGACGGTTTCCTTTACGGCAGGAACACCTTTTACAGCGAGGATATCAAAAATCACATCGATAACCTTCTCCTGCGTTCCGGAAAACCGGTAATGCTGATGGATTCCGCTGACCACCGCAGTTTTGAGACAACGTCTATCGACGACTGTGCCGCATTCGAGCAGATAACCGACCACCTCATCGACGTGCACGGATTCAATAAAATATACTGCCTTACCGGTCCGAGGAAGGTATTTGTGTCGGAAGAGCGACTCAAAGGCTATAAGAATTCGATGAAGAAGCACGGTCTGTACTACGACCGTACCTACTGCTACTATGGCGATTTCTGGCGTGAAGCCGCTAAAGACCTCGCCCGCCGCATGATTCGCGGAGAAATTGAACGTCCCGAAGCTATAATATGCGGAAACGATTTCATGGCTATCTCGCTTGCTGAAGAATTTGCAAGTGCAGGGATACGTGTACCCGAGGACATCGCTATAACCGGCTATGACGCTTCCGAGGAGGGCTACAGCTTCTCGCCGTCTATTACCAGCTTTGCACGTCCGAATTTTCAGATGGGAGCCGAGGCTCTGCGCCGGCTCTACCGCATTATAACCGGCAGGATATGCAACCGTGTACACAACGAAAACGGTGAACTCCGTACCGGCAGAAGCTGTGGCTGTCCCGATGACCAGCGCGTAGTACAGCGTCTGCACCGTCAGAATCGTATAAATGCGCGTTTTGAGTCGAATATGCTTATGAGCGATATGCTCTTCGACATCACCAATGTCGATAATACCGCAAGTTTTGCCGACCGGCTCGACAACTACACCTACTTTATATATAAGCTCCGCCATGTTTCGATATGCCTTACAAAGAAGTATATTGAGTCGCCAGCCGGAAATTTCACTGATAAACTTGATTTCAACATCGGCGACGACATGAAAACGGTGCTTGAAAAGTACGCGATAAAGCGTCAGCCGGCTCCCGAAAACTATTTCAGCTCACTCGATATCCTTCCGGTTTTCGATACCGAAAGAAACTATTCCGTAGCATATTACATATCGCCGCTTCACTACAATGATAACTTCTTCGGATATTCGGCTATTTCTTTCGGAAAAGAGCCTATCAGTTTCGGTACTCTCTATCTGCAATGGATAAACTATGTTAACGTCGCACTTGAACAGCTTCGCGTAAAAGCAATGATGAACCGCACTATCTCTACTGCTAACCATGCTTTGCTGTATGACGACATAACGGGTCTGCTCAACCGCAACGGAATGGAAAAAGCAGTTGCGGGTCTCAAGGACAGCTGGAGCAGAAGCGGTAAAACTATCGACTTCCTTCGCATACATCTCACCGGTCTGAGCAAAACATATTTTCAGAGCGGCGAGGACAAGTGTCAGCGGATATATGCCGAATTTGCACGTAAGCTCTGTGATTGTATGTCTCCGGAGGAAATATGCGGTGCATGGTCGAATAACACATTCGGCATAGTTACTCCACTTTCAAATCGCTCGGAAGAGATATTCAATTCGCTTTCTGAAAAAATCAAAGCCTCACAGTTTGACGACGACGAAAGCTGTAATGTAGACTTCTCGCTCGGTCAATTCAGTCAGCAGATAACTCCGGAAACAAGTCTTGGCAACGCTATGCATAAAGCCGCAGTGAACCGTGTTTTCACATACAGCATTTCCGAAAACAACTCAAATCCGCAGTTTGACAAGCTCTGCCTGCTTCGCAACAGGATAATGAAAAATCCCGAAAATCCGTGGAATATCAGCGAAATTGCGGAAAGTCTCTATCTCAGCAAGAGCTATCTGCAAAAGATATACAAGTCGTATTTCAACAAGAGCATCATCGAAGAAATGATACAGTTCAGAATCGAAAAAGCAAAGGAACTTCTCGTTCAGACAAATATGACCGTAACTGAAATATCGCGTGAATGCGGCTATTCTTCGTACAATTATTTTGTACGACAGTTCAAACTTGCTGAGGGTGTGTCGCCATCGGAGTTCCGTGAAAGCGAAAAAAACAAATAAGTCATCGTCGGTACTATAAAATTAATTACACCTTTACTGTGAAAGAAACTATATGAAGAATAGTCCTTTCGCGGTAAAGGTGTAAGTGTTTTTATTGGGGAATTCCGTTTAGTGCCGGCGTTATTTTTTTATTTTCATCGAGATGTCGAAGCATTTTACGGAGTGGGTGAGTGCGCCGAGAGAAATGATATCAACACCTGTTTCGGCAACAGAGCGGATATTCTCAGCTGTAACATTTCCGGACGCTTCAAGCAGAGCGGCTCTGTTAGTTATTTCGACAGCCTTCTTCATTTCGTCACAGCTCATATTGTCGAGCATGATTATTTCTACCTTGTTATCGAGAGCCTCGCGGAGCTCGTCAAGAGTACGGACTTCCACCTCTATTTTTACAGTGTGACCTATCTTCTCGCGCAGGGCTGTTACTGCCGCGGTGATACCGCCGTAAGCGTCGATATGGTTATCCTTGAGCATAGCTGCGTCGGAGAGATTGAAACGGTGATTCTTTCCGCCGCCGACTGTTACTGCGTACTTCTGAAGAGCGCGAAGTCCGGGGAGAGTTTTTCTCGTATCCGTAACAGAAGCATTAGTGCCGTTTACGAGTTCGACGCATTTGTTGGTAGCGGTTGCGATTCCTGACATATGCTGTAACAGGTTGAGAGCTGTTCTTTCACCTTTGAGAAGTGTGAGGGTACTGCCTTCAAGCTCGGCAATGATATCGCCTTTCTTGACTTTTGAGCCGTCGGGGAGGAGTATGCGGAAGTCAACGTCTCCGCCTGCGAGGTCGAAAACTCTTTTTGCAACTTCGATACCGCAGACAACTCCTGTGTCCTTTGCGACGTAGTATGCGGAGCTGCGGTGCTCAGGTGGGATAAGGTTATCAGCGGCAGCGTCGATGTAGTTGATATCCTCCATCAGCGCGGTAGTGATGATATTATCTATATAGCACTGTAAAAGTTTCATAGCAAAAACCTTCCTTTATGGGGGAACAATGCCCCGATTTAATTAGTAAGCATATTTTGAGTCGATACCGAGGTATTCTTCGAGTGTTAGTCCCGAATCGTGGACGAGTTTGGCATTTTCCTTGCCTAAGTAGCGGATATGCCACGGCTCGTAGATGTATCCGGTTATATTCTGTTTACCCTGTGGGTAGCGGATAATGAATCCGTATTTATAGCAGTTTTTGTCGAGCCATATAGCTTCGGGAGTACCGATGAACCATTCCTCAGCGGTGTTTATATCAGCGGCAAGACCTGTCTGATGCTCTGAATGACCTGGACGTGCTGAGTAAGTATCAGCGGCAGCCTTGCCGTCCATAGCGACAAAGTTTTCGTATATCTGTTTCTGATAGCTGTATGAGCGGTAACCGGAGAATACTTCAAGCGATATACCGTCGTCTGCGGCATCGCGTTTCATTTCGCTGAAAGCCTTTGTAAACTCCGGAGTAAGCGACTTCGGGTCATAAGACCTCGGGAGTGAATACGTCTTATTAGCGATGAGTATGCCGTTTACATAGGTGATACCGTCTTTGACGGTTATTTCGCGGCGTGTGAAATCAGCTTTTCTGCCGTCGTCCCATTTGAGGGTGAAGTGATTTTTATCTGAGCGGCTGAATGAAGCTTTTTCTGTAGAGCCGTCATCGTAGAGGAATAGTACATGGTTTCTCTGCGGAAGGATATTGAAGTCCTCACCTGACAGTGAAGCAGTGTAATTATTCGCGAATTTCATATCCTTTTCGCTTCCGTCTATCAAGTAAGTACCCTCAAGATACGGACCTCTGTCGAAACGCACATCAGATGCATAAGTAAAAGACTCAAGTCCTGCACCGTCCCATTTGAGGTAGAAGTGATTTTCGTCCGTCCATGAGATAGAAGCACCTGTCGGAGCGCCTGACGAGAGAGAAAATGTGAGCTTTCCGCCTCTTGACGAGAGTCTGAACGGTGTAAGCTTACCGTTTTCGCAGAGTGCGAAAGTACCTTCGCTGTTTTCATCGAACCAGAAATAGCGTGTGCCGTTCATTCCGTCTGCTATCCATGTGCCATGAGGGACGTTTGAGCAGTTGTAGACATAAGCTTCTCTGAGACCGACGAGGTCGAAAGTATCGACTATACCGTCGTCGTTGCAGTCGGCGCGTGCGGCTTCTGCGTCGGTTATTCCATGAGCGCCGAGAAGGTACTTGCTGAGCATTACCATATCGGCTGCACCGATAGTCAGGTCGCCGTTGATGTCGTACATGAGAGTACTTTCTTCAGCGGCAGTAGTTTCAGTTGTCGGAAATACCGGCAGCAGAGCTGTGGCAATGGCAGCGGCTGCAAGTCGTTTCTGTATATTCATCCGGCATTTTTTCCTTTCTTTCTTTTGTATCGTTCTTACTGCATTACCTCGCCGAGTATAATATAAGCGACGGTAACGATAGATTTTGCGAGTACATAGTCAGCATCAACGAGGTAGCCGCCTTTCAGGAGGTCTTCGCGTATTTCCTTTACGCGGCGGAAGCCTGCTGCTGCGGCTTTTTTATCGGGGATAACGAAGTGGCTATCCTGCATGATTTTGCGTGTCTCGGTACGGATACCCTTGGGTATGCGGTCAGCACCGATATGAGCGTCGAAGTCAGCCTCCTCGAAATTATCGGGGACAGTATTCAGCTTTGAAGCGATGTGAGCGGCTGCGTGACGCGAAAATACGAGTGCTTCGAGCAGAGAATTGCTTGCGAGACGGTTTCCGCCGTGAACACCGGTATGCGAGCATTCACCGCAGGCATAGAGGTTGGGGAGGGTAGTCTCGGAGTTTTTGTCAACATCGATTCCGCCCATGAGGTAGTGCTGACATGGGAAAATCGGAACAGGTTCCTTAGTAAGGTCGAATCCCTGGTCGAGGAGATTGCGGTATATCATCGGAAAGCGTTTTTTGAGGAAATCGCTGTCCTTGTAGCTTATGTCAAGGTAGAAATCGGTAGAGTTCTGCTTGCGTGATTCAAGAATGATAGAATGTGACACAACGTCTCTCGGCGCAAGTTCAAGGCGCTCGTCGTAGTTGTGCATGAAACGCTCCTTTTTGCAGTTGAGGAGGTATGCACCTTCACCGCGCACTGCCTCGGAAATAAGGAAACATTCACGTGTAGCGCGGTTGTTGAAGGCAGTCGGGTGGAACTGTACATAGCTGAGATTCTTGATTTTCGCGCCCATTTCGTATGCGAAAGTAATACCGTCGCCGGTAGCGATAGCAGAATTGGTCGTAAACTGGTAAACTCTGCCGATACCGCCTGTTGCGAGTATCATGAAGTGGCAGTTGGCAGTGAGGTAGGTATCGTCCTGCTTTTTAAGGAAAGCGGAGTAGCCGGTAGAGGTCTGTTTCACGCTGCACATGATAGTATTCTCCATAATTTTGACGTTAGGGAGTTTCTGAACATTTTCGAGCAGTGTAGAAGTGATCTCCTTGCCTGTAGCGTCGGCGTGGTGGAAAATACGGTGGTGACTGTGACCGCCTTCGAGAGTGCGGTGATAAGTGCCGTCTGGATTCTTGTCGAAATCGACACCGAGTTCGATGATACGTTCGAGGTCCTGAGCGGCTTCGCTTACGAGGGTGTGAACGGCATCAACGTTGTTTTTGAATCCGCCTGCGATGAGGGTATCGTTCTGGTGATACTGTATATTATCGGTCGGAGAATTGTAAACTCCGGCGATACCGCCCTGAGCGAGCATAGAGTTGCAGAGCGTGAGTTCGCGTTTGCAGATAATAAGAATATTCAGCTCGGAGGGGAGGTTTATAGCAGCATAGAGTCCGGCTGCACCGCAGCCTGCGATTATAACGTCGTAGTTTTCAGACATAAGTGACCACGTCCTTTGAAAAAATATACACATACATTATAACATATTATTTTTGAAAAGGCAATAGTTATGTTGAAAACTCAGTGTTTACAAAACAGAAGACCCGGTCTTGTAACGACCGGGTCCGCTGTTCAATGAACACACCTTTAAAGATTATGATTTCAGAATCTGAATGGGAGTACCTTGTACTCACCGAGGACGAACCTTTGCAGAACTTTAGCGTCTGCATCGGTAACAGCGCCGTCTTTGAAACAGTCGGCAGCTTCGAGTTGAAGAGCGTTGAGATAAGCTGCTTTTCCTTCTCGTTTCCTGTCGATATAGTCCGCGAGGACTACGAAATCGAATGTATCGACACGGTCATCGCCGTTGATATCTCCGCATCCCTTGGGGACTACATCGTATCTTTGGGGAAGAAACTGGTCATTGAAGACTTTATCGGTCTGAATGAAGAGAGTTTCCCAGTAGAATTTATAAGTTGAATCAGGGACATAGGCAACGCCTGCGCCCATATGAGTGATATTGGGGTTTGTGATAGCTTTCCAGTGACGCGCAGAATTTTTCCACTGATTGAACGTAGCTTCTGCCGTGGCATTTCCGCCTGCAATATTCTCGGCACAGTAAAAATAAGGAGCGATGTCGAGGTCGATAGCGGTAGAAAACTTTAGCGTATTGTCGTTCGGGTCACTGACTCCGGCGTCTATTTCTGCCTGAGACGGACGGTAGTGGCTGAATTTGAAAGAAGCCTCTTTAGCCCTTAATGCGGAGACTTCGCAGAGATACGGCACAACATAAACCGGCTGTAAACCGAGTTCAGAGCGTGCTTCATTTATAAGTATCTCCATTGTTTTGGTGAGCGAATCGAGTTTATCCTGCGATACATCAGCGGCAGTTGTGTCGGTAGATGAGAAGTCAGATACGAAGCAAAGTAGTGTTACAGCTGAGACGACCGCAGTTATCTTTGATAGTAACCGCTTCATATTCAAATTAATACACCTCCTGACGTTTAATTACTGCCTATAAGTATTTTAACACAGTTATATAATTTTTTAAAGGGGAAAAAAGAGGTTTTGGCGCTTTGCACAATCAAATTCTACATTTTGTACAAAGGAAAAATATACCGCGGGTGATACTGGCGACGAATATTGGTTTTTGTAATAATATCGCGGTACAGAGAGTACAAAACACATGGAATATTACATTTTTCGGAGTATTACAAAAACTGAAATTTTCGCCGAAATATTACAGAACGTATATAAAACTATCCGCATTGAGACGGCGAAAATCCGGTTGACAATATCCAATGTCAGTGATATAATTATCTTTGTGTAAATATAGGCGGGGAATGCATGGTATAGGCATGATTTTTCCGCATTCCGATGTCCCGAAGGACACATCATAAGAAAGGAGCAGGCTTGCTATGAACGACGTGTTAACCCCAGAATATAAAATAAGAGAGGTCGCTGAGCGAATAAGGCTTACTCGTGAATCAGTGGGTTATACTCCGGAGGAAATGGCTGAGAAAGTCGGCGTTTCCACTTATGAATACCTCGCATATGAGGGCGGAGCTAAGGATTTCAGCTTCACTTTTATATATAAGTTTGCAAATATATGCGGTGTCGAGATAGCCGACCTCATGGAAGGTGAATCTCCGCGTATCAACAGCTTTGACATCACAAGAGCAGGTGAGGGACTCCCTATCGCGAGAAGAAAAGGACTCAGCTATCTCCGCCTTGCTCCTAAATTCAGAAATAAAATAGGCGAACCTTTCCTTGTGACCATTCCTTATATAGACGAAAAATTCCGTGTTCCCCACCCTCACACTCATGAGGGTCAGGAGCTTGATATCGTTATAAGCGGTCAGCTAAAGGTACAGGTAGGCGATAATGTAGAGGTGCTCAGCGAGGGCGACTCTATTTATTATGACAGCTCTGAGCCGCACGATGAGTGGGCAGTAGGCGGTCAGGAGTGCAAGTTCTACGCTGTAGTATTCGGACAGAATGAAAAGCCTACACACGCTATTTCCAACCTTGAACCTGTTATACTTCCGGGGGTTACGAATTTCGACCTCGCAAATATCGAGAATCCTGTCGCTGATAAATTCGTCAGCCTCGAAACTGACGAGAACGGTGCACTTACTAAAATCGAATTCAAGAATGAGGAAACTTTCAACTTCGGATTTGACGTTGTGGACGCACTTGCAGAAAAGTGCCCCGATAAGCAGGCTATCATCTACGTATCTGACGATATGCAGGAGAAACGCTTTACATTCGGAGATATAAAGAAGTATTCAAACATGACTGCGAACTATTTCAAGTCGCTCGGCATAAAGAAGGGCGACAAGGTAATGCTCGTTTTAAAGAGACATTATCAGTTCTGGTTTTCAATAGTTGCACTCCATAAAATAGGTGCAATAGTAATTCCGGCTACAAATCAGCTTGTACAGCACGATTTCACATACCGCTTCAAGGCGGCTGACGTGAAGGCTATAGTTTGCACGGGCGACGGAGATGTTGCTCATCAGGTTGACCTTGCAGTAGATGAGTGCGGCATGGATATAATGCGTATCATGGTGCACGGCGAGCGTGAAGGCTGGGCAGACTTCGATAAGGGCATATCCGACAAGAGCGACGTTTTTGAGCGTCCTACCGACCCTGAGCTTCTCTCGTGCGGAAGAGAGCCTAACCTCATGTTCTTCACATCAGGCACTACAGGCTACCCGAAAATAGCTACGCATTGCCATCTTTACGCTCTCGGACACTTCATAACTGCCCGCTACTGGCATAACGTTGACCCGAATGGTATCCATTTCACTATTTCCGATACAGGCTGGGGCAAAGCTTTGTGGGGCAAACTCTACGGTCAGTGGCTCAGCGAGACCTGCGTATTCGTTTACGACTTCGACCGCTTCGACGCACATAAGATACTTCCCATGTTTAAGAAGTACAACATAACAACTTTCTGTGCGCCGCCGACTATGTACAGATTCTTTATAAAAGAGGACCTCAGCAAATACGACCTCAGCAGTATAAAGTACGCTACTGTTGCCGGTGAGGCACTTAACCCCGAGGTGTATAATCAGTTCCTCAATGCAACCGGAGTAAAGCTCATGGAAGGCTTCGGTCAGACTGAAACCACGCTTTCTATCGGCAATTTTGTAGGTATGACCTGCCGTCCCGGCTCAATGGGCAAGCCGAGTGTCATGTACGATGTTGACATCGTTGACCCCGACGGAAATCCCTGCAAGACCGGTGAGACAGGCGAGATAGTTATCCGCGTAGACAAGAAGATTCCTGCCGGACTTTTCCTTGGCTACTATAACGACGACGAAAAGACAAAGGAAGTATGGCATGACGGACTCTACCATACAGGTGACACTGCCTGGAAGGACGAGGACGGCTATTTCTGGTATGTTGGACGTGTTGATGACGTTATCAAGTCGTCCGGTTACCGTATAGGACCATTCGAGATAGAGAGCGTTATCATGGAGCTTCCGTATGTACTTGAATGCGGTGTAAGCGCGGCTCCGGACCCTGTAAGAGGTCAGGTGGTAAAGGCTTCTATAGTACTTGTTAAGGGCACGGAAGGTACTGAAGAACTCAAAAAAGAGATTCAGAACTACGTAAAGAAGCATACTGCACCTTACAAGTATCCGCGAATAGTTGAGTTCCGCGATGAACTTCCGAAGACTATCAGCGGCAAGATAAGAAGAGTAGCTCTCAAAGGCTGATAAAATAAAAGGACGGCTCTTAGAGTGCTTCCCTTAGCGGAATTTGTGGGCTACCAAGCCGTAAATTTACGGTACATATTCGGTATCCTGCGAAACCGCTAAAGGGGGCTCCCCTTGCCGTCCTTTCTTTATTTGAAGTTGGATTTTAACTGTAACTCAATAATTATCACCGAAACGCTCAGTGCTGAGATTTGCAGTATCATAATTGCGAGTTCTGCGTAACCGGTGAAGCCGAAAGGCATAAATGTGCCGTCTATAGCTGCGATAAAGCTGATGATTCCGATTATTATCCATATTCTTCCGCACTTTTTATTGGCAAATGCCCACGCTTCCGGACTGGACATGGCACGTTTTGTTCTGAAACCTATAGAATAGTCGGCAGGGGAGTCGGAATATCGTTTCATGCAGATGCCTCCGATTATAACTGCGAGCGAGATAATAATATTGACTATAATTAGTATTTCCATAGCCGCCTCCGAAGATGAAATTTTTCTTGCAGATATTATACATCAAAGGCGGATTCATGTCAATACACGGAAAATTCCAATAAATTTTGGCAGACTTTTTGGCTATATACGGTCGTTTTGAAATTTTTTTGAAAAAATCTGAAATTTTTTTCAAAAAACGCTTGACAAACCTGAAACGTTGTGGTATAATTAATATCGTCGTCAGGGGCAAGACGGTGAACGGAGCAGTCCAAAAGACTTGCGAAGACAGCGTTCGACTGGCGGAATAAAAGGCTTTTGTGGGGGTTTAGCTCAGCTGGGAGAGCATCTGCCTTACAAGCAGAGGGTCACAGGTTCGAGCCCTGTAGTCCCCACCAAAATGGCCCGGTAGTTCAGTTGGTTAGAACGCTAGCCTGTCACGCTAGAGGTCGTGAGTTCGAGCCTCATCCGGGTCGCCATTTGTGCTTCTGTAGCTCAGTCGGTAGAGCAGAGGACTGAAAATCCTCGTGTCGTTGGTTCGATTCCGACCGGAAGCACCACAATGCGGATTTAGCTCATCTGGTAGAGCGCCACCTTGCCAAGGTGGAGGTAGCGAGTTCGAGCCTCGTAATCCGCTCCATAGTACTGGGGTAATAACTATGCTGTACTCATAGACGCAGATAACGTCGCGGCGAAGTACACTAAGAATATTCTTGATGAGCTTTCAAACTATGGTGTTGTAACATATAAGAGAGTTTACGGCGACTGGACTCGTCCGAACCTTGCAGGCTGGAAGTCGATGGCACTTGATAACGCAATCACACCTGTTCAGCAGTATAGTTACACAACAGGAAAAAATTCGACAGATTCGGCAATGATAATCGATGCGATGGATATTCTCTATTCTAATAACGTTGATGGTTTCTGCATAGTGTCGAGCGACAGCGATTTTACCCGACTTGCAATACGATTGAGAGAGTCCGGCAAGCACGTTATCGGAATGGGCGAACAGAAAACTCCGAAGCCGTTCAGTGCTGCCTGCAACGCATTCAAGTACCTTGAAATTCTCGCTGAAGAGGAGATACAGGGGTCGTCCGATAATGACAAGGTTGAGATGAAAACTCTTGAATCGGCTATAATTCGAATAATTGCAGAAAATGCCAATCTTGAGGACGAAATAAATATCGGAGAACTCGGAAGCAGACTTCAGGGACGTTATCCTGATTTTGATGTCAGAAACTATGGCTATTCTAAGTTTTCACAGTTTCTCAAAGATTTCGACTGCTTAAGCTTCAGGCAGGTAGGCAGCAGCATACTTGTTTCTCAGAAATCTAAAGAAACGGAGCTTGAACGTGTTGAAAATGTTCTTGCCGGAATAGTACGCACAAACGGTACGAAGGGCTATAATCTTGGTGAACTGAAAAAACAGCTGTGTGTAAAGCTGCCTGACTTTAATGTTAAAACATACGGCTATTCCAAATTCAGCCGGTTTGTCGAGAATCTTCCTAATTTCAAGATAAGAAACAACACTGTTATGATCGTAGGAAAGAATGAAAATGATAAGTAGAAAAAAGCCGGAGCGAAGTCTCCGGTTTTTTTATATTATAGGAACCAAGAAAGGAAGAAGTATATAGGGATATATGACACTTGTGTGAAATCGACAAAAAGATGTGGAAAACTTCTCCAGACTTTGAGTTGACAAATTCAGAAAAAGGTGATATAATAACATTGTTGTCGCACGAGAGACAAGAGCGAAGCGGAAGAAATCTTGGGAAAGAAAAAAATTCCGAAAAAGCACTTGACAAACGGAGCGATAAGTGATATAATATTAAAGCTGCTTAAGAGAGCGGCGCACATCGAAAAAGTTTTTGAAAAAACTTGAAAAAAGCACTTGACAAAAACGAAAAGATGTGATATAATATTAAAGCTGTCCGACAAGGACAAGCGAAAACAGCATCTTGAAAATTGAACAATGCAAGAAAAAGTAACGACCCTTGAGATTTCTTTGAAAAAGGAAACAGCTCAAGTAAAGAGTAAAAAATGCGCAGTAATAACGCAAGCGTTATTGAACAGGATTG
>ONBA01000034.1 GCA_900315975.1 uncultured Ruminococcus sp.
CATAAAAATAACCGACAGACGATGTACGCCGTCCGATAAGGTCGGCTCAGTATCTTGAAAACTGAATATGAAACATCAACGCTATTTGTTTTCTTTTTCTCTTGAGAGATAGGAGGATTTTTTATGGCGAGCAATGAGGATAAGAAAGATATTGCGAACAAACTGCGGAAGTATCCGCCTGTGTTGACTGTGAAAGAGGTATGTGAGATCTTGCATTTCGGAACTACCAAAGTTTATGGTATGATCGGAAACGGAGAGATCAGGCGTATCGAACACAGCGGTCGGCATATCAGGGTACTGAAAGCAGACGTAATTGAGTTCTTAATTGCGCACAAAAATGACGGTTAAAAGCCGGACATAGCGCCGAAAATCGGAGAATTGCGGTTCAATAGTCTTGCATTATATTTGGTTCCGATGTATAATAGAAGAGTCAACAGCAGACTTCTACCGCTTTCAAATCGAAGGAGGAAAATCAAATGAAAGCAAGTCTGCCTTATAAGTACATCACTTCCGTGAAGAACGGAAAACAGTATGTTGTTTTTGACTACAAGGACAGCGAGGGAAAGCGTAAGCGCAAGTGGGTAAACACCGATCTCCCTGAGAAATGCACCAAGAAGGCTCTGAAAGAAGCGGTCGATCAGATCGTGGCGGAGTTTGACGAGCAGTTCAGAACAGGAACGCTTGAAAAGCCCAGAAAGTCCAAATCCACCTCCACACCTGTTTCTGCAATGAGAGAACCGAACGCTGTCATAGCTAACACTCCCGAATCAAAGATGACAATGGGTGAATTTGTGAATGAGTGGTTGACGGCAATGCGTCCAAACCTTGCAAGAACTACCTATCAGACATATAAGAGTGCTAACAGGCGATTCGTGGAGTACCTTGATATTTACTATCCGGGTATCACCCTCGGTGAGCTGAGACATAATCACGTTCAGGAGTTCCTTAATCACAAGCTCGATGAGGGTTGCAAGGGCAGTGCCGTGAAGCAGTATTATCTTGCTATCCATTCAGGACTTGCCTATGCGGTGAAAATGGAGTATCTTCAACTCCACCCGATGGATAAACTCGTAATGCCGAGAGCAGATAAGTATGAAGCCACCTTTTATAATAAGGATGAGTTGAATAATCTATTTGAGGTATTCAAGGGTGACAGGCTCGAATTGGTGGTACACATTGCTGCCTACTACGGTCTGCGCCGCAGCGAGGTACTCGGTCTGAGATGGGATGCGGTCGATTTCAAGAATAAGACGATCACCATTCAGCGTAAAGTTGTCAGCGATTATGACGAGAACGGTCAGAGAAAGCTCTATGTGGAGACAAGGCTGAAAACCAATTCCACAAGAAGAACACTTCCGCTGATACCGCATATTGAGAGAATGCTCCTTGAGAAGAAAGAGCTTGAAGCTCACTTCAAAAAGATATGTGGTTCGTCCTATGATAAGGAGTTTGAGGGCTTCATCTGCCGTGATAATTACGGCAAGCTGATCTCGCCTGAGTATGTGACCAGCCGTTTTCACTACGTCATTACCAAAGCAGGACTGAGACACCTTCGTTTCCATGATCTGCGTCATTCTTGTGCCAGCCTTTTACTTGCAAACGATGTTCCGATGAAGGCTATCCAGGAGTGGCTTGGCCATAGCAACTATGCGATCACGGCGAATCTTTATAGCCACTTGGAATATAACGCAAAGGTCATTTCTGCGGAGACTATCGCCAGAGTGCTTGACGGTGAAGCAGATCAGCACAGTAAAGCTCCTGCGGAGACTGCCAAGCCTGAAAAGCAGTCTACAAAGAAAAAAACGACAAGCAAAAAGACTGCGTCAAAAACAACAGACACGCCTGCACCTAAGAAGACAGGCGGACGTAAAAAGAAAAACGACACCCCTGCGGTGACAGGAGAATCGCAAACATCAAGATTATAAAATATAATATCGAAAAATTTATAGCGAGAAAAAGAGAACGAAAATTGAGCGATTTTGGTAGAAAATCTGGTAGAAGAAAACCGGATTTCGATAATATATCTTTCTACCACAGTCGATGATAAAGCCCTTAAATACGGCGTTTGAGCGAATATATAACGGATTTGTTCATATAATGTCGTTGACTTAATCAGGACTATGTGGTATAATACAAAGGAAAAAAGTCGAACAATTTCTGACGTTTCACTTTTCAGGGGACTCCCCCTTCAGTGAAACGTTATTTTTTTGAGAGGATAGTATATGAAGGTAATAAAGTTTTTATCAAAACGTTTTGCATTTGACAGTACAAAAGAAAAGGTCGTCGGCAGTCTGCTGAGTACAATATTTATAGCGGCGATAACATGGATAATAAATTTAGTATCCGATACCGGTACAGTGCTGAAAATCTCGGCACTCGCGGTGATACTTTTACTCTTTATAATTGCAAAGTTTTACCGTCCGCTATTCAGCAACAACAAAGCTTCACTTATCATGAGTTTCTATATCGGAATAGAAATGCTGTGGAAATTCCGTCCGCCTGAGTCGCTTTTCTACGGATACAGTACATTCAGCATATTCCTTACTGCCGCCGCGCTGTTAGTTATCTTCATCTTTTTGCCCGCTTTTGCATTTGGTTCTGCACTTAGTTTCCTCGGCGGCGAACCTGATACCGGTATCTTCAAAAGAACTCTTCCGCTCTGCACCGGTCTGTTCTTCACAGTATACCTGTTTCTGCCGTCTGAAACTTATTTCTATAACGCTATGGAGATAAAGTATACATACCTTGATTTTGCGCCGTATTTTCTTTTCAAAACAGCCGCCTTCTCACTATTTTCAGCCTTTCTCCTGTGCCAGTTCAAAGAAAAGCCGCGGCGGTTCATTTCTGACATTATGGTCGGACTTATCGCTTGCATATCACTCACGGATTTCGCGGCTACGTGCCTTGATGAAGCCGGTCTCTATACCAAGGACGACGAACCACTCCTCGGCAGACCTGTTTCTCAGATAGGTGAAGACGAAGAACGTACACGACTAGTCTTTCAGCGTCCTAACTTCACTCACAAGGGAGACGTACCTGCACCGCCTGAGAATTATGCCTACTGGCTCGGTTACTACTACACAGGTGACAAAAAAGAACTCGTTAAACACGAAAAAAATGACCCGCCTGACTACCTCTTGCTAAGCGGGTTTACAGGATAAGAAACGGCGAAGCTGCATTCACGATACACGCGGCTTCGCCGTTTTTCTTTCACTGATTTAGTATTTGATGAATATAATATACAGGTCAATGCCAGTAAATCACGAAAGGAATGATACCATGCCAAAGGTATTTTTAAGTCCCTCGACTCAGGAATGGAACGAGTACGCTACAAGCGGAAATGAGGAACTCTACATGAACCTCCTCGCCGACCGCCTTGAACCTTACCTTCGCTCCTGCGGAATAGTCTATGTCCGCAACGACCCCGACAGAGGCTTTCAGGGAGCTATCAGCGACTCTAATGCATCAAATTATGATGTCCACCTTGCACTCCATACCAATGCCGCTCCGGAAAATTTAGCAGGCAAACTGAGGGGTATCGACATCTACTATGCACCCAAAAGCGCCGATAGTCAGAAGCTTGCAAACATTATCGCCTCAGGTCTCAAGAGTATTTACCCCCTCCCCGACAAAGTAAGAGCAGTGCCTACCTACACACTCTCCGAAGTGCTGAAAACCAAGGCTGTAGCGGTTTTGTGCGAGATAGGCTACCACGACAATTACGCTGACGAAGCATGGATAAAGAATTCGCTTGGTCTTATTGCGAAAAGCCTTGCGCAGTCACTGTGCACTTACTTCGGAATCCCATTTGTACAGCCGTCGGCAGTGCGCTGGGGAACAGTTGTAACAGACGGCTCCGGACTCAATATCCGCAAACTGCCTGATACGAAGTCAGCGGTGATAGGGTCGATGCCCAACGGTGCAAGGGTCATGATAAACGGTACTGCCGGTAAATGGTACGTCGTTGACTACAACGGAACCGTCGGCTACTCCTACTCTGATTATATCATACTATAAAAAAATGCGCACAAGAGGCAGATTACCCTTGTGCGCTTTCATTTACTTTTTATTATCGGGTCTTTTCTTTTTCTTTGGCTTGTCGAGCTTCGGAACAGCGTAAATCGGCTTGACTGGCTTCTGGTCGTTCTTGAACAGAACATAAGAATAAATGCAGATGAGGATATAAATCGAGCATAGAACGATTGCCACAACGAGTGATTTTGCAAACCAGTCGGTCTTCGGGAACTGCTTTATCGCATAGAGATTATACTTTGAAGCAGAACGCTTAACGTCTGAGACTGCAACAAGCTCAACAGTTGCGAGCTGTTCGCCTGAATACTCAAGTGTAACCGTTCCGAGCGACTCACCTTTTCTTACAGGAGCTTTCAGCGAATCAGTCTTCCATGTGATATTATCGCGGCTGATAAGCGAAATGTCAACATCGTCGTACCAAAGAAGGGTCACTTCCTCCTTAGGTCTTGCGAGGACGTAATTATTGCCGTCAGCGAGCGAGACCGGTATTTCTCCAAGCTCAGTAGACTCCGGCAGAACGGTCTGATAGGAGAAGTTTTTGAACGCCCAGTTAAAGAGCGTAGTCGCGTCGTTTATATGGGAAAAAGTGGGGTCACCCTCACCGTTGCTGAGCGGAGCTTTCAGACATACAACGAGGTAGTTATTGCCGTCCTTGCTTGCAGTAGCGACGATATTTCTGCCGCCGAGTTCGAGGTTAGCGGTCTTGACACCGCGGCATCCGGGGTAACTGTTTTCGTTTTCGGCGTCCATCATGATGTTTGAATGGAACCACACCCACGAGTCACGGTCTTTATGTCTTTCGAGGTTGGGTACTACCGGAGTATACGAATAGGTAGAAGCGATTTCCTCGAAATGAGGAACTTTGAGCGCATACTGCGTAAGCACAGCCATATCACGTGCAGTAGTATACTGCTCAGGGTCGTACATACCTGTGGGGTTGGTGAAATTAGTATCTTTCAGACCAATCTCTGCCGCTTTTGAATTCATCTTCTCAACGAACTTCTGAATACTTTCGCCGCCGATATTGTATGCTATAGTTGACGAAGCCTCGACTGATGACGTGAGCATCATTGCGTAAAGCAGGTCGGTATAGGTCAGCACATCTTCGTCAAGGATATCAGCAAAACGTAGGTCATCGGGGTAATCGGTAACATAGAGGTCGGAGAAAACGTCCTCATCGACTGTTACCTCAGCATCGAGGTCCTGACACTCCTCAAGACAGACAACAGCGGTCATGATATTAACGAGAGGACCGGGCATTTGTTTAGCGTCGGCATTTTTCTCATGTATCACGGTATCGCAGTCGAGATTAACGAGTATCGCAGACTCGCTCTGAAGCGGAGTTTTCAGCGTAAAATTGATAGCTCCTGCACTCGGTATCTGTATAAATGGAATCAGCATCAGCGAAGCCGTAAGTCCGGCTATGAGCTTATTTTTCATTACTGCACCTTTCTTTCATTTTAAAAATCACACTATTGAATTTATTATAACACATTCGCTCACCGATGTCAAACAGACCGGAGCATTTTCCCGACCAAATAAGAAATTGCCAAAATAAAGCAATATTTGCCTTGTAATTTTATACTTAATGTGCTATAATATGATATATCGCAACAGATTATATTATATACAAAAAGCATTATTTTACACTCAAAGGAGACATTTATGAAAATCAACGACGGCTTCTGGATGACCGAATCAGGCTATAATATCACCTATGCTACGCAGATATGCTCCGCATCCGATACCGGTGACAGCTTCACGCTCATCGCTTCCGGACGCTGGATACATAACCGCGGCATGACACTTGAAGGTCCGCTCATCGCTGTGACATACAGCTCGCCGCGTGAAAACTGCATAAAGGTCAGTATCGAACACTTTCGCGGTGTGCCCGAAACGCTCCCTCGCTTTGAGATAAAGTCCGACAGTTCATTCACTCCGACTCTTCGCAGAACCGAAAACGGCGGATATGAGCTGATTTCAGGCAGAACAAAAGTTACCTCCGGCGCAGTTGGTGCGGAGTGGAACGTGGTGTTCACTTACGGAGAAAAACTGCTGACAAAGTGTGGCTGGCGCTCGACCTCAATGATAACCGAGAACTCCTGCCATGCGGCTGTCAGGCGAAATTTCGAGCAGAACAGGCAGTTCTTTGCTAAAGCCGACAACGGCACCGACACGTATATGCGCGAAATGCTCGGACTCAGTACCGGCGAGTACATCTACGGCTTCGGAGAAAAATTCACTCCTTTTGTCAAGAACGGTCAGACCGTTAAAATATGGAACAACGACGGCGGTACGTGCACTGAACAGAGCTATAAATCTGTACCTTTCTGCGTATCCTCAAGGGGTTACGGAGTATTTGCGGCTCACCCCGAACTTACCGAATTTGAAGTTGCTACCGAAAATGTCTCAAAGCTTGCGTTCAGCGTTCAGGGCGAAAGGCTCGAATACTACATCTTCGGCGGCGAAACTGTTGCCGACGTTATCTCAGGCTATACTGCCCTCACCGGCAGACCTGCCCTCCCCCCTGCCTACACCTTCGGACTTTGGCTCTCCACCTCGTTTACCACCAACTACGACGAGGCTACAGTAACAAGCTTTATCGACGAAATGGAAAAACGCGAACTGCCGCTTGACGTGTTCCACTTCGACTGCTTCTGGATGAAGGAATTTCAATGGTGCGGATTTGAGTGGGACAGGGATATGTTCCCCGACCCGAAAGCGATGATTCAGCGTCTCAAAGCCCGCGGACTGAAAATATGCCTGTGGATAAACCCGTACATCAGTCAGCAGGCATCATGCTTTGAGGAGTGCCGTAATAATGGTTACTTTATCCGCAAAAAAGTCGGAAGCATTTTCCAGTGTGATATGTGGCAGCCCGGACTTGCTATCATCGACTTTACCAATCCGTCCGCACGTGAGTGGTACGCTTCAAAAATCAAACAGCTCGCCGCAGACGGTATCGACACATTCAAAACAGACTTTGGTGAGCGTATCCCCACCGATGTCGTGTATTCCGACGGCTCTGACCCCTTCAAGATGCACAACTACTACTCATACCTTTACAACAAGACCGTTTTCGACGCTGTAAAAGAGGCAAATGGTGACGGAAACGCCTGCGTATTTGCACGTTCAGCGACGGCAGGCTGTCAGCAGTTTCCTGTACACTGGGGCGGCGACTGCTTCTCAAACTATGAGTCAATGTACGAGACTCTCCGCGGCGGACTGTCACTGTGCCTGTCGGGATTCGGCTTCTTCTCCCATGATATTTCCGGCTTCGAGGCTACCGGTTCACCAGACCTGTACAAGCGTTGGACTGCTTTTGGTCTCATGTCCACCCACTCACGCTACCACGGAAGCAGTTCATACCGTGTACCGTGGAATTTTGACGAGGAAAGCTGTGATGTCGCACGTCACTTCATAAACCTCAAAGGCAGACTTATGCCCTATCTCTGGCGAAATGCGATACTCACTCATGAGACCGGTGTTCCCATGATGAGGGCAATGGTAGTCGATTACGGATTCGACCGCTCTGCTCTCACTGTTGATACTCAGTATATGCTTGGCGACAGTTTACTTGTCGCTCCGGTGTTCAGTCCCGACGGTGACTGCGGATTCTATCTCCCCGACTGCGGAACATGGACCGATATTCAGTCAGGTGAGGAGCTTGAAGGCGGTAAATGGTACTCAAAAACCTACGACTATTTCGGTATGCCGCTCTACGCAAAGCCGGACTCCATTATCGTCTACGGAAATTTCAAAAACTCCGCTGACTACGACTACACTGACAATATGCACATTGTTATATACGGTCTGCGCGACGGTGCAGCCGCCGAAACGACGGTCTATTCTCCTGACTGCAAGCTTGCCGCTCAGATCAAAGCTGTACGCTCCGGCGGCACCGTAAATGTATCCGTCTGCGGAACAAATAAACCGTTTACAGTCGAGTCCGCTCAGGGACTTAATATCGTAATCGCATGACCTGAAATTTGCCTGCTGATTCTTCAGCAGGCAATTTCCTTATACTATTATAATAGTATAGGAGATGCGCATAATCCCACAGAATAAAAATTCATAGTTTTTTCGGCTCTATATCGTGAAAAATGCCATAGTGACAAAGTGAAACTTTTATGCTATAATATTAAAGCAACATTCAGACATTATTTCCCGAGGAGGAATTTATTTGGAACTAAAGGCTAACTGCGGCGTATGGGGCAGTATGTTCGGTGTGCCCTGCATCGTTGCCGATAATTTACTGAAACTCGCTACCGGCGAGCAAATAAAGGTTCTCATGTACATTCTCAGAAATTCCGGCAGAGAGCTTACTACCGACGAAATCGCCCTGAATACCGGCGTTACACCTCAACAGGCTGAGGACGCTGTTATGTTCTGGCAGCAGGTAAACGTTCTTACTCCCGAACAAAGCGCCGCTGTTCCGCGCAGTATCATGACTCCGCCTGAGCAGATAGCTCCGCAGACTGAACCGGTACAAAAAGAAGTTCCGGCACCGAGACGAAGAGAAGTACTGAAGCCATCGGAAATTTCCGAGATAATGAACGATTCACCCAATATCGCTGAACTCTTCAAGGCGGCGGAAGCTACTCTCGGAAGTATCAATTATACTATGCAGAATTCGCTCATATGGATGACCAACTACCTCGGTCTCAAAGCCGAAGTCATCATGACTCTGCTCGTGTACTGTGAAAAAATAGAGAAGACCAATGCCGGCTACATTGAGAAAATCGCTATAAGCTGGGCAGAAAAGGACATCAATACTCTAGATTCAGCTCAGGAAGAAATAGAACGTCTCTCGCGTTCTCACGACTACATAGCAAATATCATGAAAATGTTCGAGATGAAACGACGTCCGACTGCTAAACAGCTCGAAATAATCGACCAGTGGCGTACTGCCGGATATAGCTCAGAATTGATACACTACGCCTATGAAAAAACTATCGAACAGATAGACAAGCTCTCATTCGAGTACATAAACAAGATACTCATTTCATGGAGCGGCAGTGGATATAGAACCGTAAACGACGTAAAACAGGCTGAAAACGACTTCAAAAAGAATAAGAAGCCGTCTCAGAACAGCTCAGACGATTTCGACGCTGACAAATACAGCTTCGTAATCAATAACTTCTAAAGAGGTACTACTTTGGATAACGAAATACTTGAAAAAGCGCAGGCTATCCTAACTCAGCGGCGCATGAGCGCTATCGACGAAAACGACAGGCGCATACAGGAAATCAACTCGAAAATCCCCGAAATCAAGGAGATAAACGACGCTCTCTTCAACTCCGGAAAAGAGCTTATCAATACGATAATCAAGTCTAAGGGCAAGGATATTACTCAGGAAATCGAAAAAATACGCACCCTTAACCTCAGTGCACAGGATATGTGCAGGAATATGCTCGTCTCAAACGGCTACCCTGCCGACTACCTTGAAGTAAAATTCACCTGCCCCAAGTGCTCCGACACCGGCAGTGACGGATGCAGAATGTGCTCATGTATGAAACAGCTGTGCGGTAAACTCATGGCTGAAGAGCTCAACTCAAACGCTCAGCTCACTCTGTCATCGTTTGATTCGTTTAAACTCAGTTACTATTCAGGCGACGATTACTTCGTAATGGAGCGTATTTTAGCCTTTACAAGACAATATGCCGCAAATTTCAAGTCAGACTCTGAGAGTATTCTGATGTTCGGCAGAACAGGTCTCGGCAAAACTCACCTTTCTCTCGCCATTGCAAACGAAGTTCTCGCTAAGGGGTACGGAGTCATCTACGACTCTATCATCAATATTCTCGGCAGGATAGAGAATGAAAAATTCAGCTACAGCCACTCAACTGAGACCCTCGACCTCGTTATGGACACCGAACTTCTCATTCTCGATGACCTCGGTACTGAATACGAGTCGAAATTCTACAACTCTACTATTTATAATATAATAAACACGCGCCTCAACCGCGGTATGCCAACTATTATAAGTACAAATATGGACTTCCGACAGATAGCTGAACGCTACGATGAGCGTGTTGTATCGCGTCTGACCTCGATGTACACCTGCCTTGAATTCAAAGGCAATGATGTCAGATTGCAGATAAAAGAGCAAAATATGCACCAGAGGTAGCAAAAACGGCACTATTATTACATATTTGAAGGGGCAGCCTTTAAAGGCTGCTCTTTTTAAGTCTCAAAAACAGCATATATACTTCATATATCGGTATATTTTGAACGTATTTCAACATTCACGTCATTTACAACAAATTTGAGACAATCAGCTACGAATAATTATCATTTGTGCACAAGTATAAGACAGTTAAATTTGTAAATAAGTAAAAAAGGCTATTTTAAGCCACTTTTTATCTTTATTCATTCTGCCAATGCCGTCTTTGATTTTCTGACAAAAATCGACTGAAATTGTAACAATTTGATACCCTGACTATCAAACCCGATATATTACGTCTAGTACACGATTCCACCCGATTTTGCGTAGTTCTGCACAAGTTATCAATTACTAAATTATGCATATTGCACATCAAATCATCAAATTCTACAATCTGTAGAACAGTAAATTCTATCAAACGGTTACAGAAGTGTAACATTTAGTTGTTAACTTGTTTAGTTTGTTCACTGTTTATTCATTTCATAGACATAAATAAGACATATAATGTGTGGCATTTTGACTGAAATCATCTTATTCTCTTGAACAGTTTTGTTTGTTAAATGGAAAAGTTTTTCAAACTGTTGCCTTTTTCCGCAAGATATGGTAACATTATCACAGTCCAAAAGACGGACAAATAACGAAATGCTTTTCGAGGAAAGGATGAGTTGATGAGAAAAGCTAAAGTTGCAGCCCTTATAGCCGGAGGTGTTTCCACTTGTTTATTCGGCGGACTTCTTGGTGTGTACGCTACCTCACCTGTTGTAAGTTCAGTCGCTCCGGAAAACGATGCCAATAAAGTTTATGACCTTGATAACGAAGAATTGGCAAACATCGCTGCAGTAACTTCTATCAGTACAACAGCCGTCACCACAACAAGCAGATCAACAACAACCACTACTACTTCTGCTACAACTACTATGGCAGAAACAACTACTGAGGCTATCGTCGTTACTACCGAAGCTGCTACTATAGGTGGTTCAGCAGAGGCAGTTCAGGCAGAAGCTGCATTTATTGAGGAACCTACCGAAGTTTACGAAGCTCCGGTATATGTAGAACCCGAGACAGAAGCTCCAACAGAGCCTGTAGTCGAGGAAATCGCTGAAGCTCCCGCTGAGGAGAACAGCAATATTCACGTTGAGGAAATCACAGAGCCTGTTATCCCTACAGATATCCCTGTCGATACCCCCGACGCTCTCCCTATCTCAGATATTGATTACGTTATGCTTTGTAACGCAGTCGGTAATGAGGCAGGCAGTCAGTGGATAAGCGTTACTGAAAAAGCTTATGTCGTTGAAGTCATCATGAACCGCGTTTACAGTTCTGAGTACCCCGATGATATCAGAAGTGTACTCCTCCAGCGTAACCAGTTCTCAGGTGCAAACGGATACATTAATTACCGTTCATTCACCAACCGCGTTACTGACGCTGTTGAAGAAGCCGTTAAACTCTATTTCAGCAATCCTGAACTCTTTGAACAGGGTTACATGAGATTCTACGGTGACGGACAGAGAAACCATTTCTCATAAAAAGATAGAAGAATAGAAAACAATTATATAGAAAAGTTGGACTCCATGTTGCAGTTGGTGATACTGCCGTGGGAGTCCTTTTTCATTTTGCGCTGACAGTGTTTTCACATAGATTTCAGAATTATCACATTTTTCCGGTTGTATTTTTCGCGAATATATGTTATAATTTTGTCATGTCATCGAAAAGGAGTTGTTTCAATGAAAGATGATAAGAATTATATTAAACAAATACTCGGATTTATCATTATATCAATGATTGGTCTGCTTCTGCTGAACGCCTTTGTTATGCCGAAACTCACCAGTGCAAGGGTCAAGGAAACTAACTACAGCTTCTTCCTTAAGCAGGTGGACGACGGCAACGTCTCTCAGGTCAAGATTGAAAAGGACGAGATACGCTTTGAGGTCGTCAACGAGGACGGAAGTAAACAAATATACTCGACAGGCAAAATGGACGACCCCGACCTCGTCGAGCGTCTCCACAAAAAAGGCAACATTATCTTCACCGAAAGCTTTCAGGAAACCAATGTATTTTTCAATTTTCTCGTCAGCTGGGTACTGCCGATAATCATTTTCATGCTTCTGTGGAATATTCTCTTCAAGGGCATGGCTAAACGAATGGGCGGTAACGCAATGTCGTTCGGCAAGAGCAATGCCAAGATTTACGTTAAGGCACAGACTGGCAAAACCTTCGGCGACGTAGCAGGTCAGGACGAGGCTAAAGAAGCTCTCGAAGAAATCGTTGACTTCCTACACAACCCCAATAAGTACGCCGATATCGGTGCTGACCTCCCAAAAGGTGCACTCCTTGTAGGACCTCCCGGCACCGGTAAAACCCTCCTCGCGCAGGCTGTAGCCGGTGAGGCAGATGTCCCCTTCTTCTCGATATCAGGTTCAGAGTTTGTTGAGATGTTCGTCGGAATGGGCGCGGCAAAGGTCCGTGACCTCTTCAAGCAGGCTAACGAGAAGGCTCCGTGCATCGTTTTCATCGACGAGATAGATACCATAGGAAAGAAGCGTGACGGCAACTTCAGCGGCAATGACGAACGTGAACAGACCCTCAATCAGCTATTGACCGAAATGGACGGCTTCGACGGCAAAAAAGGTGTTGTTATACTTGCCGCAACTAACCGTCCTGAGTCGCTCGACCCTGCCCTTCTGCGTCCCGGCAGATTCGACAGACGTATACCCGCTGAACTCCCCGACCTCGGCGGCAGAGAGGCTATTCTGAAAGTACACGCAAAAAAGATAAAGACAGAAGAAAATATCGACTACAACGCTATCGCGAGAGCTACCGCCGGCGCTTCCGGCGCAGAGCTTGCCAATATAATCAACGAGGCTGCCCTCAGAGCCGTCAGAAACGGCAGAGGCCTTGTGAACCAGTCTGACCTTGAGGAGAGCGTAGAAGTCGTTATAGCAGGCTATCAGCGCAAGAACGCAGTCATATCTCAGAAGGAGAAGGAAATCATCGCCTACCACGAGATAGGTCACGCACTCGTTGCCGCTAAACAAAAAGACTCCGCCCCTGTACATAAGATAACTATTATCCCACGTACAAGCGGTGCTCTTGGCTACACCATGCAAGTCGACGAGGGAGAAAAGTTCCTGCTCACTAAGGAGGAGGCTCTCGCACGCATCGCTACCCTCACAGGCGGACGTTCCGCTGAGGAGCTCATATTTAACAGCTGTACGTCCGGAGCGTCCAACGACATTGAACAGGCTACCAAGCTCGCACGCGCTATGGTAACGCGCTACGGCATGAGCAGCAGCTTCGACATGATCGCTCTCGAAACCGTGTCCAATCAGTACCTCGGAGGCGACACATCTCTCGCCTGCTCACCTGAGACCGCTTCACGAATCGATGACGAGGTCAATTCTATCGTCAAGCAGTCACACGAGAAGGCGGTACGCATACTCTCCGAGAACATCGACAAGCTCCATGAACTCGCTCATTTCCTGCTTGAACGCGAGACTATCACAGGTGAGGAATTTATGGATATCCTCAACAAAGAACCGGCTCCTGCTATTTAAGCTGACACTGTAAAACTCCGCAATATTATTAAGTCCCCATTGAGAATGGGGACTTTTTTTGCCAAAATGCTTGACTATTTCCCAAAGATATGAGATAATAGAAAAGATGACGTTTTTATGAAAGGATTTTTACTATGAGAGAACTCACTGAAACTATGACTACGTGGCTCGCTGACCACGGTATTCCCGAATGGCTGATTCCATTCATCGTTTCAATGTTCCCGATCGTCGAGCTCAGAGGCGGTATTATCGCCGCGCGACTGCTTGATATGGAGCTTTGGAAGGCAATATGGGTATGCATGATAGGCAATATTATTCCTATCCCGTTTATTCTTCTTTTTATCGACAAGATTTTCGCATTCATAAAGAAGCACAATATACCTCTTCTCTGCAAATTCGTGACATTCCTCGAAAACAAAGCACTCAACAAGAGTGAAAAAATGGAGAAGGGCGAATTCTTTTTCCTGCTTTTCTTTGTAGGCGTTCCTCTCCCGGGTACCGGTGCGTGGACAGGCTCCCTCATCGCCGTCCTGAGACGTATTCCTCTAAAGAAGAGCGTGCCCGCGATATTCCTCGGTCTCTGCCTTGCATCAACGATAATGTGCGTACTTTGCTACGGCTTCCCCGGTGTATTTGCAAAGATGTTCGGTTAATATGTAATACTTGCCCTTATTTCACTTGTTAGCACAATTTCCTGCGCATTTTTCTTTTGCAATACCGCTCGTAGCTGTAGTATAAAACAAAAGGCACCACGTCGCTGACGTGGTGCCTTTCTTCGCATATAAGCGTTAATTATGCAGTTTTAAGGGGAAGGTCGCTCTCGCTGTAAATACCAGCGTCAACCTTCATGATTGTGAGTGCGTCGTTAGCTGTTACACCAGCAACACCGTCAACGTCTGCATTCTTTCTGCCGTCTTCTGTAAGCGGATACTTGTCCTTGTTACCGATAGACTGGAGAATTGCTACAGCGTCTGCAACTGATACTGAACCGTCCTCATTAACGTCACCGGGGTGCTTAGCACCGGAAGTTCCGCTTGAAGAAACAGTTGTTGTCTCAGTAGCTATTGTAGTAGTCTCAGAGATAGTTGTAGTTGTCTCTGTTGTTGTAGCAGATGTAGTGGTTGTGGTTGTCTCTGTTGTAGTTGTAGCAGTTGTTGTAGTAGTTGTCTCTACAGCACCCTGACCGAAGTTGTAGCCGTCGAAGTCTACAAGCTCAGGCTGATACCAGATCTGAGCCTCTGCTGATGTGATACCAGCAGGGAACTTGCTTACAGGGATAGAAACTGTGAGGTTACCGTTTGCATCTGTCTTGCCTTCCCACTCGATCTGCTCCCAGCCGTTACCGTTGAAGCCAACGCAGCCGTTAGTATCTGTAAGGGGTTCGCCCTTGATCTTGATGAGGAGGTTATCGCCCGGCTGAGCGTTAGAGAAGTCGATAGATGTCTTCTTTGTCTTATCCTCGGGGATAACGATAGCTACATCAGGAGCATCGATGATAACGATTTTTTCGATGTTTGTCTTGCCGGGTGTTCTTGCCTGCATGTGGTTGATAGTTGAAAGGTCGCCTGAGTAAGCCTTAGGAACCTGCTGATCTACGAGATAGTAAGCAATGCCCTTCTCTTCGTCAACTGTATAAGCGGACATTTCTGACCAGCCCTTGTAATCCTTATCGGAAACTGCGAGAACAGGTGTATCGCCTGTGTACTTGATAGCAACTTCCTTGCCCTTGAGGTCATCCCATGAGATCTCCTTGCCGGGAGTAGAGTTGCCATATGTATCAGTAAGTGCTACGTCGATAGAAGTGTCAGTGAGGAATACCTTACCTGTTGAGAGATCCTTGTGGTCATATGTAGGCATCTTGCCTTCGCTGCCCCAAACGATCGAGCTGTCGTTCATGATCTCCATCATCTTGTTGATAACGGGGAGGCTTGTCTGATACCACTCACCTGTCTCACGGTTGATGTAACCGTGGCACTCGCCGGGAGCCTCAGGGTTTGTCTCGATGTTGTTATCCCAGAGACAGCAAGGAATACCGTACTTCTTAGTTGTTGTGAAGTACTGAGTTGTCCAGTCTACACGAGCCTGAGTATTTCCGAAGTTGGAAGTACCCATTTCACCGATAACTACCGGAACGCCCTTGTTTATGAACATATCGCGGAAGTTCTGGAGGTTATAAGCGAGGTCATTGCTGAACTCGGTAGTGAATGTATCGTGGTAAGCGCCTTCCTCTGCGTTTGTATTCATTGTGAAGTTGTAAGGAGTGTAAGCGTGGATAGAAACTGCAAGGTAATCGTCATCGGGAAGAACGATCTGGTTGAGGAATGTCTTATCCGAGCTTGCTACATAACCGGGAAGCATAAGGAGACGAGTCTTAGCGTAAGGACCGTCCATACCTCTGATGAGCTTTACGAAGTCAGCTTCGAGCTTGTTGATAACGTCAGCCTCAGCAACAGGAGTTGCAGACCACCACTCATGAGATGTACCAACAGCACGGGGCTCGTTCATGCACTCGAAGATGAGGTGCTGATCGTAGTCCTTGAACTCTGTAGCTACCTGTGTCCAGATCTTCATGAGTCTGGGCTGGATATCGTTATAAGCTGTGAGAAGGTCAGGTCTGTTGATCCAGTTCTCGTGGTGAACGTTGATGATAACGTACATATCGTTCTTGTAAGCGTAGTCAACTACCTCGTGAACACGTGCGAGCCACTGGGGATCAATATTATCGTTTTCATCGAGGTGCTGGAACCAGGTTGTAGGGATACGAACTGTGTTGAAGCCCTTTGCCTTGAGAGCCTTGAACAGTGTTTCGTTTGCCTTGGGGCAGCCCCATGATGTCTCTGTCTCGAGACCAGCGTGATCGTAATCACCGTTATCATCGCCAGCCTTGGCGTCCAAGGTGTTACCGAGATTCCAGCCGACCTTCATGTTTTCTGTGATCTCAAATGCAGTCATAACGTCTGCAGCGTCAGCATCTGTTACATTGTAAACAGGAGCTGAAACGGAGAATGTGAACGACATAACTGCCGCAGCAGCAACGCTCACGAGTCTTGTGATAGACTTGTTCATTGGTAAAAACCCTCCATTTGTAATGTGTATATATTTTCCTCACGGCAGTCCAGTGCAGTAAACTGCCGTACAGGATAATCCTGCAATTTGATTATAGCACACTGTGATGTATAAGTCAAGGGATTCCGGCTATATTACGCGGAAAATGCAGTGAGAATTATGCTCAGACCTTTTAGTCATATTGCACAATGAAAAGAAGTCAAAGTTGTTCAAAGAGTATACATATATTTCTAAATAATTAATTTGTAAAAATAAATAAGCAGGTATCACTTGACACCTGCTTATTTTTATTGTAGTATAATAATTACCTTTTTGATTTTTTCAGCCCTTCTTGTTTCCCGACTTTTTCTTGCCCGTCGGAAGCTTTGCATCGTATGAGATTCCGGTACCCGGAAGGCTCGCAGTCACCTTTTTCTTGCTGACCGTAACTTTTGCTTTCTTTCCGCCGAGACTGAGTCCGCCGAAACTGATACTCGGTCCGGACTTGTTAGCATTTATTTTGATATTGTCGGTAAGCTTGATACTCTTTCTTATTTTAAGTCCCATTATAACACCTCATCACGTCGTGCTTATGCACATATTTTATACTTTAAGGCAATACCGTACAAAGCTTGTGCTGGAGATGCGCCGACAGATTTTTCGTCAGATTGTATAGAAATTCAGCAGGCATACTGACGTATGTCAAGGGATTTCTGTGCAAGATGACGGAAAATATGCAAGCATATCCAGTACAAAGCCTTCAGGCGGGCTTTGTGCGGTATTGCCTTAATTATACATTGCCTTCAAATTTTTGTCAAGTCAGTTATTTAAGGATTCTTTAATAATTTCTGTGCTACGATATAGTCACGGAAGGAGATGAACTTTATGTTCCTGATTATTTTAAAAAACGACCTCCGGCGTAAGAAGACGATAAATCTTATTATCCTTGTTTTCGTCGTTCTCTCGTCAATGTTCTTTTCATCAAGTATGAACAACATCCTGTCGGTACTCGGCGGTGTTGACCCTTTCCTCGATATGGCAGGCATGAAAGACTATTTTGTTCTTGTTTCTGAACCCAACGACGGCACTCCGTTCGGCGATATTCTCGACAAGTCCGATGGTATCAACGGCTATACAAGAGAAACTTTCCTGATGTGCAATTCCGAAACGCTCAGACATAATGGTGCACCTATGAAAGGGGCAAGTTCAAACGGAATGATAGTCTCGACTGACGATGTCGCTGTAAGGTGCTTCGATAAGAATAACAAACCAATCACATCAGTGGAAAAAGGCAAGGTCATGATAACCTCAAGCTTCGCTTTAAAGGCAGGTTTGTCGGAAGGTGACACCATTACTATTAATATGTACGGCACTTCCCTCGACCTCGAAATGGCAGGTATCTGCAAGGACGCAATCCTCGGGAGCAATACCACTGATTCCCCACGCTTTATCCTCTCTCCCGAAGACTTCAATACCCTTTACAGCAATGATACTATCCGCTCTGTTCTGCGTTGCGCAACTTATATCATCGATACCGATTCCAATGAAGTAATGTCAGATATACTGCAAAGCTACGACGGATGTATGTTCAACGGTTCAAGGAGTCTCATCAAATTGATATACATTATAACTATTTCGATTTCGGCTATCCTCATGGTAGTCAGCATTTTCCTCATAGTTATCTCGTTTGCGGCACTTCATTTTACAATCCGTTTCACTATTCAGGAGGAATTCCGTGAAATTGGTGTTATGAAGGCTATCGGTATCAGGAATCGTTCAGTAAGAGGTTTATATCTCGTAAAGTACCTTGGTATCGCCATTATCGGCTCTGTTATCGGTTTCTTTGCCGCTATCCCATTCGGGAAAATGATGCTCAGCTCCATAAGCATCGACATGGTACTCGGTAACGACAGTCCCATTCTCATCGGTATTATCAGCTCTGCCGCAGTAGTCGCACTCATCATGCTCTTCTGCTGGAGCTGTACTTCCAAAATAAAGAAGCTTTCCCCTATCGACGCTGTAAGATGCGGTCAGACCGGTGAACGCTTTCATAAGCACCGCTTGCTCAGTCTCAGAAAAAGCAGACTCAGTGCAAACAGCTTCATATCGCTTAACGATGTTCTCAGCAACCCGAAACAGTCTGCAATTCTCACAGCCGTTTTCACTCTCAGCACTCTCCTCGTCATGATTCTTTCAAGTACATCTCAGACTCTTTCAAGTGATAAACTCCTCTACATCGTCGGCACTTCTGCAAGCGATGTTTTCATCGACACATCTCTGGCTACAAACGAAGTCAAGAGCGGTCTCAAAACGCTCCGTGAAGCCGAGGCTGAAATGGAAAAAACTCTCGCAGAAAACGATATGCCCGGAAAGGTTTTTGTCGAAACTTTTTACACGGTATCTACAGAGTTAGACGGCAAAATATCTAACGGAAGATTCCTCCTTTGCCGTGACACAAAGTGCTCCGACTATGTCTACACAGAGGGTACGCCCCCTCAGTACGCAAATGAAGTCGCACTCGGCACGCTTACCGCTCAGGAAATCGGTGCTGATATCGGCGACACTGTGGATATTACCGTTAACGGCAGGAAAAGCAAGTTCGTAGTGACCGCTCTTATGGATTCAATGAACAATGTCGGCAAATGCGGACGTTTCCACGAATCGTTTGAACTCCCCGACAACTGTATGCTCGGCACTATGGCTTATCAGGTCAACTTCGACGATAACCCCGACGATAAAACTATAAACGAACGTATCGAAAAACTCAAGGACATTTTCTCGACTGAAAAAGTTTACGATAAAGCCGGATACGTCAACGACTGTACTAAGGCTTCCGACGCAATTTCCGGTGTAAAGAACCTGACAATGCTCGTTACGATAATAATTATAGCTCTGATGAGTATGCTGTTTGAAAAGTCGTTCATCTCGAATGAAAAGTCGGAGATAGCACTCGAAAAGGCACTCGGCTTCAGAAACAGTTCAGTCATAGCCACACACCTGCTCAGATTCCTTATAATCGCTGTTTTATCAGTTATTATAGCAGGTCTGTTGAGTGTACCTTCAACTAAGCTGATTATGGACCCCCTTATGTCAGCATTAGGTGCAGTCAAGGGTCTGGAATACACTCACGACCCCATAGAATCCTACATCTTCTACCCTGCTGTCGTTTTAGCCACGGTAACTGCCGCTACTTTCTTCATGGCACTAAGCACTAACCGTATCAAGGCTTCCGACACTTCTAACATCGAATAATGGAGGTAAATATCATGTCTGAAAAATACATTCTTGAGGTAACCGACCTCTGCAAGACCTACATCATAAACAAGCGTCAGAACAACGTTCTCCGCAACGTAAACTTTCATATCTCCGAGGGCGAAATGGTCGCTGTCATGGGGCCCTCCGGTTCAGGTAAGTCTACCCTGCTTTACACAGTCTCCGGTATGGACAGAATGACCGCCGGAAAGGTTTTCTTCTGCGGTACCGACATCAGTTCGCTCTCCGATAATGCACTCGCTAAAACCCGCCTTGACGATATGGGTTTCATCTTTCAGCAGATGTACATGATGAAGAACCTCTCGGTCATCGACAATATAATACTGCCTGCTGTAAAGTCCGACAAGATAAAAGAATCACGAAGCGAAACTGTCTCCCGCGCACGTTCACTCATGAAAAAACTCGGCATCAGCGACATCGCTGACAACGATATCAACGAAGTGTCCGGCGGTCAGCTTCAGCGTGCCTGCATTTGCAGAAGCATGATAAACCGTCCGCAGATGCTGTTTGCTGACGAACCGACCGGTGCACTGAACCGTACAGCGTCAGACGAGGTAATGTCAGAGCTTGAAAAAATCAATAACGAAGGCACTACAGTAATGCTCGTAACTCACGATTCTAAAGTTGCCGCAAAATGTACAAGAGTGCTCTACATAGTTGACGGAAACATCAGAGGCGAGTATAATATAAACAAGGATAACCCTCTCCGCGACCGCGAACGTGCACTCAATAACTGGCTGCTCGAAATGGGTTGGTAACGCGGACTTGGCATTCAACACCCCCTGCAACATTTTTCATGGAGGCTTTTATGGTCGATATTCTTATAGTTGAGGACAATAATGAACTCTGCGGTCTGCTGTGCGAATTTCTCCGCGCGGAAGGATACGTCGTAAGTTCGGCTGATAACGGCGAAAAAGCCTTGTCACTGTACGAGAAATACGGTGCAAAGCTCGTTCTGCTTGATATTAATCTGCCCGGAATAGACGGTTTTGCAGTCTGCAAGAAGATACGTGCAAGGGATAATACTCCCATAATAATTCTGACTGCAAGGTGCGATAAGGAAGACAAACTTGCCGGAATCGTCCTCGGTGCCGACGACTACATCGAAAAACCGTACGATATCGATATTCTCGTCGCCAAGATAAAAGGCATATTTCGTCGCAGACTCGCTATCGACACCCTCACCGACGGCGATATCACTCTCGATATCGCTCACGGTACTGCCGCAAGAAACGGCACTCCGCTGAATCTGACTGCTAAAGAGTTCGAGCTTCTGCATCTTCTTATAGCTAACAAGGGGCAGACCCTGACAAAGCAGATGCTCTTCGACCGGATATGGGGAAGTGACAGCGAATCCGAGCCGCAGACCCTGACAGTACACATCAAGTGGCTGAGAGAAAAAACCGAACCCGACCCCAAAAATCCGTCGCGTATTATCACGGTATGGGGCAAGGGATACCGGTGGGAGGGCTGACATGAAGCGATTCGACCGTCTGCTCGTCATTATACCTGTCCTGATACTTCTCACTATCGCCGCTGCCGACGCGGCGCTCACTCGAAAAAAAGACACTGCCAGACAGTACCTTGTCGATGCTAACCGCATTGAACAGTCTATCATGCGCGGTGAAACTCCCTCACCCGACGACTTTCCCTCTGTTACTGCGATAACCGCATATGACGGCAGTTCCGCTTTTTACAGCTCCGGCAGTGAGTACCTCATTCGCGAAATAAACGGCACTATCTACCGTATCGACTACGAAGATACTCACGACGAGAAAAATAATAAATCTATCGTAATCATCAATTGCACTCTCCTTGCACTTCTCGCCGTCATTATGACCGTACTAATCTACATAAGACAGAATGTACTCAGACAGTTCACACATCTCAGAGACGTTCCATATCAGCTTGCAAAGGGTAATCTTTCAGAGCCGCTTAAAGAGAATAAAAGCCGGTATTTCGGCAAATTTGTATGGGGGCTCGATATGCTCCGAGGTGAACTTGAACGTTCAAAAACAACCGGGCTTGAACGTGTCCGCAAAGAGAAGACCTTGCTTCTCTCACTCTCGCACGATATCAAAACCCCTCTCGCCGCAATAAAACTCTATTCAAAAGGACTCTCAAAAGGTCTGTTCACTACTCCGGAAAAGCAGTCTGAGGCAGCCGTAAACATAGGTACAAAAGCCGACGAGATCGAGTCCTACCTTGGAAAAATCATCGAAAGTCTCAACACCGACTTTATGAGCTTCGAGGTAAATGTCACCGACTTCTACCTCTCCGACGTTATTGATCGTATAACTGTGTATTACAAGGATAAGCTCTCTGTTACCGGTACTTCTTTAAGCGTCGCTGACTACTCCGACTGCATGATTTCCGGTGACCCCGACAGGCTTGAGGAAGCCTTGCAGAATGTCTTTGAGAATGCCATTAAATACGGCGACGGCAGACTTGTCTCGCTCAGCTTCTCAGAAGAAGAGGACTGCCGTCTCGTCACGGTCTCAAATACCGGCTGCACTCTCCCTGAATACGAACTTGACCACGTTTTCGACAGTTTCTGGCGCGGTTCAAATGCCGGAAGCAATCAGGGAAGCGGTCTCGGACTTTACATCTGTCAGCGGCTTATGCACGAAATGGGAGGCGATATATTCGCTCAAATTGATAATGATATGATGCGTGTCACCCTCGTTTGCCGCAAATGCTCATGACACATAAAAGCGCCCACGGTTTTACACCGCAGGCGCTTTATTTTTATCATCAGCCGAGATTCCAGCTGTCCATTGAGATATTGTTGTTGAATACGAAATAGAGGTCGTTCTTGCCGCTGAGATTCAGTACCGGAGCTGTTATCTCCTGCATTGAACCGCCTGACGGTACCTCGATGTAAGCTACAGGTGTTCCGGACGCACTGCCTGTGCAGACCTTGATTATACCGCCGCTCTGTGCTGATGCCTTAACGGTGATAGAGGACGCTGACTTGCAGTCTACACCTGAAACGCGGAACCAGTCACCTTTTTCTGCCTTGACGGTAGAATTACCGCTTCCGTTTATCTCGATTCCGCCCTGATGCGAGAACGTTGCCGCACGTACAGTTGTGTACGGGTCAAGTGCCTTTATCTGGTCAACACCGGTCTTTGTACCCTTGACCTGCTGCATTGTGCCGTCGGAATTCATAGTTATCTTGTCAATGTGAGTGCTTCTGTAGCCGCAGCCCTTCAAGCCCATGTTGTCCTGGAGATACTGTGCATGATAGAACAGGTACCACTGGTCCTTGAACTTCATAATTGTGTGATGGTTGTTACCGGTCGTGCCGAAGAAGTTGCCGATGTTCTTGAACACCTCACCCTTATGAGTGAAGGGTCCGAGAGGACTGTCGCTTACCATGTAGTCGATAGCCGCGGTAGAAAGACCATACTTGTTGCCGTTTGTGTTCCAGTTGGTGCAGTAGCTGTAGTAGTATTTGCCGTTGTACTTGTGAATACCGTTGTCCTCGAACATATAAGGAGCGTCGATAGTAACAGGTGTGCCGACGATAGATGTCATATTATCGCTGAGCTGAACGCAGCGTGAAGACTTAGGATGGTCAGACGGCTTACCTTCTGTACCGCCTCCGAAATAGAGGTATCCCTTGCCGTCATCGTCAACGAGAACCGCAGGGTCAAATACCCACGGAACATCTGTACAGTTTGCAGTCTTGCGGTCTATCATTGCATGACCGTTCGGGTCAGACCACGGACCTGTCGGACTGTCAGAAGTAAGAACACCGATGCCGTTTGCGTTATTCGCAAAATAGAGGAAGAACTTCTCCTTGCCGTTTATCTTCTTATGAGCGGCAGTAGGTGCCCATGAGTTGCCTGCCCATTTAGCGATACCGTTCTGACCAGCAGCGTTGATAAGACCGTGGTCAGTCCAGTTTACGAGGTCGTCGGAAGAAATACAGCGCAGGCAGTTGATTGTGCTGTAAGTTTCCTTTGTAACCTGTCCGTTGCTGTAGAGAAGGTGGTCATCAGTCATGTAGATGTAGACTCTGCCATTGTACTCCATTACACCGGGGTCTGCACCGAAATACTGCGAGATAAGGGGGTTATGCTCATTTGAACCCTTGTATGACTTTGCAATATTGACACTGCCGAATTTCTGTGCCATCTGAGTGAAATCTACCTGCGGAACAGGCTTTTCAGCTATCGGGAACTCCTTTATCTTACCGAGAAGGAAATCGCTGATAAGAGTGAGGTCTTCCTCATTGTATTCACCGCTCTGGTCAACGTCAGCCGCCTTAGAAGCGTTCTTGTCTGCGAATCCGCCTGATATACCCTGTCTCGCAAGAACAAGGTCAAATGCGGTTATTGCACCGTCGAAGTCGATATCACCGGGGATTATCGTAACTGCCTTGGGACCGCTGATAGTTGTTCCTGCCTTGGCAACTATAGCCTCGTCGATGTAGAAATTGTCAGTACCTTCCTCTGTCTCGACATAAAGCTTGAAGTTTGAGCCTTCGGGAAGCTTATAATTAGGATTTGCAAGCTGTACGTATGTATCTGTTACAGACTGTGCCTCAGCAATGTGTGCATACTGAGTAGTGCCTGATGCATCAGTGTACTCGAGTGAGAGCATCATGTTTGCTGACGAACCTGCTGTAGCCGCGATAACACTGAAGCTGTACTCCTCGCCGCTCTTGAATGTAAGCGGGTCAAGTGTCTTCTGGAGACCGCGCCATGCACTCTCTCTGTCCTGACAAAGGAGTGCTTCCTTGCCAGCGTATGGGATACGTCCGCTGAGAGTTGGTGTTGCACCGCCTCTGCCTTCCCAGTCGCAGGTATCGCCCTCGAATGTGTCGTGGTAGTAGTAGCCGTTTGCGTCGGGAGTTATGGGTTCTCTTGTTGTCGAACCTGAGTCAGGCGGAAGTTCCTTGCCGTCGCTTTCAAGTGTGATGACGTAAGTTGATACGCTGTTTGCGGGAAGCTGTGAGAAGAACGATGAGCCGTTAGCTTCCATTCCCTTTGTAGCGGCGAGATTCTCGCTTCCGGAAGTTCTGTAGCGGTTGACATTCTTGATTGTTCTGCCGTTCAGATTGAACTCCTGTGTCACGTCACTGTTACCCTTGTTTATTGCTACGACTTCAACCTGTGTGTCGCTGTGCTTGTACGCGGAAACAAGTATATTGCTGTTAGGCTGTTCTGTAGCGTCGATTCGCACGTCGCCGGGACGTATATATTTCGAGAACTGTGCCATTGCGTAGCCGCGCTTCGATACCTTTCCGGTGTCCCATATAGGACTGTACTGTCGGCGGATATACCACCATACGTACGCA
>ONBA01000044.1 GCA_900315975.1 uncultured Ruminococcus sp.
TAATATATTTGAATATAAAACAAAACCCGATACATTTTGTATCGGGTTTATCCTATTCAGTTCGGTTTCTCATTTGTTCCGCTAAGAGCAGCGCACATTGTGTTCCTGTTTTTTTATTTTGCACATCGTCTTGCGACTTCTGCTGTAAGTTCATCGAAATATACCTGCGAATCTACCTTGCTGTATTCTTCAAGATAGTTGTTCCACGCAGTATCAAAGTCCTCATTCATAACAATAAGCGGCAGGTTTCTATGCTTTACCGAGTTTATCTGCTTCATAGCTTTGCCGTAATCAGTCTCTTCTGTAACCGCATTGCTGAACGACCACATCGGATACCACGGCTCATTTTCAGGCGGCTCATTCAGCATCTCTGTATACGTCTGAACTCCGTACGCATCAAAACACTTCTTAACACAGTCCTGTAGGTGAGCATAGTAAATATTAGGCTGATTAGACGGTATATAGGCATTTATTCCATCAGGAGCCATACCCTGTATCATCGGCATATATGTATATTCGCAGAAATGAGTCCTTCTCAGATCCTCATTTCTCCAGTTCGCATACTGTTTCTCGTCCTGTTCAAATATACCGTCTTTTCCGACAGTATAGTCCTCACCCTCAATGCCCCAGAAACGCAGATTATGTATCTCAGGTGTAATAAGGTCACTCAGGAATTTTATTGCACCGTCGGGGTCAGTACAGCTGACTGATACACCAACTCCTGTCGAACCATTGAACGAAATACGTTCACGGTAACGTTCTTCAACGTTTTCGTCTATCGTCACACCGAACGGTATATACGTACATTCCGGCGGCAGTTTATTAGTCGAACCGTCAAAATTCCAGCGCTGGTCAACCATTCCGAGGACACGTCCGGAAGCTATTCTCTGCTGGTACTGGTCTGTAGTAAGGAAGAAAGCCTCATGGTCGATTACTCCCTTCTGGTACTCTTCATTCAGCTTCCTGAACCACTTTTCAGCTGTCGGCGAGAGGTTATAGTCTTTCGCCTCGTGTGTAACAGGGTCAACGATACAGCACCCGTCATTCGGGTAACCGTCGAGGAACATCGGCGGATTATCAAGTGCAAAGAACCATGTGTCATTCGCTTCGACTTCATAGCCGTAATACGGCTCGCCATTTTCATCTACAGGATTAGCCGCGAGGTATCTTTCGATGAGACCAAAGTAGTCGTCAAGCGTTTTTATTTCAGGATATCCGCCCCATTCGAGGACTTTTACCTGAAGCCAGAACGCTTCGCCGGAGTGTACAGGATTCGTCGATTTGATATTTTCCGCAGAAAAGAGCGGTATATAGTAGATATGTCCGTCAGCCGCACGCACCATATCCCACTCTTCATCGGTATAAAGCGCTTTTAAATTCGGGTACTCGTCCCAGTAGTTGTCAAGGGGAACGAACGCATTCTCTCTTATCAGTTTCTGACAGTTCTGAGCATCGGGAGCCATATAATCCGGAAACTTATTCTCTATCATCATATCGCTGAACTTCTTGGCAATATCCCCCTCATCGGGTATAAACTGCTGATGCAGTATAACTCCTGTTTTTTCAGCAATAAGCTGCTGAATATCATTATTATCCTCGTCAATTGGAGGAATACGTGCAGCATAGATACCGGTAAACTCCTTATAGTTTGCCTTATCCGTCGTTTCACTTTCCGAGCTGTCCGGATTTTGTCCGCAGGCTGTCAGAGAAAGCATCAGCAGTGCTGCGAGTCCGGATGATAAGAGCTTTCTGTCTTTCACTAATGTTCACCCTTTTCTGTTTCAGGATATATCTTAAAAACGAGTTTCAATTTATTTTTTGTGTTCAGTTCCATACTTACGTTTTTGCCGAAACAGTGCTTCAGACGCAGATATGGATTGAATCTGTAGCTTGTGTCGAACGAGTATTCATCGCTTACGCTGTCATCTTCAAAAATTGCATTCAGCTTCAGCGCATCAGTTGCCTTAGGCGATTTGCTGCCCTCGAAAGTTATTACCGCAGCGTCCCCAGAAGCCGCAGTTTTTACCGATTCTCCGCCGAGATTACCGAACACGTCCCATGCGATAAGCACCAATGAATATGCCGGCACACTCCATTTTCCTTCCGGAATCATTCCGCTGAACTCAGCTTCAAATCTGTTTGCTATCTTTTTAAGGAGTTGAAGTTCAGTTTCAAGCGGGAACATATCATGTGTTCCTGCGGACCTTATCTCAGGAAGTTTTTCTCTCACTGCTATTTCAGCGTCAAGGCGCATAGCAGTCGCAAAGAGCGAATTAAATTCGTCGCTCTTACGCATGAGCGAATCGTTATGCAGTTTGAACTCGCTGCCTGTAAGTTCAAGTTTTTCGGACATTTCACCGCATATATCAAGCAGTTTACCGATATCATCGCTGCCGTTTTTACTTCCGGCAAGAGATTTAACACTGCCATTGCTCTCATATTCAGCTAAAGCAGGCTTTATTCTGCGGCGGATATTAAGTGCCATAAGCAGACCGGCGATAAGTGCTGCTGTCACTATTACTATCAGAGTTATCAAAACTGATTTATTCAGCTTTATAAAGTCCCATAGAGTATCTTTGGAAGCACACGAATAGAATTCGATATCTACCGTATAGTAATTGCGCTTGATACACTCAAAGTCCTGATTGATATTGATATCATCTGCCGCCTTGACCTTCTTGTCGCTGCTGTAGAGGAGGTCTCCGCCGCTCATTACGTAAAGTTCACCATCGAATCCTAAATCGTCCGCAAACTTCGTAAGAACGTTCTGATTAAGGTACAGACACAGATAGCTGTCGCCTGTTTTTAGTTCCTGATAATCGAGTTTTCTGACGAGTATCAGTTTTTTTGTAGCGGGGTCAATGCAGAGTATGGTAGGCTTCTTCATTTTGACGAATTCCCGATACCAGCAATCTTCCTTCGCATCTTCGAGTTTTTTGATATTTCCGCCCGGGAGAACCGTCGGGTTCTCGGTATATATTATACACGTATTAACGATATTGGTATCAGCAATATTCATTGCACTGTTCTGCTGTATCGGATAGTATACCGAGTAATAATCCGATGAAGATGAATACTCCCTGTTCAAAAACTCATATATCGCCTCATTCGTGTAAATATTCTTTGCAATCGAAACCGCGCTCTCTATCGACATATTCATTATATGTTCAGAAGCGGTTACTGCCGTTTTCTCCATCTGACTGTATTTTCTTTTCTGAGTTAAAGATATGGTGCGAACCATAGCAAAAGTTATCGTCAATACAGCGAACAAAAGAAATAGTTCGACAAATACAAACTTTAATGTTACGGACAGATTCGAGAGCAAAGTAAGACGAAACTTTTTTCCTTTCAATTTACCACCTCATTATCTGTCGGGCATCTGAAGCAGTTTTTTCAGTTCAGCCTTCTTTTCATACATATTCTCCTCTGCCTCGGCAAGCAGTTCGTCATACGAATACTCGCCCTTTGCAAATGCACAGCCATATGAAAGCGAACATTTAACGTCATCGCTCTCACGGCTCAGAATATACGGAGAATCCTTGTCAAGCTGCCCCATTATTTTATCAACGGTTCTATATGATGATTCTGTCATTACTATAAGAAATTCGTCACCGCCCATACGGAAGCAGTAATCGCCATTTCCTACAAATGCCCTTATATAATCAGCGGCACGCTTTATTACGAAATCGCCGCTCTCATGACCATTTGTATCGTTCATGAGTTTAAGGTTATTAACGTCGAAATATATAACGCATATCTGCTCACAATTGCGGAAACTCTCTTCCATGCTGTGGTAGCAGCGTTTGTTCAGATGCTGTGTCATACCGTCATGATTAGCGTCATAAAGCGCCTGTGAAAGGTGTTCTGCGCCGCTGTTCATATCGAAAAGTATCTTTTGCAGAGCTTTACTGAGTCTGCCTATTTCGTCGGTACGCTTGGTATTGAAGATAATTGAAGCGTCTCTGCCTTCGGAAACACTGTCGTCGCCTGAAAGGTACACCGCTGAATCGGTTATACGCTTTATCGGCTGGAAAATCTTCTTGTTCAGTGAAGCAGTCATCAGCAGTGAGAATACGAGGCACACTATCAGCATTACCCCGAAAACACCGGCAATATACGGGAAATAGTCATATTCAAACGGTTTTGTCAGTTCTACTACTATAAATCCGCAAAGATTATCGTCAACAGTGCGCACCGGTACCATAACAGTGAGTGCACCGTGGTCTGTATAGCTGAGCGGATTTCTTCCGTTGATAAGTTCAGCCTTCATTCCGGAAGTATGCTCATTATATTCGAGCTTAGTACCGAGTTCATGACCGGCTGAATCATAAATATAACTTCCTGAGGAGTTGCTGAAGCTTACAAGCGCTATCTGTTTTATAATGTCACTGTTGTTATTCTGATATGCTTTTATCTTATTATTCACAGATTCATAACGTTCTGATTCTTCCCTGGTAGTAAAGCTGAATTTTGCCTCATCCGCGTCTATAGTCAGCTTAACGAACTCAACCGCCTCTGAAGCGGCAGCTTTCTGATAACGGCTTCCTACAAATCTGATACAGACGGCAGCCGCAGCAAAGCTGATCAATACAAAAAGAACGAGGAGCAGTGTCGCAGAGAATGCGGTTTTCTTTCTTATAGATCCTGACATAATCTTACCTCGTAAGTTATCATACATTAAATAATAATCCAAATATCTATACACTAATTTTACACCAATAATTCCACAATGTCAACTTACTTATTGCTATCTGTGACCATGTTCACAGAAAAATTACATTTTTATAAATATTTTTCCAGTATAATACTATCCGGATAAAACAAACAGACCGGCTTTGCGGAAATAGCGTGAAGTGCCGAATTAAGAATTAGTTAAGAATTGACGGAAATAGTTAAAGATTAGTTAAGATTTGACATGGTATAATCTGAACATAGAAAGCAAGGAGGTATTGATCATGTTTTTCAGAATACTAAAAAACGATCTGAAACGAAAAAAGACCATGAATATCATTATGCTGATATTCGTGATTCTTTCAACAATGTTCGCAGGAGCGAGCGTTAACAACATCGCCGCAGTCACAGGAGGAATAGACCATTTCTTCGATAAAGCGGGAGTACCCGATGTTATGGTCACCACCTACGGAGACGATGGAACAGTCGAAAAAGAAATCGAAAAAATCGAGGGTGTCAGCGATGTATGGCACGAAAGCTCCATACAGTTATTCAATCCGAAGTATTTCAGTCACAAAGGCAAAAAGCTCGATAACTTCATAAACGCCGCACTTCTCATAGGAGAACGCGAGTTCGGTATCAATTACTTCGACAAGGACAACAACGTCATAAAAAACATCGAAAAAGGCACTTTCTACTGCTCAACTCCCTTTATTCAGGACCTTGATGTCAAGGAAGGCGACAAGTTTGAACTTGATGTTGAAGGAGTTCATCTCGACCTTGAATACAAGGGAATAATGAAGGGTGCTATAACTGATACAAGCTCTACCGCTTCCCCGTATCTTCTCATAAACAGCGACGATTTTGACTACATCAAAAATGAGTACGGCGACGATATTCAGATTTATCAGACAATTTACATCAAGACGTCGAACGTTGACAAGGTCATTGATTACACCAACAAAGACTCTCTCCTTTTCGCTAATACAAGAGAAGACGAAAAAAATATCTATCTCTTTGATATGATGGTAGCATACATCATGCTTGCGGTAAGTATTATCATTATGATAACAGCATTCATAGTTCTCCGCTTCACTATAGGCTTCACTATACAGGAAGAATTCCGCGAGATAGGTGTAATGAAGGCTATCGGTATCAGAAACAGCAGTATCCGCGGACTTTATATCGTAAAGTATCTGGCTATCGCAGTTTGCGGAGCGGCAATCGGATTCTTCTGTTCTATCCCGCTCAGCAAAGTAATGCTCAGTACAGTCTCGATGAATATGTTCCTCGGAAGTGAAAACGGAGTAACGCTCAGCATTATAAGCTCAATAGGTATAATTTCAATAATAATGCTGTTCTGCTATTTCTGCACACGCAAGGTCAGAAAACTCTCCCCCATCGACGCTGTAAGAAGCGGTCAGACAGGCGAGCGCTTCCACAAGAAGAGTCTCATGCACCTCGGAAAAACAAAGCTCCCGATAACAGGTTTCCTCGCCGCAAACGACGTTACAAGCGCACCTAAGCAGTTCCTCATAATTACAATTATATTTACGCTCTGTATGCTCATGATGACCACCATGGCAGTCGGCGCTGACACACTCAAAAGCGAAAAACTCCTGCGCTATTTCAACGTTGCCGACGCGGAGATAACCGTGCTTGAATCCGAATTAATGAAAGAAGCTAGTAAAACTCCCAGCGGCTACAAGGCGTCACTCGAAAAAACGGAAGATTACCTTGAAGAAGCCGGTTTAAACGGTAAATGCAGTATCACCTACGGCTGTACCTGTGAAACCTCTCACGGTGACAAATCAGATTCAAACATATTCTATATGGCCACAAGAGGTGAAGCCGCATACAAGATTGAATGCAACGAAGGCACTGCACCGCAAAAAACAGACGAGGTCGCAATCACGCAGTACGCACTCGACAAGCTTGATGCCGAAATAGGTGACAGAATTACTACTACCATTAACGACAAGGAGTATGAATTTATCATAACCGGTACTTTCTCATCATTCTGGAATGGCGGATACGCCGTATGGCTAAGCGACGACTTCTCCACAGAAGAAGCCGGACTCAAACCCTTAGGATTCGGCGGTATACAGATAAAGCTTGACGGCAGTCCTGACAAAAAAGAAATTGATTCAGCTATCAAGACCCTCAGCAAGGTAATAGATACCGATAAGGTATACACAAGCGAAGAAATGGTAAAGGAAATGACTCAGGTCTAAGATTCACTCAATGCTGTGAAGAAACTCATGATGGTCATGACTATCATACTCGTATTCCTTATCATAATGCTGATGGAGCGCAGTTTCATCTCGAAGGAAAAGAGTGAGGTAGCTCTCATGAAGGCAGTAGGAGTAAACGGAAGAAGCATAATATCACAGCACATTCTCCGCTTCGTTATAGTAGCCATACTCGCGTGCATTATTTCGTCAGCAGCAGTTGTACCGCTAAGTGCAGCAATGCTCGAATTCGTCAGCCAGATGATAGGCGACGTAAAGAAAATCAGTGTAGACTTCAACCCCGCAGAGATATTCGCAGTATGCCCTGCAATACTTCTCGCAGCAACAGTGTTCGGCACATTCATCACTGCCCTTCACACAAGAAAGATAAAGGCATCGGATACCGCAAGTATAGAATAATGCGGACATAATATGCAAAAACAAAAGAATTGAATATACAGCCACGTATCAAGGAGGAAATAATCATGGGAATGGTATTACAAACTAAAAACCTTTGCAAAACTTACATCATCAATAAGCATCAGAATAATGTACTCAAAAACATAGACCTCACTATCAATGAGGGTGAAATGGTCGCAGTAATGGGACCTTCCGGCTCGGGAAAGAGTACATTGCTCTACTGCGTTTCCGGTATGGACAGAGTTACCGCCGGAGAGGTCTTATTCAGCGGCAAGGAGACATCAAAGCTAAATGACAAGGAGCTTTCTCAGCTGCGTCTCGACGAAATGGGGTTCATATTTCAGCAGATGTACATGATGAAAAACCTCTCGGTCCTCGACAACATCATTCTCCCCGCCGTAAAGTCAAAGAAGAACACTGAATCGCGCAGACAGACTGAGGAGCGCGGACGCGCTCTCATGCACAAACTCGGTATCGACGACGTAGGTGGAAACGACATCAACGAAGTATCCGGCGGACAGCTTCAGCGTGCGTGCATATGCAGAAGCATGATAAACTCACCGAAAATGCTCTTTGCCGACGAGCCTACAGGCGCTCTCAACCGTTCAAGCTCCGATGAGGTCATGGACGAACTCCTCAAACTCAACCGTGAGGGAACTACCGTAATGTGCGTTACTCACGACCCGAAGGTAGCAGCAAAATGCAGCCGTGTTCTCTACCTCGTAGACGGAAGCATAGTCGGTGAAAAGAATATGGAGCATTTCAGCGGCAAGGAAGCTGAACTCCGCGACCGCGAAAGGAATCTCAACAACTGGCTTATGGAACAGGGCTGGTAAGCGCGGTGTTCGCAGTGTCTGCGCCGCCGGCTAATGGACATACTCAGTACAAAACATTAACAACTCTCCTAACATACACAACTCTCTTTTCTGCGGGCGGATAATATCCGCCCTTATTTTTCTTGCTTTATTCACGATAATATGATAATATAGTATCAGGTGGTGATAAAATGTCAGACATACTTTTAGTTGAAGACAACAAAGAACTCGCAGACCTTCTCACTGACTTTCTGCGTGCAGAGGGATATACTGTCTCTGCTGTTGACAGCGGAAAACGTGCGGTCGAACTGTTTGAAAAATACGGTGCTAAACTGGTAGTACTGGACATAAATCTTCCGGACGTTAACGGATTTGCTGTATGCTCAAAACTCAGAGAAAACACAGATACACCTATTCTCATCGTCAGCTGCCGCACTGAAAAAGAGGATAAACTCACAGGACTCGGTCTCGGAGCCGATGATTACATAGAAAAGCCTTACGATATCGACATTCTCCTCGCAAAGATAAAGGGTATCTTCAAACGCCGCTATCAGCAGGATATAATCTCCGCAGACGGTGTCACGCTTAATCTCGCAAACAGAACAGCTGCTATAGACGGTGAAACTGTCGTGCTTACGTCAAAAGAATTCGACCTGCTTGCACTGCTTGTGGAAAATCAGGGCAAGACAATGAAAAAAGAGTACCTTTTCAGCACTGTGTGGGGCAGTGACAGTGATTCAGAATTACAGACCCTTCATGTACATATAAACCGTCTGCGTTCAAAATTAGGTGACGACCCCAAAAAAGCAAAACGTCTGCTGACCGTATGGGGTGTGGGGTATAAGTTCGTATGAAAACATTTCGCAAAATATGCTTCATTATCACGCTTATAATACTTACGCTGACGATAATTCTCAACATAATACTGATAAAGCAGAAAAATGCCAATACCGGACTTTACCGCGTAGAGGCAAAACGTCTCACAGACGAAATCAACGAAACCGGTGCCTACGACCTGAGTAAATATCCGCACCTGCTGGCTGTTTACCCTGAACATGACGGCGACCTCTACGAAACTGATGAACAGTACCTTATCATCAGCGCAGGCGATGAATTATACCGCGTTGAATACGATATACGCAAAGATAATTCAGAGGTTTTGATAATAAACCTGTTTATTGCCATTATAGCGCTTGTATTCGCACTTATGCTGATTTACATAAGGCGGCACATATTATTGCCGTTTAACCGTATAAACTCCGTTCCGCAAGAACTTGCAAAAGGCAATCTCGCAGTTGAGATACCGGAGGAAAAAAGCCGTTTTTTCAGCAAATTCACATGGGGAGTAAATATGCTTCGTGAAAATATCGAAACAAGCCGAAAAAACGAAATATCCATGCAGCGCGATAAAAAGCTGCTCCTGCTCTCACTTTCACACGATATCAAAACTCCCCTCTCCGCGATCAAGCTTAATGCAAAAGCTCTCGCTAAGGGACTCTATCCCGATGAAGAAAAACGCCGTGCCGCCGCCGACAGTATCAACACCCGTGCTGATGAAATAGAGAGCTTCGTCAGTCAGATAACTCAGGCTGCAAGTGAGGATTTCATGACATTTGAAGTAAACATAGGAGAAGAGTTTCTCAGCAAGATAACCGGCAAGATTCTGGCAAGGTATTCTTCTCAGCTCGCCATGAAGGGAACCGATTTCATCGTGAACGAATTCAGCGACTGTCTCCTATCCTGTGACCCCGACCGTCTTGCAGAATGTCTGCAAAATCTTGTAGAAAATGCAATCAAATACGGTGACGGAAAATTAATAGAGATAAGCTTTGAAAAAATGGACGGCTGTCAGCTGATAACAGTCTCAAATACCGGCTGTACATTAACTCCGGCTGAACTTCCGCAGATATTCGAGAGTTTTCACCGCGGAAGCAACTCCGGTAAAATACAGGGAAATGGTCTCGGACTTTTCATCTGCCGCAGGATAATGTCACTGATGGAAGGCGAAGTCTATGCCGATATCAGCGACGACAGATTCAACGCAACACTCGTTGTCAGACTTGCATAACAAGTGTTAAAAAACAAGGAGGGACTGACATGATACGTGAAATAAACAAAAACGACCTCAAGGGTCTGCTCGAACTCTATACTCACCTTCACGAGAAGGAAGTACCCGAAATCGACGATAAAGTACTCGGAATATGGAATACTATAATCAACGACCCGAATCACCACATAATTGTCGCAGAGGAAGACGGAAAAATCGTCTCTTCATGCGTATGCCTCATAATTCCTAACCTGACCCGAGGACTCAGACCTCACGCATTTATCGAAAACGTCGTGACAGACAGTGCATACCGGAAAAGAGGTCTTGCAACTGCCTGTCTGAATTACGCTAAGGAAATCGCCGGACGTGAAGGCTGTTACAAACTTCTGCTTGCGACCGGCTCAAAAGAAGAAAGCACGCTCAGATTCTACGAGCGTGCCGGCTATAACAAAAACGATAAAACTGCGTTTACGCAGTGGCTATAATAAATCCGTCCTCAATAACCGCCGAAAGGCGGTTATTTCCGTTTAACGAAAAGTCAGGCTAAACATGGAAAGATTGCAGATGTGCTGTACACCTGAATATTTTCATTCACGTCTTTCTGTTCATTTGACCATTATTCGGATAAATACTGCTCAATCGGGTCTTCATAATCAGTGATTATGCGGTCACCTATCATGAACTGTATAGCCCGCTGACAGTTGCACACCGTGTTTACCTGTGCATTTCCGCCAAATTCACCGTCACGAGTCCATGAAATATCCTCACCGCTAAGCGATGTAAAGGTTATCTTATTCGTGCGGAAGAACTTTATATAGTCCTTGTCTATCTCTTCGGTTATGTTCAGAAGCGAATGAACTATCTGCTGAAGCTGTACTATATTTGACGGCTTCTTTATAAGTGTTACCTCGAATACTCCGTCATCAAGCAGAAAATCGTTCATCGAAAGAAGTCCTGCAACAGACGATGAATTCGTAACCATTCCATATATGAAATCGCCTTCTATAGAATTGTTATTGTACTCTATCCGCATATGCTTCGAGCGTATCGCAGGAAGCTGCGTGAGTCCGTTCAGAACGTAGGAAACGTGTCCGAACATATTCTTGACCTGCTGAGGAGTCTCATACGCTACGTTTGTGAACGCTCCGAATGCAACGATATATGAGAAGTAGTTATCATTGAACTTGCCGATATCACAAGCCATAGGAGTTCCCTGAGTTATCCACTTCACCGCTTCCATCGTATTTTTGGGTATACCAAGTGTTCGTGCAAAATCATTTGTCGAACCTGCGGGAAGGTATCCTATCGGTATTTTTCTGCCGCACTGCATCATTCCCTGCAAGCACTGACTGAGTGTACCGTCTCCTCCTGCACATACAAGTATATCATATCCGTTCTCACAAGCATATATAGTAGAATCAGCAGCATCGGTACCGCTTTGAGTTATATGCACAGTGACTTCGTAATCAGCCTTGTTAAATTCGTCTATTATCTCACCGAGACGGTCACCTATAGTCGCTCTTCCAGCAATGAGATTGACGATAAAGTACAACTTTTTCATTTACGCTCTCCATTTTGTAAGTTGTCGATTTCTTTCCATATTAATTATAGAACAAAACAATGTTTTTTTCAATAGGCATCAAATAATTAAAATATAAAAATATTTCTAAAACGCTTGACATTGTCGCCGAATGATGATATAATAATAAAGCTGAATCAAGCAGATACATATTGGGGTGTCGCCAAGTGGTAAGGCAGCGGACTCTGACTCCGTTATTTCGAGGGTTCAAATCCTTCCACCCCAACCATATCGTCATGACTAAATTGATGACATGCCCAAAAAAACCCGAAATATCGGGCTTTTTTGCTACCCAAATCTCGAAAATTTTACTTCGATTTTCATAGATGACATTGGGCTGTTTTAGCCATGTGTAAGGATTTGAACTCTCAAAAGTGCAAATTCAATCCTCTCCAAAGGTCGAAATACAGGCAAACATCGATTTTTTCGGCAAAAAATAGTACACAAAGTTTCGGACTCGGTTTTAGTGGTTTTCACGAAATATGAAAACACTGGAATCGAGTCCTTTTTTGTTTCCCCGAAAACCAAGTGATAGAAAACCTATCAGCGATTTGTGAGCCGTTTTTGACGGCATCGGTGACAGTTCGGGAAGCTGCACCACCGAGAGCGATTGAAGCC
>ONBA01000061.1 GCA_900315975.1 uncultured Ruminococcus sp.
TTCCGGGAGCTTTTCCCTTGTGTTGACATCATTATATCACGGCATTGCGGAAATGTCAAGTAAACCTGTGGTATAGTTTTTATCGGCAAGAATTTCTATGCATTATCATTGATTTTTTGCCGATAATGCAGTATAATACAATTGAGGCATTGATATAGAAATATAAAACCAGTGCTAAAGCTATGATTGGAGTATAATATGGATAAGGATAAAGTAAGACTTATTAAAATAAGCGAAAAAGCATTAAAGGAACTAATTTATGAAACATTTATTGAGAAACAATCTGTTTTTTTAGATGTTGAAGCTACTGAAGTTTCGGATTTTTTTGAGTTTGATCTTGAAAAAGGTGAGTTTATCTTCTGTGCAATAAAGCTGGAAGATGAAGAAGGAAACATTTTATCATTGCCTCGGGAAATCGATTTGAAAAAAGCTATGAAGAATATTCCTGATACAACAGATTCCATGTTTTCTGCAAACAGATATAAAGAATATACGATGGACGAACTGATAGAAATATCAAGTCAACAATAAGAAAGACAATGAATAACACATTTCACTATACCTCTCCCCTCGGTGGTATCACCCTCTCCAGTGACAGTGAAACACTGACAGGCTTATGGTTCGACGGGCAGAAATACTTTCCCCATAAACTTGTTGAAGAAAGCAGCGAAGCAGAGCTGCCGATATTCATGCAGACCTGCAACTGGCTCGATATTTATTTTGGCGGAAAAGAGCCGGGCTTCACACCGCCTATAAGTCTGCACACAACGCCCTTCCGCAAAGCTGTTTACGATATACTTCTGACGATACCTTACGGACAGACCATGACCTACGGAGAGATAGCCAGTATCCTCGCAGAGCAGCAAGGAGTTGAGCGTATGTCAGCTCAGGCAGTCGGCAGTGCCGTGGGACATAACCCTATGATGGCGTAAATTTCTCACAGATGCGTGTGTGTCATATGTGGGAGGGCAAAGGCACGATACGATTCGGCATTTACGCTTGCAGTCCGGAAGATTCGAGCTTTAAGGCAGTATTTACCGATATGAAGGCTTGGAAGGCACACGACGGACAGCAGCCGGACAAAGAGTAATGGAGGATTTATTGTGAATCAATTCGGATACCCTGAAAGCGACTGGAAGCTCTATAAGAGCAAGGTCGGTGACTGGCAGGAAGGATATATGGAAAAGCTCTGCAAGGAGTATATAGCCCTGTTAAGCTCTGATAAGCTGCCCTCGGACAGATTTTGGAAGCTTGAAAAGCGTATCAGGGAGGACAAGAGAGCGACGGGCGTGGTCGTTACCAATTCACGCTCCAAAATGATAGACAAGATCCTCGACCTGTTACATGAGGGAGCGATCACGCTCGATGACCTCAGCGATTTCAGCGAGGAGTTGCAGGAACGGATAAAGTTCATATACAGCGGCGGCTATAATAATCCCGATAATCGTAATCGACTTTGAACCCACCGAAGTCAAGGTATCAAAGCAACAAACGGTTAGCCTCACGCAAGGCTGACCATTTTTGTTCCATCATACATAAGAAAAACTTATCTTTAACCATTGAAATCCAGATTGATTTATCCAAAAATCCGTGATACAATATAATTACCAAATAAAACACGGAGGTAATCACTATGGCTAATATCCTTATCATTTACTATTCTCGCAATGGTGAAAATTACTGGAACGGCGGATTGAAAACTATCACAAAAGGCAACACAGAGAGAGTTGCCGAGTTCATTCAGAATGCTGTGGGCGGCAATCTCTTTGAGGTGGACACCGTCAAGCCCTATTCCGAAAGCTATATGACCTGTATCGAGGAGGCAAAGCAGGAGCTTCGTGCTAAGGCTCGCCCGGAGATCAAGGCTTATCCCGAAAACTTTGAGGACTATGACACGATCTTTGTCGGCTATCCCAACTGGTGGGGTACGATGCCCATGTGTATGTTCACACTTCTTGAAAAGTATGATTTGTCCGGCAAGACGATAATTCCGTTCTGCACCAACGAGGGCAGCGGTATGGGTTCAAGCGAGCGTGATCTGAAAAATCTCTGCAAGGGTGCAACGATCAAGGCAGGGCTTTCTGTTCACGGTGCAGAAGCCGCCGAGAGTGAAAGCAAGGTCGCAGTGTGGGCGAAGAAATCAGTCAGATAAGGAATTGAGAAATGAAAACTCTAATTATTTACTATTCTCAGGCAAGAGGTAACACAAAGCGGATCGCTGAAATGATACACAGCGAGGTAGAGTCTGATATAGCTGAAATTGAAACTGTCAAGCCTTATGAGGGCAGCTATGAAGAAATTGTTGAGCAGGGACAGCGTGAAGTAGAAAACGGTACAATGCCTGCAATCAGACCTCTTTCCAAGAAGATAGCCGATTACGACCGCATTATTCTCGGTACTCCAACATGGTGGTACACTATGGCTCCAGCTGTACGGACTTTCCTTGATGTTTATGACCTGTCCGGCAAAGAGGTCGTTATTTTTCAGACACACGGCGGTTGGGCAGGTCATACGCTGAAAGATATGAAAGAACTTATCAGCGGCAATGTAAGAAGTGAGTATGCAGTACAGTTTGACTCCACAGGCGGAGATGTGCTTGTAACAGATATTGCCGATATTGAGAAATGGATAAGGGAGCTGTAAAATGACCGACAAGGAACAGATTATTCAGCTCTACAAGGAGATGTATACCGCAATGGTGAAAAAGGACAGAGCGGAGCTTGAACGTGTCCACGATGACAGCTTTGTGCTTGTTCACATGACGGGTATGCGGCAGCCGAAAGAAGTCTATATCAGCTCGATCATGGACGGTACACTGAATTATTACTCCGCCGAACATGAGGATATGCAGGTGGAGATCAATGGTGATACTGCCGTGCTGACAGGCAGGAGCAAGGTCACGGCGGCGGTGTTCGGCGGCGGAAAGCATACATGGCGGTTACAGCTTAGGTTTCAGCTTGTGAAGAAAAATGGTGAATGGTGCTTTGCTTTAGCAAGTGCCTCGACATACTGAGGTGAGGTAATGCTCAAACAGATACGCTATTTTCAGTCGGTGGTGCGGCTCGGAAGTTTTACCGCCGCCGCAGAGGAACATTTTATCTCGCAGTCGGCAATTTCTCAGCAGATAAAGGCACTGGAGGAAGAACTGGGTGTAACGCTTTTAAAGCGCAAAAAACGCAGCTTCACGCTGACTGCCGCAGGCGAGTTTTTCTACAAGAAAAGCCTTGTGCTTGTGGCGGATTATGATAATATCGTCCGTGAGCTGCAAAAGGTTTCGGGCAACAGCGGAGAACTTCTGAAAGTCGGACTGCTCAAAGGCTACAGCGGCAAGGAATTCAACAGTGCCGTGTCGGAATTTACGGTGCAGTATCCCGATGTTACTGTTGAGGTCACGCACGGCAATCATGATGCACTTTATGCACTCCTGCGAAACAATGAACTTGATATTGTTCTCAACGATCAGCGCAGAGCCTTCTCGGACGAGTATGTGAACATCGTGCTTGACATTCGGGAATATTATGCGGAAATATCGGTAAATTCGCCCCTTGCACAGCTTGACGAGGTTGAAATTTCCGACCTGAAAAATACGCCGCTGATACTGCTTTCATCGCCCGACCAACAGGAAACAGAACGTAGTTTTTATGCGAATGACTTAGGCTTTCAGAGCGAGATATATTTCACAGAATATATTGATGATGCCCTGATGCAGGTCATTCAGGGCAAGGGATATATGCCTATTGAGGGCAGCGGTGATGCAGTGCAGACCACTACAAAGGCCGTGCGCCTTTTGAGAAACGGCAAACCGATCATCAGGCGGTACTGCGCGTTTATGAAAGCCGATAACCCGAAAAAGCACACAAATGAATTTATCGAAATTCTGAAAAATCAATTCTGAGGTGATCCCATGAAAGAAGTAATGTTAGTCACAGGTGCAGGACAGATAAGTATGGCTATCGCAAGGCGAATGGGCAGCGGTAAAAAGATCGTCCTCGGCGATAAGAATATGGACAACTGCAACACTATCGCAAAGATCATGAATGATGCAGGCTTTGACGTAGAGCCTTTTGAAATGGACTTGTCCTCCCGTGAGAGCATTCTTGCGATGATTGCAAAAGCGCAGGAGTTCGGAGAAATCAAGTATCTTGTAAATGGTGCGGGCGTTTCGCCCTCGCAGGCTCCCATTGAGGCGATACTGAAAGTTGATCTTTACGGCACGGCTGTACTGCTTGAAGAAGTCGGCAAAGTTATCGCAAAGGGCGGCTGCGGAGTTACCATTTCCAGTCAGTCGGGGTGGAGAATGCCCCAGCTTACGGCTGAGGAGGACTTTCAGCTTGCAATGACACCCACCGAGGAGCTGCTTGACCTTGAGATTCTCAAACCCGAAAATATCCGGGATACCCTACACGCTTATCAAATGGCGAAGCGCTGCAACGAAAAGCGTGTTATGGCGGAGTGCGTCAAGTGGGGCAAGCGAGGTGCAAGGCTTAATGACATTGCGCCGGGAATCATCGTGACACCACTTGCGATAGATGAATTCAACGGTCCGAGGGGCGATTTCTACAAGAATATGTTTGCGAAGTGTCCGGCAGGCAGACCGGGTACTGCCGATGAGGTGGCGAATGTAGCAGAGCTTTTGATGAGCGACAAGGCGGCATTTATCACAGGCTCGACTTTCCTGTGTGACGGCGGTGCGACTTCAAGCTATTTCTACGGCGAACTAAGACCAACTGAATGAGGTGCGATATGACAGTATTTGAAGAACTGCGTGAGGGCAAAAGCTACGATATTCGTGATGAAAAATATCAGCGTGAAGCTCACGGCGAAATGGGCAGATGCAGGCATCTCTGCTGGAAGATAAATTCTACCGATCCTGCTGACCGAGAAACGGTCATGGCACTTGAAAACGAGCTTTTGAACGGTCAGATGAAGGACGGCAATTTCTTCACTCCGCCTTTTCAGATCGACTGTGCAAACCGTGTATTTCTCGGCAAAAATGTCTTTGCAAATCACGGGCTGACAGTCATGTCCATCGGCACGATCACGATCGAAGACGGCGTAATGATGGGACCGGAGGTCGGGCTGTTCACGGTCAATCACGAGCCGAACAATATCCGTGTCATCAAGACGAAGGAAATCCGCATCAAGAAAAATGCGTGGATCGGCGCAAGGGTGAATATCCTTGCAGGCGTGACAATCGGTGAAAATGCGATAGTCGGCACGGGTTCTGTTGTGACGAAGGATATTCCCAACAACTGTGTAGCTGTCGGAAATCCGGCGAGAGTTATCAAGAGGATAGACGAATGATGAAAAAAATAGTAAAGCTATTTTGTGCTGTTTTGCTTTCAGCAGCATTGACCGCCTGCGGCAGCGGAGAGCCTGCTTCTGCACCAAGCGTTGCTGACAGCGACAAGGCAGCAGTGCAGGAAAAGCTGAACAAGCAAGACAACAAAACCGATGAAACAAAATCAGATGATAAACAGTCTGATGAAATCGCTGTTACAACTCAGGTTGAAACAGAAGCTCCGACAGACAGTGACGGCACAAATATCCTTGTTGCGTACTTTTCCCGTGCCGATGAAAACTACAATGTCGGAACGATAGACAAGGGCAACACGCAGATCGTTGCAGAGTATATTGCAGATGAGGTCGGTGCGGACAGCTTTCATATTGAAACAGTTACGCCCTATCCTGCGGACTATAACGATTGCTGCGATGTGGCAAAGCAGGAGCTTGCTGACAAAGCACGTCCCGAACTGAGCAGAACTGTTGATAATATGGAGCAGTATGACATCGTCTTCCTCGGCTATCCGATATGGTGGGGCGATATGCCTATGGCGGTGTACACTTTTATGGACAGCTACGACTTCTCCGACAAGGTGATTATCCCGTTCAATACACATGAGGGCAGCGGTGAATCGGGAACTTATTCTGCGATCGGAAGCTATCTGCCGAATGCGCAGGTTCTTGACGGTATGGCGATACAGGGCAAGACAGCGCAGGAGTTCAACTCTGATACACAGCAGTCCGTCCGTGACTGGCTTGACGGTTTGGGATTCTGATATGAAAATGAAGATGAAAACAGCCGCTGACATTCTGATGACAGCGGCTTTGCCCGTACTCATGTGCTATTCTATCGTGGGAGAAACGGCACATGAAGTGATTGGCGTTGCGATGTTTGCATTATTTATCCTGCACCATATCTTAAACTTTGGCTGGATAAAATCCTTGTTCAAGGGCAAGTACGACCTCCGTCGAATCGTGAACACTGCTGTCAATGCGCTTGTATTTCTGTGTATGATCGGACTGATGTACAGCGGTATTGTGATCTCGAAGCACGTTTTCACTTTTGTGAATATCGGCGGTGCGATGTTCGCCAGAACAGTGCATATGCTCTGCGCTTATTGGGGGCTTGTGCTGATGAGCGTTCATCTCGGTATGCATATTTCGCAGATGGCGGTACGAATGAAGCTGAAAAACAAGGCTATGGTATGGGCTTTGCGTATCATCTCCGGTATGGTCGGTGCAGTCGGTATCTATGAGTTTATCTCGCTGAAATTCACAGACTATCTGTTCGGAAAAGTGCAGTTTGCATTTATCGACACAAACGCTTCTGCTGTGCTGACTGCACTTCAATACCTGTCTGTCATGATGTTGTTAGCATATATCGGGTATATTGTGCAGAGCATTCTGAAAAAGAAACGAACTGAAAACCACGGATCATAATACTTCAACTTTGAATCCACTGGATTCAAAGTTCCCCATAAACAAAAGGACGGTGTAATAATGGAAAACAAACTCTTTGACCTTGCGGCAAAACGCCGTTCGGTAAGGCGATACAAAAATGAACATATCTCCGATGAAGTGCTGAATGAGATCATGAAAGTGGCTCTCGCTGCTCCTTGTTCTTTCGGGC
>ONBA01000070.1 GCA_900315975.1 uncultured Ruminococcus sp.
TTTCGCCGTTCACGTTCGGGAGATTGATGTCAAGCAGTATCAGGTCAGAATTGGCGGACTTCATCTGCTCCGATACATTAGAATAGTCTGTCACAGCGACAGGCTCATAGCCTGCATTTTTCAGCAAGACAGACAGCTCGTCACGCAAGGCGGTTTCATCTTCAATGATCATGATTCGTTTCATTTCTGGTCTCCTGTTGGTAGTGATACTATTATCATAGCATAGATCTCGGAGTAAATCAAGTTTCATATTTGTAACCTTGATTCCATTGGAATCAAAGTCCGATCACTCCGCTTCTGCTTCCAAAGCATACACAAAGCGCATAACTTCCTGCTTCATCTTCTCATAGAAATCGTCAAGTTCCTTATCAGGCAGACGGTTATCCGCTTCATATTCATCAAGCATATCCTGCATCTGCTTGGTAAACACCTTTCGCTGTTCATCGAATTTTTTTACAAGTGCAGGATCATCAAGCACCTCGGCAGGCAGTTTTGTTTTCTGCTGACCGATATAGTTACTGAGCCTTGTACGATAAACCTTGTATGTGCTGTTATCACGTTCACGCCGCTTTGCATTCTTGACCTCACGCTGATATGTAGCCTGACATACCTCACCGTCACAGCATACAGCATTTTTCATGCCAAGAAATACCTTACCGCAATACTTACAGCTACAAATATATAGCATTCGGGTGTGTATTGCAAAGCTGAAATCGTAGAAGAAGTTGACGAGAGCGGTATCGGCAACGGTGTATATATCGTTTCTGTCATTTCCCCGTATGATTATCTTATCAAAACTGAGCCGAAACGATTTCATTTCGCTCTCAGAGTTGAAGTCGAAGTTCCAGTCATCACGCATAACCTCACGGATATGATTGAACACCTCATTGACATACGCTGTAGTTTTCTTCAAGACACGGGTATTATGGAAAGCTCCTGCCTTGTCTATCTCCTGACGGGCAGAAAGAAAAATCTCTCTCAGCGTATCGGAGTAGTACCGTGTGAAGAAATTGAAGCTGTTCAGGCGGTTATCATCAAACCGTTCCAATATCTCACGGAATATCGCACCCCTGCCATTGATTGCTTCTATCAGTTCATCAGTCAGCTGCTCATAGTCCAGAAAGCCGTCACGGAACTCCGTTATGTCTCTGAAAATCTCGTCAAAGCTCAGGACGGTCTGCATATCCTCGGAGATATTTCCCCATAGTCTTTCATCGTCCTCTATGACCACAAATATAACGTTCTTTGCCTGCTCATCAATACGATAGAGCAGGATTTTTTTATTTTCTGCCATGTTATGCTCCTTTTCGGTAACGTAAAACATTGTGTACGTTATGGATATTATAGCACTTTATGCCGCACTTGTCAATAGTTTTCTACATTTCATAACGTTGCTTTATATTACGTTAGTTAGAAAATCAGATAATTAACGTAAATTTCAATATTATAACGTATTATTATAGACTTTCTATCTTTCGTTATGTTAAAATGGTATTGTCAGCAAGAGAAAGATAGCTGACAGCGGAACAGCATAGCCTATGCTGACCGCCACAATTATAAAGTGCTTTATAAAATACAAAGAAAGGCGATGATTCATTGAACAATGAAGCCCAGTGGGTACAGCCCACGCCACTCCGTCCCGACGGGACAAACCTCCTGCCGTTCCCTGTGAACGCACTCCCTCCGATATTGGGAGATATGGCAGATGCGATAGCAACTACCACATCAACAGACGTTGCAATGGCAGGCACTTCAATTCTCTCGGCGGTGAGTTACTGCTTTTCGGGAGTATACCGTATGTCGGCAAAACGTGACCATACCGAGCCTTTGGTACTTGATACGCTGACCATAGCAGAGCCGAGCTTTAAGAAGTCTCCTGTTATCTCAATGATAAAGCGACCGTACATACAGTTCGCCCATGACTGGAACGAGAACAACAAGCAGGACATCTTCAAGTCGCAGGCAGAGCGAAAGCTGTTAGAGGGCAAGCTCGAAGCTCTTGAAAAGAAAAAAGATGTCACCGCCGAGGAGATCGCCAAGCTCCGGACGGAAATCAGTAATATTCCTGCAAGCAACTTCCGCAGGATAGCCGTTGACGATATTACGCCCGAATCGCTCGTTCATCAGCTTGAAGAAAATGGTACGCTCCTGATGATCTCGGACGAAGCAGGAATGTTAGGCAACTTTAGCGGAAGATACAGCAACAATGTCCCTAACCTTGACCTCTTGCTGAAATCGTGGAACGGCGAAACGTATATCAGCGACAGAGCGACCAGAGGGAGCATAGTTCTCAAAAAGCCTTACATGAGTATCTGCCTTGCGTGTCAGCCCTATGTGTTTGATAGCATGATAAATAATTCTGCTTTCAGGGGCAGCGGACTGATAGCACGTTTCCTCTATTGTTTTCCCGTGAGCAATATCGGCAGCCGTAAGTATGATACGCAGGCAGTCCCCGAAAAAGTGACCGAGGATTATAAGAACCTTGTATACAAGCTCCTCGGCACGAAATTCACCTACCATGATGAAAAGGAGATGTATCTGCACTTTGACAGCAAGGCTTACGGCGAGTTTGTGGACTTTTACAACCGTCACATTGAGCCGATGCTTGTCACGGATATGGCTTTCTGCAAGGACTGGGGCGGCAAATATCACGGCGAACTGCTCCGCCTGTGCGGTATCATTCATTGCGTGAAATGTGCCTTGAATGATAAGAACCCCGTGGAAACTCGTGTCGGCATTGATACGTTCTGCAATGCGATTGAGATCGGCGAGTATTTCCGTGAGCAGGCTATCTATGCTTACAGCTTGGGCGATGTGGATATTGCTACTGTCAAGGCAGAACGTGTGCTGAACAAGATACGCTCAAAGGCTATCAGGGAAATCAGGCAGAATGAGCTGCACCACCTTTGCAGGAGTACGCTGTTCAAGAACGCTCAGGACTTCAATGAAACGGTCGATATGCTTGAAGAATACGGGTATATCCGCCGTGTGACAAGTAAGGGAACGAACAATAAGACCGTGACCGATATTGCGGTCAACCCTCTCTTTTTCAGTTGAGGGAATCTGTCTTTTGCACCTTTTGGGCTTTTTGTGATGCAAAAGGTGCAAAAAGCCCAAAATCCAGATTTTAACGAAAGAGGTATTTCATTATGAATGATGTTACAAAGGCAATTATCGACAACATTTTCGAGGAGCTTTTTGCTCTTCAGGAGAGCATCGACGGCGGTGCTGTCAACATTCCTGCAAAGACGGCAGCCGACAAGGTTGAGATGCTCACAATCAAGGAATGCACCGATGTCATTCAGGGACTTTCGGAGCATACCGTCCGTCAGATTGTAAAGCAGGGCAAGGTGAAGTCTGTCCGCACAGGCGAGGGCAGGAACGGAAAAATCCTTGTCAACAAGGCAGACCTGATCGCCTATTTTAACGGTTACAAAAATTGAACTTTCCCAAATTTAAGCAAGTTCATTGTATCAAAATGTCAGGTATAAAATTATCATATTTTGAAAATTGATGATGTTCGATTTTGATAAAATGTACCCACATTTTCGGCTGCTCCGTCAGCCGTTCAGCCTCGCAGAGCCATATAAGCATTTTTGATAGTCCGAGTAGGCTGTCAAAAGTGCTTTGGGGTTACTGGCGGCGCACCGCAAGTAAATTCCCAGCGCTCCGCGCTGTTTGGTTTGCAGGCGGTGAGCCTTGCGTATATGATTATCCCTCGTCAGAGGGTTCAAACAGAGATATAAAAGGAGACATTATATGAGTACAAAATCTATCTCGATGTGTGAGGGCAAAGGCAGCCTTTCACATAATAACCGAGAGTTCACTGCCAAGAATATCGACCCACTCAGGACACCAGATAACATCGTGTTCGTTCAGCAGGACTTGGGCGAGACCTACCACCAGCTTTTTGACGAAGCGGTAGAGAGATACAACGCTCGGCAGAAAAGAAATGACCGTAAGATCAATGACTACTTTGAACACTTGTTCAACCGTCCTCCAAGCAAGAGCGTGATTGAGGGGGCAAACAAGCAGAAAAGTTTCTATGAACATCTCGTCTATATCGGAACGAAAAACGATTCGGCTGTCGGAACTCCCGATGCTGAAAAAACTGCTGAATGTCTGCGTGAATACATGGAGGGCTTTCAGGCGAGAAATCCGAACCTCTATGTGTTTAATGCCGTGATGCACCTCGATGAAGCCACGCCGCATTTGCACATAGACTATATACCTCTCGGACATTACAGCAGAGGTCTTGAAGTCCGCAACGCAAAGAACAAGGCGCTTGACGAAATGGGCTTCGGAAATGACGCTCATTCCAACAACCGCTGGCGGCTTCGTGAGTGGGAAGTGCTGAGGGATATTTGCAACGCTCACGGTATCGAAATATCAGAGCCGAAAAAGTCCAGAGGTTACAGCTACACGGTCGAGGAATATGGCGAACATGAGGACGAGATCAGGCGGCTGAATGAGGAAAAGGCGCAGGTTGAAACGGAGCTTACCGACAAGCAGTCAGAATGTGAAAAGCTCGACCGGCAGCTCGAGCAGAAGGCAGATCAGGTCAAGGCGATACTCAACTATATTCCCGACTATGAAAAGGAGTTTCAGATTGAGGACGAGTGTGAGCAGCTCTGTGAGGAATTGACCAGCCTGCTAAATGGCAAGCTGTCTATCATGAAGCATTCGGACGAGATCATCTCCAAGGCACAGCGCCTGAGCAAGATCATGAAGAAGCTCAGCAACAGCACTCACAAGTCCGGCGATACGGTTTACGCTCTCCGTGAACGGCTTGACAGGAGCTTGAAAGATACGGAAGATGTTCGCCAGCGCCTGAAACAGACTTCGGGAGAATGCTCGGAGCTTCGCCGTGACAATTCAGCTCTGCAGGCTCAGGTCGATGAGCTGACGGAATTTGTGAGCCTGCTGAAACGCTGTGAACCTCTGAAATATTCCGAGGTCAGACAGATGCAGGAGAATATCCACGCCCAGCGTGAACAGGAAGTACAGCAGTCCGCCGCCAGAAAGAAGAAATCGTGGGGACTGGAATAAAAATACACAAGACAGAAAGCAGGGGAAGTACCTGCTATGAGGAGAACAACATGAATAATAAGACTTTGCAGGAGATGAACGATGCCTACAAGGACTGCCCCATGAGGACTTCGGAGTACACGATTGACGGAAAGAAATATATCGTCAAGAGCCACTTTGTAGGTGAGAAATCGCTTGATGATACGCTCTACCGAATTGCATTTCAGAAAGCTATGGACGAGGTTTTGACAACGGCATAAATTTACGGAAAGTTACGAAAAAAGGCTTGCCAAATTCGGCGTTATGCGCTATAATAGTAATGTCGAATTTGGCTGCTTTGTTTGAAAGGAGTTATTATGGCAAAGCAGACCATAGAATATAAAGTAGGGATATATCTGCGCTTGTCGCAGGAAGATATGCGTTCGGGAGAAAGTCTGTCGATTGAACACCAGCGTGAGATCGTGACGAAATATGTTTCAGAGCAAGGGTGGACGATTGTGGACGAGTATGCAGATGACGGCTATTCAGGGACTGACTTCTCAAGACCGAACGTGCAAAGACTTCTTGATGATGCACAGGGCGGGAAGATCAACGTGATCGTTTGCAAGGATCTAAGCCGTTTTGGACGCAATTACATTGAAGTAGGCCGCTACATCGACTACATTTTCCCAATGTATAACATTCGCTTTATTGCCCTCGGTGACGGCATTGACACGGCTGACCGCAACAGTAATGCTATGGAGATGATGCCGATCATCAATATGTTCAATGAATGGCACGCAAGTTCAACAAGCAAGAAGATACGTGCAGTTATGGAATCGAATGCAAAACAAGGCAAGTATAAATGCACTTATTGTGCTTACGGTTATACCAAAGCTGACGATGAGAAGAATACTCCGATCATTGACCCCGATGCGGCGGAAATCGTCAAGCGTATCTTCACCATGAGGTCACAGGGTATGTCACCTCGCAAGATCTCCGATGTGCTGAATGGAGAGAGTGTGCCGATTCCGTCAGACTATTACTACGCAAAAATCGGGAAAGTTAATCCGAGGAACACACGGCATTTGTGGAGTCAGAGTACCGTATTGCCTATTTTGCGAAACCCCATTTATATCGGGCATATGGCGATGATGCGGCGAACTACGGTCTCGTACAAAAACCATAAAACGAT
>ONBA01000065.1 GCA_900315975.1 uncultured Ruminococcus sp.
CTGCCGTCAAGCTCGGCGGCAAACCTCTACCCGCTGAACTACTCAGGAAAAACCGACCCGAACGGCTTCTACATCGGACGTGATAAATTCGGTGCGAATATCCTCGTTGACTTCGATAAGCGTACAGATGACAAGACCAACAGCAATATCCTGATACTCGGCAACAGCGGTCAGGGCAAATCCTACCTCATGAAGCTGCTGCTCTGCAATATGCGCGAAGCAGGAAAAAACGTTATCTGCCTTGACCCGGAAAGTGAATACGAAGATCTTTGCGAAAACCTCGGAGGCACATACATTGATATGATGTCGGGCGAATATATGATAAATCCATTGGAGCCAAAAGCTGTCTTTGACAATGACAATACGGACAAGCTGCGTAGGGTAAGCAGGCTGAGTCAGCACATCTCCTACCTCAAGGACTTTTTCAGGGCATATAAGGATTTCACTGACAGCGAGATCGACACACTGGAAATAATGCTCATAAAGCTGTATTCACGTTTCGGCATCGACGATGACACAGACTATTCAAAGCTTTCCTCCGCTGATTATCCAACAATGGAAGATCTCTATTCACTGACAGAAAGAGAATACAAGGCCTACGACAATAACAAGAGGAACCTGTATACAGAAGAAAATCTGCAAAACATATGCCTTGGCATTTACAGTATGTGTAAAGGTGCCGAGGCTCAGTATTTCTGCGGACATACCAACATCAGGGACAGCAGCTTTATCTGTTTCGGAGTAAAAGGTCTTATGGATACTAACCGTCAGCTCAAGAACACTCTGCTTTTCAACATTCTTTCATATATGAACGATCAGCTTCTCGGCAGAGGGAACACCGTTGCCGCGATAGATGAGCTGTATTTGTTCCTGACGAATATGACTGCCATTGAGTATATCCGCAACGGCATGAAGCGCGTCCGTAAAAAGGATTCCTCATTCATTCTCGCATCACAGAATATAGAGGACTTCCTGATACCTGAGATACGGGAATTCACAAAGCCGCTTTTCAGTATACCTACCTATACATTTTTCTTCAATCCCGGCAACATATCTCCCACCGAGTTCATCGACACTGTACAGCTCATAAACGCTGAGTACCTGCTTATCTCGCATCCGGAAAGAGGCACCTGTCTTTTTCGCTGCGGAAACGAGCGCTATCTCCTGCAAGTCCACGCACCCGAGTACAAGGAAAAGTTATTCGGAAAGGCAGGCGGAAGATAATGGCTTCAATACGGAAGATACTCATGCATCTTGCGGCAGATACATCATCTGACCTGAAACTGCACAAAAAGGCTTTTATCGCTGCCGGAAGCGTTGCGGCAGGATTCCTTGGACTTATGCTTCTTCCTGTCGCAGCACTTTCATCTATCTGCAATATCGAGGCTCCTTCGTTCAGAGACATTGAAGCGGACAGGGAAGCGGTTATATCTCAGCTTTCGCCGGAACAGCATGAAAAGATGAGTAATTCCGAAGCAGACGGTCAGGCAATAGCAGAAGCAATGAAAAAAAGAGGTTTACAGGAGCAAACCATAAAGGCACAGCTCATATATATGTCATTTTTTGATGATAACCGGCTTACCGATTTTGAAGAGTATGCCGGTTTTTTTGTTAATGACAACGAACAGCTCATACCGGCACTGAACGAAAAATATAGCATAGCTGTTGACTATGATGAATTTATGAGGACATATGTCCTTGTGATGAATTCCACGATAAATCAATATATGTTCAGTAATGCCGGAACAAAAAACGCTGCCGACCTTGCAGCTTGGTGCAGGAACGCATATATTTCACAGTGGAGATATGCAGAAAATACATTCGGTGAGCGTACCGGCGATGAACGGATCCGCTGTGCAGACAATGTGGGACTGATAATGGGATATATCCGCTACGATACAAAAAGCAAGACATTCACTGATGATACAGTAAACCTTGCATATACCGTTAAAGGCGGCATTGAGACACTGCCGGATATCCCGGGCGTTGGTGTATATAACGGAAACGATTTCGGAGTGCACATAGGCGGAGGTCAGGTGATTTTCTCCTCTGCTATCGGCGGCATTCAGCGTCAGCCTGTGTCAGCCGGGAATTGGACATCATGGTGTACCTTCGATGCGGTGACTTATCCGCAGGAAATGAATGAACCGACAACCGAAGCTACAACAGGAGCGTGATATTTTTGAGAGCAAGAATACGAAACAAATATGATGACAAATACAGTATAACGGTAAACCTTCCGGTCTCACCGCCGGAGCTATACGATATTCTTGATAAGGTCGGCAGCGACAACTACTGCAATGTGTACATGAATATCGACGATGAGCGATTACCGGAAATAATGCGTGAGGGCGGCTTCTATGATGATATATTCAAGCTGAATCTTCTTGCACAGCGGCTTGAAAATCTTTCACAGGCTGAACGTGCAGGATTCACTGCTGTTCTCCTTGCTCACGATGACTACAACCTCGATGACCTGATACTTGTTACATACGATCTGGACGCATATCCGATATATCCCTGTGGTAATTATGCAGAGCTTGGCGAGGTAGTTATCGACAACAATATGATACCGGAGGTTGAAAAATGTCCCGACGAGCTTGTGGAGCATCTTGACAGGGAAAGCATCGGCAGACTCGCGGCAGAGCAGTTCAAGGGCACTTTCGTTGACGGTTACTACTGTGAAGTTGCTGATTTTGAATTGCCGGATATGGAAATAACGATAGGCAAACCGTCACGGAATGAGTTACAGATACTTGTGGGAGAAGATGAAAAAACAGCCCATTGGATAACACTCCCCTGCGCCGATGATATGACAGGCAAAACAGTTTTTGATATCCGTTCACCTCTGCCGGATGTAAAAAAGGCGGATGATATCTCAAAGCTGAACGAACTGGCTGAAAGAATAGCCGAGCTTGACAGCTATGACCTTGTAAAGGTGAAAGCAATAATGGAGAGCCAATCACTGAAAGGTGCAGGCGGAGCTCTATCCGCTCTGGACGAACTTGACGATTATGAGCTTGACCGTACCGTCAGAAGTTCAGGTGATTATTGCAGAAAGTATCTTCGCAGACAGCTCCCGGAGGGTTTTGATATGAGTGTAATGAACACAGAGTGTCTCATATCAGTCGGCTGGAGCATCCTCGACCGGAAGGGCGGAACGATGACCTCCTACGGTGCATTGTCAGGTCCGGGGCAGGAGCTTAACTCTGCAATAACAGTACAGGAAGATTTTCAAGAAGAAATGGAGATGATACAATGAATGTGAATATTTCGTACAGGAGCATAAACCTTTATGAGAAGTTCCCCAAGAACAGCTATCAGCTAAGAGATCTCTCAGATAAGCTGAGGAACGGATATCCTTTTACAGTGCAGATAAACGAGCTTGATATGGGATATGTCGGAAATGAATTTCAGATCGTATGCAGCGATGAGCTTAAAAAGCTGAATCTTTTTGCACAGCGCCTTGAAGATATGGACGAACAGGAAGAAGCAAAAATGGTCGCTCTTATGACTGAATATCCGAGAGCGGATATTTCGGAACTGCTTGATATGACATACGGTCTTGAAAGCGTGGAGAGCTATTCCTGCTGCGATAACGATGAGCTTGGAGAGCTTGCATTTGAGAACGAATGGCTTCCGGTTTTCTATGACTCCCAGTATGATATTATTGATTTCCTTGATAAGGAAAGAGTCGCAGAGGAAGTCCTCAAAGAGCGCGGCGGATATATGACAGGCGATTACTACATAGAAACCAGCGGATATATCCGACCGGAAATCGAACCTGAGCTGCCGGAGGACGCATCAGGTTTCTTTCGTCTGCAATTGGCGGCAGACGATTCCAAGCGGGTTCCTGACAGGGAGAAAACAGAATGGCTGACGTTCCCGTTCAGCCAGAGTGAGCTTGACGAATTTGAGGAGCGAATGGGCTGCAAGGTCAATGATATGATCTGCATCAGCACTGAGTCGGCACTCCCGATGATACACCGGCTGACTGTAAGGCAGACTGATATATCCGTACTGAACGCCTTAGCTGAGAAGCTTGCCGCACTTGATCCTGAAGATTTGATCAAGCTGAAAGCGGTAATGGAACTCGAAGGAACTATCAGTATAGCCGGAACGGATAGTCTGATCGGATGCCTTGATGAGTATTCGTTTGATCCGCTGTCGCTGGACGCAAGTATATTCGGCAAGGCATATCTGTTCAACAACCTACCTGTTGGTTTTAACACTGATGTGTTCGCTGACGTTGATATGGAAGGATTCGGCAGCAGCATACTCAGTGCCAAGGGCGGCACTATGACTTCATACGGAGCTGTATCAGGCAGAGGTCAGTGCCTTTTTACTCCTATTGCAAAGGAGCTTTATGAGGAAGAAACAGAAGATTTTGAAGAAGAACCGGAGGTGAGTCTGACGTGAGAGACAGAATAGTTTTATCAATGAGCGATGAAAAGTTATCGGCGCTTGAGATGTACCTTTCGCAGAAGAATACTTCGCTTGCACAGGAGATCGACAAGTACGCTGAGCAGCT
>ONBA01000007.1 GCA_900315975.1 uncultured Ruminococcus sp.
ATCCAATTTTTTTCGCATAAGAATATATCTTTCAGGATATATTTTTTTGTATATTACACAATGTATGTTTTGCATATTTAGCCGTCGGAAATGTGTGCTGTTTCATAGGGTTTACACATATCAGACCATGCTTTCACTGCTTTACCGAGCGATGGTATAAGCTTTTAAAAAAACTCTGCACAAATCAGATACCCGTCACTCTTTTCATTTTATCGTCCGATGATATATCATTTTGGAATCTGAATATATATCCTAAGGAATAATAAGCCCGTGAGATTGACAAAAAAATCACAGATTTCTTATATTTCCAAACGCAGAGTGCAGGGTAATTACACCCTGCACCTTTACTTTTTTTACTTTTCGTCAGACGAATTAAGGCAGTATGAAAGCGTAGTAAGGCTGTCGCCGAGATGTACATTTTCAACTGCAACGTCCTTATGAGTCACACGCAGGTCGTAATGTGTGAAATTCCAGAATGCACGCACTCCGTAGCTGATGAGCTTTTCAACTTCCTTCTCTGCCGACTCACGCGGTATGCAGAGGATAGCCGCAGTCGGCTTATGCTCACTGCAAAAGTTCTCAATTTCAGCAACGTCCATAATAGTAAGGTCGCCGATTTTTTTGCCAACGAGTTCAGGATTCGCATCAAAAATCCCGACAAGGTCGAAACCTCTGTTGTGGAAATCTATGTGCGAAGCAAGGGCTCTTCCGAGGTTACCTGCTCCGAGAAGGATCATCGGAGTCTGCTTGTCGAGTCCGAGAATTTTCCCTATCTCGCCTCTTAACCCTGTAACGTTGTAGCCGTATCCCTGCTGACCGAATTCGCCGAAGCAGTTGAAATCCTGACGTATCTGCGAAGCGGTAAGTCCCATTTTCTCGGCAAGTTCCCTTGAAGAGATACGCACGTATCCATTTGCTTCAAGGTCACCGAGAAAGCGGTAATAACGCGGCAGACGTCTGATTACAGAATTTGATATCGCGTTCTTTGACATTTTTTTAATATGCCTCTCAATCTATACAGATATCTTACATTAACTTGTCAAGTCTGACCTTTATTTCATCAAGGAATGTCTTGGAATCAACCTTCTTCTTATTATCAAGCTTTGAAATAAGGTAAAGGTCACCAGTCATAACGCCTTCCTCGATAGTCTGGATAGTAGCCTTCTCAAGCTTATCAGCGAACTGACAAAGCTCAGGTGTACCGTCAAGTTCACCTCTCTTGCGAAGTGCACCGCTCCATGCAAAGATTGTTGCAACGGAGTTTGTGGAAGTCTCCTCGCCCTTGAGGTACTTGTAGTAGTGGCGCTGTACAGTACCGTGTGCAGCCTCGTACTCGTAGATACCGTCGGGTGAAACGAGAACAGAAGTCATCATAGCAAGGCTGCCGTATGCAGTTGATACCATGTCAGACATTACGTCGCCGTCGTAGTTCTTACAAGCCCATATATAGCCGCCGTTTGAACGGATAACTCTTGCTACAGCGTCGTCGATGAGGGTGTAGAAGTACTCAATGCCTGCTGCTTCGTACTTTTCCTTATACTCGTTATCGTATATTTCCTGGAATATGTCCTTGAAACGGTGGTCATACTTCTTTGAGATAGTATCCTTTGAAGCGAACCATACGTCCTGCTTGAGGTCGAGACCATAGTTGAGACAAGCCCTCGCAAATCCTGTGATAGATGCATCAAGGTTGTGAAGACCCTGAATGATACCGTCGCACTTTGTGAAATCGTGGATAAGTTCACGGGTCTCATTGCCGTTTTCATCAGTTACAACGAGTTCAGCCTTGCTGCCCTTTGCAACACGCATTTCGGTATTCTTGTAAACATCGCCGTAAGCGTGACGAGCGATAGTGATAGGCTTAGTCCATGTAGGGATATAGGGTTCTATACCCTTTACGATGATAGGAGTTCTGAATACAGTTCCGTCGAGAGCAGCTCTGATAGTGCCGTTAGGCGACTTCCACATCTGTGTAAGATTATACTCAGGCATTCTTGCAGCATTAGGTGTGATAGTCGCACACTTTACAGCTACTCCGTACTTCTTTGTAGCTTCAGCTGAATCGATAGTTACCTGATCTTTAGTTTCCTCACGGTGTTTGAGTCCGAGGTCGTAATACTCGGTGTTGAGCTCTACATATGGTTCAAGGAGAGTTTCCTTTATCCACTGCCAGAGGATACGGGTCATTTCGTCGCCGTCCATCTCGACGAGTGGAGTTTTCATTATTATCTTTGCCATTGGTTCAGACCTCCTGAATTATTATAGTTGCCGGCTGAAAACATCAGCCGAAAATCATTATTAGAATTACTGAGACGACTAATCCTGTGCCCCATGAAATCCTGCTTAAAAGCTTATCGTCAGCCTTCTTGAATACACTCGGGAGAAGAAATTGCAGAATCAATGCAACCGCAACTCCGACCGAAAAGCAGGCAAAGGCTTTCGGAGACATAGGCTTATGATGTCTTCTTAGCATCAGCATTATATCATACATCGCCTTTATTCCTTATCCGTCAGCACAACAATGGTGCTTATTATTACAACCGCTCCCGTTATCAGTAAATTTCTGATAAGTGCAGGGAGAAACGATATTTTGTCCATCGCAATGCTTTTGTATGTACCGGCAGCGAAGGCGCATATAGTGCCGAAAACGACATATGCTGCGCCGCTCATTCCGAAAAGCTTCGTAATAGCAAGTCCGGCTATGAAACCGATAATATGCGGAAAAAGCGTTGACCATAGTCCGTAGTTATCGCGTCTTGCCCTGTATTTCGGCATGAACACACCCATGTCACGCATAGAGTCTTCATGACGCTGGTCAGCAGTACGCATATCATCGAAAATGTCGTCAATTATTTCTTTAAGTTTCATCTTTATCCCTATATCTGTCGATTTTAAGCCTCACTCTATGATATATAAACATCATAATTGAATACATTAAGTCAGGACATTACATTCCATAACCATTTATGTTGTTTTTCATATCACCTGAATAAAGGCAGCAGTACTGCTATAAACACTCCGGCAAGCAATACTGCACCGGATATATCCACAGCAGCTGCAATCCCCTTCCAGCCGCCTGCACGGATATGCTTGTAGATGTTAAGACACCAGAAAGCCAGCAGCATGAACATCAGAAATGCCATGAATGAGAGTGGTCCTGTAATACTTTTTTTATCCAAACCATCTCACCTGCCTCATGATACATAAATACATCTTCTGCATTGTTTTATCAGGCTGAATATTCAAACCTGTTCTTATAGCAGCACCACACAAAGCGCACCTTGCGTTTTTGTACGGTGCTGCCTTATATTACTTCATTGACTCTCTTGTGAAGTCGAGGAGACCGCCTGCAAGCATGATATCCTTTGTTCTGCCTGAAAGTTCGCAGAGAACCGGTATCTCGCTGCCGTTAGTCTTGTTTACCACTGTAAGCTCAGACTTGCCTTCAGCAACAGCCTTTCTTACATCAGGAAGGAGAAGGTGATCACCCTCAGAGATCTTGTCATAGTCAGCCTCATTCACGAATGTGAGCGGGAGAATGCCTGCGTTTATGAGGTTTGCGCGGTGGATACGTGCGAAAGACTTAACGAGTACAGCCTTAACGCCGAGGTAAAGCGGAGCAAGTGCAGCATGCTCACGCGATGAACCCTGACCGTAGTTTGAACCGCCTACGATTATGCTCTTACCGAGGCGCTCTGCTCTCTTCGGGAAGCTCTCATCACATACAGCAAAGCAGTACTGTGAGATCTTCGGAATATTTGAACGAAGAGGAAGGATCTTAGCACCTGCGGGCATGATGTGGTCAGTAGTGATATTGTCGCCCACCTTGAGTGATACAGGAGCATCAATAGTCTCAAGGAGAGGAGTTGTATCAGGATAGGGTTTGATATTGGGTCCGCGGAGGATCTCAACGCTGTCCATCTCCTCAACAGGAGCGGGCGGAACGATCATATTGTCGTTGACAGTGAACTCCTCAGGGAGCTTGAACTCAGGCATATCGCCAAGCTCGCGGGGGTCAGTGAGATAACCTGTGAGAGCAGAAACTGCTGCCATTTCAGGTGATACAAGATAGATCTGACCGTCCTTTGTACCGGAGCGTCCTTCAAAGTTTCTGTTGAATGTACGGAGTGAGATACCCTTTGAGTTAGGTGACTGTCCCATACCGATGCAAGGACCGCACGCAGACTCAAGGATACGTGCACCTGCGTCGATAAGAGTTGCGAGTGCGCCGTTCTGAGCCATCATGTTGAGCACCTGCTTAGAACCGGGAGCAATAGCAAGTGAAACGTCAGGATTAACGGTCTTGCCCTTGAGGATATGAGCTACCTTGAGCATATCAAGGAGTGAAGAGTTTGTACATGAACCGATACAAACCTGATCTATCTTGAGTCTGCCGATCTCTTCAACGCTCTTAACGTTGTCAGGAGAATGAGGACATGCTGCAAGAGGAACGAGCTTGCTGAGGTCGATGTCGAGTTCTTCGTCGTATACTGCATCAGGGTCAGCAGCAAGAGGAGTCCAAACCTCTTCACGCTTCTGAGCCTTGAGGAACTGCTTTGTTACTTCGTCTGAAGGGAAGATTGATGTAGTAGCACCAAGCTCTGCGCCCATGTTTGTGATAGTTGCACGCTCAGGAACAGAGAGGGTCTTGACACCTTCGCCTACGTACTCGATAACCTTGCCCACACCGCCCTTAACGGACATTCTTCTGAGCACTTCAAGGATAACGTCCTTAGCAGATACCCAGGGGCTGAGTTTGCCTGTGAGGTTTACCTTTACTACCTTTGGGCAGGTTATGTAGTAAGCGCCGCCGCCCATTGCAACTGCAACGTCGAGACCGCCTGCACCGATAGCTATCATACCGATACCGCCGCCTGTGGGGGTATGGCTGTCAGAGCCGATGAGAGTTTTGCCGGGGATACCGAATCTCTCAAGGTGAACCTGATGGCAGATACCGTTGCCGGGACGTGAGAAGTAGATACCGTGCTTCTTTGCAACGCTTCCGATGAAGCGGTGGTCGTCGGCATTCTCGAAGCCGCTCTGGAGAGTGTTATGGTCGATATAAGCGACAGAGCGCTCAGTCTTGACGCGCGGAACTCCCATAGCCTCGAATTCGAGGTAAGCCATAGTACCTGTAGCGTCCTGAGTGAGAGTCTGGTCGATACGAATGCCTATCTCCTGACCCTTGATGTACTCGCCGTCAACGAGATGTGCCTTTAAGATCTTTTCAGTAAGTGTTGAACCCATTGAGATCAGTCCTTTCAAAACATATATATTTTATTTTACTACTTTTCACAAAGTTTGTCAAGAATTAAACAAGGCATGATAAAATACTTGTTAGCTTGTCAAAACAAAAGTCCTATCCACTCAGGTATCGCACCAAATATAAGTGCACCCAGTGTCAGGTCAGTCAGTATCAGGACCGGCAGATAGTAAAGGATACTCCTTATGCCTAAATTTGACTTTTTCGGGTCATTGTCAACGCAGTAGACAGGAATACTAAACGGAGGCTTTCTTATCGTCGCAACAGCAACAAATACAGCGGCGAGTATCAGAACTATCATACACGCCAATCCCCTCACCCCCATAAAAGCATTGGAGCAGTCAGGCTATGCCTTCCTGCTCCAATAATGTCAAACGTCATTCTTGATGATATCGTCGAGAGACTCGCGCTTTACCGCGATACGGCTCTCGCCCTTGTTTACAAATACTACAGCCGGCTTCTGGAGTCGGTTATAGTTAGACGACATTGAATAGTTGTACGCACCAGTCGCAAGAACTGCTATGATATCGCCGGATTCAGCGTGCTGAAGCGGCATATTCTCGCCAATCAGGTCACCGCTCTCACAGCATCTGCCCGCAAGAGTAACCTTTTCATCTCGCGGCTGTTCAGCCTTGTTTGCAACTACTGCCTCGTACTCGGACTGATAAAGGATATATCGCGGATTATCTGCCATACCGCCGTCGATAGACACGTATGTACGTGTATTCGGTATCTCCTTGCGTGCGCCGACTTTGTAAAGTGTAATGCCTGCCGGAGCCGCAATAGCTCTGCCGGGTTCGATGTACATTCTCGGCTGAGAGATGCCAAGTGAAGCGCACTCGCTTCTTACTACTGATGAAACGCGCTCAAGGTATGTCTCAAAAGGAGCGGGGTCATGCTCTTCAAGGTACTTGATACCAAATCCGCCGCCGAGATTGAGTCCCTTTATCTCGTAGCCGAGTTCATTCTTTACCTTTGCGATGAAGCCAAGCATTACCTTTGCCGCCGCTTCAAAGGGTTCTATGTCAAAAATCTGCGAACCAATGTGACAGTGAACACCGTAGAATTCGATGTTTTCACACGAAATTGCTTCCTTTACAGCTTCAAAAGCCTCGCCTGTTTCGAGTGCAAAACCGAATTTGCTGTCTATCTGTCCTGTCATTACAGCCTTGTGAGTGTGAGCGTCGATACCGGGTTTGATGCGGAACATTATACGCGGCTTGATACCCTTTTCCTTTGCGATTCTTTCAAGTCTGTAGAGCTCGGAAATATTGTCAACGATTATATGTCCTACACCGACCTCAAGAGCATATGCAAGCTCCTCATCTGTCTTGTTATTGCCGTGGAAGCCGACTTTCTCCATAGGAAAGCCTGCCTTTACAGCAGTGTAGAGCTCACCGATAGAAACAGCGTCGAGACCGTCTCCTTCGCTTGCAACTATGCGGCACATCTCCATGCATGAGAAAGCCTTGCTTGCGTAGTGAACCTCTCCCATGCCCTCGTAATATTTATTCATGCTGTCGTGGAAACGGCGGAGCGAATCGCGGATAAGCTCCTCGTCCATTACGTAAAGCGGAGTTCCGTATTTTTCCGCAAGTTCAACTGTGTCAACTCCGCCAATAGTGAGATTTCCATTCTCATTGACAGAAAGGTTGTCAGATACGAACATTTTTATCATTCCTTTCAGTAATCAACCGATTCGTCAGCTGTATCATCAGCTATGTCTTCAACAATCTCCCTCAGCTCGTCAACACCTTCAAAAGTCATTGAAGAAAAGGGTATCACATGGATATCGTCAAAACACGGTATCTCTGTACGGAAAGCCTCCATACGCTTCTCGCGCTCGGTCTTTTTGAGCTTGTCAGCCTTAGTGAGTACGATAATGAACGGCATTTCCGTGTCGATAAGATAGTCTATCATCTTTACGTCGTCCTTTGTAGGAGCGTGACGCATATCCACAAGCATGAAAACGAGTCTTATATCGCGGTCGGAGCTGAGGTATCCCTCAATAAGTCCCGACCATCTCTCCTTCTCGGTCTTAGCGACCTTTGCATAGCCGTAGCCGGGAAGGTCAACAAAGTAGAGATTTTCAAGTCCGTAGAAGTTTATAGTAGCCGTCTTGCCAGGTACAGAGCTTACTCTCGCAAGATTCTTGCGGTTGAAAAGCTTGTTTATAAGTGTAGACTTGCCGACGTTTGAATGTCCGGCAAAAGCTATCTCTATCCTCTCCGGAGCCGGTATCTGTGAAAACTTGCCGTATGATGCAACATATTCGGCTTTATTATAATTCAGCTTCACGGGTATCATCTCCTTTCAGTGATATCCGGTTATTTTTTTGTTTTTGCGGGTCTGCCGCGCTTTGCTTTGGCAGGCTTAGTAATGAGTGCAGTATCGAGTACTGTTGAGAGGTCGTCTGCACTTACAAATTTTATCGCATTCTTTACAACATCGTCCACTTCTTCAAGGTCAGAAGTATTCTGCGACGGTATGATGACAGTACCTATCTCCGCCTTGAACGCCGCCATAGTCTTTTCGCGGAGTCCGCCTATCGGGAGCACCTTGCCGTGGAGAGTTATCTCACCGGTCATGGCAACATCTGCTCTTACAGGCATACCTGAGAGTGCCGAAACGAGAGCGGTAGTCATTGTAACACCGGCAGAAGGACCGTCCTTCGGGACAGCTCCCTCGGGCGCGTGGATATGTATGTCGCAGTTTTTGTGGAATTCGGGGTCGATGCCGTACTTGTCGGCAACGCTTCTCACGTAGCTTACAGCTATCTTTGCACTTTCCTTCATGACGTCACCGAGTGAACCGGTAACCTCGATTTTGCCCGAGCCTTTGAGTACGATGACTTCAAGCGGCATGAGAACTCCGCCTACACTGGTCCATGCGAGACCGTTTACAACTCCGACCTGGTCCTGTCTGGATGAGAGGTCCGGCAGATACTTCTTTACACCGAGCCATGTCTCTATCTCCTTAGCCTTGACGGTCACACGCTTTGCTTCGCCGGATGCTATCTTTCTTGCTGCCTTACGGCAGAGTGATGCGATATATCTTTCAAGTCCGCGGACACCCGCTTCCTTGGTGTAATACTGTATTATCTCGTCGAGAGCATCGTCCTCTATCTTGAGCTGAGTGCCTTTCAGACCATGTTCTTTCAGCTGTTTTGGAACGAGGTGTTCCTTTGCGATATGGAACTTCTCCTCTGCCGTGTAGCTTGGAAGTTCGATGACTTCCATACGGTCGAGAAGCGGTCCGGGAATAGCTGAAACGTTGTTTGCAGTCGTAATGAATACGCACTTGCTGAGGTCGAACGGAACTTCTATGAAGTGGTCGCGGAAAGCATTATTCTGCTCACTGTCAAGTACTTCAAGCATCGCAGATGATGGGTCGCCCTTGATGTCACTGCAAAGCTTGTCGATCTCATCGAAGAGAATGAGCGGATTTGCAGAACCTGCCTGCTGAAGAGCAGTTATGATACGTCCCGGCATTGCGCCGACGTAGGTTTTTCTATGACCGCGGATATCAGCTTCATCGCGTACACCGCCAAGTGAAACTCTTGCGTATTTGCGTCCCATAGCCTTTGCTATAGACTTTGCTATAGAGGTCTTACCGATACCGGGAGGTCCTGCGAGGCAGATTATCTGTCCCTTTATATCGGGGTTGAGCATATGAACTGCAAGAAATTCGAGTATACGCTCCTTGACTTTTTTGAGTCCGTAATGCTCCTTTTCGAGTATATCCTGTGCCTTCTCCATCGACATCTTCGACTTTGTGTATTTGCCCCACGGAAGGTCAAGAATCGTGTCAAGGTAGTTCTTGATGACGAACGCTTCCTGAGAGGCAGGAGGCAGTTTAACGAGCTTATCGGCTTCTTTCAGAAGCTTTTCCCTGCTCTCCTCGTCTATCTTAAGTTCAACGAGGTCGTTGATATAGCTGAACGCTTCGTCCTGATCGTCCTCACCGAGCTGTTCCTGAATTATCCTCATCTGCTCACGGAGGTAATACTCCTTCTGTCCCTTGTCGATACTGTTTTTGGTCTGCTCATTGATGAGGTTTTCGAGTCCGAGTATCTCGACTTCAGACGAAAGGCAGGCAAAGAGTACCGACAGTTTATTGAGTATATTCGATTCTTCGAGAAGAGTCTGCTTATCGCGGTAGTTGAGGTTACAGTTGAATGTAACGGTCTCGAAAAGCTTTATGGGGTCGTCCTGAGTCATTACGGACGCAAGGAGTTCCTTCGGCATTTTCGGGAAGAAGGACGCATAGCGCTCGAAAACGTCCTTGATAGAGCGCATGAGCGCCTCAGCCTCAACCTCATCTACTTTAGCTCGCGAATATGTTGGAGTGCGCTTAACCTCTGCCTGCAATGTCTCACCGTCGTCGATAAGACGGAGGAGATTAGCCTTATACACACCCTCAACAAGCACCTTCATGATATTGTCAGGCAGTTTGAGCACCTGCTTTATTTCTGCAACTACGCCGACCTTATACAGGTCAGAAGCCTTAGGGTTGTCAACATACGTTTCATGCTGAGTTACAAGGAAAAGCTTTCCGCCTTCCTTGAGTGCTTTTTCTATTGAAGCAACCGACTTCTCGCGTGCTACGTCGAAGTGCATCACCATTTTCGGGAATGCAACGAGTCCGCGCATAGCTACAGCGTAAAAGATGTTGCCGTTTTCTGTATTTTTATCACTTTTTCTGGTCTGTTCCATAATATTATCCCTCGTGGAGTAAGTGTCAGTAACGCCGGAAATACGTACAAATACATCCGGTCTATTCTATTATACTATATTTTTTATGAAAATGCAAGTACAATTGCTCTGCTTGACATTTTTTACACAATGTTTTATAATATCTTTTTGTAATAACAAATTATTCCGAAAAGGAGAGACTCTTTTGAGAGCAGTTATTTTTTTCGATATCGACGGTACTCTCATCTCTGAGGACAAGCGCCGCCTTATCCCTGACAGTACACGTCAGGCTATCGCTCAGGCACGCAAAAACGGCTGTCTGACCTTTATCAACACAGGCAGAACCGAATTCAACGTAAGTCAGGAAGTTCGCGATATCGGCTTCGACGGTCTTATCTGCGGATGCGGCACTTATATCGAGTACGAAGGGAAGGTACTGCTGTGCAACAAGCTCACGCAGGAGCATTGCCGCATGATTGCCAAAATCAACCGAAACTGCGGTGTAACTCCGGTATACGAGCACAAGGACGGCTACTTCTTCGACGACGACGCTGCGCGCAATGCCGACCTTGATGATTTTCTCGTCTCATTTGTTGAGGAGGGAATACCAATAGACGGCAGAGTTACTGACGACGATTTCATCTTCGATAAGTTCGTGATATGGACTAATCCAGATGCTGACATGGAGCGTTTTCGCCGTGAAATAGGCAGATACTACGATATCATCGACCGCGGTAACGGCTTCTTTGAAAATGTTCCGCACGGCTTTTCAAAAGCAACAGCTATGGATATTATCCTCAAAAAGCTCGGTATACCGCCGGAAAATGCCTACGCGATAGGCGATAGCTCAAACGACCTGCCAATGCTTCGTGCAGTGCCAAACAGTATCGCTATGGGCGGTGCAGAGGTACTCTACCCGTATGTATCGTACATAACCACTCCCCTCGAAGAAGACGGCATATACAACGCACTCAGGCACTTCCACCTGATATAAAAATGAGACCCAAGCACGAAGCTTGGGTCTCTGTTTTTTTATTTTTTCTTGTAGGAAACGGGGAGATCGGTCTCCTTATACTTTCCGGAGTCAACCTGCTGAATCGTAAGAGCGTCCTTAGCTGTAATGCCGTCACCGTTGTCGTAAACGTCTGCATTAGCCTTGCCGTTCGGCTCGAGAACGTACTTATCCTTGTTGCCGAGTGACTGAAGGATTGTAACTGCGTCTGCAACTGTTACGTTGTCATCAAGGTTTGCGTCGCCCCACTTTGTAACCTTGCCTGCACCAGATGCTGAAGGTGCGGGGTCAGTTTCATCTGAAGGAGTTGTGCCGTCGGGTTCAGTACCCCAAACGAGCTTATCATCAGCATAAAGTGTGATCTTGTCTGTGATAGCAGCAGCTTCATTCTCGTCAGCAAAAGATACGAGGTCAGCATAGCTGTAGTCGTTCTTGGAGCTCCACACAACGTCCTTGAAGGTCTCTTTATCCTGCTTATAGCCGAGTGCGAACTGGTATACACGGCTTCCGTAGAAGTCGCAGTCCTTCCACTGCATCTCAACGTAGTAGTTACCCTTATCGTCGTACTTTGTAGGAGGCGTGAACTTTACCTCATTCTTTCCGCTCGAGTAACCCTTCTCCTGATCGTAGTCTATACGGTAGAAGATGTACTCTTCAGGATCATAGCCTGCGTCGACAAGTTCCTTGACATTGAAGTAATATCTTGCCTTGAGGTTGCTCTCGAATCTCGGAGGATCGATAGTTCTGTTGTAAACAACGACCTTGAGCTGAACACTGCCTGTCTGCTCCTGATTCTTTCCGCCTGCTGCGTAAAGACCGATAGGAAGCGGATTTCCGTCTGCGTCTACCTGATCAAATCCAGCCTTAGCGTTCTTGGACATATCAAAATCAGGGATAACGTGGTTCTCTTTTTCGAGTTCCTTGCCCTTAGCGCCGTAGAAGTGGTAAAGACCTGCGAGGTCACCGCAGAGAGCAGCATTGTAGTCGTCAGTAACTTCGTTGTAGATGTAATCCTTTGTTTCATCAACGTGGATATCCTTGAGGTCAGGACCGCCTACGAGAGCGCCCCAGAGGGTGTGTACCTGATGTACAGGATCGTCCATGCTCTGTTTACCTGAGCAGTGTGATGAACGGTGGTGAGGATGAGAAGCGTAGCTGTTTTCATAGCCAACGATGTAAGAGTAGCCCATCGGGTTATCGCCGAGGATGTACTCCATCTGGTCCTTAGCCCAGAGTGCGAATGTTTCGTCGCCTGTCTCCTTAGCGTAAACCATAGCCTGGAGACCTGCTGCTGTATTGTAACGTGCACTTCCGTATCCGGCAACTACTGCCCAGCCGTTAGGAGACTTGGCAATGAAGTTGTTTACCTGTGCATTTTCAGGAAGATCCTTGATCTCCTTGTAAGTCATAGGCTTGTTCCAGATAAGGTCGTCCATACCGAAATACTTGTGTGTAGTTGTAGCGACATAAGGCTTTCTCATCGGCTTTACAACTGTCTTTGTGCCTTCCTTGTCACCGGATTTGCCGTCCTTGTCAGTTGTTTCAACAGAGCCGCTTTCGATCTGCTTAGCGGTGTTCTCATTGAATCCTGACCAGAACTCAAGGTTCCAGTGGAAGATGTACCAGTCACGTGCAGTATTGGTTACAGGTGCGAGCTTAGCGAAAACGCCGCCCCATACTGTATCCCAGCAGTGTACCCAGATGTTCTGCCAGCAGTTGCCGGTATCAGTCATGATACGCTTGAGGTAACCGGTGTAGGGATGAGCACCCTTGTCGTTTGTAGTTTCTTCATCGACAGAAACGATGTGGTCGATGTATGTCTTATCACCTGTGCAGTAATATAGCCATACAGCAGCCCATGCGAGTTCGTCGTAATCGTAGCTTGATGTGTAGAAACCGCCGTCGTAGCCAAGGCTTGTAGCAGTCGGGACCTCGCCCGGCTTCCATACCTCTGTATGAGTCTCTCTTGCAAAATCGTAAAGAGCCTTTGCATACTTGAGGTTTTTAGCAGCGTATTCCTCATCTGTGTCCTTGAAGTTGAGGTAGTTGATAGCAAGTGAAGCAGCAGCGCCGGCACACTGATCAGACGCAGGCATCTCAGTTGTAGCGAAGTAAGCAGGACGCTTAACTGCACATGAAGATGAAGCAACTACAGTATCATCGACCTGAAGCTCAGGAGCACACCAGTAGTTATGGTCGTTGTTACCTTCGCCGACCTGATAGCAGTATGCAACAACCTTATCGTCATCATCGAGGAAAGTGACCTTCATGAAGTAATCGTTTATCCAGCGGAGCTCGTCCTCGACGTGAGTATCAAGACCCATTTCCTTGTAAGCGTCACGGAACTCGTAATAGCCCCAGCCTACAGTTGAACCCGAATAGCTTCCGGGAAGACCGAACTTAACATGGTCACCGGCATCGTGCCAGCCGCCTGTGAGGTCGAGAGTACCGTTTCCGTCGGGGTCGAGGTACTTCTTATTGGCAGCGATGAACTTTTCGCTCATGTTAACACCAATGTAGAGGTCCGGATCGTCATCACCGAGGTTCGGGTCCTTTTTGCCTTCGTCTCCGGGACCCACACCCTGACCGTCACCGAGTTCTTCGTCAGTCTTACCCTTGTTTACAGTAGGCATAGGATTCATAGGCTGGAGAGGAATCTCAGAATCCTTAACATGACAGTTGCCGCGCCATGAATAGTAGCCATCGTTTGCAACTTTGTCACCGCACTTATTCGCATCATAGAAGCAGAGGGCGAGCTGAAGTGCTTCAGCAAAGTTGTCATAGTTGTTTGGATTCTCGGTATCGACCACAGCTGCGCTCGCCGTAAAAGCGCTGCCGGTAAGAAGTGTTGCAGCAGCAGTTATAGCCGCAGCGGTCTTCTTAAAAAAATCCGTTTTTTTCATGTGATACTTCCTTTCAGAAATTTTATTTCAGCAGATTTGCTTCCTTGAGTCTGTCGAACACTATGTTATATCCGTCGTTGCCGTCCTTGAGAGAGCGGTTGACTCTGCTTATCGTCGCAGTACTTGCGCCTGTTTCGGTGACAATGCTGTTATAGACGCGGTGCTCGTCGAGAAGCTTAGCAACGTGGAGTCTCTGTGCAAAAGCCTTCAGTTCGATGCTTGTACAGAGGTCATCGAAGAACTTATAGCAATCGTCAACGGATTCAAGTGTAAGGATAGCCTCAAAGAGTAGATCCATGCTTTCAGATTTGATTTTATCTATCATTTTTGTAACTCCAATCTGCCATAGGCTAAAAATGCGAAAAAATAATTGCTTTATTCATTTTAACACAACAGAGTACAAAAGTAAAGAGCTGTAATTGTAAAATCAATAAAATATTTATCCGCACCCATTCACCTTTAGTATATGATACCACATTATTAACAAGAAGTAAAGAGGAAAATGTGAAAAATACCAACTTTGTTGAATTTTGACAATTCTATAACGAACCGACTGTAAAAACTGACATCCGGCATTTCAAATATTGCTTTTTTTGCAGAAAAATGCTATAATCTTACCGTATATTGCGATTGGAGAGTGAGTATTAATGTTACATATTTACACTGGAAACGGAAAAGGTAAAACAACTGCGGCTGTCGGACTGACCGTCCGAGCATCAGGATCTGGTAAAAAGATTTGCTTTATGCAGTTTCTGAAGAATGGTACATCTTCCGAGATAAGTCAGCTAAAAAAGCTTGGCATAGATGTTATCTGTGCCGAAAGATGCAATAAGTTCACATATGCGATGACTCCCGCAGAACTTGAATCCCTTACAGCAGAGCACAACAGTATGATTGAATATGCCCGAAAGCTCGTTCTAAACGACAATATCGGACTGCTCGTACTCGATGAATTTATCGGTGCATACACAAAAAATCTGCTTGACACAGGTGCCGCCGGTGTACTGCTCGAAATTGCCGCAAAATCCGGATGTGAAGTGGTCCTCACCGGACGGAATGCTCCTGACGAGCTTCTTGCTATAGCTGACTATATAACCGAAATGAAACCGCTGAGGCACCCATACGATAAAGGTATCCCCGCCCGCGAGGGTATCGAATACTGATTTTCAGGCATAAAAAAAGAGAGCATAAGCTCTCTTTCGTGACCAGACCGATAAGCCGGGTTCTGTCGTGCGCGGCAATTTATCTACTCTTACCGTCGCCGGTAAGCTCAAGCCGTCATTACTTCGTATCCGCCGAGCAGACGTTAAGATACGAAGCACCAATAGACGTTGCATCGGGTAGGGTTTACATAGCAGTACGGTCTCCCGCACTCTGGTGAGCTCTTACCTCGCCTTTCCATCCTTACCGCAAAAGCGGCGGTATATCTCTGTTGCACTTGCCCTAAGGTCGCCCTCGGCTGCCGTTAACAGCTACCCTGCTCTGTGATGCCCGGACTTTCCTCATAAACTTAAACGTTTCCGCTGCCGCGTAGTCTGCTCAATAGACATTTTACCATTTTACGTATGATTTGTCAAGTAAAAATAAAAACGCCTCGTCGATTGACGAGACGCATGGCATGCCTGGAGGGATTCGAACCCCCGACCTACTGGTTCGTAGCCAGTCACTCTATCCAGCTGAGCTACAAGCACATTTACAACGATATAAATTATAGCATGTAATAAGTGATTTGTCAACGGTTTTTTCCAAATTCGGCATTACGTATCTTTTTTTTCACTTATTACAGATTGTTTCATTTCATGTGTCAAATATTTCAAACTTACTTGACAAACCCCATTTTTTCTGATATAATTATATCTGCTTTGAGACATTAGCTCAGCCGGTAGAGCATACGCCTTTTAAGCGTAGGGTCGAGGGTTCAAATCCCTCATGTCTCACCAGCGCCTCGTCAATCGACGGGGCGTTTTTTTATACGATAAGCAAAACAGGGACGGATAAGGGGAGCACTCTAATTTCCGTCCCTGTTTTATTATTGTCAGAAAATAAGCAGATTGATAATAAGAAGCGGTATCAGCAGAATTATGCTTATTCCGGTAAATACAAGCAGGTATCTCCCAGACTTTGCCCCCTCCGCTTTACGGTAAAACTGGAAAGAGATAAGACTCGCAAGCGATGCAATTATGGTGCCAAGTCCACCGAGGTCAACTCCGAGAAGAAGCTCTGTGCCGTCGTCAGTGAAGCCAGACAGCATAAGCGCTGCCGGCACGTTGCTTATCACCTGTGAAAGCAGTATAGAGACTATCATTTCCCTGCCGGAAATCATACTGCTGAAAAAGCTGTTTACCGCTTCGATACGGGCGATATTGCCGACAAAAACAAAAAAGCATACAAATGTCGCAAGAAGTGAATAGTCCGCTTTTTTTAGCAGACTCCAGTCAAATACGAGTGCCGCAGCTATCGCCGCAATGAGTATTACCCAGTCCGGAAGGACACGGAATACAGTCAGCAGACACGCTGCAAAGAGTACCGCAAAGCCTATCGTCGGAGCCGGTTTTATCGCACTTTTTTCCGATTTATGTGTACCGCACTCAGTCTTTGGCAAAAGCAGTGTAAGCAGTATAAGCACCACAAGGCTGAGTATTCCTGATGGAAGCATTGTCCTCACAAAGTCCATGGCAGTAAGCTTGTAGTGGTCATAAATGTAGAGATTCTGCGGGTTACCGACCGGTGTGAGCATACTTCCGAGGTTTGCAGCAGCTGTCTCAAGGACTATCGTGAGTATACGGCTTTTTTCGTCTTTTATACCGCTGAATATCATCAGTGTGAGCGGTACAAACGTTATGAGCGCTACATCGTTAGTCACAAGCATTGACGAGAAAAAACACAGCAGAATGAATATCAGTCCGAGACGGCGGATAGTCCCTGCTTTACGCAGCATGAGGTCAGTTGCACGGTCGAAAATTCCGACACTCCGGAATCCTGCAACTGCTATCATCAGTGCAAAAAGCTCTATCAGTACAGTCGTATTTATGTACCCAAAATACCCTTTATCAGGCGGTATAATGAACATTGTAGCGACCGCCGCAACAAATGATATTGCGAGTACAGGCTGAGATTTTATAAATTTTATCATGAATACTCCTTAAACAGGCAGACACTTAACAGCATTTCCACTTCCTTATCAGTAAAAAACAGGCTACCGAGCCGTAAACTTACAGTACATACTCAGCAGCCTGCAAAGCCTTCAGGCGGGCTTTGTGCGGTATTGTCTTAAATTTTTTACTTGCTTGTCGCTCTCTGTATAGCCTTTACAACCTCAACTATCGGAAGTATAACAGCCGCAAGCACGAATGCCCAGAGATACTGCATTGCGTCAAGTGCAACGAGGTCAAATATATTTCTGAGAGCAGGTACGAGAAGAATCGGCACAATGAGTACGAATGAAACAGCTATTGATAACGCAAGCATCTTGTTATGGCTGTGCATTGCGAAGATAGATTTTCTGAGACTTCTCATGTTCCATGAGTGGAGCATTTCGCAGACAGAAAGCGTGATAAATGCCATTGTTGTACCTGCTGCGGGAGATGTCTGCGCACCGATAACGTATGAAGCAAGAGTAAGAACAGCGATTACAATTCCCTGCCAAAGGAGGTTGATACCAAGTCCGTCCGAGAAGATGTGAGCGTTGCTGCTTCGCGGTTTACGCTGCATGATACCGGGTTCCGCCGATTCCATACCGAGTGCAACTGCCGGGAAACAGTCGGATACGAGGTTTATCCAAAGGAGGTGAACAGGTCCGAAAATGACAAACGGTCCGCCTGTGAGACTGCCAAGTCCGAGAGTTGCGATAAGGATACATATTACCTCACTGAGGTTACTTGAAAGAAGGAACTGTATTGCCTTGCGGATATTATCATAGATACGTCTGCCCTCTTCAACCGCTCCGACTATAGTTGCGAAGTTATCGTCAGTGAGCACCATGTCTGCAACGTTTTTGGTAACGTCAGTACCTGTGATACCCATTCCTACACCAATATCTGCACTTTTGATGGAAGGTGCATCGTTTACACCGTCTCCGGTCATTGCAGTAGTCATATTCTTCTTGCGCCATGCATTGACTATGCGTACCTTATGCTCAGGCTGTACACGCGCATATACGCTGTAATTCTGAACTGTTGATTCAAATTCCTCATCGGGTATCTTTGAAAGCTCCGCACCTGTGATAGCCTTCTGTCCTTCACCGAGGATACCGAGTTCTTTAGCAATAGCTACAGCTGTATCTCTGTGGTCGCCGGTTATCATTACAGGACGGATACCGGCTGTCTGACAAAGTTCGATAGCAGGCTTTACTTCGGGACGAACAGGGTCTATCATACCGGTCATACCGATATAGATCAGGTCGTGTTCAAGTGCCGCAGGTGAAATATCAGCAGGCAGAGAATCATGCTCACGGTAAGCAGCCATAAGCACACGGAGTGCCTTGTCTGCCATTGCCTTATTCTGTCTGAGTATGTTTTCGCGGTCGGAGTCGGTCATGTCACGTACACTTCCGCCGTCGAGAATCTTTGTACATTTTCCGAGTACAACATCGGGTGCACCCTTTGTATACTGAACATATCCGGCAGCAGTCCTGTGAATTGTCGACATCATCTTTCTGAGTGAATCGAACGGAGCTTCCGCCTCACGGGGAGTTGCAGCTTCAAGCTCGTATTTTTTGAGTCCGCACTTGTGAGCATATGCAACGAGTGCAGCTTCTGTAGGCTCACCGGCAACTGTATCGTCAGAATTGAGTACAGCATCGCAGCAAAGCGCCATAGCCTTTGCGAGAAGCTCCTTGTCGCTTGTGCTCTCTTCGACTACTGTCATTTTATTCTGTGTGAGAGTACCTGTCTTATCTGAGCATATAACCTGTGCACAACCGAGTGCTTCGACAGCTGTAAGTCGGCGGATAACTGCTCCGCGCCTTGACATATTCGTAACACCGATAGAAAGTACAACTGTAACTACGGCAGCAAGTCCCTCCGGAATAGCAGCAACTGCAAGGCTGACCGCTATCATGAATGAATCGAGGAATGAACTGAGTCGTTCATCACCTTCAAATTCGCCTTGCATGATCTTTGTTACAACACTGAGTATGAGAATGAATACACATATGATAAGGACAGCTACAGAGAGTATCTTACTGAGCTGTGTGAGACTCTTCTGAAGAGGAGTTTCGTCGTCCTCGGCATTAGCGATAGCACCGGCAATCTTGCCCATTTCAGTTTTCATACCTGTTGCAACGACTACTGCCTCGGCACGTCCGTATGCGATACTGCTGCCCATGTAGAGTATATTTTTTCTGTCGCCGAGCGGAACTTCCTCGCCTGTGAGAACTTCGCAGTCCTTGTCACATGGTACGCTCTCGCCTGTAAGTGCAGATTCCTCAGCCTTGAGAGCAGCAGCTTCAAGTATTCGGCAGTCGGCAGGAACGTTGTCGCCTGCTTCAAGAGCTATGACATCACCAATAACGAGGTCGGAGCTTGGTATAACTACAAGCTCACCTGAACGGTATACCTTGCTCTGTGCAGCACTCATTGCCTGCAAAGCCTCTATAGCAGATTCAGCCTTATTCTCCTGATAAACACCGAGTACGGCATTTGCGATAACTACGAAAAGAATAATGAACACGTCCGCGTCAAGCTTGCCCTCAGAGATGATTCCTGTGACAGCTGATATTACGGCTGCCGCAAGCAGAACGAGTATCATCGGGTTCTTGAACTGCTCAATAAAGCGCGCGAGAAGAGTTGGCTTAGGCGGCTCATCGAGCTTGTTTGCGCCGTTTGCTGCAAGTCTTTTTGCAGCTTCGTCAGCTGTAAGTCCTTCTTTTGTACTTTGTACTTCTGACAGTACGCTGTCTGTTGATTCGAGATAATGTTTCATTACAGTCCCCTTTCAATAATTCATTTTTGCTTAAACATTACAATTATATCATTTTTCACATTTGATTTCAATCTATATATGTGATTGTATTATGAAAAGAAGGTGATAATACAGTGAAACGGCAGCCGTTGACAAACTCCTGATTCAGTGATATACTTATTACATAATCTGATTTTGGAGGAATCCCTATGAGCTACGAATTCAACGTTGAAAAGACTACCGACGCTCTCATCAACTGGGTAAAGACATATTTTGAAGAAAACGCTGCCCCCGATACTAAAGCTGTTATCGGCATTTCCGGCGGCAAGGACAGTTCTATTGCTGCTGCTGTATGCGTAAAAGCTCTCGGCAAGGACAGAGTATACGGTGTACTCATGCCACAGGGTGAGCAGTCTGATATAAGCTTCAGCCACCTTCTCGTCGATACTCTCGGAATCAACCACTCTGTTATAAACATTGGCGAGACTGTAAGCACGTTCATGGACGAGCTTAAAAAGCACATTGAGCCAACTCAGCAGGCTATTATAAATACTCCCGCACGTATCAGAATGACCACTCTCTACGCTGTTGCAGCTTGTCTCGGCGGAAGAGTTGTCAATACCTGCAACCTTTCCGAGGACTGGATAGGCTATTCGACAAAGTTCGGTGATGCTGCCGGTGACTTCTCTCCCCTCTCCGACCTGACTGTAACTGAGGTTCTGCAAATCGGCGACTATCTCGGTCTGCCGCGAGAGCTTGTTCACAAGGTGCCGATAGACGGTCTCTGCGGTAAGAGTGACGAAGAAAACCTCGGCTTCACATATGCCGAACTTGACCGCTATATACGCGGACTTACCGACCTCTCAGACAATCCGGAGCTCAAAGCTAAAATTGACCGTATGCACGCAAACAATCTCCATAAGCTCAGACTTATGCCAAAATTCGAGAATAAATAATTTCAAAAACAAAAATCCGGACAAATGTCCGGATTTCTTTTTATACTGATTCAGCCATAGGAACGACTTTATTGCGTCTGTTCGTAAGTATAGGCTGTGCTTTTTCCGTTATGCATTCCTTCGTCACGGTTACTCTTGCGATGCTGCCATCAGAGGGAACAAGGTACATACTCTTCATGAGCACACCTTCAAGTATCGAACGGAGTCCTCTTGCACCGGTCTTCTGAGCTATAGCCTTCTTGGCAATTTCGATAAGAGCGTCGTCGTTTATCTCAAGCTCGATGTCGTCGTACTCGAAAAGCTTCTTGTACTGCTTGATAAGCGCATTTTTCGGTTCTGTAAGGATAGATACGAGCATTTCCTCATTGAGCTCCTCAAGCACAGTTATAACCGGCAGACGTCCCACAAATTCAGGCACCATACCGAACTTAATGAGGTCTTTCGGAATTACCTGCTTGAAGATATTAGTCTTCTCGACCTTGTCAGTCTTTATCTCACCGCCGAATCCGATAGGAGCCTTGCCGATACGCTTCTGTATCTGCTGCTCAAGTCCGTCAAACGCACCGCCGCAGATAAAGAGGATATTTCGTGTGTCGATCTGAAGAGTCTCCTGATTCGGGTGCTTTCTGCCGCCCTGAGGAGGAACATTTGAAACAGTTCCCTCAATTATTTTGAGGAGCGCCTGCTGAACACCTTCACCGCTTACGTCACGGGTAATTGAGGTATTCTCAGACTTTCTTGCTATCTTGTCTATCTCATCGATGTAGATGATTCCGCGCTCGGCCGCCTTAATATCGTAGTCGGCAGCCTGAATAAGGCGCAGAAGAACGTTTTCAACGTCGTCACCGACATAGCCTGCCTCAGTGATAGTAGTAGCGTCAGCGATTGCGAAAGGAACATTCAGAAGCTTTGCAAGAGTCTGTGCAAGGAAAGTTTTTCCGACACCTGTAGGTCCGAGAAGGAGCACATTACTCTTCTGAAGCTCAACACCGTCATTGTCCTCGCTCTGACTCATGATACGCTTATAGTGGTTATAAACAGCAACTGAAAGTGAAATCTTAGCCTCGTCCTGACCGATAACATATTCGTCAAGGAAATTCTTTATCTCAACAGGCTTAAGGAGCTTCATATTTGAAAGGTCACCCTTCTTTTCGCCCTTTGCAGCCTTTCTGTGAGCCTTCGAAATGCCCTGTCCGAAAATCATTTCATAGCAGTATACAACACATTCATCACAGATATTTGCAGAACCTGCAGAAAACATACTCTGTACCCTGTTTTCACCTTTTCCGCAGAAACTGCATGATTTAAACTCAGCCATTCAGAAAACCTACCTTTTCTCGATAACCTTGTCGATAAGACCGAATTCAAGAGCCTCCTGAGCGGTCATGTAGTTATCGCGCTCGCAGGCAGCGTGCATCTCCTGAACAGTTTTTCCGGAGTTTCTTGCCATAATAGCTTCGAGTCTTTCTCTTGTACGCTCAAGGTTTTTAGCGTGGATCATTATATCAGTCTGCTGACCGCCGAGCCCTCCGCCTATAAGCGGCTGGTGGATCATTATTTCGCTGTTAGGAAGGGCGATACGCTTGCCCTTAGCTCCGGCAGAGAGCAGGAAAGCTCCCATGGAAGCAGCCATACCTATACATATTGTTGAAACATCACACTTGATGTAATTCATGGTGTCATATATCGCCATACCCGCAGTTACGGAACCGCCGGGACTGTTGATATAAAGTGAGATGTCCTTCTCAGTATCCTGACTTTCAAGGAAAAGGAGCTGCGCCACAACAAGGCTTGCGGTAGTGTCAGTCACCTGATCCGAAAGCATTATTATTCTGTCATTCAGGAGACGTGAAAAGATATCGTAGGATCTTTCTCCGCGGCTCGTCTGTTCGACAACATATGGTATAAAGCTCATAAATTCATCGCCCTTTCTTTAAAAACTGTTGTCCCACAAATTATATGCGGGACAACTTTGGTATATTTATACTTTTTGATTATTCAGCTGACTTTTCCTCTGCTGCGGAATTGTCAACAACTGCATTCTCCTTAACGAGATCTACAGCCTTCTGAACTCTCATATCCATTGTATACTCATCAAGAGGAATGAATCTCTTGATAGTCTCAACGTCCATCTTGTTTGCAGCAGCGATCTCAGAAAGACCGTTGTTGATCTCTTCCTCAGAGATCTCGATGTTTTCGAGGTCAGCGATCTTTTCAAGAGCAAGGCGGAGCTTAACTTCGCTGACTGCTCTGTCTCTGTAAGTATCTCTGATAGCGTCCTCGTCCATACCTGTGTACTGGCAGTACATCTTGAGGTTCATACCCTGCTGCTGGAGCTGCTGATCGAATGAACGGATAAGTGTATCGATTCTCTGCTCGTACATACAGTTCGGGATAGGAGCGTCAACCTTCTCGATAAGTGCATTGAGGATAGCTGTCTCATAAGCAGACTCAGCCTGATCCTTAGCAGCTTCTTCGAGCTTGGTCTTGATGTCAGCCTTGTATTCGTCAACTGTATCGAACTCTGTAGCGTCCTTGATGAGGTCATCGTTGATTTCAGGGAGTTCTTCGTAGCTGATAGCCTTTACCTTTGTCTTGAATGTAGCTTCCTTGCCTGCATAATCAGCCATGTGGTAGTCCTCGGGGAAAGTTACAACAACGTCGAACTCATCGCCGATGCTGTGACCAACGATCTGATCCTCAAAACCGGGGATGAACTGACCGCTGCCAAGCTTGAGGGGGTGATCCTCACCCTTGCCGCCTTCAAATGCTTCGTCGCCGAAGAAACCTTCAAAGTCGATAACAACTTCGTCGTCCATCTGAGCAGCTCTGTCCTCAACGGAAACTATACGAGCGTTCTTCTTTCTGATGATCTCGATCTGCTTCTCGATATCCTCGTCAGTGATCTCCTTTACAGACTTAGGAGCCTTGATGCCCTTGTAGTCAGCGATCTCGATCTCAGGCTTTGTAACACAAACAGCCTTAAGCTCTACGCCGTTTTCCTTATCGATAGAAGTAACTTCGATATTGGGTCTGTCAACGAGTTCAAGGTTTGTCTCCTTAACAGCAGCATCGATCTCAGGTCCGATAAGAGCGTTGATAGCGCCCTCATAGAATGCACCCTCGCCGTACTCCTTCTCAACAAGCTTTCTGGGAGCCTTGCCTCTTCTGAAGCCCTTGATCTGGATATTCTTCTTCTGGCGCTGGAATTCCTTTTCAACAGCTGCCTCAAAAGTATCAGCGTCGATAGTGATTACCAGCTCAGTGGTGTTTACATCTGTTTTGTTTGATGATTTTAAGCTCATAACGATCCTCCATGATTTATAATACTGATGACCAGTGGTACATCTAAAACAATACTTGGAATATTATACCACATTTCAAATGATTTTTCTACAGAATTTTCTCACTTCTACATTTTTTACAACGTCACAGCACTTTCTCAGGCATAAAATGTATATAATCGCCTGATATCAAGTGAAAATTGATGTCATCATAAGTGTTTGTGACGCAAAGTTCGTGAGCGGAACGTCCGTGGATATGTCCGTAGTAGCATTCCTTTATCTTGTAACGGTAGAGTATTTCAAGTATATCGTAATTGAAATTTGAGGCAAATATCGGCGGATAGTGCATAAAAACAAGGGGTTCAAGTCCCGCACTGACCGCTGACTTTATCGACGTTTCAAGGCGCTGTACCTCGCGTTTGAGTACCTTTTCGTCCTGAACGTCTCTGTTTCCGTCGGTGCCGTTCACCCAACCACGCGTTCCGCATATACCGTAGTTTTCGTAGGCATAATGGTTATTATGGATTATATTCAGCGTATCGAAGCCATTCTCAGCAAAAAATGTCTCCATTTTCTTCATGGTGACCCACCAGTAATCGTGGTTACCCTTGAGAATGAGTTTTCTGCCGGGAAGTCCGTTTATGAAGCGGAAGTCCGGTTCTGCCTGCTGAAGCGACATTCCCCACGAAACATCGCCCGCAATTACGACTGTATCCTCCGGTTTTACGACCGAAAGCCAGTTTTTTTCAATACGTTCCTGATAGTTCTCCCACCCCGGGAAAACCTCCATAGTCTTTGAAGGGTCGCTGAAAGTCAGGTGAAGGTCTCCGATGACGTACAGACTCATCAGATACCGAGAGTATTCAGCACGTACTGCTTCTGCTCAGCCTTATCGATAACGTCGCAGAAACGCTCAGGCTTGTTTTTGAGGTCAGCAAGTGCAGCAGGTACAGGAATGTCTGAAAGCTCTGCAATGCGGTCAACCTTTGCGTATTCGTCGATGTCAGAAGCTTTGCCCTCGAGAGCTTCGAGAACTGCTGCGCTGAACTTGTACGGACTTGCTGTAGAAGCGATGACAGTCTTTGTTGTATCGCCTGTTGCAGCCTTGTAATCGCCGTAAACCTTTACTGCAACAGCTGTGTGAGTGTCGCAGGTATATGAATACTTAGCGTAGATATCGTGAATAGTAGCCTTAGTCTGCTCATCGTCGCAGAATCCGCCGAAGAACTCGTCTTTAAGCTGTGCCTTGACACTGTCGTTTACCTCGTACCTGCCCTCAGAAGCAAGCTTGCCTAACCACTCGTTGATAAGCTTGTCGTCTCTGCCTGTCATGAGGTAAAGGAGTCTTTCGAGGTTGCTTGAGATAAGAATGTCCATTGACGGAGAAACAGTTGCAAAGAATTCTCTGTTTCTGTCGTAAACACCTGTGTTGATGAAGTCTGTGAGTACGTTGTTGATATTTGAAGCACAGATAAGCTTATTTACCGGCACTCCCATGTGCTTAGCGTAGTAAGCAGCGAGGATATTTCCGAAGTTACCTGTAGGAACAACGATGTTTATCTTGTCACCAAGCTCGATTTCTCCGTCCTTAACGAGTTCAGCGTAAGCTGAAACGTAGTATACTACCTGAGGCACGAGACGTCCCCAGTTGATAGAGTTTGCAGACGAGAACATCATTCCGTTTGAAGCAAGCTTGTCCTTGACGTCGTTATCTGTGAAGATAGCCTTTACACCGTTCTGGCAGTCGTCAAAATTGCCCTTGATAGCACATACTCCAACGTTTGCGCCCTCCTGAGTCTTCATCTGACGCTTCTGCATAGGACTCACACCGTCCTCAGGGTAGAATACGAGAATAGACGTGCCCTCAACGTCCTTGAAGCCTTCAAGTGCAGCCTTACCTGTGTCACCTGATGTAGCAACGAGGATAACTATCTTCTTGTCAAGATTTATCTTCTTAGCAGATGTTGTGAGGAAGTAAGGGAGTATCTGAAGTGCCATGTCCTTGAATGCACAGGTAGGACCGTGCCAAAGTTCGAGCATATATGTTCCGTCGAAGAGATGAGCCATCTCAGCGATGCCCTCAGTCTCGAAATTCTTGGTGCTGTAGGCATTGTCAGTGCAGTAGTGTATCTCTGCCTCTGTGAAATCTGTCAGATACTTTGCAAAAACGTAAGCAGCTCTGTCGGCATATTTCATGTCGCCGAGAGCCTTTATTTCGTCAAACGAAAGCGACGGTATACTCTCAGGGACGAAAAGTCCGCCCTCAACCGAGATACCCTGCGTGATAGCCTCTGCGCTGCTGACTTTTACGCTGCTGTTTCTTGTGCTGTTGTAAAACATAGGATCACCCTTCAATCAGATTTGCCGCCGTGTTCGGTAAAATTTTAACAATTCGTCTTCCCACCGACGGTCAGAAATAAATATCATAGCCTGTTGTATCAAAGGCATTTTCAATGTAGTCTATCCCGAGGACATTTCCGCGGTCGATGATGACCTCGGCAATATCAAATCTCGGCTGAAGCAGATTAGGATTCCTGCGCATATACTCGCAGGCTGTCCTTATTATCAGACTCTGCTTACGCCTGTTTACCGCCTCAAATCCGCCGACCATACTGTTCGGCTTCCGCGACTTCACCTCTACAAAAGCGATGTAGTCGCCATTCTCAGCGACAATGTCTATTTCGCCGCCTTTAATACGGAAATTCCGTGCGGCGATATTGTAGCCTCTGTCGGTAAGATAGGCGCAAATGCGCTCCTCACCGAGTCTGCCTGTCTCGGTCCTGTTCATTTGACTTCACCGAGTATCTTTTTCAGGAAGGTCCTGCGATGTACCTCGCTCGGACCGTATTTTCTGAGCATTTCGCAGTGCATAGCCGTTCCGTAGCCTTTATGCTGTTCAAAGCCGTACTGCGGGTATCTTTCAGCTATTTCCTTCATGTAGCGGTCACGTGCTACCTTCGCAAGAACTGATGCCGCCGCTATAGAAGCAGAAGTCGCGTCGCCCTTTATCACGCACTGTGCCGGACAATCAAGGACAGGAAGTCTGTTGCCGTCAATCATCGCCATATCAGGCTTAACGCCGAGTCCTTCAACTGCACGATGCATTGCAAGCATAGTTGCTTCAAGTATATTCAGTCTGTCTATCTCCTCAACTGTAGCCGTTGCTATACAGTAAGCCTTTGCGCGGCCGATTATCTCGTCATATAGCTTTTCACGGCGCGGCTCTGAAATTTTCTTGCTGTCGTTGAGGTAGTCGATAAGCGTATCATCGTCGAGTACGACTGCCGCCGCGTAGACATCTCCGGCGAGCGGACCTCTGCCGGCTTCGTCAACACCGCAAATCACCGGATATTCGGTGCGGACTGCGCTGTCGTATTCAAAGAGTTCCTTATGGAGAATTATCCTTGCCATAGTCACTCCTTAGCAGGCGGAGCTTCGAGCGTGATACGTCCGAGCTTACCGCTTCTGAATTCATCGAGTACGGTTATAGCGGCTCTTTCAGTGTTTATCTCGCCTCCGGAGATAACCATTCCGCGCTTCTTTCCGACTTTTTCAAGCAGTGAAAGACCGTCATCATTTTCATCAAATTCAATTTTGTACCTGTCAATAAGCGACTGCGGATAGCTCTCTGCAAGGAAGCTCAGAAGCTTCATAGCGAGGGTCTCGATATCGAGAATATCGTCGCTGATAGCACCTGTAAATGCAAGTCTTACAGCCGCGGACTGGTCCTCAAACTTCGGCCACAGTACTCCCGGCATATCGAGCAGCTCAGTATTATCCTGAAGCTTTACCCACTGCTTTGTACGTGTGACACCCGGACGGTCCTCGACCTTTGCACGCTTTCCGCCGGCAAGCCTGTTTATAAGCGAACTCTTGCCGACATTTGGTATGCCAAGTATCATAAGACGTACCGGAGCTCCGACCATGCCGCTCCGCTGACGTTTTTCCATAAGTTCTCTGAGAACTGTCGATTTCAGCGTAGACATGAGCTTATTGAGTCCTTTTCCGGACTTGCAGTCAACCGCAAGCGCGGTGACATTTTCTTTATTAAAGTAGCTGACCCACGCAGACGTAGCATTGCTGTCAGCGAGGTCACATTTATTCAGCAGTACGATACGCGGTTTTTTCGCGGTAAGCGAGTCTATTTCCGGATTGCGGCTGCTCATGGGAGTTCTTGCGTCGATGAGTTCAACGACTGCGTCCACGAGTTTGAGATTTGCCGTGATAGCACGGCGTGTCTTAGCCATATGTCCGGGGAACCACTGTATCGTTTTTATATCATTATTTTCCAAAGCTTCCTCCTGTTCGTCAGCGGACAGTTCCCATCCTGCCGGCTGGTGAGAGCCTGAAAATCACTTTTCCTTCCACACTTTTCAGCGGTACGAAACCAACGTCCGGCGAGCGGCTGTCTTTTGAGACTGAGCGGTGGTCGCCCATAACGAAGATAAATCCGTCAGGCACTTTCAGTGGATATTTACCGGTAAAAGCGCCCTCATCGACATGGGTCATGCCGAGATGAAGGTAATCCTCGTGAATTCTCTTGCCGTCAATAGTGACTGCTCCGGAGCCGAAGTCGATATCTATCGTCTGACCGCCGCAGGCTATAACTCTTTTTACGATGACAGTATCGAGACCTTTTCCTTCGGTCACTGAGCCATCGTCAGCAAGTGTATAGCTTTTCTGTGCGTTCACGAGGACTATATCGCCCTGCTCAGGTGACTTGTCCATGAGCGATACGAGAAGTTTATCATCAGGCATAAGCGTACTCTCCATCGACTGTCCGCTTACCGTTACAATTCTGAGCAGATATGTAAATATCAGCGTAAAGCAGAAGAGAGTGATAAGCATTGTCTCAGCAAAATCGCTTATTCCGCGGAAAAGTGCCCTGCGATTTGAAGCGGCAGAGCCTGGCATTATTTTTCAGGTCCTTTCACAGAGTCTGTGAGTATATCGAATTCCTTGAGCGGAGAATACTTCACGAGAGCCTTGCCGTATATCTGGTCCTTTTTAACGAGACCCACACAGCGTGCACGACTGTCTGTGGAGTGGTTTCTGTTATCGCCCATTACGAAGTAGTATCCGTCGGGAACGGTGATAGGATACTGGTCAGTGAAAGCGCCGTATCCGACATCGGAAGTAGAATCAGCCTCATTTATGTAGGGTTCATCGAGTTCCTTGCCGTCAACGATGACCTTTCCGTTGCTTATTTCAACAGTCTGACCGCCCTTTGCAATGACTCTCTTGATAATGCACTCGCCGATAGGTGCAGAACCTGCTCCCTCAGGAACATAGACATTGCCGTTTTCATCGAGAAGATAGTTGACGTCCTTGTCGATAACTAGGATATCGCCGTAATCGACGTTGAAATATACCGTTGACATAAATATCTTATCGGTGTTATTTTTCATGGGGTCATAATTCTTATTCAGCGTAGGCACCATAGAGTGTCCCACGATATTAACAGGGTGAAGGATATAGGTGAATACCATTACGATAACGAAAACTGTTACAAGCGTAGATTCAGCTATCTCGATTATGTCCTGAAGAACAGTACTTTTCTCCTTGTTCTCCTGACCGTTATCTTTATTCTCAGTGTTTTCGTTAATGTTTTCCATAACGTCACCTCCGCGTAATTATAGTATGTAGCAAAAAAGGGACCTTGCGTCCCCGAGGAATAAGAGCCGGACCTGCCGGCAGAAATACCGGCAGATTCGCTCCATACCGCTTTTAGCGGATCTGTTCCTTGACCTTAGCAGCCTTACCAACTCTGTCTCTGAGGTAGTAGAGCTTAGCTCTGCGGACTTTACCGCATCTAACGATCTCGATCTTGTCAACAACAGGTGAGTGGAGAGGGAATACTCTCTCGATACCGCAGCCGTGAGCAACACGTCTTACAGTGAAAGTCTCGTTGATACCGCCGTGCTTCTTAGCAATAACTGTACCCTCGAAAACCTGAATACGGCTCTTGTCGCCTTCCTTGATTCTTACGTGAACCTTGATGGTGTCACCTACGTTGAACTGGGGAACGTTTTCCTTCATGCTTGATTCGCTGATGAGCTTGAGTGCATCCATTTTAATTTTCCTCCTAAAATTTCCGAACATTCATACCCGTTCCGCGGGAGCGGTCCAGCTAACCGCAGACGCAGAAATAATAAATAAAGTGAACTAATCACATAAGCCATATCGGCTCTCTGCAAAGCAGGTATCGGGCAGCGGACTATCCGATTTAATGTCTTTCGGCATTAACCCTCATCTGTATGTGAGATATACAGACGGAATTTCAAATGCTTTTATATCATACCACACTTTGGAAGAAAAAGCAATAGCTTTTTCAAAAAAACATATTTAATTATATAATTATTCATGTACTGCCGTACCCGACAGTCCATGTGCATTATTTTTTCCTTAGAATAGCCGTTGCCGCGTGGTGGAGTATTTCAAGGTTATCGGACGGTGTACTGCTGAGCATTTTAATGTGGTCAGCCTCCCATAGAGCTATCTCCTGCTCCGACATTGACGCTCCAACGCCTCGGCAGGCTTTCATTCTGCCGTGCCAGCTTTCCCGTGTGAACGGCACTCTTATATCATATTCGTCACGTGCCTCTATACTGAAGTACTTTTCCGCGATATCCGGCACAAATACTGGTGCACGCTCATAGCCTGCCCCTGACCAGTCGGGATTGTACTTCAGGACTAAATCCTCACTTGCCTGAGCAACAGCGTCATCGGCAGGCACCCATGCCATGAACAGGATAACGAGTCTGCCGCCGTCTTTGAGGAGTCGTGCAAGCTTTGGTATAACAACATCGTAATTGAAGTAGAAAAAGCACTGACACGCTGTAATAACGTCAAATGATCCGTCGGGAAAGTCGATGTCCTCCGCTGACGAGACAACGTATTCGATGTTCATGCCGTCCCTGTCTGCGAGAAGTTTCGCCTGTGCGATCTGATTCTCGGAGATGTCAGAACCGACCCATTCAGCGCCATATTTGTACATATTCCGCGGTACAACGCCTGTTCCTGTTCCGAGGTCGAGAACCTTTTGTCCTCTGACACAAAGTCCCCGCTCAGCGATTTTCCCGAAGAATACAGGCGGATAAATATCGCGGAATTTAGCGTAATCTGAGGAAGTTCTTCCCCAGTCGAATGCCTTTCCGCCGTCAATTTCCCTGTTGAAAATATCCATTGCCATTCTCCTCTTATTCAAAAATAGTATTATCCTCACGCAGAATAGCAAGTCTGCGTATTTTCTGCGGTTCAAACTCAATATCAGTAGTATGTCTGAGTGCCTCTATAAATAATGTAGGGTTGTAATTAGTCTGTGTACCGGCAGGCAGGTACATTCTCATATCGACTGAATTATCAGTCTTTTCGCATGAAAGAATCTCCATATCCGGCTTGATATCAACGGTTTTTATACCTTTTTTGGTCTTTTTCTCGATGCATATCTCCGGCTGTTCGAGCAACTGTGAAACGGCATTGAAAAGTCCCTGTGAATCGTCACTGACAAGTGAAAATCCGTACTCAGCCTTGGCGATGCAGGTTATCTTCTGTTTCTGCTCTGCGACCTTGACTATCCGCATTCCCTCCGGCATTACGGCGTTCAGCCTGTCGCGCACCTCGTCAAACGGCACCTCTTCATTGAGGTTGAAATCGAGTATCTCGCAGCTGCTCTCAAATCCGAGTGAAAGTGCGAGTGCGAAGCTGTAGTATGGGTGGGGATTGAATCCCTCCGTGTACCATATCGGCAGGCGCGAACGTCTGAAAGTTCGCAGCATACAGCGGTTGAGGTCGAGGTGGGAGATATATTTTGCTCGTCCCGATTTTTCAAATGTAGCTCTTACACGTATCAAAAACAATTCCTCCCCACTGCTTTATTTACTCCGCAGCCTGAACATCTCAGACGGCAGTTAGGTGTAGTCTGCGACTGGTGAGCAGTCTTGTTCTCGCGGATAAGAAAATCCTTGGTAACGAGGTAATCGAGGTGGTCCCACGGGAGTATCTCGTCGTATTCAAATCTGCGGTTAGCGTAGAATGACGGGTCGATACCGCAGTCGGCGAAAGCTTCAAGCCACTTGTCAAAGCGGTAATGCTCCTCCCAGCTGTCGAACTTGCACCCCTTCTTCCATGCGGCATAAACCGCAGGACACAGCCGTCTGTCACCCTTCGCGAGTATAACTTCGAGCATACTTACATTCGGGTCATGGTAGCTGACCTTTATCTTCTTCGTCTTGACCGAGTCGAGCAGGAGTTTCTGCTTGTGTTCTATCATTTCACGCGTATCCTGCGGCTCAAACTCAAACGGTGTGAACGGTTTCGGCACAAAAGTCGCACAGCTGACCGACACCTGCACTCCCCTGCCCTTCGGACGGTTCTCTATGCTGTAGAAGAGGTCGACGATACGCTGAGCAAGCTCCGCAATACCGACGATATCCTCGTCTGTTTCAGTCGGCAGTCCCATCATGAAATAGAGCTTTACACTGCTGTATCCGCCCTCAAATGCGATACGGCAGGTGTTCATTATCTCGTCTTCACTGACGTTCTTGTTTATAACGTCGCGGAGACGCTGAGTACCGCCCTCTGCCGCGAATGTCAGTCCGCTCTTGCGGACTTTCTTTATCTTTTCAAGCAGTGACTCTGAGAAATTGTCCACACGCAGAGACGGCAGTGAGAGGTTTATCCTCTCGCCGGCAGTGTAGTCGATAAGCTTAGTGAGCATCGGGTCGATGTCGGAATGGTCACTCGTACTGAGTGAGGCGAGCGAAACCTCGTCGTAGCCGGTATTTTCGCACAGACAGCGAGTCTGCTTGCATATAGTATCGGTCGACTTCTCACGGAATGGACGATATATAAATCCTGCCTGACAAAAACGGCAGCCGCGTATACAGCCGCGAAGCACCTCAACGGACACACGGTCGTGGACTATCTCTGTGAAAGGTACTACAAAATTCTCAGGATAGTAGACATTGTCCATATCCATGATTATACGCTTTTTCACAGTCGCAGGGATACCCTCGTCAACGTCGATATGGTCGATAGTACCGTCGTCCTTGTAGCAGAAATGATAGAACTGCGGCACGTATATTCCCTCTATCTGAGCGGCTTTGCGCAGGAATTCCATACGGCCGGCACCCTGCTGTTTCATCTTCCAGTAGAGGTCCATGAGTTCGAGGTTTACCTCCTCCCCCTCGCCGAGAATGAATATGTCGAAAAAGTCGGCAAGAGGCTCGGGATTGCACACACAAGGTCCTCCGGCAACGACTATCTGAGTAAGTTCGTCGGTCCTGTCCTTGGAGAATACCGGTATACCTGCAAGGTCAAGCATATTGAGGATATTCGAGTAAGAAAGCTCATACTGGAGCGTGAAACCGATAAAATCGAAGTCCTTTATCGGGTCAAGCGATTCAAGTGCATAGAGCGGTATATCGTTCTCGCGCATAATCGCTTCAAAGTCATTGTCAGGCGCGTAACAGCGCTCACACCAGTAATTCTCACGCTCATTTGTGAGCGAATAAAGTATCTTCATGCCGAGGTGCGACATTCCTATGTCATATGTATCAGGGAAGCAGAATGCAAATCTGACATCTACTTTAGACTTGTCCTTGATAACGCTTCCGACCTCTCCGCCGATGTAGCGTGAAGGCTTCTGCACTTCGAGCAGGTGTTTTTCTATTTTAGCTTTTAAATCCATAGTACCTCCGCTATTTCATGCTGGCGCTGTCGAATCTCATGGGAAGAAAGTCCGAAAGCTTGAACCAGCCTTTGGCAAGTATTATAACAAGGTCGTCGCCGCAGAATTCACTCAGCACCTGCAAACAGGCTCCGCACGGCGGACAAGGCGACGTAAAATCCTCTGTTGAGCTTCCTGCAACGGCGATTGCCTTGAATTCAGTCACGCCTTCGGATACAGCCTTGAATACGGCAGTCCGCTCGGCACAGTTTGCGAGTGAATACGACGCATTCTCAATGTTGCACCCTGTAAAGAGTCTGCCGTCCTTCGAGAGCAGTGCCGCTCCGACGCGGAAATGCGAATAAGGGCTGTAGGAATGCTGTGCCGCTTTTACAGCTTCGTCGAAGAGTTCCTTATCAGTCATCATCTTCTTCCTCCGCTTCCGACCTTGCGCTTTTTGCCGTCGGGAGTCATGATGTAAGTATTCTCAAGCTGCTGAAGGAGATTTCCCGTAACAGATGCACGATACTCGTTGCGGAGCTCGGTCTGCTCGGCTTTTTCGGAATCTGTGAGTCCCTCTGTCTTGGATTTGCGTGCAAGCTCGTTTATGCGGTCTATTTTTTTCTGGTCCATAATCGCACCTCTTTTTAAAGTATATATATTGATTATAACCGAATACAACGATATTGTCAAGGAGTGGCAAAACGGCAGACGTCAAATTGACAACAAGGTGTTTTCATGCTATAATACGCATAATAGCCTTGAAATACAGGAGGTATATCTATGTTCAGACGTCTCACAGCACTGCACTGCCGCTCCGGATATCCCGCCAGCAAAAAGCTCACCGGCACTTGATATTTCAAGGGATACATGGCAGTTTGCAAATAAACAGACTTTTTTCGGTGACAAATACAAGCTTTCCGAATCCGCACGTTTACAGCTTATTGAGAATATCGACGAACCGCTCCGGAAATTTGATGAACCGTGGACCGGCTCATGCTACGGACTTGTTATGACCGTACTGCTTGCAAAATACGGTATGCTCACCCCCTCTGATATACAAGGAGGTACTTCTGCAATAGGCGATATCACTCCGGATAATGATGTGCAGTCCATAATAAATTACTACCACTTCCTGCAATATACCGAACCTGCCCGCAACATCAACATACACTCCGGACTGAGTGATGTCTCATTCTTTGAGAATATAATATCTCTCGCATTGCAGGCTGAAAACCAAGGTAAGCCGTTTCTGTTATCGTTTGACACCAAAGACGGTGAAGGTCATACCTGTGCAGGATGCGGTATTGAATCAGGAATATGGAAACTGGACGGTAAATCCTACGACCGTCGCGTAATACTCTGGGACCCGGATTTTCCAGACGGATACGAAGATGATATCTGCCTTTACTACCGCGAATCTGACTACGACTTCTCTATCCCATATTACGGTGTTAAATACACTTATGGAACTCGCAGCAACGCAGGAGTACTCAAAGCAGCAAGCGACGAACTGTCTGTTCTTGGTTCCCCTGCTTATCCGTTTTATGTCAGGGGAGATGTGAATGCTGACGGAAACTTTGATGTATCTGACACTGTTTTACTGCAAAAATGGCTTCTCGCCATTCCTGATACCGCGCTTCCGCAATGGCAGTCTGCCGACCTTTGCAAAGACGACAGACTGGACGTTTTCGACTTCTGCATTATGAAAAAAGAGCTGCTGTACCAATGAGTATGGCAGCTTTCTGCATATTCTGTCCGCATTTATCAAAATATCAGCTCAGGCTATTTACAACTCAGGCTTTTTGTGATATAATTATAATGTATAAATATGCGATAAAATGAAAAGGGGTATTTTTTTGGCTAACGATAAAATCAGAAATTTCTGCATTATAGCTCATATAGACCACGGTAAATCTACGCTTGCCGACCGTATTCTCGAAAAGACCGAGACCGTCGCAGTACGCGATATGGAGGACCAGCTCCTCGATAATATGGACATTGAGCGTGAGCGCGGCATAACTATCAAGGCACGTGCTGTACGTTTAAAGTATACCGCCAAGGACGGCGAAGACTACATCTTCAACCTCATCGATACTCCCGGTCACGTTGACTTCAACTACGAGGTATCACGTTCTCTCGCCGCCTGCGAAGGTGCTGTTCTCGTTGTAGACGCTTCTCAGGGTATCGAGGCTCAGACTCTCGCAAACACATACCTCGCGATTGAACACGACCTCGAAGTTGTGCCTGTAGTAAACAAAATAGACCTCCCCTCAGCTGACCCCGAAAGAGTCTGCTCCGAGGTTGAAAACGTGATCGGTATTCCCGCTATGGACGCTCCCCGCATTTCAGCTAAAATGGGCATTAATATCGAGGAAGTCCTTGAGCATATAGTTACTGATATCCCTGCCCCGAAGGGAGATACAGAAAAACCGCTGAAGGCACTCATTTTCGACAGCTACTACGATTCCTACAAGGGTGTTATCATATATATCCGCGTTAAGGAAGGCAAGGTAAAAGTCGGCGACAATATCCGCCTTATGGCTACAGGAGCTGTTTTCAACGTCGTTGAAGCCGGCTTTATGGACGCTACCTCTCTCGTTAACAACGGCTCACTCGAAGCCGGAGAAGTTGGCTATATTGCGGCATCTATCAAGTCTATCGGTGACACTCAGGTCGGCGATACGGTAACAAACGATGAAGAGCCGTGCGACGAACCGCTCCCCGGCTACAGAAAGGTAAATCCGATGGTATTCTCGGGTATCTACCCGGCTGACGGCGCTAAATACGGCGACCTCCGCGAAGCTCTCGAAAAATTACAGCTCAACGACGCTTCACTCTCGTTTGAACCTGAAACTTCCATTGCTCTCGGATTCGGCTTCAGATGCGGATTTCTCGGACTTCTCCACATGGAGATAATTCAGGAGCGTCTTGAACGTGAGTATAACCTCGACCTCATCACAACTGCACCGTCGGTTATATATAAGGTAACATTCACAAACGGCGAGGTTCAGTACATCGACAACCCCACAAACTACCCTGACCCTGCCCTCATTCAGATCGCGGAAGAGCCTATGGTAAAGGCAAGCATTCTCTCCCCTTCCGACTACGTAGGCAATATCATGGAGCTGTGTCAGGACAGACGCGGTGTCTTCAAGGACATGAAATACCTCGATGATACACGAGTTGAACTCCATTATGAACTTCCGCTCAACGAGATAGTGTACGACTTTTTCGATGTACTGAAATCGCGTACCAAAGGATATGCAAGCTTCGATTACGAAATGCTCGGATATGTACCCTCAAAGCTTGTCAAGCTCGATATTCTCCTCAACGGCGAGATAGTCGATGCGCTCAGCTTCATTATCCATGCCGACAAGGCTTATGCAAGAGCTCGTAAAATAGCTGAAAAACTCAAGGAAAACATTCCGCGTCAGCTCTTTGAAGTACCGATTCAGGCAGCAATAGGCGGAAAGATAATCGCCCGCGAGACCGTAAAGGCAATGCGCAAGGACGTTCTTGCCAAGTGCTATGGCGGCGACATCTCACGTAAGAAAAAGCTCCTCGAAAAGCAGAAGGAAGGCAAAAAGCGCATGAGACAGCTCGGTACTGTGGAAGTTCCGCAGGAAGCCTTCATGAGTGTGCTTAAACTGGACTCGTGATCACAATAAATAATTGTTACGGAAGGAGTAAAACATGGTACTGAACATCATTACAGCGGGAATCGCCGTATTATTCCTCATAGTCTGCGTGATTTGCGTTATGTCAGAAAATTCACCGTCCGAAAAAGCGGCATCGCGCAATTTCTTCCGCCGTGTGAGAATAACACTGCGTGAGATAAATCTTCCGGTATTTCTGCTGATATCAGCATTAGTCATCATAGCCGCACTGAAAACCGATTTACTCCGACTCCCTGTTGCACTGGTTTCAGCAGGACTGTTTGCTGCCGGTCTTTTCGTACTCAACAGCTTCCGTATCCTATGCGGACTCCGCTCACGCAAGAAGAAAAAGTCACTCCGTCCACTTGGCTGGATACTCCCTTCAAAGGAGTCAAAGCTTACTCCCGAAGCCGGATACCGCAAAGAAGCAAGTGAAACTCCTATATCATCTGAACTCTCTGAAAGGACATCTCTATGAGCATTTATAACTGTCCCCACTGCGGGGAAAAATCATTCAATCCGCTCAGCAAGGCTTTAGCCGGACAGCTCAACTCTCCCGGCAAGGTCTGCATAAAATGCGGCAGAAAAGCCGTAAACGGCAAGGCGGCGACAATTTTCAACGCTGTTTACAGTATACTCGCATTCGCCGGAATAGTCGTGACATACCTCTATGCACCCAAAACTATCGGGACAAGCTGCGAATGGGTCGCTCATCATGAGCTTCTCATCGGCATAGGACTGCTTGTATCAAAGTTCGTGATACCGCGTCTCGTGAACGCATTCTGCTTCAAACTTGCCCCCGCGATAAGGATAGACCCCGTAAAATGAATACACTTGGTATCTACATTCATGTTCCCTTCTGCGGAAAAAAATGCAGTTACTGCGATTTCTACTCCGTCTGCTACACCAAACAGCAGGCGGAGCTTTATGTAGGCGCAGTATTGCGGAATATCCGCCATTATTCCGACCCCGGACGTACTGTTGACACGGTCTATTTCGGCGGCGGCACCCCCTCTCTGCTGAGCTGTGAGCAGATTTCGGATATAATGTCAGCAATCGCAGAAAACTTCGCGCTCAGCGATAAAGCCGAAGTCACACTCGAAGCAAACCCTAATACACTCGCCCCCGAAAAGCTCCGCGGACTGCGTAATTCCGGTATAAACCGGCTCTCAATAGGGGTACAGTCGATGTCCGATAATGAGCTGAGAATTCTCGGAAGAAGCCATACGGCTGACCGTGCTGAAAAAGCTGTCATGGACGCGGCAGAAGCCGGTTTCACGAACATTTCCTGTGACCTAATGATAGCTGTCCCTGAGCAGACTTCCGAAAGTCTCGCAAACTCCATAAACCGACTAACCGCCCTCCCCATACAGCATATTTCCGCGTATATCCTCAAAATTGAGGACGGCACTCCCTTCGACTGCGGCAATATCCGTTCCAAACTCCCCGATGAAGACGAAACTGCTGAGCTGTACCTGCTTATGTGCAAACTCATGAATGAGCACGGATTCAGACAATATGAGGTATCAAACTTTGCCGAGCCCGGCTATGAGAGCCGTCACAACTGCCGATACTGGAAGTGTATGGACTACCTCGGGATAGGTCCTGCCGCACATTCGTGCTATGGCGGCAAGAGATTCGCAGTCGGACGCGATATAGTAAGCTTCATCAGTTCACCGGTACAAAATACGGTCATCACCGACGATTCTCCATGCGGATTCGAGGAATTTGCAATGCTCCGTCTCCGTCTCGCAGAGGGACTGCTTCTCCACGATGTTGAGCCGCACAGTGCCGAAATCGTAAAAAAAATACCCCCGCTCGTTAAAGCGGGGTATGTAAACTTCGATGGTGAGCGTGTTTCGCTCACTCCGGAAGGATTTCTTGTATCAAACTCAGTAATCGAAAGGCTGATTTTTTAAGACAGCGCTGCAAAACTATCTGGTTTTGCGGCGTTTTTTCTTTTTTACAGAAAAACCGAAGTCGCCGAGTTTTCTGCCGAGTGCAAAATACTCACCGTGCGCATATGCGGCAAGTCCGCACTGCTGTAGATTCAGTTTACCCTTGCTGTCGATGTAGCGGTCGTCCACGTCAACTCCAACTATCTCCGCGAGAAACATGGTGTGACTTCCAAGCAGTTTGCTCTCAACTACCCTGCATTCAAGACTCACCGGACACTCATCAATAAGCGGTGCAGCTACCTTTTCTGCCGGCACAGCATGGAAACCGCAGGTCTCAAATTTATTAACATCTCTGCCGCTTCTTACACCGCAGAAATCTGTCTCCTTAACCATTGCCGACGTTGTGAGGTTGATAACAAATTCACCGGAATCACGTATTATATCGTGAGAATACCGCTCAGGACGTACCGATATGTATGTCATCGGCGGACGTGTACAGACTATACCGGTCCATCCGATAGTCAGGACGTTAGGTGATTCAATTGTACCGCAGGTAACGAGTGCTGCCGGCACAGGCGCGAGAAGTGCACTGCCTTTCCAGAATTGCTTAGCCATAAAAAACTCCTTGATGAAATGATACTATTGCTCCCGAAATCAAACTTTGCCCCAAAGAAAGAAAATATATCAGGAAAGACGCAGTAATACCTGCAGATTAAAAGTTTTCCTGACGCTGATACGTCTTCTTTACAGCAAGATTCGGTCGGCAAAGTTTAGTTTTGTGACACTCCTATTATAACACCTAAAACAGCCTTTTTCAAGTAATTTTGGTGACGTGACCCATTCCGACATTTTTCAGCGGCAGTGAATGGTATAATATGGCATAAACAGGAACAGAATGGAGGCGCAATCAATGAATATCGACATAATATCCGAAAATGGGACCGCTGTTGCGGTGCTGAAAGGTGAAATAGACCACCACTCAGCAAAATCTGCACGCGAACAGCTCGACAGCTTTATTATTACTATGCAGCCTGACGTCCTCGCAATCGACCTCAGCGGTATCTCTTTTATGGATAGCTCCGGAATCGGTCTTATAATGGGCAGACAAAAACTGCTCAAAGAGTGCGGCGGAAGACTTGAAGTAAGGGGACCACAGCCGTATATCCGCAGAGTTCTACGGATTTCTGGCATTGAACGTATCGTAAGGATAACTTGAATGGAGGAAAACTATGGAAGTATTAAACGAAATAAAATTCAGTATGCCGTCACTTTCGGTAAATGAAAGCTCGGCAAGAGCGGCTGTATCGTCGTTCATCGTACAGGCTGACCCGACCGTCGAAGAGCTTTCTGACATACGCACGGCAGTTTCAGAAGCGGTCACTAATGCAATTGTACACGGCTACCGCGGTACACGCGGACGTATCAGCATAACCGTCCGCCTGCTCCCCGAAAGGGAAATATACATACGAATTAAAGACTCAGGATGCGGCATTGCTGACGTGAAACAGGCTATGACTCCCCTTTTTACGACTGCTCCGGAAGAAGAACGCTCCGGTCTCGGATTTTCGGTAATGGAGTCTTTCATGGACAAACTCAGCGTGAAAAGTTCTGTCGGCAAGGGAACAACCGTAACAATGCGAAAGAGGCTTACTCCTCATGGCGGCTGAACTTAAACAGCCGCTCGCCGAGGAAAATCTCGGTCTTGTCCACCTCTGCGCCAACCGCTTCCGCGGACGCGGCATCGAATACGATGACCTCTACTCCGCAGGCTGTCTCGGACTTCTCAAAGCTGTTAAAGCTTTCGACCCCGACCGCGGTGTGAAGTTCTCGACATACGCAGTACCGGTCATACTCGGCGAAATCAAACGACTTTTCCGCGACGGAGGCACTATTCGTGTCAGCCGAAGTCTGAAAGAATTGTCGCTCCGTTTGCAGAAGGTGTATGCAGAGTTTGAACAGCGTGAAGGCAGAGAGCCTACTGTCTCAGAGCTTGCACTGCTGTCAGGAGAAGACGAGGCAGACGTCGCAGAGGCATTGTGTTCAGCTCAGCCGCTTCTTTCACTAACCGCTCCCGACGACGGTGAGGGACAGCTCGATGTACCTGTAGATTCTCCTGATGAGGCTATAACCGACCTCATCGCACTGCGACAGATAATGTCTGAACTTCCCGAAAACGACCGCATACTGCTCGAACTCCGCTACTTCCGCGAAATGACGCAGTCTGCGGCGGCAAGAGTACTCGGTATGACACAGGTGCAGGTCTCAAGGCGCGAGAAAAAACTGCTTGCACAGATGAAAAAACAACTGCTTGAATGAGCGTGTATCAACGCTCATTCATGTTGCTATGTCCTCGATGAATCGGCGGAGAGTCTCGTCGTTTTCCATGACCACACCCTCGCTTAGCTGTTCACGGTCGAGGTCGGAAAGCAGTGAAACATCGTAGTCTATCACCCTGTATGGCGAGGCACTGTCACCCTTGAATACCCCTATCCGCCCATTGTACTCCCTTACCACTATCTCCGCCGGCATTATTTCCGGAGTACTGAACGATATCCTGCTCGCAACTTTCTGCCTGTGAAGTGATTGACCGAGTGTACATATAACAATAAAACCCGAGACTGTGAGTGCTGTCATGAGTGTCAGGTATATCTTTCTGTTGACCGCTTTTGTCATTATTTCCAACTCCTTCTTTATCAGACTTTACTTTGCTGAAATTATTACTTATATTATCAGCCTTTTTTGATAGATTATACAAATCTTTAAAAAATTCTTTGCAGACTATTAACAAACCGTTTCGGACGTGCTATAATATAAAATGTATAAATATCGCTAAGAAACATTTCAGAAAGGAGTTTCACCGATACTTCGGTGACCTGACAATATGACTGATAAAACACCAAGAGGCAGTGTCCCCGGCAGACGCCCTGCCCCCGGACAGAATAACAGACCTGCTCCAAGACCTCAGCAGCGTCCTAATACTGCTCCGAGAAAGAATACCGGCAAAAAGAAAAAGAAGAAAAACAAAATCCTTGTCGTGATGAAAAAAATATTCACGGCTATCGTAACTACTCTCCTGTCGCTGTTCCTGATAATGGTAATAACAAGTACCATAGTCGCGACTGCGCTTACTATCTACGTTCTCGACTTCATGGAGGATTCGACAAGTATCACCCTCGCAGAACTTGAGTCCGGAAGTGATACCCACTTCTACGGTACAAAAATAAATGAAGAAGGCGAGGTCGAACCCGTACTCCTCAAAACCATTCAGACAGACGTTCAGCGTATACCGGTAACTATTGACAAGGTACCACAGCACGTCCGCAATGCTTTCGTTTACACCGAGGACGAACGTTTCTACGTTCACGACGGTGTCGATTACAAGCGTACATTCTCGGCGTTCCTGAATATGTTCCTCCACTTCTACGATACTGAACAGGGTGGTTCGACCATAACTCAGCAGCTTATCAAGAACCTCACAGGCGATGACGAACCGTCACCTGCTCGTAAGATACGTGAAATATTCGCTGCAATGCAGCTTGAAAAGACCTACTCCAAGGACGAGATACTCGAAGAATACCTCAACTATATCGGCTTCGGCGGCGAAATAAACGGTATTCAGCTCGCGTCTACACGTTACTTCGGTAAAAGCGTAGAGGACCTGACGGTCCCGGAAGCTGCCGTACTCGCTGCAATTCCGCAGAGTCCGCAGTATTACGGTCCTAAGATAGAGGAAAAGGACGAAGACGGCAACATAATCCTCGACGGTGAAGCAAACAATAAAACCCGTCAGCGATATGTTCTGTGGCAGCTTTATAAAAACGGTGCCATCACCTACGATGAGTATCAGGAATACCTCAACACCAAGATACTCTACACCTTCTCCCCTGAGTATAAGGAACTCCACCCCGAAGTCGACCTTCAGGAAATGGAGTCGGAGCAGAGCGCATTTACATGGGAGCTCGACGCTCTTGTACGTGAATCTACCGACATCTTCATGAAGGAATTCAACCTCGATGACGAAGACGAAGCAAGAAAGCGTGTTTATAAGGGCGGATACAATATCTACTCTACTACTGACCCGAAAATGCAGAATTACGTTGAGGAAAAATTCCTCGACATAAATAACATCGTTGACGAGAACTTCGTCAAGAAATGGGTCGACCTCGACGGCGACGGTCAGGCAGAGGAACAGTTACCGCATATCGCTTTCGTGGCACTCCGCTACGATGGCTCAGTTATGGCTCAGGTCGGCGCACTCGGTCCTAAGACAACTTCTCTCTCGACCAACTACGCAACTCAGGAGCCGCGTCAGATAGGTTCAACAATGAAGCCTATCTCAACTTACGGTCTCGCCCTTGAAAGTGACCATATCCACTGGGGTTCAAGTTACAAGAATGAGCCTATCATGACTGTAAATGGTAAGCCGTGGCCTACCAACTACACCGTTGACAGCTCGATATCATCATTCGGCGGTTCATATAACATCTACTATATGCTCCAGCAGTCGTTCAATACCTGTCCTGCTAAGCTCTGTCAGGAGCTTACTCCCAAGGCGGTATTCAAGTTCAGTACAGAAAAACTCGGCATGAAGCTCGACCCCGACGATGAGGACTACTCTCCTCTTACCGTTGGTGCGCTTACATGGGGTATCACACTTGAAAACCTCGTAAATGCCTATATTCCTTACGGTAATCAGGGCATTTACAATGAAGCTCACATCATTTCACGAATCGAAGACGCAAACCACAAGGTCATCTATTCCAACGACGGAAATGCCCGTGAAGCTGTTTCACCCGAAACTGCATGGGTAATGAACCGTCTGCTCAGAAACGTTATCGACCACGGTACCGGTTATAATGCCCGCCTTAATAATAAGGTGCTCGTCGGCAAGACAGGTACTACCGATAACTGGTACGACCTCACATTCGTAGGTCTCACACGCGATTTCGTAAGCGGAATCACTATCGGTTACAGAGAGTACAACGAAGCACTCAAGCTTCCTACTTCACTCCACTCTGCTGATATATGGAAAAATATCATCGGCGAATACGCTGATACTCAGTTTGCTGACACTCCCGCAGACTTCGACAGAGTCGATTCTGTAATCGACGGACCTATGTGTACAGCTACAGGCTGTATCGCAGGTGCTAACTGTCCTAAGGGAATCACAGGATACTGGAAATCAACAAATGCACCTCCGTGTCCCGGACATGGATACGCTCCTTCAGCATCCGACAACAACGGCAGTGACGAAAACAGCGACGGAAATAACGCTAATGCCGACGGCAATAACAACGCCGGCGGTAACAATGGCGGCGACGCTAACAACGGCGGCGGTGATGCTAATGCCGGCGGTAACAACGGCGGCGGCGACGCTAATGCCGGTGGTAACAACGGCGGCGGCGACGCTAATGCAGGCGGTAACAACGGCGGCGGCGACGCTCCCGCTCCTGCTGATGGCGGCGGCGGCGGTGACACTCCTGCTCCTGCTGACGGCGGCGGTGAACAATAAAATAATAAACCAAGACGGACCTGTTCGTTATCATGCGGACAGGTCCGAACTTAAAAGGAGATAAATATGGATAATACACTAAGATTATGCTGTCCATGCCACTTCGGACTGGAAAGTGTGCTTAAATATGAGATAACCAAAATAGGCGGCACTGACCTCACTGTCAGCGACGGCAAAATCACTTTCTCAGGCGATGAAAACGTACTCGCAAGAGCTAACATATGCCTCTCAACCGCTGAAAGAGTACTCATCGAGCTGATAGAGTTCAAGGCAACTACCTTCGAGGACCTCTTTCAGGGAGTGCGCTCTGCTGAGCTTGAACGCTTTATTGCAATAGATGACGCATTTCCGGTAAAGGGATATTCCCTTAATTCCGCCCTCCACAGTGTTCCCGACTGCCAGTCGATAGTCAAAAAGGCGGCAGTTGAAAGGCTCAAGTCAAAGTACGGCGTAAGCTGGTTCAGTGAAAGCGGACCCACAGTTCAGATAAAGTTCAGCATTCTCAAGGACATCGTTACAATTTACCTCGATACAAGCGGAGTTGGACTCCATAAACGCGGATACAGACGCAATTCCAATGCCGCTCCTATCAAAGAAACCCTCGCTGCCGGAATCATAGACCTCGCACGTGTTCGTTCCGATTCTGTCGTTTGCGACCCATTCTGCGGAAGCGGTACACTTCTCATTGAGGCGGCTATGAAGGCACTGAAAATACCAGTAGGCATAAACAGACGTTTTGCCGCTGAAAAATGGAGTTCCCTCGACCCGAAAATATGGCAGGAAGAGCGCAAACGCGCTATCGACGGAGTTGACCGCTCTGCAAACTTCCACGGAATCGGCTTCGATATCGACGATGCGGCAGTAGCACTCACTCTCGACAATGCACACAAAGCCGGTATAAAGTCACGTATCAAAGTCGAGCAGGCTGATATAAACAAGTTCGTACAGCCCGAAAATTCGATAGTTATTTGTAACCCTCCATACGGTGAGCGACTCCTCGAACTGCGCGAAGCTGAGGACATCTACCGCCGCATGGGACGAGTTCTCGGCAAAGGCGGTGACCGTCAGAGCTACATCATCTCGCCGCACGAACAGTTCGAGGACTTCTTCGGCGAAAAGGCTAAAAAGCGCCGCAAGCTCTACAACGGCATGATAAAGTGCCAGCTTTATATGTATTTCTGATGAACAGAGCCATATTGCGTGAGCTGGCAGCACTTATCTATCCCTCGCGGTGTCCGGTGTGCGGAGAAATAATCGGTGCAAACGACAGCTTCTGTCAGGAATGCAGCAATATCCTGATTCCGTATAATGGTGACTTCACAATCGACAGATGCTCAGGTTTCACGGCAGCATACGAGTACCACAAGAATATGTCCGGCAGCATTATGATAATGAAGCGCGGCATAGTCGGGAACGCTCCGTTTGCATTCGGCAAAGTCCTTGCTGAACGTATCCGTGAGTGCGGAATGGACGGTGCTGATATGCTTATACCTGTTCCCATGACCAAAGCAGACAAGCGCAAACGCGGTCTGAATCAGTCGGAGCTTATCGCTAAGGAACTCAGCAAACGACTGAATATCCCGGTATGCAGCCGTGCAGTCGAAAAGGTACGCCGCACCGCTCAGCAGAAGGAACTCGGCCGCAGAGAACGTCTGCTTAATCTTAAAGGCGCATTCAGTGTGACTGCGCCTGAACTCATTTCCGGCAAGACCGTGATTCTCGTTGACGATGTCTGCACTACAGGCGGAACTCTCACCGAACTGACCTCTCTTCTTCTGAATTCAGGCACCGCTAAGGTTTACTGTGTAAGCTGCTGCAAAACCCCGTCTCTCAAAAAATCGAAAGAATAACAGGAGGAAACTATGGACCACGCTGATAAAGCCTGTCAGCTTTTTGCTGACGGAAGAAACTGCGCTCAGTCAGTTTTTACAGCATTCTGCGACGTGACCGGTCTCGATGAGGACTTTGCCCTGCGGCTGTCTTCATCTTTCGGCGGAGGTATGGGCAGAATGAGGGAAGTATGCGGTACCTGCTCAGCAATGTTCATGATAGCAGGTATCCTCTACGGCTACACTTCCAACAACGACGATACCGCTAAAGGCGAGCATTACCGCCGTATACAGTACCTCGCAGGCGAATTCAGAAAAAAGCACGATACTATAATCTGCCGCGAGCTTCTGAAGGGGCTGAGCGTTACATCAACTCCCGAACCGGAAAAACGTACAGCTAAGTATTATAAGGTAAGACCATGCATACGATTTGTATGTACAGCAGCGGAGATTCTCGACAAGTATATAGCTGAGAATCCTCCGACAAATAAAATTGAGAATCATTTTCAAAAAGGTATTGACAACGAGTGAAACTTGTGGTATAATCATAAATCGAAATTGATAATCATTTTCAAGTTTGTTTCCACAGGGAGGATTTCACTTATGTTCAGAAAAGTTATCGCAGCTGTTTCAGTTCTTACACTCGCTTCTTCGGGTCTTGCAGGCTGCTCAGCATCTACAGCCAAGGACGACGGCAAGCTCAATATCGTCTGCACTATTTTCCCGATTTACGACTGGACTAAGCAAATTGTCGGTGATTCCCCCGATGTTGAACTCACTTACCTTCTCGACAACGGTGCTGACCTTCATAACTATCAGCCGACCGCTGACGATATGATAACTATTTCCGACTGCGACGTTTTCATCTACGTAGGCGGAGAGTCGGATAAATGGGTAGATAATACTCTCAGCGAAGCACGCAACAAGGACATGGTCGTTATCGACCTCATGGATATACTCGGTGAAAGCAGTCTCCACGAAGAGGAATTGAAAGAGGGAATGGAAGCTGAGGAAGAAGAGGAAGAAGGCGAGGACGAGGGTCCGGAGTACGATGAGCACATATGGCTCTCGCTCAAAAATGCAGTTAAATGCGTAGAAGCTATCGATTCAAAGCTTGAAACTGCCGACTCGGAAAACTCTGCCGCTTATCAGAATAACACCAAAGCTTACACCGAAAAGCTCAATTCTCTCGATAAGGACTTCACCGATATGACCTCTTCAGCAAAGAATAAAACTCTCATTTTCGGCGACCGTTTCCCGTTCCGCTACCTCATTGACGACTACGGTCTCGACTACTATGCGGCATTCATCGGCTGTTCGTCCGAGAGCGAGGCAAGCTTCGAGACTATCACTTTTCTCGCAAAAAAGTGCGATGAACTCGGTGCTGAATACGTGTTTACGATCGATGAATCAAACTGCAATATCGCTGACGCTGTTATCGCAAACACACAGTCGAAGTCGCAGGAGATACTTACCCTTTATTCTATGCAGAACGTTAAAATTACCGATAATAAACAGCCCGCAGGCTACTGCGACTTAATGGCTAAAAATCTAAAGATACTTGAGAAGGCTTTGAAATAATGGAACAGATCGTTTGCAAAAACGCCGCCCTCGGTTACGAGGACGGCATTGTAACAGAAAACCTTAATTTCACCGTAAACAGCGGTGATTACCTTTGTATACTCGGTGAAAACGGCTCGGGCAAGAGTACACTCATAAAGGCGCTGCTCGGTCTTAAACCACAGGTACAGGGTGAGATATCATGGGTAAACGGATTCTCCTCAAAGGATATCGGCTATCTGCCGCAGCAGACCCCGGTGCAAAAGGACTTTCCTGCATCTGTCAGGGAAATAGTACTTTCCGGCTGCCTGTCAAAGACCGGTCTGCGTCCGTTTTACAATGCAAAAGAGAAGAAGCTCGCAAATGAGAATATGGCAAGGCTCGGTATAGAAAACCTCGCCAAACGCTGTTACCGCGACCTTTCCGGCGGTCAGCAGCAGAGAGTGCTGCTTGCAAGAGCACTCTGTGCTACGGAGAAAATGCTCCTGCTTGACGAACCTGTTACCGGTCTCGACCCTCATGCGCAGAATGACCTTTACGAGCTTATCTCAACACTCAACAAAGAAGGCATCACTATAATAATGGTCTCACACGATATCTCTTCAGCAGTGAAATATGCGAGCCATATCCTCCACATTGCCAAAAAGCAGCTGTTTTTCGGTTCTAAATCCGATTACGTCAACAGCAAGATAGGCAAATCGTTCATAGAAACGGAGGCGGAAGAAAATGGCTGATATATTCTCAAAGCTCCAGTTGTATTTCTCTTATCCGTTCGTGAGAAATGCGTTCATTGTAGGAGTTCTTATTGCAATATGCTCCTCTCTCCTCGGAGTTACACTTGTACTGAAGCGCTTCTCATTTATCGGTGACGGTCTTTCTCACGTCGCATTCGGCGCAATGGCTGTAGCATCTGTAGTCGGACTTACAAACAATATGGCACTCGTTCTGCCGGTGACCATTCTCGCAGCGATACTCCTTCTGCGTACCGGTCAGAATACCAAAATAAAGGGCGATGCGGCAGTAGCGATGATATCCGTGGGAACTCTCGCAGTCGGCTATATGCTGATGAATCTGTTCCCGACTTCGTCTAATATCAGCTCGGACGTGTGCAGTACACTGTTTGGTTCAACTCTTATTCTTACCCTTACATCGTTTGACGTATGGCTGTGTATCATCATGGCAATAATCGTAATAACGATGTTCGTCGTATTCTACAATAAGATTTTCAGTGTAACATTTGACGAAAACTTCTCCAAAGCGACCGGTATCAATTCCGACGCTTACAACCTCCTGATAGCGATAATCACTGCATTTATCATCGTACTCGCTATGAATCTTGTCGGCTCACTTCTCATCTCCGCACTCATAATCTTCCCTGCACTGTCAGCAATGCGCATTTTCAGGAGTTTCCGCGGAGTTATCATATGCTCCGCTATCATATCCGTGATATGCGCTTCAGCAGGCATAATCATCTCGATACTCGCTTCAACACCAGTCGGCTCGACAATAGTTTCTGCCGATATAGCAGTATTCTTCATATTCTGGATCATTTCCGCATTCACAGGGAGGTCAAAGGCATGAAAAAGCTTATAGCTGCGTTATCTGCTGCGGCTCTGCTGACTTTGAGCAGCTGCGGTGATACTTCAACAGTAGACCAGCTCGCTGCTGCGGATAATCCGTCAACTACAGAAGCTGAAACCAAGTCGGTTTCAGCGCTTGCTGAGCCTGAGACTTCTGTCCAGCCGGAAACAGAGCCTTTAAGTGTCTCAGATGAAGAAATGCTCGACCTGACAACTCTCAGTGCAAGTATGGTCTATGGACAAGTCTACGATATGGTGTACAATCCGGATAACTACAAGGGAAGAATGGTCAGGGTAAAAGGTCCATTCGCCTACTATCAGGACCCCGCAACAAATAAGGAGTACTTCGCAGTCCTCATCACCGACGCTATGGCTTGCTGTAGTCAGGGAATAGAGTTCGTACTTGACGGCGAACACTCCTACCCCGACGACTATCCGGCTGTCGATGAAGAAACTACCGTAACAGGTATTTTCAACTTCTATAAGGAAAACGGCAACAGCTACTGCCAGCTTCTGAACGCAAAAATAGAATAAATAACGGCTCAGGAAGCGGACTCCCATTCCTGAGCATTTTTATTGCTTTTTTCCTGATAAAATGCTATAATCAGGAAGGAGGATGAAATATGGACAAGAAGAAAAAAATACTGATTTACACCGCCGCTGCCGCAGTTTCACTGAATATTGTAATGAATCTGCTCGGAAATCGCCTTGAAACCGAATACTACACCGTAAACTCAGACAAAATTGACAGTCCGTTCAGGATAGTATTTATCTCCGACCTTCACAACTGCAAATACGGCGGTAAGGACAACAAAAAGCTATGGGACATGATTCAGACTGCTGAACCTGATATAGTCCTTTTCGGCGGCGATGTTATAGACTTTCACGGCGGAACAACTACCGCTCTCCGGCTTATGGGTAAGGCTTCGGAAAGCTATCCGTGCACCTATTCGCCGGGAAATCATGAGTATATGCGCGATGACTATGAAAGATTCTTCTCAGCAGTACGCTCTGCCGGCGGCAAAGCAAGTATAGGCGTTGCAGAAGGAAGTTCTGACGATATTATAGCAAACGGTCAGGCAGTACGCGTCTGCGGAGTCTCTGATGCGTCAGGCAGATACGACAAGCTTGTAAAGTGTTGTGAATGTCTCGATAAGCCGTTCATGTACGAAACAGAAAGTCCGGAAACATATAATATACTGCTCCTGCATCAGCCTGAACAGCTTGAAGATGTTACAAGCGAAACTGCCAGCCGACAAAACAATTTCGACCTCGTGCTGTCAGGTCACGCTCACGGCGGTCAATGGCGCATTCCCAAACTGCTTGAACAGGGACTGTATGCACCAGACCAGGGTATTTTTCCGGAGTTTACCGGCGGTCAGCGCAACTCAGGTGATACTGTACAGATAGTCAGCCGCGGACTTGCAAAGCCTCTGCGTATGATACTTATACCGCGTATATTCAACCGTCCGGAAGTCTCAGTGATAGACGTAAAGCCGTCGGGTCAATAAAATATACAGAAAATAATATACCATATTTCGTTTATTTTATGTTATCAGCACTTGTAATTCTGCGGGCAAAATGTTATAATGTAAAGTGACCCTTTATAGGGAAATTCAACGAAAAAGAACAAAAGGAGCCGAGCTGAATTTGCTCGCAGAAAGAGAAATATGGAAAAGAAACACGAAATATCCGCTCCTGCTGAAGACATAATCTGCGGCAGGAATCCGGTCATTGAGGCGCTCAAATCCGGAGCTAACCTCGACACTGTCTACATAGACGGCAACGGCGGAAGTCTCAGCGTTATCCGCCGGCTTGCAAAGGAAAACGGTATCGTCGTCAAGGACGCTATCGACGCTAAGCTCAGCAAACTCTCAGGAGGTGCTTCTCATCAGGGAGTCGTCGCTGTAGGCGCATGCGGTGAATACGTTTCACTCGACGATATCCTCGCAGTCTCGGAGAAAAAGGGTACTCCCCCTTTCATCATTATCTGCGACGAAATCGAAGACCCCCACAACCTCGGTGCTATCATCCGTACAGCTGAAACGTCCGGTGTTGACGGTGTTATTATCCCGAAACGCAGAAGCGCAGGTCTGAATGCGACCGTATTCAAGACATCAGCAGGTGCCGCAAGTTATGTACCGGTCGCAAGAGTGTCAAATCTTGCGTCTGCTATCGACGAACTCAAGGAGCGCGGTGTATGGATATACGGCACTGACGCTTCCGGCAGCGATTACACTGCTACCGATTTCACAGGCAGCTGCGGACTTGTCATCGGCTCTGAAGGCTTCGGAATCAGCAAGCTGATACAGAAAAAATGCGACTTCATGGTAAAACTTCCTATGCTCGGAAAAATTAATTCGCTCAACGCTTCTGTTGCTGCGGGAATATTCATGTACGAGGTGCTCCGCCAGCGAAATGCCGGCTCGCAAGGAGGTAGCAATGCCTGACCAGAAACTATCTGTCGAGGATATTCTCAAAGAGTATTCCGCCGGCAGCAATGACTCTTCTGCCACTCATATAGACCGAATCGACGCACAAAAAGTCATAAACACTACCTTGCCCGACCCAATTAAAAAGGTTTCCGCTCCAAAACCTGCGGCAATCTCCCACGAACGGCGTGAGCTGTTTGATGAGCCGGCTGAAAAGCCTGCTCCGGCTGAGAGTATAAAACTATCTGACCTTTCACGCAAAACTACCGGATTCGCCGGAAACGAGGGTCTCACGGAAGTGAAAACGGAAACTCCAGCTATCACCTACTCAGCTGACGAAATAGCTCCTATGGGCGAAACTCCAAGAATAAGACGAATGTCCGACTCAACAAGAGCCCGTGAAATAGAAAAGCAGAAAAAGAAAAAAAAGCGAAGCAAAAACAAAAAAGCTTCCTATACATACGATAAGGAGACTCCCGAAGGCGAGTATATGTACACACCGCCGGAGTTCAAAAAGAAAAAGCGCTCACGCCGCGAGATCCTCAGTGAAGTCGAAGCTCCTGAGGGAAAGAAGTACATAACTGATATAGTTCCCTCGCCTGACGCTGTAGAAGCCGCCAAGCCTGTCGTACCTGCTCCGCGTGCTGAAATTACGAGTATAAACCTCAGTGAAAAGCAGGAAGTTGAAGCAGGTGCTCTCGACGTTCATATCACCCAGGACGCTGACGAAGTTACAAGGATAAAGTCCAAAAGTGAGCGTACTAAACGTATCGTCGATTTCAACTACTACGGTGATGTTCAGGACGTAGGACGCGATATCTATGAACTGAAAAATATCATCTCGACAAGAGTTGCCGTACTCGCTATGACGGCATTCCTGAGCCTGTATATCACGGTTTGCAGCCGTTTCGGACTCCCTATACTCGATTTTCTCAGGATAGAGCATATCAACACCTACCTCATTACTCACCTTTTACTCGGTACACTCGCGATACTCTATTCGCTGCCGGTAATCACTAAGGGACTGAAAAATCTCTTCTCATTCAAGGCTGACAGTGACTCGCTTACAGCTGTTACAGCGGTAGTTTGCCTGATGTCAGTGATAACTGCATTTCTGCGCAAGGACATGGCTCAGAAAGAACTTATCCACATATATATGCCGGTCGGAATATTCGCAATGCTGACAAACGCTATCGGCAAACTGCTCATTCTCAAACGTGCACAGCGAAATTTCAGGTTCGTGTCACAGAATTTCGACCGCCATGCAGTCGTATACGTCAAGGACGAGGAACGTGCTGAACGTCTCACGCGCGGTACACTCGGAGATTTCCCGATACTCGCGGCAATGCGCAAGACCGATTTCCTTACCGATTTTCTGCGGTATTCCTACTCAGCTGACATCACCGATGCCTACTGCCGGAAATCCGTTCCGCTGTGTATAATCGCTTCTGCACTCGTTTCTGCTTTCCTGACATTCTTCAGGACAGGCTCTTTCATAAAAACAGAGTCGCTCGCATTCGGCTTTTCTATATTCAGTATGCTGATTTGCGCTTGCTCATGCATAGCACTGCCTTTCGTTGCAAATATCCCGCTCGAAAAAATATCAAATATCACGCTCAAAAACAAGGGTATCCTCCTCGGCTATCAGAGCGTTGATGACCTTTATGACACTAACTCGATGCTCATAGAAAGCAGTACTCTATTCCCGGAAAATTCTATTCGTCTCGGTGGAATAAAGGTATTTTCCAACATCAAGCTCGACGAAGCACTGCTCGACGCAGCAAGCCTCACTCACCACGCAGGAAGTGTTCTACAGCAGCTTTTCACCGATGTTATCGCCGGCAAGGAGTCTCTGCTCTACCCTATCGAAAACTTCTCAGTTGAAGACGAACTCGGACTCTGCGGCTGGATAAACAACCGCCGTATCCTCCTCGGAAACCGTGAACTCATGACAAGCCACAACATCGAGGGTATCCCATCAAAGGCACAGGAAACCGAGTATGCAGAGGGACGTGAACCGCTGTATCTCTCGATATCAGGCAATATTGCCGCTATGTTCGTGGTGGACATCATACCCGACAGAAATATCAAAAAATGGAGTGTAAAGCTCGTTAAGAAGAAGATATACCTCATCATCAAGAGTACCGACCACTTCATCACACAGTCAAGCATCTCAAAATACTATGGTATTCCAAACAATATGATAAGAATTATCCCCAAGCGCCTTTACGCTGACTTCGATGCAGAGACCAAAAAGGTCGTGCGAATGAGTGCTTCAATGGCGTGCACTGGCAGATTCACCTCTTTCGCTCAGCTGATACTCGGTATCAAAACTATACACTCAGCTGCAACGACCGGACTCATCTTCCAGACCGCATCAATATTGCTTGGATTTGGTCTCTCGATGATGCTGATACTGTCCAAAGCATTTGAATTCGATTATATTTATATGTCAGCAACAGCAATGCTGATATACAATCTCATATGTGCCGCACTCACCTATTTAGCGGTCAGCCGAAACAAGATATAAAACCTCAGGACCTGCGTCTGCGCTACATAATGCAGGCACAGGTCCTTTGACGTCCGAAAGGAGTGACGATATGTCCGACAAAAACAGAAACGGACATCGCAGCAACAATTACGATGACCAGAACACACGCACTACCTACATTCCCCATGAAGTGAAGGAACAGTACCGCCCCGAAGGACAGCCTCAATACCGTGAGCAGCCGCGTCAGGGATACTACGAGGGTCAGCCTCAGTACCGTGAACAGCCGCATCAGGGGTACTACGAGGGACAGCCTCAGTACCGTGAGCAGCCGCGTCAGGAGTACTACGAGGGACAGCCTCAATACCGTGAGCAGCCGCGTCAGCGGTACTACGAGGGACAGCCTCAGTACCGTGAGCAGCCGCGTCAGGGGTACTACGAGGGTCAGCCTCAATACCGTGAGCAGCCGCGTCAGGGGTACTACGAGGTGAGCAGCCACGTCAGCAAAGGCGCGATGCTCAGCCGCAAAATCGTCAGCGCCGTCCTGCACCTCCTCCGCCGCAGCGTAAGCCACGCAAGAAAAAAAGCGGCTCAGGAGTAGGAAGATTCTTCCGCAGACTAATCATTACACTGCTGATAATACTGCTTCTGCTGTTTGGTGTTTACTCCGTAATATCGCTCTCACTCATAAAGAAAATGAACTATCAGCCGACTGGTGAACGCGAGCGTACTTCCGGGGCACTTGCCCGAAGCTACGTCACAAGTGTACTCGTTATAGGAACAGACGGCCGTACTCTCGACGACCGCGGACGTTCAGATTCAATGATACTTGTCTCACTCAACAGTGCAACAAATCAGATGGGTATCACATCTTTCATGCGCGACTGCTATGTAGAAGTTCCCGGATACGGCTGGGATAAGCTGAATGCCGCATATTCCTACGGCGGTCCTGAACTTCTCATGGACACCATTGAACACAATTTCGGTGTCAAGATAGACGATTACGTAGCGGTAAACTTCATTTCATTCGCACAGATTGTCGACGCTGTAGGCGGAATCGATGTAGACCTGACTGATGATGAAGCTCAGGAACTCAATGTCATAATGGAAGCCGAGGTCAACAGTATTATGGGCGACGACCCGAGAGCCGACCTCCTCAGCGGCGGCGGTCACGATATACACCTCAGCGGTAAACAGGCTCTTTCATATGCACGAATCCGCCACGTCGGAAATGCCGATTTTGAGCGTACTGAGCGTCAGCGCAGAGTTGTCGGACTCGTCATGGACAAGCTCAAAACCAATCCGTTCAAGCTGAACAATTTCAAGTCGGAAGTTATGCCATATGTAACCACAAATATGGAGACCTCCGAGCTGTATAAGCTTTCACTTCGTGCTCCCCTCCTTGTGGGTTATAAGCGTGAACAGCTTCAGATACCAATAGAGAATTCCTATCATGGCGAAAGTACTCCGAGCGGTGACGCTCTTATCGTCGATTTCGATGTGAATTACGAAACTATCAAAAACGTTGTTTTCAGCAAGTAACAGCAACATATTGCTAAACAATATGGCACAAAGCATAATTTTATTCATGAAACTACTATATTTATCAATAAAATGATATCAATCTTGAACACAAAATGATATAATCTTAAAAAAGCACGGGAGGGCATGATTATGTTAAAGGAAAAAGGCTTCTACAAAGGCGTCAACTTCGGAGGTTGGCTCTCACAATGCAATTACGAAAAAGAACACCTCGACTCTTTCATAACCGAACAGGATTTTGCAGCAGCTGCTGCATGGGGTATTGACCATATTCGTATCCCTTTCGACTACAACATTATCGAAAAAGACAGCGGAGTTTACATCGAGGAAGGCTTTGCATACCTCGACAAATCTGTCAAATACTGTGAAAAGTACGGTCTCAACCTTATTCTGGACCTCCACAAGACTGCCGGTTTCTCATTTGACTACTATTCAGAAAGCGAAAGCGGTTTCTTCGACAGTCCGGAATATCAGGAACGCTTCATCCTTCTTTGGGAAGAAATGGCTAAAAGATACGGCAAGTATGCAAGCCATGTTGCATTTGAACTTCTAAACGAGGTGACCAATGCTGAGTATATCGACACATGGAATGACATCGTCCGCCGCTGTATACCGCGCATCAGAAAGTTCGCTCCTGACACTCTTATCCTCGTCGGAAGCTATAACAACAACTCCGCGGCTACAGTTCAGTACCTCGAAAAACCTTACGACGACAAGATAATCTACAATATGCACTGCTATGAACCCCTCAAGTTCACTCATCAGGGTGCTTACTGGACTGACGCTATCAATCCCGATGAGCGTATAAAGTTCTCAGAAAGCGGCTGTAATGCTGAGTATTTCGAGGAACTCTTCTCTACTGCTATCGCAAAGGCAAAAGAATTCGGAGCTGACCTCTACTGCGGCGAATACGGCGTTATCGACGTTGTACCTGCTGAGGACACTATTGCATGGTACAAAACTATCAACTCCGTATTCGAGAAGTACGGAATAGGCAGAAGTGCATGGTCATATAAGAAAATGGACTTTGGTCTGACTGACAGCCGCCTTGACGGCGTGCGCGATGAGCTTTTAAGCCTTCTTTAAAGATTACTATAGAATTACCGGCAGTAAACGGATTGTTTTCCTTTACTGCCGGTAATTTTTTGTTCACAGAATAGCAATAATTGCCTTGCTTTATGCACGATAGCAATGTATAATAATAATGGGTATTGATTTATCCGCTATCACATTATATCATTTGTTTAAGGAGAATTTTATGGCATTTAAAGTAATGGGCGTTACAGCCGGAAGAAAAGACAGCAACAGCGAAATCCTGCTTAAAGAAGCTCTTCTCGTCTGTCAGGAACAGGGCGCTGAAATAACTATGATAAACCTCAAGGACTATGAACTCCTTGACTGCACAGGCTGTACTTCATGTACAATGGGTATGTCTATGGGCAAGCACACAGGCTGTGCCCTCGATAATAAGGACGACAAGAAGAAAATAATGGAAGTACTCCTCGACCAGGACGCTGTTATTTTCTCCGCTCCTACATATGCACTCATGCCCTCTTCGCTTTTCCTGAAATTCATGCACAGAAACCTCGCTTATGAGACCGCATTTCTCACTAAAATCGGTGCTATAAAGCCGCGTGACCGCGTTGGCGCTCTTATCGCAGTAGGCGGTTCAACACGTTCATGGCAGTCGATGGCACTCGAATGTATGCAGGCAACCACTTTCTCGAACAGCTTCAAGATCGTTGATATGTACATGGCAACTATGGTGCCCGCACCCGCACAGGTACTCCTCCATGAGGAAAAACTCGCACGCGCAAGAGAGATCGGTGCAAATATCATGAAGTCTCTCAACACTCCTGCCGCTGAACGCGAATGGCTCGGTGAACCCGATGCAGGCTGGTGTCCTAACTGTCACAGCAACTGTCTCTGCCTCGGTGAGCCGCAGTGGAAAGGACTTCAGTACCCTATCGAGTGCGCAGTATGCGGAGCAGGCGGCGACCTCGTTAAGACTGATGACGGCAAATGGAAGTTCGTCATTGCCGCAAACGGACTTGAACGTGACCGTACCTCCGAAGAGGGTCGCGGAGTTCACTGCGACGAGATCGCTGATACTCAGGGAGGCTTCTTCATGGACCCCAAAAAGCGTGAAGAAGTAGCCGAAAAACTCCAGAAATACAAGAAGATTCAGTTTCCTGGAGTTTAAGCATTCCGTCAGAATTGCATAAAATCATATCTGCCGAAAAGAACAGCCTTGTGGCTGTTCTTTTTTTTATTTACAATTTTTTTCAGAAATGGTATTGACAAACGTGTATATACCTGATATACTGTACATAGAACGATATATACAGTATGTCGGAGGTATACTTCATGAAGATAATATTAAAAAACAAATCCGAACTGCCTATCTATGAGCAGATCGAACAGCAAATGAAGGCACAGATACTTGACGGTGCTCTTTCTCCTGATGAACAGCTCCCGTCTATTCGTCAGCTTGCACGCGACCTGAAGATCAGTGTCATCACTACAACAAGAGCATATAACGATCTTGCTGAAGAAGGATTCATAGTTTCAATGGCGGGCAAAGGTTATTTTGTCGCTTCGAGAGATAATGAACTTCTGCATGAGCGTATGCTCTTTGAAATGGAGGACGGCTTCGAAAAAGCCATTACAAACGGCAGAAATGCCGGTCTTTCTGACGATGAAATTATCGCTGAATTCAAAAAATACTTGGAGGGTTAAAGTATGGAGAATATTCTTGAAATCAACGGATTATGTAAAAAATATGAGGAGTTTGAACTCAAAGATGTCAGCTTTTCACTACCGAAAGGCTATATCATGGGATTTGTCGGACAAAATGGTTCGGGCAAAACTACAACTATCCGCTCTATTCTCAATATGGCTAAAATCGACAGCGGCAAGATAAGTGTATTCGGACTCGACAGCGTTACTGATACTATCGCTATAAAAGAACGCCTCGGAGTCGTTTTTGACAGCCTCTATCTCGCTCAGCACCTCAATGTCAGGCAGATAGAACAACAGCTAAAACCATTTTACAAGGACTGGGACAGCAAGGAGTATATGCGCCTCATCAAAGAATTTGACCTTCCCGACAATAAAAAAGTCGGTGACTTTTCAAAGGGCATGAAGATGAAGTTCATGATAGCTATCGCACTTTCTCATAAGCCGGAGCTGATTATTCTCGATGAGCCTACAAGCGGTCTCGACCCCGTTGCCCGTGACGAACTTCTCGACATTCTCGCTGAATACATCGAAGACGAGAAGCGCGGAGTCCTTTTTTCAACACACATCACCGCAGATGTTGAAAGAATCGCTGATTATGTAACTATCCTTCACAACGGAAAAGTATGGTTCACAGGACTGAAAGATGAGCTTATGGAGAAATATGCCATAATTAAGGGTGCGGCGGAGGACGTGCCTGCCGCACTAATGGAGAAAATGATAGGTTTCCATAACTACCGCAACGGCTTCGATGCTCTTATCGCTGTTGACGACCTCGCCGGAATCCCATCATCACTCGAATATGAAAAGGCAACAATCGACGAAATTCTGGTATATATAGCAAAGGAGGGTAAACATGAAAGACATTCTGAGAATTATAAAGTTTGATTATTATGTAGCCGCTCCCACAGCGCTTCCTGCTACACTTCTGTCAATATTTGTAGTATCAATTGTCAGTCTGTTAGCATTTCCGGGAGCAAGTTCTTACCTCGCATTTGTTGCAATGTCTTTCGTAATACCGCTTCAGGGAGCGGCTGAAAAGAAAGGCTTCGCACGTATTTACGGTGTACTCCCTGTTAAACGCGAGAACATCACCCGGGCAAGATTTGCCTATATCTTCTTAGCACATTTCAGTATGGAGATAATCGGTATCATCATGGCTGTAATATCTATACTGCTCAAATTAAACCGCTTTCTACCGGATAAAGCGTCTGTACTCGTTGAAGTCGCTGAGGGAAACTATTCCTTCCACACATTCATGAACTTCGGAATGTGCGTTGGTACTTTCGCAGTATTCTGTATCATGTTTTCATATATTGAAATGGCAGGACAGATTTTCGGCAGAGAAAACGAAATGAAGATACTTCTCATATCTCTTGCTGTTTCTATCGCTGTCATATTCGGATACGTTGCACTCTCAACACATGGCTTCCTGCCGATGATAAACTTTGACAAAATGACAGATATGTCGATTAAAAAATGCATTGTCATAAGTGTAGGATCCAATATCCTGACAGCGGTCTTATGTGTAATATTCGGCTTGATAACGACAAAAGCCGTGAGCAAGCGCGAAATCTGAAGGAGGGACGGACATGAATAAAAAACGCATTGCCGACCTTATCCGTGCAGATATAATAATGATGAACGGCGGAAAAAACAGGCTTAAATCTACTATGATCATCTTTTTCATATTCAGCATTGCAGTAGGTTTTTTTATTAATTCTGCCGCAGGAATGATATACGCTCCTATAATAATGGGTGTCTTATTTGTTCCGACGATTTTTGCTAATGAACAGAAGTATCACAGCGAAAAGATGTATGCAATGATACCTGTTGACAGGAAGGAAGTTGTACGTTCACGTTTCATAATGACAATAGGACTCTATACTATAGTTTGCCTTATAATTTACACTCTCATGCTTATTGCCATGAAGGCAGCTTTATATAAGAAGATATTAGGTGGTTTCGATGCCGCAGAATTATACCTCGATAAGATAAACTCTGCATTCGGAGCACATTTGAACTTATTCGGACTCAATAATCTGTTGTTCTGGGTGTCATTTTCAATGGGTCTTTCCATATCTGCCGGAACACTCCGCAAATATTTCAAAAACGGAAAAAGCATTTCAACTAAAATTGAAGGGCGTAGCCTGAGAGAGTACCAAAAGCGCGATTATGTTATTTTTTTCGCAGTATTAGGAGTACTGGCACTGTTTTTCCTTTGCTTTACAGGTATTCTACCGATTACTACTGCGCTTATACCGGTAATTGCACTTCTCCTTCAGTTAATGAAAATAATGAATGGAATCCTCTTCTGTGCGGTGGTACTGATTCTCGCGGTATTCTCAGCAGTCTATTCCTTCATCTGCACACGCATGGAATATGAGGACAAGGAAATATAAGGAGGGAAAGCTATGAAAAAACTAATAAAAAGAATAGCTGCGGCAGTCGGTGCAGGTGTGATTCTCACTGCGGCGGCAGTTCCCTCAGCATTTGCCGCTGAGGAAAAGGATACCTCCGCAAAGCTTCCGTCGGGCATGACCGTAAATGAAGCCGTATTTGAACTTGATAATATTTACTCTGGCTCCGACGAAGTCGCACAGGTGGAAGAAGATGAGAATATGTTCGCCTCTGCCGCTATAGGAATATTCAAGGGAGACGAGGTTCTTTCGACGAAATATTACGGCAGAATCGACATTGAAAACAATATCAGAGCCGATGAAAACTCAGTATACGAGTGGGGAAGCATTTCAAAAACACTGATATGGGTCAGCGCTATGCAGCTCTATGAACAGGGCAAACTCGACCTTGAAAAAGATGTCCGCGACTATCTTCCTGACAATTTCTTTCAGCACCTCTCCTACGATGAGCCTATAACTATGCTTAATCTCATGAACCACAGTGCAGGCTGGTGCGAGACCACCCGCCCCATCGAGACAAAGTCCGAAGACGAGGTACTGCCGCTGAAAGAAGCTTTACAGGCAATAGAGCCGGCTCAGATTTACCGTCCCGGCGAGAAATACACCTACTCCAACTATGGTGCGGCAGTTGCCGGATACGTCATCGAATGTGCAAGCGGTATGGACTACTGCGAATACGTACACAAGAACATCTTCGAGCCTCTCGAAATGGAGCATACCGCTCTGAATCCAACTCACAGCGACTGCAAATACGTATACGAAAACCGTCCGAAAACACAAAGCTACCAGTTTATATTTGGAAAAAATACAAGTCTTGGCAACAGACTCCACTTCATATCCGCCTATCCAGCAGGTGCAGCAGCAGGTACTCTCAGCGACTTGATGACCTACGCTCAGGCTTTAGTCAACGACAGCGCTCCCCTCTTCAGAAACAAATCAACTCAGGAGCTGATGTTTGAGGGAACAAGCTTCTACGGAAATTCGGATATACCTATGAACTGCCACGGCTTTTGGAGCGAGGAGCACGCTGTACGCGTAGTGGGTCACAGCGGAGCTACAAATGCCGGTCAGGCTGATATGATATTCGACCGCGAATCTAAAATCGGACTTGTAGTAATGATAAATGAACCCAACGGAAACATATATATTTCAAAGGCTCCTGATATTGTATTCGGCAGCCTATCACCTGATATCTACGGCGAAAATGCCGCGGACAGTCATAAACTCAGCGGATACTGGGTCGGCACACGCGACAGATTCCGCGGAATGTTCAGCTATATGCCGTATCTGAGCGCAGTCAGCGGAAGTTCACTCGGTGAGTTTGAAACTGTCGGCAGCGGAGTAAGCCAGATAAGGGAAGGACAAAGTGCAATACTTGTCGGCGAGGTAAATGGCAGCGACGGAAGTACTGAAGTAATACAGACTCCAAGCAATGACTATATTCCTGTCCGCTTTTACATCGCAAAGATATCGCTGCTTGCTGCGTATATACTCACGGCTGTTGGCGCTTTTTACCTTGTACGCATACGTCTGAAAATGCGTAAAACCGGCAGATGGAAGAAGTATGCCGGCTCAGGAGCAATATTTGCGGGACAGACAGCAAATATCGTTTCAGTATTACTATTCATTACTGCTTTCACAATAGGAAACAGTTCTTACGGCGGAATCAAACTATCGACAGCAACTCTCATCGGTATAGCACAAATGCTTTGTATCGCAGTAAGTGCAGCAGCGATAATTATTGCGGCTGCGGGAATGATATCCAAAAAGGAAAAGGCTCGCCCATACCGCTATATTCTCAGCTTCACAGGAAATGCTGTATGCATAGGCGCAATAGTATTTTTCGAGCTTTACCGCTTCTGGGGATGTTAAGTTTCATAACAAACTGAAACAGCCATGAAGAATAATCTTCATGGCTGTTATTTTATTGCTCATTTATTTTAAATACTATAAGTTTACGAAGCAATACAACATCGAATACGTCAATGACCTTATCATCATTGATATCTCCTGACAGTCCTACAGGTTCTTTACCGAGTACATGATTTGCACATCGTACAAGGTCGGCAACTGAAAGTATACCATCACCGTTTACATCTCCTATAACCTTTTCCGGTACATTAGTTGTAGTGGTGGTTTCGGTGGTTGAAGACGAAACTGTTGTTGAAGTTGAAGTAGCCGAAGTCGCTTCTGTGGTGGTAGAAGTGGTTGAAGACGTTGATGTCGAAGTAGGCTTGGACGTTGTTGAAGTTGAGGTAGTAGTTGTTGAGGAAGTCGTTGATGTTGAGGTAGTAGGTGGTGCGGAAGTTGTTGATGTTGTCGTAGTAGTTGTTGAGGAAGTTGTTGATGTTGTCGTAGTAGTAGGTTTCTCAGTAGTTGTTGTGGATTCAGCGGTGGTAGTTGTTGCAGAAGTTGTTGTAGTGGTTGTCGTGGCAGTTGTGGTGGTAGTCGTCGTGACGGAAGGTGTAGTCGTGATAGGAATTGCATTTGCAGGGTCGTAATTATCCTTGGAAATAACGGGATAAGTAAAATGTGCAGGACCGTAATCCGTACTCTCTGTATGCTCTTTAAAGAACGACTCTGACCCCTTCAGGAAGAATGTATACACTAAATCATATCCATAACTGCCGTCGTAATCGTCCCATGTTACGTCGATACCGTACCATTTTCCGTCGTCCATCTGAACATAGTTCCACATATGCGCAGACTTTTTCTCAACATCATAGTTACCGAAAATGCAGACACATGGTATACCGAGGCGGTCGCAAATAAGCTTGAAACCTTTTGAATAGCCTTCGCACACAACTCCCGGCACAACGAGTGAACCAAGACATGAGCCTGAAAACTGTCCTTCAGTATCGTAATATGTAAATTTTGATATCTTGTCATGTATACATTTTATCTGCTCATAACGCGTACTGCCGGTAACTTCAAAATTTTCAACAGCTTCTTCAAGTTTTTCTTTATAATCGAAAACCTCGTCAAACGATGCAAAACCGGGATAATACGCAGGGTCGATGGTAAGCTGTTTAACAGTGTAGGTATACTTTTTCGACAGGAACTTTCTTGACTGCGATACAGATTTTACTCCGACAAGCAAATCGTCAGCATTAAGCCAGAAAAGCTCCGGTATATCGAACGAAGCACACTCTATACCGCCACGGCAGGCTCCGAAAACGGCATTGAAAGCCTCTTCCGTGTTCATATCAAAATACGACGACGTACTCTCAAACACAAGGGGTTCAGGAAGAGTGACAGTAACTTCATCCATGCTCGGATTTATAAGCTTCATGAGTGCCATATAAACTGCGGCATTGTTATCGTCGAGGTAGTAACCAAGGTTATACGCGCCCTCCTCGTAATTATAATTTGACGAAACAACAGCAGTGTCAGACATTTTAGCCTTTTCTACGGCGTCTCCGAAATCGAAGGATTCGCCGTCAGCTGATATTTCTACCGTATCATATGTCAGTCCGTCCGCAGCATATGCGAGTGGGACAGCAGAATTAAGAAGTGCTACAGATGTCAAAAGAGAAAACGCTGAACTGAGTAATTTTTTCATAATAAGTCCTCCATTCTCATTATCAGTATCTTCCCATTCCCCATAATAAATATCTATCTATAGTATATTATATCCAAAGTCCCTACTAAAGTCAAGCAATGAGAAAAAAATTCATATATTTTCCACAAACACTGTCCGTGCTGCGCGTACACATAATCTCGATATATAGACACATTCCATTTGCGATATGCTGAAAGCGCCAAAATTTTGCGGAATAAAGCCATATTATTTGTTATCTTGTCTCTTGCAAAAGCTTTGCCGGTATGGTATACTGTTATTTGGCAGCCTGCGCATTGCGGCTGTATGACGATAAGTATTGATTTTGAAAGGTGAGATACCGGAAATGAATTTATCAGAAATGAACAAAGAGCAGCTTATCTCTTTCAAGAACGAAACTGAGGCTCTCTACAACGACTTCAAGGCTCAGGGACTCTGTCTTAATATGTCAAGAGGTAATCCCTGCAAGGAGCAGCTCGAACTCAGTGTATCTATGCTCGACGTTTTCGATGACGGCGACTTCGTAAGTGAAAACGGCATCGACGTCAGAAACTATGGTATGCTCGACGGTATACCCGAGGCTAAGAAGCTCTTCTCTGATATGATAGGAGTCGAGAACGACGAAGTAATTATTTTCGGCAACTCAAGCCTTAATTCTATGTACTGGACTGTACAGATAGCTTTCAATAAGGGTATCCTCGGCAATACACCGTGGTCAAAGCTCGAAAAAGTAAAGTTCCTCTGCCCTGTTCCCGGTTATGACAGACATTTCAAGGTAACTGAATTCTTCGGTGTTGAAATGATAAATATCCCCATGACAGCAACAGGTCCGGATATGGACATGATCGAAAAGCTCGTTGCTGAGGATGATGAGATAAAGGGTATATGGTGCGTACCGCAGTACTCAAACCCCGACGGTATCTGCTACAGCGACGAAACTGTAAAACGTTTTGCCGCTCTCAAGCCTAAGGCTAAGGACTTCCGCATTTTCTGGGACAACGCTTACTGCATTCATCACCTCACTGACGACCCCAAGCCTATCCTCAATATCCTTGAAGAGGCTAAGAAGGTCGGCAACGAGAATATCGTATACATTTTCGGTTCAACTTCAAAAGTCACATTCCCCGGTGCAGGTGTTGCAGTAATGGGTGCAAGCAAGGAAAACGTTGCAGAACTCAAAAAGTTCCTCGGAATCAGCATCATCAGCTACGATAAGATGAACCAGCTCCGCCATGTTAAGTTCTTCGGCACATTCGATAACATGAAGGAGCATATGAAGAAACACAAGGCTATCATCGCTCCTAAGTTTGAGCTTGTCTGCAATATGCTCGACAAGGAGATTGCTCCCCTCGGTATCGGCGAATGGACTGAACCGGCAGGCGGCTACTTCGTATCTTTCAATGCACTTAATGGCTGTGCAAAGCGTATTGTAAAGCTTTGCAGTGACGCAGGTGTAACACTTACAAACGCAGGTGCAACATTCCCATACGGTGTTGACCCCGACGATAAGAATATCAGAATAGCTCCTACATATCCTTCGATCGAAGACCTCGAAAAGGCAATGAAGCTCTTTGTTATCAGCGTAAAGCTTGCAAGTGTTGAGAAAATTCTCCGCGACATGAAATAATATAAAAGCCTCTCCAACCGGAGAGGCTTCATAGCATACAAAACATCACATTTTTGTAGGGACGACCATTGGTCGTCCGCTGAATTCAAAAAATAAATAAGTTTTTGATTAAAATCACTTTAATACAGTATCAAATCCTCTCCAACCGGAGAGGATTTTCTGTTAACATAGAGCAAAATCATACTGTCCCATCTTCACCAAAGAAGCCGGTAAGATACAGCATTTTCAAATGAGAAATTAAAGCTGAGCACAAGCCATAAGGTAAGGAGCTATCCCCTTTGCGTCGTTTTCAATTACACGTTCGCTGAGGTAGTACTGAGCCGAACCGTCACGGTTTTCCGCACCGCCAAGTCCGCCCATAAAGCAGATGTTTTTTAGCACAGGAACGTCATTATCATAGACAATAAACCGCTCAGTAACTGTTTCAAGTGCCCGATGTCCTGCTTCAGCAATATCATCAGTGACGACCCCGAGGTTGTGAGCTTTTATAGCTGAATACGCAAACAGCAACGTTCCACTTGTTTCACGGTAGTTTCCGCTCAGTTCAGGACGTGCCGGCAGCTGTAAAAGCATACCATCATCAGTAAGGCAGTCTTTCAGAGACTCCAGCAGTCGGCATAGTATTTCTCCGCATTCGCTGTCTCCGGTGATTTCGTATAAATCAGCAAGTCCTGCACAAAGCCAGCCGTTTGAACGAAGCCAGAATTCCGATGAAAGGCCGGTCTCCTTATCCGTCCAGCACAAATCTCTGTCCTCACTGTAGCCGTGATAATACAGACCTGTCCCGCTGTCACGCATGATATCACGGATATTGCGGACCTGAGAAATCGCATCCTCTATACACGAGCTGTCACCTGTAAACTTTCCATACGACGCAAGAAACGGCAGAGCCATATATACACCGTCAAGCCATACCTGATTCGGATATATCGCCTTATGCCAGAAATTTCCGCAGGATATACGCGGCTGACGTTTCAGCTGCTCCTCATAGAGCATTTTCGCCGCAGCTGCATAGTGTTTCCTGCCGGTCAGTTCATACAGCCTCAGCAGCACATTTCCGCCGCAGATGCTATCAAGGTTGAAATCGTCAGCCTTAAATGTCGGTATACGACCGTCATTACAGACATAGCTGTCGATAAACCTCTCAGCATACGCGAGATACTCCGGTTCATCTTCGGCATACATCAGAAGAGCACGTATCATACAGCAATCCATGTAATTCCATTTCGGCTGCTTATGGAAGATGTAGTTTTCGGTGTTCCACTTCGGCGAATAAGGTTCAGAAGTGAGAACGATTTTTTCTATATAGTCGAGAGCAGTCCGCTCTGTTCTGGATTTTTTTATCATCCGGACAAGCCTCCTGCGGTAATACCGCTGATAAATTTTTTCTGAGCGGCGGCAAAAACCGCTATTGACGGGATGAGTCCTATCACGGACATTGCTATGATTTTACGCTGTTCGTAACCATTACCTGTGCTGTCTGCTGAGAGACGAAGTATCAGCGAGAGCGGATAGCGCTCGACCGAGCTTATCATGATGAGCGGACCCAAGAAATCGTTCATAGTCCACAGGAATGTGAAAACGGTTATCGAAACTATCGCCGGACGTATGCACGGAATCAGAATATACCATAATATCTGCAAGCTGTTACAGCCGTCTATTCTTGCGGCTTCGTCGAATTCTTTCGGTACACCGCGGAAAAACTGCACAAGCATGAAAACAAAAGCTCCCTCCGCAGCAAAAAGTGCGGGCAGAGTGAGCGGTATATACGTGTCGAGTACACCTGCTGCATTCCACAGGGTATAAAGCGGCATTATCGTTACTATCGCCGGCATGAACATCGAACCCATAAGCAGTGCAAAAAACAGTCTTTTCAGAGGGAAATCGAACCGTGCAAAGCCGTATGCCACAAGTACCGATGATACGACCGCAAATACAGTTTTCGGCAGTATAATCATGAACGTGTTCACGAAATAGTGTCCCATACTATAAGGGGTAACTGTCTGCCATGCACGTTCATACACGGAAAAGTCGAAGTGCCGCGGCAAGAACCATATTGACGAAAAAATCTCGTCATTCTCCTTGAAACTCGCTCCGACGAGCCATAACAGAGGGTATATCATCACGACAGCACAAACAGTCAGCAGAATATAAAGCGGGAGTTTTTTCATACGTCCTCCTCCCTTACTTTTCCGGTAACTGCGAAAAGAAGCGTCACAATAGCCGTTATGAGTACAAAAAGCACCCATGAAACAGCGTTAGCGTATCCCGCATTATGATAACGGAACATCTCGTCATAAATCAGCATACCGATAGTATAGGTACTCTTCATCGGACCTCCGCCTGTTATCATGTAAGGAGCATTGAACTCCTGCATAGCCGCTATCACCTGCAAAATAAGATTCAGGAAGATAACACGCCTTAAAAGGGGCAGAGTTATGCTGAAAAATGCCCTTATCCTGCCGCATCCGTCAACGCGGGCAGCCTCGTGATATTCAGCCGGTATATCACGCAGGGCATTAAGAAAAAGTATCATTGCCGAGCCGAATTCCCACAGGCGCAGCAATATGATTATAGCCATGGAATGAGCCGGTTCACCGTACCAGCTGACGGGGTCGAGTCCCGCAAGACCTGTTACCTGTTCTGCAAGACCGCCTGACGTGAACAAAAACTGCCACATAATAACTACCGCAAGGTTAGAGCCAAGTATCGACGGGATATAGAATATAGTCCTGTAAGCACCCATGAACTTCAGTCCCATATTCAGAAGCAATGCGACCGCAAGTGATACCGCAAGCTTCAGCGGAACAAGTATAAGTGTATACTTCAGCGTTACCAGTACGGAACTGCGGAGTTCACTGCTTCCGAACATTTCCGTATAGTTAGATAGTCCGGCAAAAACCGGAGCATGAACACCGTCGTAGTCAGTAAGTCCGAGCGCAAACGAAGCGCAGAACGGGTAGAGAGTGAAAGCTGCAAAACCGATAATGAACGGCATTATCAGCAGCAGACCCGTGTATTTTCCGACTCCGACAGCGTTGCGGCAGTTGTTCTTTTTCATTTTCTCACTTTCTCCAGATATCCGGCAATAGACTCATAAAGCTCATGTGCCGCCACAGAGGTATCCTCTTTGCCATAGGAGACCTTTTCTATAGCGTCATTGTAAAACTCCTTCATGCGCGTCATTTCCATGTACGGACTTATCGTCACAGTATCAAGTCTTTCGAGCATTTCGTCGTTATCGTTAGCGAGTCCTGAGAGAAGGTCATTTTTTTCAAGAGTCTCCTCTGCACAGCGCGAAGCGGGGATTCCGCGCGTAGTACCGAGTATCTTTGCACATTCCTCGTCATTCAGCAGGAAATTCATAAATTCAGCCGCTTCATCGGGGTATTTCGTGTCCTTTGAAACCGCGTACATAACTGACGGCTTCACCATCCAGCCGCCTGATTTTCCGTTGCCGTCGTCCAGAAACTTCCCTGCCTCAAGAGTATCCTCCGGCAGAGCCATTTCATATTTTCCAACCGAGCTTCCCCATTCAAGCACTCCTGCAACTTCTCCGCTGATAAATGCCGGAGACTGATAAAGTGCGGAACTTCCGTCCTCGTCCGAACGTTTGCTTACTGAGCGGATAACGTTTTCGTCCTCAAGCTTTTTGTAAAAATCGAGAGCCTTACGTATATCCTCTTCAGAGAATCCGAGCTTTCCTTCCATATCAATGAAAAGTCTGCCTGTCTGCTGCTGAACGTACACGACAGAGAGATACCATGCGGTAGAACCCGACTGTGTATCGAGGTCGAGGGGGTATACCCCTTCCGAGCCCATAGTATTTCCGAGTGCAAAGAGTTCGTCCCACGTAGAGGGGTATTCTGCACCGAAGCGCCTGTAGACCTCAGAATTATAGAAGAGTCCCCTTCCGCTGACCGAGACCGTCACAGCGTTGAGCTTATCGTTCATTCTGCCGAACGACAGAGTTTCATTTTCAAACTGTGAGAAGTCAATATATTTACTCAGGAGGCCGAGGTCATAGAAACCGTCTCCGTCGGGAGAAAAGGTCACGAGCCAGTCGTAGTTTATCTGCATGATATCGGGCGCAGTACTGCCGCTTATCTGCGAACTGACCTTTTCAGTCCAGCCGTCCCAGCCGCCGTATTCGGGAGTAATGGTGATATCGGGGTGAAGCTCGCCCCATTTTTTCAGAGCTTCAAGAGTAGCCTCATGACGGTCATCGCCGCCCCACCAAGAAAAACGCAGGGTACACTTATCAAGTTTACCGTCGGGCTGAGTAATAACTGCGGAACTTTTACCGCAGGCAGAAAGAGTCGCTATGCAGCCGGCTGCTGCAATACAAATATTAAACTTTTTCATACTCTCTTTCCTCAAACATAATGATATTATAATTAGTATACCATATTACCGCAGAAAAAGCAAGGGAGACTTTCAAACGAAAGTCTCCGCATTCTGTCAGGTACATCAGACGGCAGTCAGCCGTCCGCTTTTTATATTGTTCCAACGTATAAGATTCTCACTGACCGCTTCCGGCACGCGATGTTTTCTTTTTCTTCTTGACCTCGTACATAAGCTCATCAGCCTGATGAATCATGCCGTAGAGAGTATCGGTTTCGGAAGGTACAGCCGCAATACTGCCAAGACTTGCGGATATCTTATAAGGTTTACAGATGATATTGTTGATGCTTTCGAGTTTGGCATTTACACGTTTTTCGAGTGCTAAGCCATCATTAGGCGAAGCTTTTCTGTCGAATACCACGAATTCGTCACCGCCGAATCTTGCACAGATACTGTCGCGGCGGCAGCACTCCTTTATAACGTCAGCAAGGCGCTGAATAGCGAAGTCGCCCTCATTGTGACCGTAGTTATCGTTGATAAATTTCAGTCCGTCCATATCAATGAATGTGAGCATGACCATCTTCTTCTCGTTTGCACTTGTACGGAAGAGGTCGTCCGCAAGCTTGATGAAACCGTTGCGGTTGTAGACATTGCAAAGCGGGTCGATGACATAAAGTCGGTTAAGCTCTTCCATAGCCTTGTTGATATGTGAGAGTTTCCGCAGATTTTCGAGTGAATTGCTGATGTTCATTGAAAAAGTATGACACAGAAGATTTGTAATCGGGAAATCGCTGTTAGTAATAATGAAATATCCAAGCACTCTCTCCTTGAAATGCAGAGGCAGGAAATAGCTGATATTACCGCCGTCTTCAAGAGGCTCGGGGTAAACGTCAAACGACGAGAAATACTCGATACAAGTCGTCTCGCCATTATTCCATACAAGAGGAGCAGATAATCCGCTGTCAAACTCATGATTCATATTTGATGTAGTTATCTGGTCCTGCCAGTCATCGGTCAGGCAGAGTGCAAACTTTTCACAGCCTATATCGGCGATAAAATCACGAATAACCGCGAATGTATCGTCGGTATTTTCAGTTTCGGCAAGTCTTGCGGTAAGAATATTCAGCTTATGAAGATTATCGTTTGATTCCTCTATCTGATTATGTGTGCGCTTTATGTACATAGTGAACGTGTCGGAATCATCGCCGCTGCACATTTTACAGCCACAGCTCTCGGTAAATACGCATTCAGCCTCCATTTTTTCGATATCAGGCTCATTTCCGCTGACGATATCGTAAATCACCTTGCAGGCAACACTTCCCGCTCTCGAAAGCGGACGCTTGACAGATGTAAGTGCAGGGCAGTTGTTACGTGCACTGTAAGTATTATCAAATCCTGTGACTATAACATCGTCCGGCACTTTATAGCCGAAGCGTTCAAGGGTACTGACAGCAGTTAAAGCCATAGCGTCGTTAGCACAGATAAAGGCATCGGGCATGGCAAGTCCGGACTCGACATACTGCTCGATTGCAGCTTTTCCGTCGTATGGGCGGAATTCACCGTAGAAAATTCGTCCTTCCTCAACAGGAAGACAGCTTTCATCCATTACCTCGCGGAAGGCATTGAGTCTGTCGCAGGCTTCCGGATTCGACATCGGACCCGATATGTAGTTCAGCACCTTAGCACCGTGAACATTTATCACATGACGGACCATATTCCGCATTGCGGCAGAATTGTCGATACTGATGTTTAGTATTTCCGGATAGTCATCGCAGTCAAATATGACCGCAGGAATACCTGCTTCAAGTACACGGTCGATTATAGACGACTTCACATTCTTATCGTTTATAGTATTAGTCATAAGTATAGCGCCGTCAAAGAACGATAGCTCGGCAAGATTATACATACTATACTCGCCGATATCAAACACTTTGCTGTCGAGCATTCCGCCGTAAGCGGCAAAGTATGAGACGTTGATGTTATTACTGCGTGCAAATTCATTTATACCAGTGATGATATTATTCTGATATTCCTCGTCAAGTCCTGCAACATAAACGGCAATATTGATAACATTTCCCATAAGCATTCTCCGTTCTCTGATTTCATCTATAACATTCAGACAATACGTCCAAAAACGAAATGTTGAGTTCATATAAATTATAGCACTTTTCCACCAACAATAAAAGGGATATAACAAAATAAAATAAAAATCGGAAAAGTGCACATCAAATCCATCGTTTTTTTGTACAAAATGTTGTCGGTAACTCTCTTTACTTTTTGGCTTTTTTGTGTTAAAATAATACTATATGACTTTACAGCTTTTATGCTTTTATATGAAAAAGCTGAGGAAAGGACAGTTTAATAATGCCTATTACAGAACTACTCGAAAGAAACGCTGACCTCTACGGCAACGACGTTGCACTCGTCGAGGTCAATCCCGAAATAACCGAAGTCCGCCGCAAAACATGGAAGGAATATGAGCTTATAGAGCCGAATCCGGAATGTCACTACCGCCGTGAGATAACATGGAAGGTATTCGACGAAAAAGCTAACAGATTCGCAAATATGCTCCTCTCACGCGGAGTTCAGAAAGGTGACAAGGTCGGTATACTGCTCATGAACTGCCTCGAATGGCTCCCGATTTACTTCGGTATCCTCAAAACAGGTGCACTCGCAGTACCGCTCAACTATAGATATACCTCAGACGAAATAAAGTACTGCCTCGACCTTGCAGAAGTAGATATTCTCATGTTCGGACCCGAATTCATCGGTCGTGTCGAGGAAATCGCAGAAGATATCAGCAAGAACCGCCTGCTGTTCTACGTGGGCGAAGGCTGTCCCTCATTTGCTGAACACTACGACAGCAACGTTGCAAACTGTTCAGGCGAAGCTCCGGAAATAAAACTCACTGACGACGACGATGCCGCTATCTATTTTTCCTCAGGAACTACAGGTTTCCCGAAGGCTATTCTCCACAAGCACCGCAGTCTCGTACATTCAGCAAAGTGTGAGCAGAACCACCACGGTCAGACACGCGATGACGTGTTCCTCTGCATCCCCCCACTCTATCACACAGGTGCAAAAATGCACTGGTTCGGCAGTCTTCAGTCCGGAAGCAAAGCAGTACTGCTCAAGGGCATAAAGCCTAAGACCATAATTGAGACAGTCTCAAACGAGCTTTGCACGATAGTATGGCTTCTTGTTCCGTGGGCACAGGATATTCTTGACGCTATCGACAGAGGTGACATCGACATTTCACAGTACGAACTCTCACAGTGGAGACTTATGCACATCGGCGCACAGCCTGTTCCTCCGTCGCTCATAGCACGCTGGAAGGAGCATTTCCCGAATCATCAGTACGATACAAACTATGGTCTCAGTGAGTCTATAGGACCCGGCTGTGTACATCTCGGAGTTGAAAATATCCACAAGGTAGGCGCTATCGGCAAGGCTGGATTCGGCTGGGAAGTCAGAATAGCTGACGAAAACGGCAACCCTGTTAAGCGCGGCGAAGTCGGCGAACTCTACGTAAAGGGACCCGGAGTTATGACCTGTTACTACCGCGACGAGAAGGCAACTGCCGAAACTCTCAAAGACGGCTGGCTCCTCACCGGCGATATGGCACAGGAAGACGAGGACGGCTTCATTTACCTCGTTGACCGTAAAAAGGACGTTATCATCAGCGGCGGCGAAAACCTCTACCCCGTTCAGATAGAAGACTTCCTCAGAGCACACCCCGCAGTCAAGGACGTTGCTGTTATCGGACTTCCCGATAAGCGTCTCGGCGAGATAGCTGCCGCTATCATATCTATAAAGGACGGTATGAACTGCACAGAAGAGGATATCAACACATTCTGTCAGAAGATGCCGCGTTATAAGCGTCCTCACAAGATAATCTTTGCCGATGTACCAAGAAATCCCACCGGCAAGATAGAAAAGCCAAAGCTCCGTGAAATCTACTGCGGCGAAAGCGTAGTTGCAAAACAGATAAGAAACTGATAAATACAAATTACGAGCGTACAATAAGTACGCTCGTTTTATGTTATAACAAACTATTTACAAATTAACATAAAGTTCACAATATGCATTTCCGCGAAATTATTGACAAATATCAGCACTTAATGTATAGTTATTCTTGTAAGTATATGCGTATTTTCTGCCGCAGCCGGATGTTCCGCACTGCGTCCGGCGGGTATATCATCTTAGAAAGGAGGCTTTGTTATGAACATTCCAAATGACCCTGCTATACTCCTCAGCTTTGTGAATACCAAACTCAGGGACGAATTTTCTAGCCTTGACGAGCTGTCGAAAGCTCTGTGCGTTTCAGCTGATGATATCGAGACGAAACTGGCAGGAATAGGTTATTCCTACAACAAAGAAAGAAACTGTTTCGCTTGACGTTATGCGTCAGAATGGGAGGAAAAATGAAAAAATTCATCAGAAAAGCTGCTGCCATTGCTTCGGCGGCGGTTATTTCGGTATGCTCATGTGCAACACTGTTTGCATCTGCGGCTGATACCGAAGAAAATCACGAAGTTACTATCGTTTTTAACATCACCGAAGACATGACTCCGTCTAAAACTACGGATATGTCGCTCTTTGACACTATTACCACAACCGCAAACAACATCACTATCCCCGCCGGTTATTTCAGCAAAGACGGTGTAACTTTCTCCGGTTGGACTGTCGACGGAGTTATCGGATACACTGCCGGAACATTCTTCGCTATTCCTCATGATGTTGACAAAATAGTGTTTGAGCCTTGCTGGGTCGATACTAAGGCAAAGCCATACACGGTAACATATAACCTCGAATACGAAGGTGAAGAGCTCGAAAAGCCTGAGTGGCTCGAAGACGAAAAATACTCTGCAAATGAGATTTTTACCCCGAACTACGCTATGATGCAGTTCGATACTGTCGGCACACGCGGACTCACTGACGGTGAAAGAGTTTTCGACATCGGCGACAAGCTCGTTATGCCAGACCACGACCTCGTTCTCTATCCGATTTATTTCAAGAGAATAAACCTCACCTATTTCGCCGGAGACGTTGACCGTCTGAACGGAAATGACACAGTTACATTCAAGAGAAACGAGGGTTCATCAGATGAACTCGCTGCTCCCGGCAGATTCTCACGCAATGGATTCGTACTTTCCGGCTGGAAGTCAAGTGTTGACGGCAAGACATATTTACCGCAGCAGTCAGTTGAGCTTCCTCACGAGGACGTAGTATACACAGCTGTATGGACTCCAAAGGAGTATAAGGTAGTATTCATTCCCGGAAACGGCGGAGAAAACATAAAAGTTCCCGGTCTTACTGACACTGAGATAGAATGTCCTGAGCCGGGTATAACAGTCAAAGGCAAGTACTTCGCAGGCTGGCAGGGCAGCGACGGCAAGCTCTATGCGCCTGGTGACAAGTACATGATACTGGGTTCAAAGCCGGGTGTCGGAATCAGCTTCACAGCCGTATGGAAAGACGGCGAAGCTCCTTCACAGCCCACTGAAGATGTAAAGGCAATTGCCGGCGACGCTAACGGCGACGGTGAAGTTACAGTCGCAGACGCTGTAACGATTCTCCAGTACATCGGCAACAAGGACAAGTACAACCTCAGCGAACAGAAAAAGAAAAATGCCGACGTTGACGGTGTAGCCGGTATCACAGGTACTGATGCACTCATGATACAGAAGCTCGACGCAAAAATAATTACAAAGTTACCTGTTGAAGAATAAGAAAAATCCCGGAATTCACTTCCGGGATTTTATTATTCTTCTTTGTTTTCTTCAGTCGCGGCGGACTCATCTTTTTTATCTTTGCCGTCCATATGTATAACCTCCGTAGATGATGTCAGAAAACTGCTTTCTTTATCATTGCAAGTTCTTCAAGGTCAAGACAGTGTTTGAAGTCGCCGTCGTGCATTACTGCAAGAAGTTCATCTATCTCTGCCCAGCATACATCTGAAACCTCCGCCGACTGGAGTACCAGCTTATCGGTATCAACTTCCTCCCTGCAAAGATATATTGCACGAAGTTCATTATCACGGATATTGTCCTTAGCATAGCTGTTTTTATGGAGTCCTATAAGTTCAAGACGGCTTCCGTGGATATTGATACCAAGTTCCTCCGCCGTTTCGCGTACAGCGGTACTGCGGAATTCCTCTCCCTGTGCAACATGACCTGCCGCGGAAACGTCGTAGCAGTCGGGATTTATGACCTTTTCATGAGAACGCTTCTGCAAAAGCACGTAGATTCCCATATCCTTACGCTTGATTATCCATATATGTACAGCCGGATGAAGTTCACCGTCACGGTGAACGAGACTTCTCGGCTTTGCTTCAGAAGTAAGTCTTGCTTCAGAATCAATGAGGTTGAGGAACTCGTCCTCTATCACTTCCATAGAGATATGCGGGTTATTCTTCTCACATTCTGCAAAAACGTCCGCCGCCTCACGAACTGTATCATTTTCTATGTCTTCGTTTGATACATAGAGACGGAAGCATATATCGTCGCTGATGCTCATAAGAGCACCTGTAAGCTCGTCTCTGCCGCATACGCTTTCATTTCCGAGTTTTTCAGCTATCGCGGAATAAATCTCCTCACGCGAAGAAAGTTTATTAAGGTATATCTCTGTTTGGTCCATAAAAAAACGCTCCTGTTCAAAAGCTGTGTTCACGCGACTGTAATTATATACCCTTTGCCGTAAAATGTCAATGCTTTTCAGAATTATTCAAAAATTATACATAAAGGCAGCACAACTCCGGTCAGAGCGTGCTGCCTTGCTTTCATTTAACGTGGTATCCGGTCGCTTTTATAAGTGCGACATTTGTTCCGAGGTCGTCAGTAATTTTAATAAGGTAAACGCAGGTAGTCCTGCCGTTTTTCATGAGATTAGCCTCAGCAATGAGACGTTTGCCTTTGACTGTTGCAAGGTATGAGATATCGCAGTTCAGCGCAACGGTACTCTCCCCCTGCCAGTTTGAAGCTACGGCGAAAGTGAAATCAGCGAGTGTGAAATGAACTCCACCCATAACACCGCCCATAGCATTTTTATGTCTCTTGTCAAGCGGTACACTGCACTTTGCATAATGGTCGCCTATTTCGTCAATTACCATACCTGCATTAGTCGCAAACGTATCACTTTTGAAAAATTCCCTTACTTCTTCGATAGTATTCATAACGTTGTTCCTCCAATCATATCTCGTCCATAGTACTTGGTTTATGTTCATGCTGATACTTGTCAAGCTTTTCGTCGGATTGTCCTATGTCATTCATTTCGTCAGATGAAGTCTTTTTAAGACGGCTGACCTCCTGCTCGAACTGGTCCATTATACCGCGCTGGAACTTATCCTCTTTCTGCTCCTCGAAGCGAGCGCTGAAATGCGGAAATCCGCGCTGCTGTTCGAGCCAGTGGTATTTGATTATCGCCCACATATTCGCTCCGCCGGTAACAAGGCAGGCAACGGTATATATCATCATTCCTATGAATGCAACAGGTATTCTCGAAATAATACCCTTACATTCAAGAACTATCATCAGTACCATATTAACCGCCTGTATCGCAAGAACTATCATAGCGGCAAGGTCATGGTGATGTATGCTTGCACGGTAAGTCAGAAACGCTGAAAGCGGACATACTATGAAAGTATCCAGTATCATCGCAAACGCGATATACGCGAAAGGAGTCTGTTCCAGCTCAACAGAGAGCCAGTCCCAACTGACACCGACTATGCTTATAAATGAATAAGCCATCATCAGTATACCGAGGATAATATATGTGAAAAATGCGATACTATTGATTTTTTTGCAGGTTTTCATTAGTCCGTAGTTGCGTGAAAGCTCCCTTCCGAACTCTTTATCAACGATAAACGGCATAGTATTCCCCCAATACCAGAATTATTAAAAATATTATAACATTTCAGCGGCATAATGTCAACGTCAAAAAAAGAAAAAGTTGTTAAATCAAATGAAATATTTCACGATTATTCTAAAAAAATTCATATTTGCTTTAAAGGCTTGAAATGTGCCGAATATTGGTAAATATAAAACCTTGACACTTGTAAATGTTATATAATACTAACAAATACTATATACCTCTACTTGTGCAAAACGCACAAGAAAGTTACAGGTAATTAGGCTAAAATGGAGATAGAAATTCTATTTATTATGTGTTATAATTATCACATATATGTGAGTCATAATATATCCGTCGGCGAACGGTTTGTTATTTATTTCACAGCAATTAAAGGAGGTTCACTTTAATGAATTCAACTAAATCCACTGTCCCCTTCAAGGGCACTCCCGAACAGGAGGCTCAGCTCCTCGCAGTTATCGAAGAGAAAAAGGACACTCAGGGTGCTCTTATGCCTATCCTTCAGAAGGCTCAGGAGATCTATGGCTACCTTCCTATCGAAGTTCAGACAATTATTTCCGATAAGACAGGCATCCCGCTTGAGAAGATCTATGGCGTTGTTACTTTCTACGCTCAGTTCTCACTCTACCCCAAGGGAGAGTACACAATTTCAGTATGTCTCGGTACAGCCTGCTACGTTAAGGGTTCAGGCGATATCTACAACAAGCTTCAGGAGAAGCTCGGTATTGCCGGCGGCGAATGTACTCCCGACGGTAAGTTCTCACTTGAGGCTTGCCGCTGCATAGGCGCTTGCGGTCTTGCTCCCGTTCTCACAGTCAATGAAGACGTATACGGACGTCTCACAGTTGACGATGTTGAGAAGATACTAGCTAAATATTCTGCATAAACCAATTACATTATAGGAGGAAAACCATATGAAGACTCTTGAAGAACTCAAGGCTGTCAGAGAATCCATGAAGGGCGAGGTCGCTCTCAGAACTCATGGCAACGCTTCTTCAAAATATGAAAGACACGTACTCGTCTGCGGCGGTACAGGATGTACTTCTTCCGGCTCTCCCAAGATCATCGAGAAGCTCGAGGAAGAATTCAAAGCAAACGGTCTCACAGACAAGGTTCAGATCGTAAAGACAGGTTGTTTCGGACTCTGCGAAAGAGGTCCTATCATGATAGTTTACCCCGAGGGTTCATTCTACTCACGAGTAAACATCGATGAGATCCCCCGCATCGTTAAGGAGCACCTCGTTGAAGGCAACCCCGTTAAGGAGTTCCTCTATGAAGAGACTGTTGAAGGCGATACTATCAAGGCTCTTGATGACACTGCATTCTACAAGAAGCAGCACCGTGTTGCTCTCAGAAACTGCGGCGTTATCAACCCTGAGAATATAAATGAATACATAGGACGCGACGGCTACAGCGCTCTCGGCAAGGTCCTCACAGAAATGAAGCCTGAGGACGTTATCCAGACTATCCTCGATTCCGGTCTCCGCGGAAGAGGCGGCGGCGGATTCCCGACAGGTATGAAGTGGAAGCTCGCAAGAAACATCGTTCCCGATGCTGACATGAAGTACGTTTGCTGTAACGCTGACGAGGGCGACCCGGGTGCATTCATGGACCGTTCCGTTCTCGAGGGCGATCCCCACGTTGTTCTTGAAGCTATGACGATCGCTGGTTATGCTATCGGCGCTAAGCAGGGTTATATCTACGTTCGTGCTGAGTACCCGATCGCTGTTGAGCGTCTTAACATCGCTATCAAGCAGGCTCGTGAAGCTGGTATGCTCGGTAAGGACATCTTCGGCACAGGCTTCGATTTCGATATCGACCTCCGTCTCGGCGCAGGCGCTTTCGTTTGCGGTGAGGAAACTGCCCTCATGACTTCTATCGAAGGCAACCGCGGTGAGCCCAGACCCAGACCTCCTTTCCCTGCTGAAAAAGGTCTTTTCCAGAAGCCTACTATCCTCAACAATGTTGAGACATATGCTAATATTCCTCAGATCATCCTCAACGGTGCAGACTGGTTCGCATCAATGGGTACTGAGAAGTCAAAGGGTACCAAGGTATTCGCTCTCGGCGGTAAGATCAAGAACACAGGTCTCGTTGAGATCCCGATGGGTACTACTCTCCGCGAAGTTATCGAAGAGATCGGTGGCGGTATCCCGAATGGCAAGAAGTTCAAGGCTGCTCAGACAGGTGGTCCTTCCGGCGGATGTATCCCTGCAGAGCATTTCGATATCCCGATCGACTATGATAACCTCATCAGCATCGGTTCTATGATGGGTTCAGGCGGACTTATCGTTATGGACGAAGACAACTGTATGGTCGATATCGCTAAGTTCTTCCTCGAATTTACAGTTGACGAGTCATGCGGTAAATGTACTCCCTGCCGTATCGGTACTAAGAGAATGTGGGAGATACTCGACCGCATCACTAAGGGCAAGGGCACTATAGAAGACCTCGACAAGCTCGAAGAGCTCGCTTACCACGTTAAGTCCAACTCTCTCTGCGGTCTCGGTCAGACAGCTCCTAACCCTGTACTTTCTACACTCAAGTGCTTCAGAGATGAATATATTGCCCACGTTGTTGACAAAAAATGTCCTGCTGGCGTATGTAAGGATCTCCTCAGCTTCGAGATCGAGAAGGATAAGTGCTTCGGCTGCGGAATGTGTGCTAAGCAGTGTCCTGCTGAGGCAATCACAGTTACAGATTACACAGCACCCGGCAAGAAGAAGCCCGCATACTCTATCGACAAGGATAAGTGCGTAAAGTGCGGCGCTTGTATGTCAACTTGTAAGTTCAAGGCAATCATCAAGAAGTAAGCGGAGGAATAATCAATGGAAAATATCACAGTTAAAGTCAATGGTGTTGAGATCTCCGTCCCCAAGGGTACTACTGTTCTTGAGGCTGCCCACAATGCTGGTTTTGAGATTCCCACACTTTGCTACATGAAAGAGATCAACGAGATCGGCGCTTGCCGTATCTGCGTTACTGAGGTAAACGAGGGCAGAGGCTTCCGTCTCGTTGCCGGCTGCGTTTATCCCTGCTCACCTAACATGGAGATCCTCACAAATTCTCCTAAGGTTATCGAGTCACGCAAGAAGACTCTTGAGCTCATTCTCTCTACACACGACAGAAAGTGCCTCTCCTGCGTAAGAAGCGGCAACTGCGAGCTTCAGAAGCTCTGCAAGGACTACGGTGTTGAGGACGCTGGCAAGTACGACGGCGTTAATGAGCACTACGAAATAGACGATACAGCTGCACATATGTACCGCGATAACAATAAATGTATCCTTTGCCGCCGCTGCGTAGCAGTTTGCTCTAAGACACAGGGTATCGGTGTTATCGGCGCAAATGAGCGTGGATTCAAGACATTTATCGGTTCTGCATTCAACATGGGTCTCGGCGAGACAAGCTGTGTATCATGCGGACAGTGTATCGCTGTTTGTCCTGTTGGCGCTATCGCTGAAAAGGACTACACAAAGCCTGTTCTCGAAGCTATCGCTGATCCTGAGAAGACTGTTCTCGTTCAGACAGCTCCTGCTGTACGTGCAGGTCTCGGTGAGGCATTCGGTCTCCCGATCGGTACAAACGTAGAAGGCAAGATGGCAGCTGCTCTCCGCCGCCTCGGCTTCGATAAGGTATTCGATACCGATTTCGCTGCTGACCTCACAATTATGGAAGAGGCTAACGAGTTCATTGAGCGCGTTCAGAACGGCGGTACTCTCCCGATGATCACTTCATGCTCACCCGGATGGGTCAAGTTCTGCGAGCACTACTATCCTGATCTTCTTGATCACCTTTCAACCTGCAAGTCGCCTCAGCAGATGTTCGGTGCAACAGCTAAGACTTACTACGCTGAGAAGATGGGTCTCGATCCTAAGAACATCGTTATGGTTTCTATCATGCCTTGTACTGCTAAGAAGTTCGAGATTGGCAGACCTGATCAGAGCGCAGCTGGCGTTCCTGACGTTGATTTCGCTCTCACAACCCGTGAACTCGGCAGAATGATCGAGCGTGCTGGTATCAACTTCCTCGGTCTTGAGGACGAAAAGTTCGATGATCCGCTCGGAATCTCAACCGGTGCTGGTGTTATCTTCGGCGCTACAGGCGGTGTTATGGAGGCTGCTCTCAGAACAGCTGTTCACACTCTTACAGGCGAGACAGTTACTGATCTTCCTGAGGTTCGCGGAACTAAGGATATCAAGGAAGCTACTTACAAGGTTGGCGACCTCGATGTTAAGGTTGCTGTTACAAGCGGACTCGCTAACGCTCGTAAGGTTCTCGACGACATCAGAGCTGGCAAGTGCGATGCTCAGTTCATCGAGATAATGGCTTGTCCCGGCGGCTGCGTAAACGGCGGCGGTCAGCCTCAGGTTCCTATGGGAATCAGAAACTTCGTTGACATCAGAGAAGAGAGAGCTAAGGTTCTCTACAACCTCGATAAGTCAATGCCGCTCCGTCAGTCACACGAAAACCCCGCTATCAAGGAAGTTTACAAGACATTCTTTGAAAAGCCCGGCAGCCATAAGGCTCACGAAGTTCTCCACACATCTTATGTTAAGAGAAAGATAAACGAAGTTTGATTCTTTTGAAAATGTCCATTCGATAAAAGTATCCCTCCGGTATTATTTACCGGAGGGATTTTCATAAAAATAAAGGAGAATACTATGGAACACATTTGCGAATTATGCGGAACTAAACTCATCAGCGGTAAGCTTTTTACTCCTACTCCACATGATGTTATGTTCTATCCTCTCGGCGAGGAATTTAAATTCGACCCGCAGCGCAGTACAATACACTGTGAGGCTTGCCCGAAATGCGGACATATCCAGAATATGACTCTCACCTCCCCTGATAAGATATTCGGTGAGAACGGCGAATGAGTTTACTCGATTCAACCCTGAATACACGTGCGATACTTCCGGATAGTATGCGGTTTATCCGCAGTGATGCGCCCTTTGCTCTCACTGAAAACGAATTGAACTGGCTCAGATACAACGATATAACAACAGTTATCGACCTGCGTTCAGAGAACGAAGCTGCTGCCTGCCCGAGTATACTTGCTAACGCTGAGGGATTCAAATACATAAATATTCCGGTAACAGGCGGAAATATCGTCCCGAAAACTCCTGACGACGTCGGAAAATCGTACATTGCAATGGTCGATGAGCAGATGAAGCACATAATCACGACTATCATGTCCGCAGAAACAAACGTGATATTCTTCTGCTCAGCCGGTAAGGACAGGACCGGTGTTGTATCAGCAATCATCCTCCATAAGCTCGGATTCGACGACGAATACATAATCGCTGACTACCTCCGCTCCGGAGAAGAACTGCGTGAAATGCTCGAAGCCTACGGAAAAAGCGGAGTCGCCGACATAAATGTTATAACCCCTCAGCGGCGCTATATCACTGAACTTCTTGAATTTATCAAAGGAAATGAAGTATGATAGAAATAAAAAAGGTCAAATATCTCCCCGAACTCAGACGGCTTGCCGAGGTTGCGGACGAGATATGGCATGAATGTTTTGTTGACATCATCAGTAACGGACAGATTGACTACATGGTAGAAAAATTTCAGTCTCTCGATGCCATGTGCAAACAAATTGAAGAGCAGTCGTACTGCTACTTCGCAGTTTACGACGACAGCGACCTCTGCGGATATTTCGCGGTTAAACCCGAATCTGACGACCGCTTCTTCCTCAGCAAGCTTTATCTGCGCCATGATAAACGCGGTAACGGTATTGCAAAAAAAATGCTTGAAAAAGTATTTGAAGAAGCTCGTGCCGCAAATAAAAAAACAGTCTACCTGACCGTAAACAAGCAAAATGAACACGCAATAGCAGTCTACAAAAAAACCGGTTTCACGCTGATTGACAGCGTTATCACCGATATCGGCGGCGGATATGTCATGGACGACTACATTTTCTCATACACTCTTTGATGCTTCAATCTGCAAACATTCATATATTGCACAATCCTGCAATATAATGTATAATAGTTAAGGCAGAAATATCTGTTTTCCGGGCACACGCTGCCCGAGTTTTTTTGAGGAGAGGCTATATGAATTTAACTGAACTTATCCTTCTTTCCCTGGGACTTGCAATGGATGCTTTCTCAGTCTCAGTCTGCAAGGGACTGAGTATGAAGAAGATTGACTATAAAGGCGCAGCGGTAACTGCGCTGTTTTTCGGTGCATTTCAGGGCTTTATGCCGCTCATCGGCTATTTACTCGGAAGTCGTTTTGAAAAATTTATAAGCAGCTACAGCCACTGGATAGCCTTTGTACTGCTCGGTTTCATCGGAGGCAAAATGGTACTCGAAGTGATACGCGGCAATGAAGATGACGAGTCTGCAAAAGAGTACAAACTCGACCTGAAAGAACTGTTTATACTTGCGATAGCAACAAGTATCGATGCGCTCGCGGTAGGAGTAATATTCGCGGCACAGAAAACTCCGATATTCAGTTCTGTTACCGTTATAGGAATTATCACATTTGTTACAAGTCTGATAGGAGTAATTATCGGCAACCGTTTCGGCAGCAAGTACGAAAAAAAAGCCGAACTTGCCGGCGGAATAGTACTTATACTTATCGGTGTAAAGCTTCTCCTTGAAGGAATCGGCATCATATAAAAATGAGCGGACACGTAAGGGGAGCCCCCTTTGGCGGTTTCGCAGGATACCGAATATGTACCGTAAATTTACGGCTCGGTAGCCCACAGATTCCGCTAAGGGAAGCACTCTAATGTATGTCCGCTCTTATTTTTATTATTCTTCTTCAGGCATTTCCCAGTTGTGGTAAACGTTCTGAACGTCGTCATTATCCTCAAGGTGTTCGAGAAGAAGGTTCATCTTCTTGATGTGGTCCTCGTCAGTGAGAGTTGTGTAGTTCGCCGGAACCATCTCAGCCTCAGCAGAAAGAACGTTATAGCCCTTTGCAGCAAGGCCCTCTCTGAGTGCTGATACGTTCTCAGGAGCGCACTCTATCTCAACAGTCTCCTCGGAAACATCGAAATCATCGCCGCCGCACTCGAAAACATCTTCCATAACAGCGTCTTCATCGAGACCTGTATTCTCAAGAACAACGATACCCTTCTTTGAAAACATGAATGATACGCAGCCTGTTGTACCGAGGTTGCCGCCGAACTTGTCGAAATAGTGACGGATATCACCTGCTGTACGGTTCTTGTTATCGGTAAGGCACTCAACGATTACTGCAACACCGTTAGGACCGTATCCCTCATAAGTGAGGTTTTCGTAGTTATTCTTGTCCTCACCGCCGGCAGCCTTCTTGATAACGCGGTCGATATTGTCGTTAGGCACATTGTTTGCCTTAGCCTTAGCAATAAGGTCACGAAGCTTAGCATTGTTAGCAGGGTCGGGACCGCCCTCTCTTACGACAACAGTGATCTCACGACCGATCTTAGTAAAGATCTTACCCTTAGCAGCGTCGGTTGCTTCTTTTTTACGTTTGATATTATTCCATTTTGAATGACCTGACATGGTTGATTCTCCTTTACTCTGAATAGATATAATTCTCGTCAGTATCGTGACGAAGTTTATATAAACGGGTAATTTTTTCATCGCGATAGTCGAGGATAGCGACGAGTGACGCTCCGACTATGAAACCGAGCGAAAAAGCTGCACAAGTTCCGAGAAAAAGACTTCTTGTATTGTTTCCTTCCATGATGAACCTCCGTTTTAATCGTTATCAATAGCTATATCAGCGCCGTCGATCATAACGCTGAAAAGTTCATAAATCCTGTCGTTCCTGCCGAGCAGGAAAAGGTAGCCAAAAAGGCTTTCTATAGCCGTAGCACGCCTGTATTGGGCAGCGTCGGCATGCTTGGGCACGGTATTGCCTGTCGCATTTCTTCCGCGTTTGAGTACTGCAAACTCGTTATCGTCGAGAACCTCTGCAAGTCTGTCATATACCGACGACTGAAACTCGGCACAGACCAGTTTTATCTTTGCGGAATGAAGCTTAGACACCGGCATATTGGCAATTCTCAGCAAGTGGTCGCGCACAAGTGTATCGTAGACGCTGTCACCGAGAAAAGCAAGACTAAGCGGACTGTAGGTATTTGCCTCGCGTCCTGATAGGTATTCTCTTTCCATATTACTCAACAAAGTCAAACTCGAATCCTTCAAGGCTTACGGTATCGCCTTCCTTGATACCCATTTCCTCAAGCTTAGCGATAATACCGCTATTGATGAGAACTCGCTGGAAATACTGGAGCGACGACCAGTCATCGGGGTCAACAGTACGCATGATGGGCTGCATCCACGGAGCATCGACATAGTAAATGCCGTCCTCGACAGTGACCTCAAATTTCTTGTCAACACCGAGCATTTCGTCAAGTTCAGCCTGTGGAATTGGTTCAGCCTCGTACTCCTTGATAGGCGGGAGAGTGTCAAGAACCTCTGAAACCTTGCGGATAAGCTCATGAGTACCCTGAGTAGTTGCAGCCGAAATGCAGAAGAAAGGTATTTCCTTCTCCTCGATAAAGCTGCGGAAATCGGCTATCTGCTCCTCTGTAGCCATATCCGACTTATTTGCAGCAACGATCTGCGGACGCTTAGCGAGTTCCTCGTCGAACTTGGCAAGTTCAGCGTTGATTATATCGAAGTCCTCCTTAGGGTCACGACCCTCTATACCCGAAACATCAACAACATGAACAATGAGACGGCAGCGCTCAACATGGCGCAAAAACTCATGACCGAGACCGACTCCGTCACCGGCACCCTCTATAAGACCCGGGATATCAGCCATAACAAAGGACTTTTCCTCCTCCGCTCTGACAACTCCGAGAACCGGAGTAAGAGTTGTAAAGTGATAGTTTGCAATTTTCGGCTTAGCTGCGCTGACAACTGAAATAAGCGTCGATTTTCCGACATTCGGGAAACCGACAAGACCAACATCAGCGAGAAGTTTCAGTTCGAGGGTTACCTCAAACTCTTCACCGGGATAACCGGGTTTTGCAAACTTTGGTATCTGACGTGTAGACGTTGCAAAGTGGACATTTCCCCTTCCGCCGTTGCCGCCGCGTGCAAGCACCTTAGGTTCGTCCGTAGACATATCCGCCATTATTCTGCCTGTATTAGCGTCTCTGACGATAGTACCTCTCGGCACCTTGACAATAAGGGGCGGTGCACTTTTTCCTGTGCAGTTGCGGGCTCCGCCGTTCTGACCTCTTTCAGCAACGTATTTACGCTTATATCTGAAATCGATAAGGGTCGAGAAATTGTCGTCCACCTGAAAGACAATGTCTCCGCCTCTGCCGCCGTCGCCGCCGTCAGGGCCGCCGGCAGCAACGTATTTTTCTCTGTGAAAAGAGACAGCACCGTCTCCACCGTCGCCTGCTTTGATTTTTATCTTCGCCTGATCAACGAACATTTTCTGACCTCCTTAAAGAAAAATCCCAAGCAAACGCTCGGGATTTATGACGCAATAAATTGATTACTGCTCTGTGTAAACAGAAACCTTCTTACGGTCACGACCGTAACGCTCGAATTTAACTGTTCCGCTTACTGTAGCGAATAATGTATCATCAGAACCGATACCTACGCCCTCACCTGGATGGATATGTGTACCTCTCTGACGAACGAGGATATTGCCAGCCTTAACGAACTGACCGTCAGCTCTCTTAACGCCGAGTCTCTTAGCCTCAGAGTCACGACCGTTCTTTGTAGAACCAACACCCTTCTTATGAGCGAAGAACTGCATACTGATCTTAAACATACTTACACCTCCGAAATAGTGATCTTAATAGTTTTCGGGAATTCTTCAAGGACTGAACCAAGGTGTTTCTCAAGCTGATCAATGATACGCGAAGCGCCGTCAGCCGGAGCAACACTGCATTTTATGATATTATCACCGATATTGACTTCGGGGCCGAACCCGAATTCAGCGAGAAGATTCAGCGTAAGCTGAACTGCTGATGAAACAGCCGCACAGACAATATCCTGACCGCTGTCAGCATAACCTGCGTGACCGCTTATATCAAATCCTGTCAGAAACCCATTTGATTTTTTGAATCCTGCACGGATCATGATCAAGCCTTGATTGCTTCGATCTTGACCTGAGTGTAAGGCTGTCTGTGACCCTGCTTTCTCTTTTCACCCTTCTTAGGCTTGTAGGTGAAAACAGTGATCTTCTTAGCCTTGCCGTTCTTAACTACCTTAGCTTCAACAGCTGCGCCGTCAACGTAGGGAGTACCTACCTTGATTCCGTCATCAGCACCGAGAGCAACGACCTTATCGAAAGTAACAGTCTCATCAGCCTCTGCTGCGAGCTTTTCGATGAAGATGATATCTCCCTCGTTTACCTGATACTGCTTTCCGCCGGTTTCAATAACTGCGTACATTTGTGGCACCTGCCTTTTCATAAAAACTCGCTGTCACAGGCGCATTGACATGACTTTAAAGAGCCTGTTTACAAGCGGCAATAATATTTTATCATAAACGAGACAGCTTGTCAAGGGGTTTTTGCTATTTTTTTACCTGAAATCAGACTTTTCAGTGTTCCTGACGTCTTAGAACAAAAGGCTGCCGGACAAACCGGCAGCCAAAGTGATCAATATACTCTGTAATTGGGTTCAGCGATTCTGTAAGCAGTACCGGGAACGTAGAGATCCTTGGGTTCGTGACCCTGTTCTCTTGCTTTTCTGAGTTCTCTGAACGCAACACTGTTGAAAACGATACGCTGAACGTCTTCCTGCGGAGGTCTTGTATTAAGGTATTCAAGGATAACCTGCTGGAGGTAGAAGTAAGAACGGAGCTGAGTTTTTCTGAACTCGATCTTAGATGTACCCTCCTCGGAATTATCGTCGCCTTCGATGAGGAAGAGACTGTCGCCCTCCTGATAGCCGAGAGTGAGCTTTGCAAGTATCTCAGGGATAAAGATTCTTACCTCAGCAGCAACGCTCTTATCGCCTGCAACTTCATCGAGTTCCTTAGCCATAGCCTCATAGTCCTCGCGGTTCTGTATCTTCACCATCTTCTCAAGTGCAAACTTTCCGGCATTGGTGTAAACTTCCTTTTTATAAGGACAGGGGTCAGCACCGCGCTGAACGAAGATGGCGTACTGCTTTTCGCACATGAAGTGCTCAGAAGCGTCCCATGTATCAACATAGGGTCTGAACTTTTCGCCAAGCTCGTTGCATACAGAGCCGTTAACGCGAACCTCGATTATCTGACGGTCTTTGTGCTTAGCGAGGTAGATTCTGAGCCAGTAGTACTTCTTTGAGCCGAGGTACTTTGGTATCTCGTTCTGAATAATAGCTGCGAGCATAGTAGGCTGCTTGTCATCAACACCTATTCTTACGATAGACTGAGCATACATATCGAATACATACTGCTGTCCAAGGAACTGTACAGGTACCTCGATAGGATTTTTCTTGAACATAGACTGGTCGAGGGGGTGCCACAAACCGCCGTAGAATATCTCTACAGCCATGTGAACAGCCTCTGCTTCGTCTTTACCCTGTGCATCAACGGGGTCGATGATAGGTTCATCGAAATCGTCGTGGGAAACGAGGAACACTACCTGAACGAGCTTGATACCGTCTTTTTCATCACGTCTGCCGATTTTTACATCAATTGTAAAACCGCGGGGCATGATGATGCAGCCGTCATAGAGAGTGCTGCCGTTAAGTTTTTCATCAAGAGCTTTGAGTACAGCGTCTTTGTAGTCAAATTCCATTTCATTAACAGCAGCGGATGTTGCTTCCTCCTGCTTTTTCTTCTTACCAAATAAAGCCATTATAATGATTCTCCTTGTATTAGAAATTATATATTAACAGCCCCGCAGCTGCGAGCCTGATATATTCAGTTTTATTTTACGAACTGTGCAGCTGCCCAGCCTTCTTTGAGATTAACACCGAGTCTTGTAAATCCGACGCTCTCAATAGCCGAGAGTACTTCTTCCATGCGCTCCTCGATGATACCTGAAACTATCAGGAATCCGCCGTCCTTCAGGTAGCGGACGAAGTAATCCTTCATCGCAATGAGCACATCTGCAACGATATTCGCAGTAATGATGTCATACTTGCCGTCAATCTCATCAGCAAGCTTTTCATCAGCGAGGATATTTCCAAAGTAGGTCTTGTAGCTTTCCTCGGGTATATGGTTCTTTATTGCGTTCTCCTTTGCTGTAGCAGCAGCGTTTTCGTCGATATCGACTGCAACTGCATTTTCAGCTCCGAGGAGAATTGCCGCAATTGAGAGAATACCGCTTCCACAGCCCATATCGAGTATCCTGTCGCCTTCTTTAACGCAGCCTTCAAGTATTTCAAGGCAAAGGCGTGTAGTATGGTGCTGACCTGTGCCAAAGCTTGACGCAGGGTCAATTTCAAGCACTACCCTTTCTCCGAGGTCGTCATATTCCTCCCACGAAGGCTTGATAACAAGGCTGTCGCCGACTTTGAGCGGCTTGAAATACTGTTTCCAGTTGTTAGCCCAGTCCTCTTCACGGATACTTGCAAGTTCAGCTTCGAGTCTGCCGTACTTTCCTTCCGTATCGCCAGACTTCATTTCCGCAAGCATAGCTCTCACGGACTGTAACATATCCGCTCCCTGTTCATTACCGGGAAGGTAAACGGTTATACAGGTCTCGCAGTCAGCAAGTCCCATAAGGTCCTCATCGATGTAATCCCACTGACCGTTCTTGTTTTCAAGGAATTCGTTAAAGTCCTCAGAATCCTTGATAACAAAGCCTTTCACGCCGATATCCATGAGCTTTGAACACAGCAGCTCGATACCCTCGGCAGCGGTAAAAATGTTAACTTCAGTCCATTCCATTCAGGAAGATCCTCCTTTGATTTTAAGTCAGTCAGCCGATAACCGGCTGACTGACAGATTATTGTTTTTAGCCGCGTATAGCTGTCAGAAAAGCGAGAACATCAGTGTTATCTACAACACCGTTGCAGTCGATATCAGCTGCGGCAAGCTCTGCGGCGGTAAGAGTTGAAATACCGTCGGGAAGAGTTTTCTTGTCAATAAGGTATGTATTAAGCAGCGAAAGATCATATTTATCAACGCTGCCATCGTTGTTGATGTCGCCAACAGCGTGTGCTTCCTCAGCATCACAGAGAGTGAGCTTTGTGAGGTCAGCCCAGCCTTCAAAATCGTTTGATCTGACACGTCCGAAGTTGCCGGCAGCTTCAATTATTTCAACAACATTGTCTTTTTTCAGTTCTGCAACCTTTTTACCTGAGCCGCAGCCGGACGTAAGATTTACAGATTCATTAGAGTCAAGATAGTACTCACCCTTAGGCATTGAAACTGTAACATCAAACGATATCATAGCGCTTGCATACTCAGTTTCAGCCGTTATTATTATAGGGTACTTTCCTGCACGCTCTGAATTATACGAGGATGCATCTACCTTGACATTTTTGGCTATAGACAGTCTCTCAGCGGCTTTTTCCCACGGACCGAGCTTAGGGTCGGTACCTATTACTTTAGCAGTAAAGCTCGCAAGATCGAGTTCCTCGCCGAAATCGTAAAGAGTTTTTCCGGCGTTTATGTCGATCAGGAGTTCAGGGGTATAGGTCTTCACAACACCACTGTTTGAAGGAGCGTTAGCGCCCTTGAGAGCCCAGTATTCGCCCTGAATACCTTCAGGGTAAACTGCATAAAGGTCATCGCAGTCGTTAGCCGGGTCGCACATATAGATATGATCAGAATCAACAGCTCTGATGTATACCCAGTGGTACGCGCCGTAAGGGGCGTTAACTCTCGCGATTATATGCCATCCGTCAGCCATCAGACCGCTTATCTCACTGATAAGTCCCGACTTTGATGATGATTGAAAATAATCGTCCCAGCCCCACTCAATACTCGGTATGAGCTGATGAGCAGTGCCCCAGCTCTGAATAGCGCCGTCGTATGAGAAACCATTTACGCTTGAATACGCATCAGCAAGAACACCCGGATCAAACTGTTCAACGCTGCTGATACCAAGATTACCCATTGCAGCACTGTCGATAGACCCCGAATGCATAGCCATGATAGCAAGCGAAGTAAGCAGACAGCCGGAATTTCTTATAGTTGCGCCGCCTCCCATTGAAGTGCCTGACCAGCGCGGATCGAGCTGGCTCCATGAAAGATATTCGTCGTATACAGAAGCAGCCTCAGCCTCAGGCATAGCGGTTGTCATCAGGCAAAATGCGGTAAGCGTAGCAGAGATGACACTAAGCAGCTTCTTTGCTCTTGAGCTTTCCATTGGTTATTACCTCCAAAACTTTTTATTTCCCACGCTTACGATTCTTTTTCTTAGCCTCTCTGAAAGCATCGTAAGCCGCCTTGTAGTCTTCCATAGCCTTTGTTCTGTCGTTCTCGCTCATTTCAGCTCCGCCGTATGACGAACTGTTGAAAAGCTCTGCCGCAGCCGATATATCCGCACCTGAAACCGCTTTTATCTTAGCAGCAGCTTCATCAGCAGTATTGACTTTGGCAATGCCGTAAACTCTGCACAGCCGGTGCATAACACCAGCCACAGCCTTGTCCGGCTTACGCTTATTGTTAATGAGCATGAACAATTTATGAGTTAAGGTCGGCATTATGATAAGAAGCAGCAACGCAGCAGCAGCTGCTGCAAGCATAATGATTCCCGCCTTAGACAGCATATGTGTGGTAGTCTCTTTTTCTTTTGCCGCAGACTCTTCATTAGCGTCATTCGACATTGTCGGCTCGAAAGTTACCCAGCCATAACCCTTGATATAGAGTTCAGGAAAAGCATGACCGTCTCGCGGACTAATCGAATAACCATGCCATACTCTGTTGCGGTCGTAGTTATCTGATCCCTCCCACTCATTGTGCATGAGATAGCCTTCACAGAAGCGTGAAGGTATTCCGGCTGCACGCGAGAGAAGAGTCATCGCAGTAGCGTACTCCCAGCAGACACCCCTTTTAGTAGTAAAGAGGAAGTCCTCAACGTTTTCGCCTGTTGCCTTCTGATAATCGAGGTCATAAACGAATCCGCTCTGCAAGAAATACCACTCTATAGCCTTAGCCTTTTCGTAGTCAGTCTCACAGCCGGCAGTTATTTCTTCAGCGAGTCTGCGGATACTTGGAATATTTCCGTAGTCGAGCAAGTCGCTTGTGTAGGTGTCATAATAAAGGTAGCTTTTGAGTACAGTTTCAGCGTACTCTTCTTCTGCCGCATCATTTAGGATATCATAAGCATCTGAGAGCATCTGCTCATAATCGCTTACATTTCCTACTGCAACAACAGCCTTGAAGTTATCTTCGTCAAGGAAGAAACCCTCGGGCATATACTCAAAAACAAACTGGTCGTAGCCATAATACTGGTCACTGTTTGTCAGCAGTGCATCACTGTGGGTGAGGTCAAAAGTATTTGAATAAGACGACCTTGTAAGAGTTCTGATACCCTGTGGGATAGGTATAGTCTCACCCTGTGTTACAGAGTGGAGAGTAGCTTTTTGAAGTTCAGGGAATGTGAATTTGGTTCCGACGTATTCACTCAGACCGTATCTTTCCGCAAACACGCTGTCGAGTTCAGCTGCGGCGAGAACCGCCTCTGCAATACATCTGCCGTCATAGAATTCTATGGGAAGCTGACTGTATTCGTCGTAGTGTGAATCTGCATCACTGATATTCCATGCATCCTTGGAATAATCATACGAAGAGAAGGTAGCAGTTTTCAGTCTCATCGGTTCGCCGCCCTCCATATAGTAAGTCGGACGGTCGCTGAGATTTCCTCTGAACTGTTCACCTGATGAGGTGTCACGGAAGCGCTCTATCATTTTAACGAGCTTATCAGTGAACTGGTCCGCATCAATGAGCATTTCGAGGTATTGTCTGTCTTCCTGAACGGTCGGCTTCGGCGAAAGTGTTGAACACAGTGCGAACAGAACCGCAAACACGGCAATGGATTTCCATGCCTCAGATTTATTCACTACCCGTATTTTCTCATTTTCATTTATCTGCCGGAACATAACCATCATCAGGACATATCCCACTGCAAGTGCGATGATATATCCTATCGGCATTTTCTCATATTCCTTACCGTAAATAGTAAAAGGAATGATGAATACAAGGAAATTCATAAATATCCTGTACCGGACTCTCGTGAAATAATAAATGACCGAGAGCATGAATATCAGGAAAAGTATGAATACAGCTATTGTATACCACTTGTTGTACTTCAGCGCATCCTGCGGAGTGAAGAACCATAGTCCCCATGAAATAGAGTAGCCCTCTTCACCGCGCTTCATAGCGTAGCTTGCCGCATAGCCGAAGAAAATATAAAGAATTATACATATCAGGAATCCGATGAAATGATGTTTGTTAACATAATCGAATATTCTGAACACCAACCAGCCGATAACATAAGCCGCAGCGCCGTAAGCAAAAGCAAGGCTGCTTCGGTAATGGTACATTATCGACATCATTCCCAGCACCGTATAAAGAAGTACCGGGTCAGCGAGTGTTTTCAAAAAATACTTCCTGATACGTTTCTCATTATTGATTGTATCAGTCATTGTTTATACCATTTTAAAGTTGTTATCGCCGTCAAGATACCACATCGGAAGATCAGTCAGGTTAGGACTGTCTTGTGAAACACCGATAAGGCTGACGTTTTCGTCATTCTTGACAGCTTTAGCCGCCTCATCTACATCTTCATTGCAGTCGGTAGAAGCGATAACGCAGGCACATACAGTACCGGCATAATTGCTTAGTTTGATATGTCTGTCAGGTATTACCTTCAAAGCAAGCACCTTCAGCAGAAGCTGTTCGGGGTACTCCGGATTATCGACATTTTCTGCGATTATGCCGCCTCCCGGACCGTAATAGATGAACGTTGAAGCGATACCCTGACGGACAAGCAGTGAAAGGAGTCCGAATACAGACCTGAGTATCTTTTCCTCAGCGGCTATAGCGTTCTGCGGCAGTTCCTTACTGCTTCTGTAAAGGTCGAGGACAATGACAGGCTGAACCGAAGCAACAGCCTCGTCAAGTCTTACCATGAGTTTATCTTTTTTAGACGAAAGCTTCCAGTTTACGCGCTTCAGCGGGTCACCCTGAACGTATTCGCGGTGTTCGTAACCGGGAGCGGTATTAGCTGAAAACAGCATCACTGTATCATTATCTTCATCGTCGTCACTCGTCAGCACCACATCGGCAATACTGCGGAACAACTGCGAAGAAGCTGTAATAGTCGGTATATCAGGGATTACTCCGACACTGACAGGAGGCGGTAATTCCCCCTTTACAGCCACGCGCAGAAATCCGAGGAATCCGCACGAACAGACTTCTTCAAGGGCTATTTCACCGTTTCCGCCGCAAGCAGACTGAGCATCAAACTCAAACGAATAGCTGTCTTTTCCGGCAAGAGAAAGTCTGTAGACCTTATTTACCGGCACAAATGCTTCACTCAGCCGAGGCTTTATCTCGATGATACCGAGGGGGAATCGTCCGGTTTTTTCGACGGTAACGCGAACTTTCAGCTTACTGCCTTTTTTGACATATCCATCGCAGTCAAACGAGACCTTTACCCTGCTGTGAGCATAAACTGCAAAAAACAGAGACACAAGCGGAGCAAACAGCATGAACGCGATAAGTATAACGCCCATTTCACCATCTATGAAGAAAGTGAAGATATAAAGCAGAAAAGCTACCGCAATAAGAGCGAGTGTACTTTTGATATTCTCGCCGATACTCGAACTGAACAGAGTAAACTTCTTTTTCTTATTCTTTTTGCTCATAGACTTACATTGCAGGTACGGGAGCGTTTGAAATAATACTGTTTATATAAGCCTCGCCTGTTCCGAATTCACTCTTACCCTGCGGAGAAAGAATGATACGATGTGCGAGGACTGCTGATGCGGCATTTTTCACATCAGACGGAGTAACGTAGTTTCTTTCATTAATGAAAGCGAAAGCTTTAGCCGCCTTGTAGAGTGCAATACTTCCTCGCGGACTGATTCCGAGGGTAGCGTTTCTGTCATTACGGGTCGAGCCGACAATGTCAACGATGTACTTCTTGACCTTTTCGTCAACACGCACCTTTCTGACCTCGCTCTGCAAAGTAACGATATCGTCCACAGTCATAACGGGAGTCTCAATATTATTTATAGGGTTATGCATCTCTGTACGCTCAAGAATAAGCATTTCCTCATCAGCATCAGGATAACCCATTGAAAGTTTCATAAAGAAACGGTCCATCTGCGCTTCCGGCAGGTGGAATGTACCGTAGGTTTCGACGGGGTTCTGCGTAGCCATTACAAGGAACGGCTGAGGGAGTTTGTGAGTTTCGCCGTCGAGGGATATCTGTCTCTCCTCCATTGCCTCAAGGAGTGCCGACTGCACCTTCGGCGATGCACGGTTTATCTCGTCAGCGAGGAGGAAGTTACACATAACAGCACCCTCGCGATACTGGAAATCGCCTGATTTAGCGTCGAGCATGGTAAAACCTGCTATATCGGAAGGCATAACATCGGGAGTGAGCTGTATACGGTTAAACTTACCGCCGATAGAACGGGAAAGAGCTGTAATAAGCTGAGTTTTACCGACTCCGGGCACGTCCTCAAGAAGAACGTGGCCCTCACAAAGCAGGGCGGCAATCAGCTTAACGACAGTATCGTCCTTTCCGACGATTACCTTTCCGATAGAATCAGCGAGTTTTTTTATATTTTCATTCATAGTGTTACCTCTTATGTATGGATAGTCCTATCCAATTATGTATTATTATAACATATTTAGGCATAGTGTTTCAAGGGGTATATATACAAATATCGCACCCGCTATTTGTAAGTAATATACAAATAAGCGAATGCGATAATGCACTCAATCTGTTTATGAAAGTTTTGAACATTGTTTAAAATGCACAGTTAATACTGTTCATTCCTTCGGCGGAACTTTCTGACAATGAGGAGACTGTCTATGATTCCAAAAAGGAAGCATACAACTCCTATGCCGAGAACAGCAAAGCAATCGGCTTTGATTTTAGTGTCCTGCGCTCTGTATTCAGCAATATAAGACTTGTCCAAGCCGCACTCAGCTGCAAAATCGTCACGATATTTGATATAGTCGTCATTTTTCGGCTGTTTCCAAAGCTTTCCCTCGAAGTGAACAGCAGCCGGTATTTCATCGGTCTTGCCGTCGTCATATTCTATCCAGCCGTCAAGATTAGCGTCAAGAGCCGCCTTCATCTCGTCAGTAGCGGCAGCAACTACGTATACGAAGCCGTTTGCTGATGCGTCCTGTTCGCCGTTTTCGATTTTTACTATTTCATCGCGTGTAAGGGTTTCAACAAGGTAATACACAGTCTCACGTTTTGACGAAGGAATAACGCCCATAACCTTTTCCTCTTCCGTCATTGTCGCGAAACTTCCGAGAACACAGGCTATCTCACCTTCAGCGGCAGCAACCTTGCTGAAGTCGCTGAAAGGGGCGGTATTGAGTGAAACTGTAGACTTTGTGACGTATACGATACATTCCCTTGCACCCATAAAAATCAGAGCAGCACCGATAAACAGGGCGATCACCGCCCACATTACTCTTTTGACCATATTCTATCCTCCAAAGGCAAATGGCAGGCATTAAAATTGCCATAGCATCGTTAAACAACGCTATGGCAATAATTAAATCTTTTCAGCAGTTAAATTACTTGATCATGTTAGCAATTTCGTCAGCGAAGTTCTCTTCCTTCTTCTCAACGCCTTCACCGCGCTCGAAGCGAACAACGTCAACAACCTTGATGCTGCCGCCGAGCTTCTTAGCCTCTGCGTCAACATAGCCCTGAACGCTGAGCTTGTCGTCCTTAACGAATGCCTGCTCAAGGAGGCAGTTTTCGCTGTAGTACTTGCCGACCTTACCCTCAACGATCTTTGCGCGAACCTGCTCGGGCTTGTTAGCCATCTTAGGATCCTCAGCCATCTGAGCAAGCATGATCTCCTTCTCCTTCTCGATAACCTCAGCAGGTACCTGCTCACGGCAGAGATAAGGAGCATTAAGAGCAGCAGACTGCATAGCAACGTCCTTACCGATAGCAGAAACTGCATCAGCAGGGAGGTCAGTATCAAGCTTTACGAGAACGCCGATGCTGCCGCCATTGTGGATATAAGAAGCGAGAACGCCTTCCATTCTTACGAAACGACGGATAACGATGTTCTCACGGATCTTCATGCCAGCGAGCTCTGTAAGAGCCTCACCAACTGTACCTGTACCGCCGCTGATGGGGAGTTCCTTAAGAGCTTCAACATCAGCAGGGTTCTTTTCGATGATAGTATTAGCAACGTTTGCAACGAAGTTTCTGATATCGTCAGTGTTAGCAGCGAAGTCAGTCTCAGTGTTAACTTCGAGAAGAACACCTGTGTTGCCGTTTACAACAGCAGCAACTACGCCCTCAGCAGCAGCTCTTCCGCTCTTCTTAGCCTGAGTAGCGAGACCTTTTTCTCTGAGGAATTCGATAGCCTTGTCCATATCTCCGTCGTTAGCCTCAAGAGCCTTTTTGCAGTCCATCATGCCAACGCCAGTGGACTTCATGAGTTCCTTTATTTCTGCAACAGATACCTTACCCATTGTAAATACCTCCAATAAATAATATAAAATAATTGTAGGGGACGGCGCCTCGACGTCCCTGAAATTCATCGGGTTGTCGGGGACGCCAACCCCTACGTTTCAATTCAGATTATGATAGTGCTGATTATTCAGCGTCTGCCTCAGCAGCTTCCTCAGCGGGAGCCTCAGCCTGAGCGTTGTCGCCGCCCTGTCTGCCTTCGATGATAGCGTTAGCAACTGTACCGGCGATAAGCTTTACAGCGCGGATAGCGTCATCGTTACCGGGGATAACGTAGTCAACTTCGTCAGGATCGCAGTTTGTATCAACGATAGCAACGATCGGGATATTGAGCTTCTTAGCCTCAGCAACAGCGATCTTTTCCTTGCGGGGGTCAACGATAAAAAGAGCTGCGGGGAGCTTCTTCATTGTCTTGATACCGCCGAGGAACTTCTCAAGCTTTTCTATTTCAAGGTTGAGCTTAACAACTTCCTTCTTGGGGAGGAGGTTGAAAGTGCCGTCCTCTTCCATTGTGTGGAGCTGCTCAAGTCTCTTGATACGAGTCTGGATTGTCTTGAAGTTTGTGAGCATACCGCCGAGCCATCTTGCGTTAACGTAGTGAGCGCCTGCGCGAGTAGCCTCTTCCTTAACGGAATCGCCAGCCTGCTTCTTTGTACCTACGAAGAGAACTTCGCCGCCCTCTGCTGAGAGGTCACGAACGAACATATAAGCTTCTTCAAGCTTCTTAACCGTCTTCTGAAGGTCGATGATGTAGATACCGTTTCTCTCTGTGAAGATGTACGGTGCCATTTTTGGGTTCCAGCGTCTTGTCTGGTGTCCGAAGTGAACGCCAGCCTCGAGGAGCTGTTTCATTGAAACTACTGCCATTGTGTAGTCCTCCTTAAAATTGGTTATTAATATCCTCCGCCCGACTTAACTTACAGACGACACTCAAGCGAGTGCACCGGTCTGCAAAAGCACAGACGTGCGAATTGCTTTAATATTATACCACAAAGCGCGTCCGACTTCAAGTATTTATCCGTCTTTACTCAAACAAACTTTTAAAACTATTTCTGCCAATATTTGTTGAAAACGTCAATTCGTGGTGGTCTACCAGTATAATATCTGTACCTATTACTTTTATCGCACTGCATGGTATCTCAGTATCATCGCCGCCCAAAGTACCGAAAAATCCTCTTCTGCCGTAGATGACCAGTCCTGTGACCATTGACGTGACCGTATCGAATCTCACATCATCGACAGTGCCAAGTCTTTCGCCTGTGCGTATATCAACAACTTCTTTGTCTTTCAACTCTGACAGACTGCAAACCATAAAAATACCTCCCGCAAGCTTTATAATTAAAGCTATGCCGGGAGGCATGGACATTATTTATTCTTCCTCATCATCTTCGTCGTTTTTCTTTTTTCCGGCTAAAAATGCCGATACCAGAGCGATAACTACCGCCGCGCAAGCACCGATGATTATATATTTTGCAGGGAAAGTATCACCTGTAGCGGGAACTGCCGCAAGTAAACTCATCATAAAAATTCCTCCAATCAAGAATAATTTATCAAGAACATTTTATCACACCCTGCTCCGGTTGTCAATTCGTGTGCGATTAAAAACGGAAGTCACGCTCACCGTTTCTTATCTTTTCGAGGTATTCGAGTGCCTTTTCGCGGCGCTTCGGGTCGGGAACATTCTGTATCTCGCGGTCTATGAGAGCTTCGCCGACCTTGCGTGTCTCAGGAGAAGCGTAGTCCTGTAAATACTCCTGAAGTGTAAGGAGTGCATTCGGGTGACAGCAGTTCTGTATCTGTCCTACCTTGCAAAGCGCCATGAATCGGTCACCTGTACGTCCTTCACGATAGCAGGCTGTACAGAACGACGGGATATAGCCGCTGTCCATAAGCCACTTTACGACCTCGTCGAGTGTACGCTGGTCAGAAACGTCAAACTGCTCGGTATCATGAGGTCTTTCTTCAGCATCATAGCCTGCGTATCCGCCGACAGAAGTTCTCGAACCGCCGGATATCTGCGATACGCCGAGACCGATGACCTTGGCACGACATTCCTCACTCTCACGGGTGGAGATTATCATTCCGGTGTAAGGAACAGCAATACGAATACAAGCTACTATCCTTGCAAATGTTTCGTCGTCGATACCGTTATCGAAAACATCAGGGTCGATATCTGAAGCTCTTCTGAGTCGCGGAACACTGATAGTATGCGGTCCGACACCATGAACAGCTTCAAGGTGCTCAGCGTGCATGAGAAGACCCGCAAACTCGTATCTGTACTTGTCAAGACCAAAAAGCACTCCGAGACCAACATCGTCGATACCGCCTTCCATAGCTCTGTCCATAGCTTCTGTGTGGTAAGCGTAGTTGTGCTTGGGTCCTGCCGGATGAAGAACCTCGTAGCTCTCCTTATGGTAAGTCTCCTGGAAGAGGATATAGGTGCCGATGCCTGCTTCCTTGAGCTTGCGGTAGTTTTCAACAGTTGTTGCCGCAATGTTGACATTTACTCGGCGGATAGCACCATTCTTGTGCTTGATTGAATAGATTGTATTTATACATTCAAGAATATACTCAATAGGATTATTAACGGGGTCCTCACCGGACTCAATAGCAAGTCTCTTGTGACCCATGTCCTGAAGTGCGATAACCTCATCACGCACCTCGTCCTGTGTGAGCTTCTTACGCGGAATCTCCTTATTCTGCATATGGTATGGACAGTAAACGCACTTGTTCACGCAGTAATTCGAGAGATAGAGGGGTGCAAACATAACGATTCTGTCACCATAGAATGCTTCTTTTATCTCGCGTGCAAGCTCGTAAATCTTCTCGGTCATTTCAGGAATATCGCAGGCGAGAAGTACACTTGCCTCACGGTGAGAAAGTCCCGCACATTCAACTCCCCTGCCGGTCTTCTTCGGCTTTGCCTTTTCGAGGATTTCCTCAATGAGAGCCTTGTTATGCTTATTCTGCTCGGCATATTCAAGAGTTTCGAGAATTTCCTCGTGATTGATAAACTCCTCAGCTTTTAAAGATTTAACGTCATACATATATATTACCTCCAGTTAATATTACTTAGCTTTACATGATAATTTTTCAGCTTCAAGCCTGAAAACTGCAACTGCACCCAGCTTTTTTTCAGTGTACTCCCAGTTTTTTTCACCTGCCTGATGATTCATTAGACAGTCAAGTGCCGACCTCTTAGCATCTGTATCTTCTATAAGCGAAAGCCTGCCGGAACCTGTTACACTTTGAAAATTTGCCGAATAATCGCAGGCACTTCCGCCTTCAATCATCTTGAATCTGCCGTCTGTCTCAAATCCGACATAAGGCGATTTCCCGGCAAGTTCATACTTTCTGCCAGCTTTTGCACCGTGAAAGTAGAATACACATTTCCCACTCTCGCGCCTGAATCCGTAATTCACGGGAACAATATAAATATCACCGTCATCATAAAAGGCGATACGCAGTATTTTTTCCTCAGTGAGAAACGTGTCAATAGCCGCGATATCGGTGATTTCCCTGTCTTTTCTTCTCATATTGCCCTCCGTTCACTTCTTCGAGATAGCGGCTTTGACCGAAACTCCGCCAATTTGTCCGAGACGTCCGGTCAGACTGCTTATGCGGTCAGGAGTAGCGTCAAGAGCGACCGAAATCAGTGATATACCGCGTTCTTTGTAGGGGATACCCATTCGTCCGATGATGATATCGTTGTACTCGTGAAGGACGCTGTTGACCTCTACAGAAGCCGACTGCTCGTCAATGACTATCGCCGCTACCGCAATTCTTTTCTCGTCCATTATCTCACCCCTTTTAGAAATAAAAATGCCCGCAAAAAGCGGGCATACAGAATCAGCTTATGTATCAGCCGTTCTCCGAAAACAAGGCTAACGCCCAGCCGCCCGAAAACTAACACTCATTTCAGCCGAGACCGGAATAAATCCCGATATCCGCTGTATCAATAATATCATATTGTCATACAAATGTCAAACTTTTGTGTTAGTATTTACTAATCGTATTTGCAAAATATATAAGTACCCTCTTGACTTTTTAAATATAAAAATGCATAATAAAGTCATAATTATATCATAATTATGACTATTTCAGAAAGGTGTTGAATCAACATGGGAAAATTTGTCATCAAGGAGTCCGGAAAGGGCTTCAGCTTCTGCCTTAAAGCCGGAAACGGCGAGATCGTTGCAGCAAGCAGCAAGATTTATCCGGATATAGCCGGAGTCAAGGCAGCTATCGCCGCAGTTGCGGATTTCGCTCCGAGAGCTGATATCGAGGATCAGACTGCCGGTGCACCCGAAATCAAGGGCGCAAAGTTTGAGCTTTACTCTGATAAAGCAGGAGAGTTCCGCTTCCGTTTCAAGGACGCCGACGGTAATATCCTCGCAGTGAGCGAAGGTTACGTCAAAAAGGACAGCGCTAAAAACGGTATAGACAGCGTTCGCAGAAACGCTGAGAATTCTCCCGTTGTTGAGCCTGTTGCTGAATAAATCAAGCGGACGAACAATGGTCGTCCCTACATAGACAAGCAAAAGAAGCAGGATTTTTCGGGCGAACAGTGTTCGCCCCTACACATACAAACATAAAATATCCCAATTGTAGGGGCGCACAATGTGCGCCCCTGTTGCTTTCATATGAAATTGAACTTTTTTTATTCAGTCCGACTTCTTATGCTTTATATAAAATGGCCATTCGCGGACGGATAATATCCGCCGCTGCTCCCCACAGTTCCGCAAATTATCCGATATATTTTATATATACTGACAAATTTCTGCAAAGCACTTGAAATATTACAAAAAAAATGGCATAATTATTGTATATTCACTTTAACATCACCCTTCCGCTTCTGCGCGGAGAATGGAGGTCCTGTATGGCAAATCAGCTTTGCATTGTTCTCGACTTCGGCGGTCAGTATAATCAGCTCATCGCCCGAAGAGTCCGTGAGTGCGGTGTTTACTGCGAGATCAAGAGCTACACCACACCTATCGATGAGCTCAAAGCACTCAACCCCGACGGTATCATCTTCACCGGCGGTCCTAACAGCGTTTATGACGAAACTTCGCCGCATATCTCCCCTGAGATATTCTCTCTCGGTATCCCGATCCTCGGTATCTGCTACGGCTGTCAGCTTATGGCTTACACCCTCGGCGGTACTGTTGAAAGCTGCAAAAAAAGCGAATATGGCAAGATCGAGATATCTCAGACAGGCGGTCTGCTCTTCAAAGACGTTCCCGAAAACAGCGTTGTATGGATGAGCCATACCGACTTCGTAAGCAAGCTCCCTGACGGATTCTCTGTTAAAGCTAAGTCCGCTGACTGCCCTTGTGCCGCTTTTGAATGTCCTGATAAAAAGCTCTATGCAGTTCAGTTCCACCCCGAGGTAACTCACAGTGAATACGGCAAGCAGATACTCCACAACTTTCTCTATGAGGTATGCGGATTCACCGGAGACTGGGTTATGGACGATTTCATTGAGTCTACTGTTGCAAAGCTTCGTGAGCAGATAGGCGATAAAAAGGTAATTCTCGGTCTCTCTGGCGGTGTAGACTCCTCTGTTGCCGCAGGTCTGCTCTCGCGTGCTGTCGGAAAACAGCTCACCTGCGTTTTCGTTGACCAGGGTCTCATGCGCAAGGACGAGGGCGATTTCGTTGAGGATACTTTCACCCGCCTCTTCGATATGAACTTCGTTCGCGTTAACTGCAAGGACAAGTTCCTCGCCGCTCTCAAAGGTGTTACCGACCCAGAGCAGAAGCGTAAGATAATCGGTACTGAGTTCTACAACGTTTTCTGGGATAAGATTCGTGAAGAAGGCGCTGAAGGCTTCTTCGCACAGGGTACTATCTACCCCGACCGTATTGAGTCAGGTAAAGGCAATAAAGCGGGTCAGGGCAGTACCGCTGTTATCAAAACCCACCACAATATGGTTAAAATGCCCGACGATATCAAGTTCGCAGGCACTATTGAACCTCTCGCTGACCTCTTCAAGGACGAGGTACGCGCTGTCGGCGAAAAGCTCGGTATCCCCCACGACCTCGTATGGAGACAGCCGTTCCCGGGTCCGGGTCTCGGAGTTCGTATCCTCGGCGAAATAACTGAGGAAAAGATAAAGGTGCTCCAGGAGGCTGACGCTGTTTTCCGCGATGAGATACGCAAAAGCGGTATCGAAAGCGAACTCAAGCAGTTCTTCGCTGTTCTCCCCGACGTGCGCACTGTTGGTGTTATGGGTGACCACCGTACCTACGACCACCTCATCGCTATCCGCGCTATTACTACTGATGACTTCATGACCGCCGACTGGGCTCGTATCCCTTACGATGTCCTCGCACGCGTGTCAAACCGTCTGACTAACGAAGTTGATCACGTTAACCGCGTCGTGTACGATATCACTTCAAAGCCTCCGGGAACTGTGGAGTGGGAATAATTCCCGAAGCGCTGCCAGCGTCAGATACAGTAGTGATATAATTATCTGAAAATAAAAGAGCTATCTGATTCGTATTGGATCGGATAGCTCTTTTTAACTTGCCAGACATAGCTTTGCTCAGCTCTTTTTCCGGTAGCCAGTCGGGGTAACTCCTACGATTTTCTTGAATTGACGCATGAAATGTTCCTCATTTTCGTACCCGCACATCGCTGATACCTGCGAAACTGTACAGCCGGTCTCGCTGAGAATTTCCTTCGCCTTCTCAATTTTGCCGTTGATCACATCAGACATACACGATACTCCGAATACTTCGCGGTAGATATGCTGAAAATACGACCTTGACATATTTACATCCGCAGCCATCAGGTCAACATTCCACTTTCTCTGCGGATAACGGTAAACTTTCTCGCGCAATTCTATCAACATTCCATAATGCGGCTCTGCTGCCGACGGCTGTACCCTGTCACGTACACGGCACACCTCGTCCGCCTTGAAAAGCAGAGTTTTCAGCATGGCATCAGTCATTTTCAGCCTGTGACCATTGAGTGAATAGAACTCCGATGTGATATTTCTTATAAGCTCGCCTATGAAATCTGTGTCAGCGAAACCGACAGGCATATTATACGGCAATTCAAGCTGCTCAAAAAACTCAGAATCGCCGCCATCATCAAATTCTATCCAGTCACAGATGAGATACTCATCCGCTGCCGAATACTTTATACTGCTGCTGCCGTCAAACAGGAAAAAAGTGTCTGCCGGAAGCGTGAGCTCCATACCGCTGCACACATAATTTATAGGACTCTTCGCAAGCAAAAGCAGGTAAACACCCTTCTGCACTTTGCGGCTGTAGGTATAATCAGCGCCGTAAACAGAACCATATCCTGTACAGTGTATATTCACACGGTCACTCCTTTCCGGCTATATACCGCCATTCAATGCTTTTCCAATAGTCGCCGGCATAGTCGATGCCAACTCGCGGCGCAGTCTTTATCTCAGGACGAAAACCGTCGTCCTCTATCCAGATTTTATCACTTGTACTGAAATCTCCGCCGTTAAAACTTCCATCGACCTGCAGATACTTCGTAAGCTTCGCAGGACCGTTATGTACCTCCCCTGCACGGATAAGCACTCCCTGCGGCTGACCAGTTTCACCTGTTATGACATTCATCAGCCAGTGCATTCCATAGCATAGATAGACGTATATCGAACCGCTTCTGCCGTATAGTACCTCCGTGCGCGGAGTCCTGCCCTTTGATGCGTGGCAGCCTTTGTCCTCTTCACCGCGGTAAGCCTCAGTTTCGGCAATACGCTCACGCAATTCAGTACCGTCATCGAGACGGCGGACAATTATTTTTCCAACAAGGTCAGGGGCAACTTCAAGAACGTCACGCCTGAAAAAATCCGCAGTCAGTCTCATACGCGAAGACTCTGCTCCAGCTCAGTATCAGGCTTTACAAAAGCAGTCTTATAATTGGTGAAAATGACCTTTCCAGGCTTTGCTCCCGACGGCTTTTTCACATACCGTGCAAGGCAATAGTCCACAGGCACAAGCGTTGAATTTCTTCCCTTGCTGTTGACTGCGGCTATTACTGCGGCTTCCTCTATCGTCTTATCGGGCGGAGTTTCGCCGTCTGTCGCGATTATAACGTGCGAACCTGTGATAGTCTGCGTATGAAGCCATATATCGGTCTTTTCAGCAAATTTCAGCGTAAGCTGGTCATTCTGATGATTATTTCTGCCGACAAGAATCGTATAGCCGTCAGTTGATTTATACGCAATCGGCGGCAGTGCCTTCGGCGGTTTAGACTTTCCTACGCCTGAACGGATATAGCCCTGCTCAATGAGTTCAAGCCGCAGCTGGATTATGTCATTTTCTGATTCAGCTCGTGTCAGAGCGTCGAACACGCTGTCAAGGTACTGGAGTTCCTCCTCGCCTTTTTCAATCTGTCCGGCAAGCTTTTCCTCAGCTGTAACACACTTTTTGTACTCGGAATAATAATGCTGGGCATTCTGCGCCGGAGTTTTTCTTATATCAAGCTGAATCTCGACAGTGGGACAGTCCTCGGCATAAAAATTCTCTACCTTTGCAGTTGCGTCGCCCTTTTGAATACGGTATATATTCGCAGAAATCAGGTCTCCCCAAAGCTTATAGGTATCTTTTTCGGCACACGCTGCAAGCTCCTGCTGCTGCACCGATATTCGGCGCGATGTACGCTCGGTAAGGTTAACAAGCAGCTTGAAAAGGTCATTAGCTCGCTGCTTTGTACGGACTGCGCGGTCACGCTCGAAATAGAAGAAGTCAAGCAGCTCCGACGCACTCGGCAGCTCCTTGGTTATCATGAGATTCCCATACTGATTAAGCCGTATGAATGAAAAGTCCTTGAGCATTCCGTCACGGTCACTCGCTGCTGTAAAGCAGTTTTCGCCTGAAAGGAGCTGTTCCTTTGTACGCTTCACAGCGAAAAGCAGACGGTCGAGCTGGTCGCCTTCGACTGTGTCACTGCGCAGCTCCGCGCCCCTGCCGGCAAAAAAAGTCCACTCACGCGCAAGTACTGGTGATATACCCTCAAACACGCGGATAAGTCCCTTTGAAAGCTCCGCAGGAGGAACTTTGCGCAGTCGTGAAACTATTTCCTCCGGTTCAGCTGTGAGGAAGCAGAGACGGTCGTCACGAGGCGGCAGAGTGTACCTCATTCCCGGAAGGACTATCCTCTCGCGTGACATTTCTTCGTCAACTCGCTTGATGCTGTCAACTACCCTGCCCTCATGGTCGATAATTATGAGGTTCGAGCAGCGACCCATTATCTCGCAGGCAAGCGTAACGGTCACGACGTCACCGAGTTCGTTCACGCATTCAAAGTCGAGGAAAAGTATTCGTTCAAGTCCGTCCTGACGGACTGCGATGAGTTTTCCGCTTCCGAGACGCTTGCGCAGGAGCATACAGAACATCGGCGGTGTCTGCGGATTATCTACCTGACGAGCTGTGATATGCACTCTTGCACTACCAGCATTTGCCGATATAAAGAGTTTTTTCGAGCCTTCGCGTGTGCGTATGGAGATGATTACTTCCTCACGCGAGGGTTGATGTATCTTTTCGATTCGACCGCCAATCAGCGGCTGGAGCTCGTTTTTTACCGCGTAGAGAAATGCTCCGTCAAGTGCCATAGTTAAAAGTCCTTCCTATTAAAAATTATCTGCTATAAATTCGTGAAGCGGCTTGCGTACTATCAAGTCGCGGTTTTCTGAAAACCATTTATACGATTCCGCAAGTACCTGTGAAAGAGGTGTAATTTCGGGCATAAGTTCAGTTTGTCGTGTCACATCGAGCACGTATGCGTAGTCATAGAACGGAAAGTAACTTCGCTGCGGTATATCGCCTTCCACAAAGCGTAATTCCGGTTTTTTTCCGAGTACATCGTAGCAAAGTTCCACCCACTCTTTCACAGTCACCGGCTCGGGATTTCCGACATTGAAAATGCGCCCTGCCGGCTGCTTTTCGAGCAATATCTCCATGAAGCGGCAGAGGTCACCTATATGGAAGAATTGCAGCGGAAGACTGCCGTCCTTCGGTACATAAAATGGCTTGTCCTGCTCTGCACACTCGAATACAAACGCTTCACGGTGGAGATTGTTCATTGGTCCGCAGAGGTACGGCGGACGGAGAATATATGCCTGCGGTACATTTTCAAGTAAAAATTGCTCAGCAGCGAGCTTGTTTTCGCCGTATGCGCCCCATATTCTGTTAGGTCCGCACACCATATCCTCACGAAAAGGCTGTGGCAGAGTCTCCGGATAGACAGCACTGGAACTGATAAAAATGTAGCTTCCGAAATCTCCGAGTGCTTCATGAAGCGTCCTGACATCGTTCTCATTGTAGGAAGTAACGTCTAAAACCGCATCAAACCAGTACTTTTTAAGAGTATCGCCCAGTGAGTATCTGTCAGCGCAAATATGGTTAACATTTTCAACTTGTGGACGGTTGCCCCTGTTGAGTACATAGACCTCGTGCCCCTTACCGACGAAATATCCGGCTGTATATCTGCTTGCAAATACTGTTCCGCCTGTGATAAGTATACGCATAAAATACCTCCTATTTTTTGCGATAAGTTAAAATTTCAAAGTCTGCTTTTGTCGTGAGTTCATTAAGTGCGGCAAGACGTTCCTGCTCAACCTTTCCGGTTCTGTAGTAGTATGGAGTCATCGAAAAAAGGCTTTGTATATCTTCGGCATTTTCAAGTTTCATGTCAAAAGTCACTCTGCGGCTGCCTATAAAATCAAAGCCGTCAAGCTCATACGGCTTGACCTCATTCTTGTACGGAGTCGCGTATATAGCCTGTTTCAGCTCCCAAAGATGATTTTCTGACGGTATCGCCATAATCATCACTGCGTCATTTTTCAGTACTCGCATATACTCTTCACCGCAATACGGTGCAAACATCGTAAGTAATATATCACAGCTTTCGCTCTCAATCGGTAGGTGAAATACACTCGCTGCCGCAAACGCAACACTCTTCTCACGTTTCGCTGCGAACTCGGCTGCAACCTTTGATATATCAATCCCAACAAAATCCATAGCAATATCTGACCGGTCAAAAGCTGCTTTTACTGCCGACGTATAGTAGCCTTCTCCGCAGCCGGCATCTAAAAAGTGTCCACCGGTTTCGCCATATTTGAGGGTTTCCTCGCAAACCGCGTCACATAGCGGGGAATAGTATCCTTTGTCGAGAAAGTCACGTCTCGCACGCACCATGAGTTTATTGTCGCCATGAACAGCTTTTCCGATATGCTTTGACAGCAACAGATTTACATAGCCGCTTTTTGAAATGTCAAAGCAGTGCCTGCTATTGCAAACATAACTTTTCCCTGATATTTCGAGGTTTCCACCGCACACCGGACATATAAATATTCCCATCGCTCCACCTCAGAAGTATACACACGGGTCAGTTGAAGACTCTGCTATCTCAACATCAAGCTGTGGAAATTTTTCCTCAAGCAGTCGTCTGAACTCCCACAACACGATGTTTTCAGTGTGGAAATGTCCGCAGTCAAAAATCGTCACTCCGCTGTTTTCTGCTGAGTACCATACATCGTGCTTAACATCGCCCGTAACATACGCATCGCAGCCATTTGCTGCAATATCGGCAATAAATGAACCTCCAGAGCCTGAGCAGAATCCGATTTTTTTCACCTTATCGGCTCCGGCTGACACGCGTATATAATTACAACCGAAAATCTCTTTCAGTGCATCAGCAAATTCAGAAACTGTCAGGCTATTCTTCAACGTGCAAACGTAACCACACTCGTCAGGAGAAAAATACTCAGGCTCGCCCTCAAACTCGAATTTACGGCTCAATTCACGAAGAATAACTCCATTCGTACCCAGCGGCGCTTTGTCCACATTTGTATGCATACATATCGCAGCAATATCTGCACTTACAAGCTTAAAGACAGGGTCATTACACTTTATGCACCGGCGCGGCTCAAAAATCACGGGATGATGGGATATTATGAGGTCGGCACCTTTTTTGTCAGCCTCTTCAACTACTGCACTGCTGATATCAAGTGCGAGAAGCACTCTGCCGCACTCCATGTTGAAATTTTCGACCAGCAAGCCTGAATTGTCCCATTTTTCCTGAGCAGCGAATGGGTAAATGCTGTCAAAGTAATCGTAGACATCTTTTACCTTCACAAAAGAAATCTGCTTTTCCATCTTCTCCGCAAGAGCTTTGTAGTGAACAGACTCATTATTTTTGCCCGATTTTTTGAGACTATCTGCTATCTTACCGAGTCTTTCAGCTTCTCGTTTTCTGAATTTCTGTGTAAGAGGAAAGTCACTGTCATAGAAACCGCATAGTGTTTCAAACTCTGTCAGACGTTCGTCGTTAATTGATGGCTCTGCCGACATAATCGTGTAGAGCTTGTCGCCATCTTCAGCAATGCATTCATCGAGTATCTCGAATCCAAGCTCATACAGTCTTTTACGCAGTACTTCAGCTTTGGTCATGGGTTGCAGTACAAGTCTCACGTTTTCAGGAATACACTCTATCGACTCCGAAATTATATCCGCAATAGTCTCGCCGCCCATTCCGGCAATTACTATATCGCTCACACCCTCAAGCGGAACATTCACCAGTCCGTCCGAAAGAATAAGCTCGACCTTATCAGTAATCCCACTCCGTTCTACTGTTTTTTTCGCCGCCGCAAGCGGACCCTCCTTTATATCCGAGGCTATGACCTTTTCACATTTCCCCGAATTTATCAGCTCCGCCGCAAGCAGCGCGTGGTCAGTTCCGACATCGCATACAATTCCTCTTCCGCCGACCATATCGAAGCAGGTTTTTAGTCTGATATCAAGCATATTATCTCTCCGCTCTTCAAAAATTCAGGCGTGCCGGACCTCCGGCACGCCGCAATGTTGCTATTGGATCATTCGTCTGCATTGAGCTTTGCAAAGCACTCGCTGCAGTAAACAGGTCTGCCGTCCTTAGGCTCAAAAGGCACCTTTGCCTCGCCGCCGCAAGTTGCGCATACGCCTGTGTACATCACACGCTCAGCTCTGCCTGCATTTTTTCTTGCATCACGGCAAGCCTTGCATCTCTGAGGCTCGTGAGTAAGTCCTTTTTCTGCGTAAAATTCCTGTTCGCCTGCAGTGAAAACGAATTCGTTTCCACATTCCTTACAGACTAATGTCTTGTCTTCGTACATTTTTAATACCTCGCTTATAATATTTGGACCAAAGCCGGAATCTCACCGGCACCTTTGATAAACAACGCTCTTGATTTAAGCTATCCGGTCATATTGTTTAACTTAATTGCTCAGATGCTGACGTATCTTACGCCTTGCACGCTGCATGGCATTATCCACTGCTTTTTCGGATATTCCGAACTTTGCAGCTGTTTCTCTATAGCTTGCTCCTTGTATCACATGGGTAAAGACCTTTCGCTCAACCGCTGAGAGATCAGTTTCCATAGCTTTTTGAAGCTCGGAAAAAAACTCTTTATTGAGTATGATACTTTCCGGAGTTTTATCTTCTGAGAGGGTATCTTCCGGGACTTCATCTATGCTTTCGCATTTAGCAGGTGTTCTCATAGACCTTGTGCAGAAGCTTCTCATCTGATTATTGATACAAGCCTCAGCATATGTCATGAACTTCACTCCCCTGCTGATATCATAGGCAGCTATAGCTTTAAGCAGCGCTATCGCGCCCTCCTGACAGAGGTCATCGCGGTCCGAAACATCGGACGAATACGACACTGACTTAATAAATATAAGCTTCAGACATCTGAGGATAAGCGCTTCGCAGGCAGCCTTATCGGTCCTTGCGAGGACAGCAAGCTCCTCATCAGTTATTCCGCTGAATCGTTTAGTTATATTTTCCAGCAAAATATCCACCCAGCAATCCCACGGCATTAGCCGCACAAAGATAAGCTCCCCATGGAGCATTAATAACCGGCAGCTCCGGAAGGAAACTTGCCTTCCGGAGTTCCGGATAAGTTACATCATTCGCTTTCCTTAGCAGCTTCTTCTTCAGCAGCCTTGAGAAGGTCTGACATATCGAATGCAAAATTCTTCTTAGGTGCATTCTTTGGAGCTTCCTGAACATTATTATTGTTATGAACAGGCTTGTTATTATTGTTGTTTCCGTTATTATATGAACCGCCGGAAACTCTTGCGAAAGCTTCGTCAGCTACCTTATTGTCGAATTTAGGTGTTGAACCTGAAGGAGCCTTTGAGGGTTGAAAATCAGCCTTAGGAGCGTCGAGTCTCTTAGCTATCTCCTTCTCGGAATTCTCAACAGACTTACGAGCCTCACTTACAATAACCTGAGCGTCACTCATCTTTGTGGTAGCCTGCTCTGCAAGCTTTGCAACAGATGCTGTGATCTCGTTGAACTTTGAATTTACGCTCTCAATCTCATTGAGGAGCATGAGACGTACAGTAGATGACATAGCATTTATCTTGTCAGCCTTGCTGTTAGCGTCGTCAACAGCGCTCTTAGCCTGAGCATTAGCATCGCTGACAGTCTTTTCAGCAGCAGAATTTGCCTTAGCTACGGTCATTTCAGCAGTAGCATTTGCTTCCTTGATAGTCTTGTCAGCAGTAGCATTTGCTTCCTTGATAGTCTTGTCAGCAGTAGCATTTGCGTCGTTGATAGTCTTTTCAGCAGTTGCGTTAGCTTCCTTGATAGTCTTATCAGCGTTAGCCTGAGCGTCGGAAACGAGCTTATCAGCCTTCTCCTTAGCTTCCTTGGTAGTCTGAGTAGCTTCCTGTTCAGCAGTTTTCTTGAGCTGATCGACAGTCTTCTGAGCCTCTGCGAAGAGAGTACCCATCATGCCGGCAGGATTGCTTGCGTTAGCCTTGAGTTCATTGATCTCATTTGTAAGATCCTTGATCTGCTCGTCCTTTTTAGCGGAATCAGCAGACTCCTTAGTGAGCTTAGCAATCTTAGCCTCAGCTTCAGCGGACTCTTTGATCTTAGCTTCGAGCTGAGCGGTTTTAGCTTCGAGGTCAGCAGTGATCTTAGCGATATCCTGCTTAGCCTTAACGAGTTCAGCCTCAGCTGCGGGATTTCCGGCAGAAGCAGCAGGTGCACCGCCCTTCTTATCAGCAGCAGCGAGTTTGTCGTTTGCAGCCTTGAGCTCATTTCTGAGCTTATCGATCTCCTTCTTTGCAGCCTCAAGTGCAGCAGTTACCTGCGCATTAGGAGCAGCCTGTGCGGGAGCACCGCCCTTTTCAGTAGCAGCCTTGAGCTCGCCTCTGAGCTTATCGATCTCCTTCTTTGCAGCTTCAAGAGCAGCCTGACTCTGAGCGTTTGCCGGTGCAGCACCCTGTCCTGCACCGCCTGCCTTGAGCTGTGCTATAAGTTTCTGGTCTGCATCGTGCTGCTTCTGAAGTTCTTCGTTTTCCTTTTTAGTACTTCTGAGAAGGTTATTTGACTGGTTAAGTTTTTCCTGAAGGTTATCTATCTGATTTCTGAATTTAGTGATCTCCTGAGAGTCAGAAGGGCCTGATTCACGAGCAGCTTTAAGTTCATCTTCAAGACCTGAGATCTTTGAGTTAAGCTCGTCGAGATAGGTAAGTACATCTTCTTTAACAAATCCACCGCCTATTTTAGTGGTTCGTAATACGGTTGGTTCGTCCATGTTTCACTCCGTTCCCCGCAAATCAGTGCGGAATAAAATTAAGGGATAATACGCCTTGTAATAATTATATCATATTTCGCAATTCAATTCAACCATTAAAATGTAGAAATTTTGAGTTGATTTTAGTGCATTTTACTACATTCGATTCACCTTATAAAAAAGCAGTCACCAATTCTGGTGACTGCTCAATTATCTTATTAGTTGCCAAGTATCTTAAGAATATCGTCAAGATCGTAGTCCTGATTAGAAGTTGCAGGCTTTGAAGGTGTATCATTGATACCAAATCCGTCTATAAGCGGATTATCTATCTGGAGAATATTCTCCCCCTCATCTGTAACACCGTCGATTGCAGCATCGTCAGCAGCAGGAACTGAAGGAGCATCGGGATCGTCGAAACCGGCAGCGATAACTGTGATAGTCATCTCGTCCTCCATGTCCTCCTTGAATGCTGTACCGAAGATGAACTCAACACCGTCAGCAGCAGTATCTGTGATCATCTTTGTAGCTGCATCAACATCGGACGAAAGGATATCCTCAGACATAGCGATATTGATAAGGAGTCGCTTAGCACCGGAGATAGATGTTTCGAGAAGCGGGCTGGAGATAACTGCATTTGCAGCTTCTTTTGCCTTGTCCTTGCCGGAACCGTGACCGATAGCCATGTGAGCGTATCCTGCGCCTCTCATGATAGTAGAAACGTCTGCGAAGTCGAGGTTTATGTAACCCTCTTCAACGATAAGGTCTGAAATGCTCTTAACACCGGTCTTAAGAACGTCATCAGAAAGTGAGAATGACTGCTTCATAGTAAGCTGCTGCTTACCCTCAAGAAGCTTCTCATTCGGGATAACGATAAGTGAATCAACATATTTTCTCAGCTCTGCGATACCTCTTTCAGCCTGAGCCATTTTCTGCTCTCTCTCGAAGAGGAAAGGCTTGGTAACTACAGCAACTGTAAGTATATCCATTTCCTTGGCGATCTTTGCAACTACAGGTGCAGCACCTGTACCGGTTCCGCCGCCCATGCCGGCAGTGATAAAGATCATATCTGCGCCCTTGAGGTGTGCTTCGATCTCGTCTCTGTTCTCTTCCGCACTGCGCTGTCCGATCTCAGGCTTATTTCCGGCACCTCTGCCCTTTGTAAGCTTAGTACCGATCGGTATTCTGGTTGTAGCCTTTGACTTATTGAGAGCCTTAGCGTCAGTATTTATAGCGATGTACTCGATATCGTTAACGCCTGACTCGACCATGCAGTTAACAGCGTTTCCGCCGCCGCCGCCTACGCCTATTACCTTTATATTAACATCGGGTTCCATAGCTTCTTCATAGTTAAAATCTGACATTTTCGAAACTCCTCCTACTTTATTTATCTTTGTCAATTAATATTATTCAATCTATAAATACACATATAATTTTAGCATATTCTAAACATTTTTGCAAGCGTTCTCAAATCATTTTTAAATTTTGGAGTATCCTACAATTTCAGCATGCCATTTACTTGTGTTTTATACAAAATTGTTACTGTTCGGCATAGTTTTCAGGATTTTGATAGTCATCATAGCCGAAACCGTCACCGTATTCGCCTTCAGCGTTGTCATCAGGCTGCCAGTCATTGCCTCCGTCATCGGGTACCCAGTCGCTGCCGTCGCCGTACTGCCCGTCATTTCCGCCGTCCTGAGGTTCGGGCTGAGGCTCAGGCTGCGGAACTGCTGTTGTCGTGGTTTCGGCTGTAGTTGTAACGGGGTTGCCGTTTTCGTCAGTTACAGCAGTAGTAGTCATCGCCGCCTCATCGACTTCGCCGTTCGGGCGGAAACTGCACTGCTTTGAACCGATCATTGTCAGGTACCCCTTCTTGCCCTTGACACTTTCGTCCTCCATGACGGTCTGTGCGAGGTCAAGCTTATACTCAACGTCACTCCAGTTGCCCATTTTGAAGAGTATTCCGCTTCTGTAGTTTACTACGATAGCGTACTCATTTGTAATATCAACAGATGAGATATTGCTGTTGTCATCATGGTCAAAGCGGCTTATAAGCTGTTCAAAAACTTCGTTTTTGTTGTCATTTTTAGAGGAAAGCGGTCTGCCCGGAGTTGTATCTGCGGGGTCGAATCCGTAAATCACCGGAATATTTTCAGTATCGGTATAGAAGTTATTGTCTGCGAGTATCTTTCCCTTTCGGCTTACAAGCAGAACTCCGTTTTCGTACTGTATATTATATGCCGGAACACAGCGGGTAACATTTATGCGCAGTGTTGACGGGAAATCTCTGTGTACCTCAGCCGTCTCGACATATAGTCTGTCGTCCAGTATTTTCTGCTCAGCTTTCCGGCAATCAAGTCTCAGAAGATTGTCTCCTGCACGTATCCCCGAAGATTCGACTATCTCTGCCGGTGAATACATTACCGATTCACCTGACACGACTATTTCGTCGATGTTGAACAGGAACGTGAAGCACATCGTTATTCCAGCAACTGCCACAAGCAGTATCACGACAGCCGTATATACGCTCATCATGCGCTTTCTGCGGCGCATACGCTTTCCGCTGTTCTGCCTTTCTATATTGGTCTTTTCAACGTCGTTCATCTTATCGCTCCAAACTCGCTGTCACACGCGGCGAATGTCTCCGCCGAGACTGCGAACAGCTTCCTCAAATTTTTCGTAACCTCTGTCTATGTGCGCTATCCCCCGCAGATGAGTGGTACCCTCAGCTGAAAGAGCCGCAGCTGCCATAGCTGCTCCGCCGCGCAGGTCTGTTGCTTCAACGTCTGCTCCGTGGAGCTGTGTTACTCCGCGGACTACTGCCACTTTCCCCATGACCTCGATATCTGCGCCCATTTTTATGAGTGCAGCCGTGTGACGGTAACGGCAGTCAAATATATTCTCCTCAAACACACTCGTTCCGTCCGCACGGATAAGTGCCGCCATAAGCACAGCTTGCGCATCTGTCGGAAATCCCGGGTGCGGCATGGTACGTATGCGTTCGCGGACTGCTTTAAGCCTTCCGCTGCTTCGGAGGTATATTCTGTTTTCGCCGGTGCATATCGTGCAGCCGGTCTGTTCAAGCACTGTAAGAAACGGTTCTGTTTCAGCAGTGCACGCATTTTTAAGTATCATTTCTCCGCCCGCAGCAGCGGTCATGGAGAGGTATGTTGCTCCGGCAATACGGTCCGGCATTATCGAATATTCACAGCCATGGAGTTCTTCCACACCTTTTATCACGATACTGCTTCCGCCGTCGCCTTTTATATCAGCACCGCGGACGCGGAGAAATCTGCAAAGGTCGCATATTTCGGGTTCGCGTGCGGCATTGTTTACGATAGTTTCGCCGTCTGCCGTAACAGCGCAGAGAATGATATTCTCAGTCGCACCGACCGACGGAAACGGCAGCGTTATTCTTGCTCCATGAGCTCTTCCGCCGTTTATACGGCAGTGTATCCTGCCGCCCTTGTCGGAAATATCCGCCCCCATCTTTTTCAGCGCCGCAAGGTGCATATCTATGGGACGCGGTCCGAGTTCGCAGCCGCCGGGAATACTTACTGTACACTCGCCGGTCCTGCCAAGTATAGCGCCCATAAACATTATAGACGAGCGCATTTCACGCATGAGCGTTTCCGGTATCTCGCTGCCCTCCGCTCCGTCAGGGTCGATGACGGCTATTCCGTCGGAGATCCTGCACTTGCAGCCGAGACAGTTGAGAATCCTTGAAGCGGAGTATACGTCCGTAAGCTCCGGACAGTTTTTCAGCACCGTCTCCCCTCCGCCAAGCAGAGCCGCTGCCATTATCGGCAGGGAACTGTTTTTGCTTCCCTGCAATGTGAGTTCACCGCTGAGACGGTGTCCTCCCGTAATTATGAATTCCTGCATAAGACCACCTCGCAGCTTTTTGTGTATATTATGCTGTAAGGTGGATTTGCGTTACTTTACGGCGGATAATCACCGCTGTATTTATTACTGTACTCCGATATAATTTGCTTTTAGGAACGAATCAAAATTATTCGCCATATCATCAGGGATAACTGCGTACATCATGTGTCCCTTATCAGTGAGATAGACCTTTCCGCCGCATTTTTCCGCATATTCAAGCCCTATCTGCCGCCAGCTTACATTCTTGCTGAGAGTTTTCATGTCGCTTATATAGAAACAGCACGGACACTTAGGTATGCCGGTCTTTTCAGCTCTCATGGCATTTTCCGTCATGAGACGTGCTTCCTCGTAAAATTCTCTGTTGGCTATATTACGATAGAAGAGTCCTCGGTATACCTCCTTCTCATCGGGAGTAAGCTCATTTCCCGACATCAGTCCAGAGACGTCCTCAGTCTTTTTCTTGGCTATCTTTGCGAATAAGCCGTCCTTGGAAATAGTCTGAAGCAGTTTGAACTGCTTATCGAGCATCTTCAGTCTTTTCAGCTCCGTAATTTCCTTCGACTGCTGTATTGCTGTTTCCGGTATACCCATGTCTATACTGAGTATAGCTTCGACCTCTTTCGGATATGTGTTCGCCCAGTATATAGCCTCGAATCCGGAATAAGAATGCGGTGCAAGTACATATGGTGGCTCAATCCCAGCCATTTTCAGTGCTTCTCTGTCCTCGAAAACGAGCTTTTCAAGGAGCCGCTGACTCTTCATACCTTCGCTGAATCCGTATCCTGCCTTCTCTATGACTACGACCCTGTATTTTTCAGCCATTCTGCGGTAAAGCGGTCTGTATTCAAGTACCGGACAGGTAACTCCGTTTCCTGCCATGAATACTATGGTAACTTTTCCACTGCCTTCTGTATAAACGTTTAGCTTTGTTCCGTTTACTTCAACTTTGTTCTCGTATTTCATTTTCTACCTTTCTCTATAAGCTTTTCTATAACTTTGAGGATTCGGTCATTAGTATCATTGAGGTAGAGGTCAGCGGCACTCTGTGACATTATCTCAACTCTGTCGGGAGAATCATAGAGCTGCTCTATTTCGGAAATAATCCTCTCGTTTGTAACGTCCTTCTGCTCAATGACTACTGCCGCACCTGCCTTACCGAGTACCATTGCATTGTGGTACTGATGATTTCCGGCAACTATCGGCGACGGTATAAGTATTGAGGCTTTGCCTGCCGCTTCCAGCTCAGCAAGTGTTGAAGCTCCGCTTCGGCAAACTACAAGGTCAGCCGCCGCAAGACACACGTCCATATCGTTTATGTACTCGCTTATACGCAGGCGGTCGCTTTTCAGGGGGATTCCTGCTTCTTTCATTGCCTGCGGGAAAGTGTCCTTTCCCATTCCACCATAGCCGTGAATATGGTTAATATTCAGCTTCTTGCCGGTGTGCCACTTAACCACCTCGGTCATTGTGTCATTTATGCAGCCTGCTCCGAGACTTCCGCCAAACGAAAGAATCGTGAAGTCGTCGTTGAATCCGAGCTTTTTGCGTGCTTCCGCTTTGCTTATCGAGTTAATGCTGCCGCGGACAGGAAGTCCGGTAACACTGTACTCGAACTTGCTCTTATCCATGAAATTGAGAGCTTCCTCAAAAGTGAGCATTACGTAGTCAACCTCTTTTGAGAGAAGACGATTTGTAACTCCCGGATAGGCATTCTGCTCATGAATAGCTGTTGGTATGCCCATTCTTGCAGCTTTGCGGATAACGGGTCCGGCTGCGTAACCGCCTGTACCTATTGCGATATCAGGCTTGAACCCTTCGATTATCTCTTTTGCTCTGCGTCCTGAAGTGGCGAGATAAGCAATAGCCTTGGCATTTCTGCCGATATTTTCGATAGATATCCTTCTCTGAAAGCCTGCTACTTTGATAGGTTCCATTTTATATCCTGCCTGCGGTACAAGCTTAGACTCCATTCCCTTCGGTGTTCCTGCGAAAAGGAACTCCGCGTCCGGATATTTTTTCTTGATGATATCTGCGATAGCAAGACCGGGGTTTATATGTCCGCCTGTGCCGCCGCATGAAATGAGAACTCTCATATATCTGCTCCTTTATGCATTTTTCGGTTCGTCATAATCAGGTTCATCGGGTTCGGGTGCAGGAACTGCCGGTTCAGGTTCTTCCGGATAATACCTGTGCTGTGAAATATTCAGCATTATGCCCATCTCGACAAGCTGCATGACAAGTGCCGTACCTCCGTAGCTGAAAAACGGAAGGCTGATACCGGTATTAGGTATAAGGTTACTTACAACGGCGAGGTTAAGTACAGTCTGAATACCTATCTGTGTTGTGATTCCGACTGCAATAAGCATACCGAATCTGTCCTTGCATCTTATTGCTATCGAGTAACCCTCTACAATAAGAAGGAAGAATACAATGATTATGGCGAGTGCTCCGATGAAGCCGACCTCTTCGCATACTATCGGGAAAACAAAGTCGTTCTTAGTCTCAGGGAGATAGAGGTATTTCTGACGGGAATTGCCGAGTCCGAGACCGAAAAGTCCGCCTGAGCCTATAGCTATGAGCGAGTTTGCAGTCTGCCATGTGTCGTTGAGAACGTCCGAGAATGGGTCTCTCCATGACTTGAGACGTACTTCAACGTAACTTCCCGGAACCTTTGCCTGCCACGAAATATAGCCTACTGCGGCAGCTGCTGCACTTATTCCGAGTGCGAGGTACTGTTTAAGGTTTGCACCGCCGCAAAGTACCATTGCAATAGCGATAGTGCTTATGAGAATGATACCGGAAATGTGCTTTTCAAGTGCGATAAGTCCTACATACAATCCGAGAAGCAAAGCGTATTTGACAATTCCTGTAGCAAATGTGTTCATCTTTTTGCCGTCGCGCTCCATGCTGTAGGCAAAGAAAATTATAAGTGCAAGCTTTGCTACCTCAGACGGCTGAAATCCGATAGGACCGATGTCTATCCATCTCTTAGCACCCATCGAACCGCCCTCGTCGTTACCCATTACAAGAACGAGTACAAGAAGTACCGCTACACCTATATAGAACAGTCCGGAAACGTTGAAATTCCTGAACACAGCAATGTTAATTTTTTTGAAGTTGTGATAGTCCATTTTCATGAATACTATCATCAGAACAAAACCGACTCCGGCATAAAATGCCTGCTTCTTTGCAAAATAGAGTCCGTCATTAAAGTCGTTATATGCCCACGCATAGCTTGCGGACGCCATCATGACAAGTCCGACTACGAGCAGTATCATTACATACGCAAAAAACGGCAGACTTATATCGCTGGTCCTGCCGTCTCCTACGAAAAACCGCAGGATACCGCCTGAACGTTTCCTTTTCCTTGTTTTAGCCTGTGCCATTTGGTCCTCCTACAGTTTAATAATGTCAGTTGAATGCCAGCAGAGTTACTATTCCCAGAACTCCGAAAACAATACCTGCAAGCGAGAATGTGATAACTATCTTGTATTCGCTGAATCCGCTCATCTCGAAATGATGGTGGATAGGTGTCATTTTGAATATACGTCTGCCTTCGCCGTACTTTTTCTTTGTGTATTTGAAGTATGTTACCTGAATAACTACTGAAAGTGCCTCGATGATATAAACAAGCGCAACGAGGAGCATGAGCAGGTGCTTATGAAGGATAAGTCCTGTACCTGTTACAGCCGCTCCGAGGAACATCGAACCGGTATCGCCCATGAAGCATTTAGCAGGGTTGAGGTTCCATATAAGGAATCCGAGACATCCGCCCGCAAGCGCCATAGTGAAGCACGAAAGCTCGTTTTCGCGGAGATATCCACAGCATATTGTGAATATCAGCATTGCAATGAATGTTACCGAGCCGCAGAGTCCGTCAACACCGTCTGTGAGGTTTACTGCATTAGTGAGGTAGATTATCACCGGTATCATGATGATGTAGTAGAATATTCCCAGTGAAGGCGACTTCCAGAAGCCGAGGTCGATACAGGTCGAGCCGTCGCCGAATTTGAATATCAGAAACAGGAAACCGAGTGAGAAGAGAGTCTGAAGAACAATCTTCTGCATGGGAGAAAGTCCGTCATTATTCTTGCGCGCTACCTTGGTGTAGTCGTCGATAAAACCGATAAGTCCGAAAAGGAGCGAGAATACCAGTACTGCAAGAAGTCGGTAGAATGCGTGATGCGTTTCCGGTGCAGTAGAATCGAGACCGTATCTTATGCGGTATGCCCAGTAGCCTCCTATCGACATGAGCGTTGTTGAGATTATGAACATGAATCCGCCCATTGTCGGAGTGCCCTGTTTTTTAGCGTGCCACTGCGGTCCGTCCTCAGTTTTGATAGGCTGTCCGAACTTTATCCTGTGCAGGAACGGAACAAGCCATTTTCCCGATATTCCGGCTATCGCGAACGATACCAGTGCCGTAAGCAGATTTATTATCCATAATGACATATATCAATACAACTCCAATTTTATTAATTAACTTCTAAATTCTGAAATCAGGACCGGAATTATAAAAGTTTCAGTCCTTCCGCAACTATCTCACGCTCGTCGAAGTGGATATGCTCCATGCCGCCGAGTATCTGATAATCTTCATGACCCTTGCCTGCAAGTACTATTATATCGCCTTTCTGTGCGATTTTAAGTGCGTGATATATAGCCTCGCGGCGGTCAACTACCACATCATATGGTGTAGAAGTTCCCTCAAGGCCTGTGAGTATTTCGCTGATTATAGCTTCGGGGTCTTCGTTTCGCGGATTATCCGATGTTACTATCAGCTTATCGGCATACGCTGCTGCCGCCTTTGCCATTTTCGGCCGCTTTGCCGCGTCACGGTTTCCGCCGCAGCCGAACAGACATATCAGTCTGCCGTCAGTGTACTCCTTTACGCTGCGGAGAACGTTCTCGATAGCATCGGGAGTATGTGCATAGTCGCATATTACTGTAAAATCGCGTCCGGTAGGAATGACCTCGCATCTGCCCTTTACTCCGTTATACTCCGCTATAGCCTTGAGTATGTCGTCGGTCGGGATATTCTCGCGCAGACATACAGCAATCGCAGCTGTAAGGTTTGATACGTTGAAAAGTCCGGGGATACGTGTCTTTACAAGGTTAGACTTACCTCCGCGGCAGAACCAGAAACTGCTGCCTGACGATTTCATTCTTATGCCGTCAGCGTAGATATCAGCGCTGCATTTAACGCTGAACGAATACTTCTCGCATTCAACCTCATTATAGAGGCGCTTGCCGTATTCGTCGTCAATGTTGATTATCGCCGCATCGCAGACATCGAAGAGCATTTTCTTCGCCTGAAAGTAGTCTTCCATATCCTTATGATAGTCGAGGTGGTCCTGAGTGAGATTTGTGAACACCGCAGTCCTGAACCATGATGAACCGATACGGTTCTGAACAAGTCCGAACGAACTTACCTCCATTACCACGTATTCGCAGCCTGCTTCTGCCATTTTCGCAAGCAGTGCCATGAAATCGTAAGTCATGGGAGTGGTATTCTCCGTATGCAGGATTTCGTCGCCTATCTCGTTCTGTATCGTTCCGATGAGACCGGTCTTATGTCCGGTCGTCATGAGAATGTGCTTTATAACATTTGTTGTCGTGGTCTTGCCGTTTGTACCGGTAACACCGAGAAGCTTCATCTTGCGTTCGGGGTGACCGAACCATGCGGCGCACACCTTTCCGTAGAGGAAACGCGAATTCTCCGTGATTATCTGCTTATCGCCGAGACCTAAATCGCGCTCGCATATTACTGCTGCTGCACCCTTTTCAAGCATTTCCGCAGCTGCATCGTGTCCGTCGAATCTGCCGCCCTTGATACAAACGAAGAGGCTGCCCTCAGTCACCTTGCGGGTGTCGTCTGTAATGGAGCTTATCTCTGTCTCGCCGATAGTGGTTACGGCGTTATTTTCAAGTAAGTCCTTTAATTTCAATCTGACCGCCTCCATTTTCATTAAATCAATCACCGTCTGAATTAACGATGAATTCTACTTCTATGACTGAACCTACCGGAACTTTCTTGTTCGGCTCGGGAGTCTGACTCGATACGACCGCTCCGTCACGGCGGACTGATGCGCCCTTAGCAACATAGTTGAGCTGTCTGTACGATACGTTGTCGTTTACCATACTCGGTGTAAGACCTGTCAGGTCGGGAACTTCTGTATAGTCAACAACGTGAGATGCCTCAGTGTAGAGGTAAACCGTTCCGTCCTTAGCTATTTTTGAACCTGTAACAGGCGACTGCGCTATTACAGATGTACCGCTTCCGATAACTTCCGCATTGATGTTAAGGTCAGCAAGAGTCTTTTTCGCAGACTCAAGGTCGCCCTCAAGGAGAGGTACTGACACGTCGAGGTTATCAAGCTCGTCGTCGGAATACTCGGGACTGAATCCGAGATACGGCAGAATATCCGTGAGAATATTTCTTACTGTAGGAACTGCAACTGTACTTCCGTAGTAGCCGATTTCCTTGTCAGGCATATCGGCAAGTACAAGAAGGATTATCTCGGGGTCTTCCGCCGGCATGAAACAGCAGTAAGATGCACCGTACTCCTGGTCCTCCGACTTTTCTTCCTCGCCCTTCTGTACAACGAGGTCCTTCGCGGTAATAGAAAGTCGCTGTGATGTACCCGACTTACCGCCGATAGAGTAACCCTTGATATTAACGTTACCGCCGTCACTCTCAGAAACGACTCTTTCAAGTGCATCGCGCATTTTAGCAGATGTTTCCTCAGATACTACCTGACGTCTTACGGTACGCTCATTTTTGAGCACAACGTTGCCGTCTTCGTCGAGTATCTTGTCAACAACATATGGCTGAAGGAGGTATCCGCCGTTAATTACTGCACAGTACGACGTTATCATTTCAAGCGGAGTTATAGTCTCACCCTGTCCGAATGAACATACTGCAAGGTCTACCGCTGACTTATCCGGCGGCATTACGCCGTATACTTCAGCCGGAAGGTCTATACCTGTAGGCTCACTTAGTCCGAATGCGTCGAAGTAATAGCAGAATTTTTCAATTCCGAGGCGCTTGCCTATCTCCATAAAAGCAGGGTTACACGAGTGCATGAGTGCCTCCTGATACGTCTGAGCGCCGTGACCAGATACAAGGTGGCACTTGATAGGAGCGTTAGCTCCCGGAATCTCGACCTGACCACTGCAATAGAATGAATCCTTGTCGAGGTCTATGAGGTTTTCCTCAAATGCCGAAGCACTGGTTATTACCTTGAATACCGAACCCGGCTCATAGTTTTCAGAGATGCACTTGTTCTTCCACTGCTTTTCTCTCGCTTCTGCAATAGCCGCCTTCTTGGTATCTCCCTCAACAGCGTCTATCTGAGCCTTCATCATGGGGTCCTGTATGGTATAAGGGTCGTTGAGGTCGAAACTCGGATATGTAGCCATACCGTAAATAGCGCCTGATTTTGCGTTCATAAGTATTGCACATCCGCGGTTCTTGACCTTGAACGTCTCTACCATTTCCTGTAGATGCTCTTCAAGTTTGTACTGTATATTCATATCTATCGTTAAATAGATATCATCGCCGTTTTTTGCGGGATAGGTCTTGGAGTACCTGTACGGAAGTTCGTTTCCGTTTGAGTCCTTGGCGGAAATGGTTCTGCCGTCGGTACCGGAAAGGTAGTCATCGTAGTAGGCTTCAAGTCCGTATATTCCGTATCCGTCGGACGCGGTAAAGCCTATAACAGGTGCGGCAAGCTCGTTCTGCGGGTAGTATCTCTTGGTATCCTCCTCAACATTAAGGCAGGTCATATTATACTTGCCGAAGAACTTTATAAGTTCGTCCGCAACAGGCTTCTCTACCTGAGTCTGCAGCACACTGTACTGGCTGTTTTCCTCCATTGCAGAAGCAACTTCCTCAGGTGTTATTGCGAGCTTTTCAGAAAGAAACGCGATAGCCTCCTGGCGAAACTGGTCACCCGAAGCGGGAAGGTCATTTTCGATGACAGCCTGTTTTTCGTTTCCGCTTTCATCAGTTGTAAGCTCTATATCAGGCTTATAGGTACCGTTTTTTATCTCCTCGGCACGCTTGTCGATTTTCTCCTGCAATTCCTTCATATTCTCACGGAAGCGCTTGGGGTCGAGTATGACCTTGTATACAGAAGCACTCTTTGCAAGAGGAGTTTCCTTCGCATCGTATATCGAACCGCGGTGCGCAGGTATGATTATCGAGCCGAAATGCTGGTCGTTCGCCATTTCCTGATACTTTTTGTTATCTATGACAGATATCTTGAAAAAGTTAGCGGCAACTCCGCCGAACAGCACGAAAAATGCGGCTGTCATAACATATTTTGTGCGAATTTTCATTCCCCTCGTAGGGAGATTCTTATTAGCCATCAGACTCTCTCTTTCTATGATTAGTATTATCGCCGCAGTATCTCAACGCTTGCGCAGAGAAACTGTGCGTTTTACTTATTTTCCCTAAAAAATAGAATAAGGCAGAGTACTTTCGTGCCCCGCCTTTGAACATCTTGTTTTTTTATGTGATGTCCGTTTCTATTGATACGACGCAGATTGATCAGCGCTTGTCAGGCGCTGGACTCGCTCCTTCCCTGTCCGTTACGCTCCGGACAGGGGGAAGCGGCCCTGTGATATTCCGATCACCCGCTTTGTATCTCCGTGTTCTACTATCACTACGGCATTTTTTATTATATCGCCGTTAGTATTTTAAAATAAATATTGGGCAGTCCTGTTAATATATATATATTGGTACTACCCTCTGAAATATTCCACACAGCGGTCAAAAATCTCCCTGACCTTTGCGAGGACGCCCTCGTTCTGCTTAGGAATACTTACAACGTCGTCAGTCTGTATCTCGATGTACTTTATCTGTGAAGAGTCTATTTTCTTCATTCCGAGTTCATTCTCAGCATAGTCCTCGACGTTTTTCGCAGACATCTTGCTTTCAAGCTCAGATTGTAGGCGAACATTTTCCGCCTCTGCAAGTTCAAGCTCATTATTGAGTGATGAGACCTTGCTGTACATCGTGTTTCGTCTGTCGAGACTGTAAATTACCGTTCCGAGCATAACGAATGCAAGAGCAGATACCAAAATAATATTAAATAAGGAACCGCTTTTTACTTCTGTTCTTTTCATAGTTATTGGCGGTTGTTCCTCAGGCTTTTCCGGTTTGACCGGAGCTTTCGGCTGCGGAGCGGCATTTGCGCCGTATGCTTCCGCATTGTAGCGGTAAACAGAATCACGTTCAGCCATCGCCAGGGACACTCCTTTCTATTATTCTGAGCTTTGCACTTCTGCTTCTGTTGTTGCTTTCAAGTTCTTTTTCATCAGCCTCTATAGGCTTACGGTTCACAAGTTTTCCCTGCGGCTTGCGTCCGCATACACACTGGGGAAAGTCGGGCGGACATATACAGCCTTTACACCATCCGGCAAATCGCTGTTTAACGATTCTATCCTCTAATGAATGGAAGGTGATAACGGCAAGTCTGCCACCGGGTTTCAGAGCTTCAAACGCTTTATCGAGACCTTCTGAGAGGTGGTCGAATTCGCCATTTACAGCGATACGTATTGCCTGAAACGTTTTTTTACAGGGATTCTTATCTCTTCTCGCTTTCTGCGGGACGCTTTCGCGTATGAGATTGGCGAGCTGCAATGTTGTTTCGATGGGAGCTGTTTCTCTTGCACGTATAATATTTGAAGCGATGCGGCGCGAAAATTTTTCTTCGCCGTATTCAAAAATTATTTTGGCAAGTTGCTGTTCATCGAAAGTATTGACAATATCCGCTGCACTCATTCCTGTCTGACTCATTCTCATGTCGAGCGGAGCATCGGAATGGTAAGAGAACCCGCGGCTCTCTTCATCGAGCTGATACGACGATACACCGAGATCCATAAGGATACCGTCCACGGCATCAATGCCGAGTTCGTCAAGCACCTTATCAAGTTCGGAGTAATTGCGGTGGATCACCATCGCATTTCCGAATTCTGACAATCTTTCCGTAGCAGCTTTCACTGCATCGGGATCGCGGTCAAGGGAGATAAGTCTGCCTTTATCGCTCAATTTTTCGGCTATTGCGGAAGAATGTCCGCCTCCTCCGGCTGTACAGTCAACATAGACACCGTCAGGGTCTATATTAAGTCCGTCTATAGTCTGATGGAGAAGAACAGGAACATGACTGAATTTCATATAACAAACTCCTTAATTTTCAGCGCATATCACGCAAAGACACAAATAGACTGCTATAAGCAGTTCAGTCTTTATTAAAGTACGAGATCTGCGAGTGCAGCCATCTCTTCTTCAGGATCAATGTCGTTTACAGTTTCAGCGAACTTAGCGCTGTCCCATATCTCAGCCCTGTTCAGGTTGCCGATAACTGTGATATCACCTGTGATCCCAGCGTATTCTCTCAATTCCTGAGTGATAAAAATACGTCCCTGCTTATCGGGGATCTGTTTATCAGCGCTTGAGATCAGCTTTCTTCTGATAGCAGTACCCTTAGGACCTGTTATCTTATTAAGCTCACCACAGTATTTATTGTATTCCTCAACAGAATACACGGCAACATAGTGATTGTCATATCCCTTGCAAAGATAAAATTCAGCACCGAGGATATCGCGAAGTTTGTTCGGGAAGCTCATACGACCCTTAGCATCGATACTCGGATTATAAGTACCGCACAATGGTTCGCCCATGACCTTCGCCTCACTTTCCTTCCGTTCGGTGCATTGATTCACCTTAATTTGGGTTTTATCACAACTCAATGCCTTTTTTTGCCCTAGAATTATTATATACTATTATCAAAGACAATTCAAGTGAAAAACTCAACAACGCTCTCTGGAATCGAAGCAATATTTTTAGTGACTTTGTTAAAAAGTGAAACATTTGTTTCCTTTTTAGTATTTATATTTTACTATATTTTCACCACTCATCACCTTTTAAGGTGAAAAAAGGTATGAAAACAGGATTTTTTCACCTTTTTTCTTCCATACCCCATAAAATGCAGAATAAGTCTCCGGACACAGCCGTCCGCTGTGCCCAAAGACTTATCATATCTTATAGTGTAACTTAGTGGTGTATCATTCTGTAATTTCAGTAGAATTACTTGTAGTCTCTGCTACTTCAGTAGTAAGATCAGGAACTGTTGTTTCCGCGATCTGCCCGGTAGTAAACGGAACAGGCACAGGCTCAGACGTCGGTTCTGACGTTGGCTCTGTTGGCGGCTCTTCCGTCGGAACTTCGTACCATGAGGGTTCCTCATTGGGATTCTCATAAGCCTCGGGGTCCGTTAAAGCAGTTTGACTGCCGATATCAGTAGGTTGATTATTTGCGTAATATACCGCCGGTGTATGCTCATACTCAGCATTCACAACTCTCGGAGTAGAAGAACCGTGTTCCGGTATCTCCTCGCCGTCGGGTCTGGGGGTATAATAGATAGTGAACTTTGACGACTTGAGTCCGATATCGAGTTTAAACTCGTAACCTCTTACGGTCAGCTGATCGTCGATATTGACTGATGTGACGTAGCCTGTTTCTTCTGAATATGTAGGCTGTATCCAGTTTTCAGGATTCTTTGAGAGTTTTATGCCGTATGCACTCTGTATCATATTCCTGAGCTGGAAGTCATCGATGTATGTAACTGTTCCGTAGTGCGGATCGTAGCCAGCGTCGTAATCGCTTGAAACTGAACGGAGGTACGGCAAGTCAGCCCAGAAAACCTCGTCGCAGTTTGCGGTAACGCCTCCGCATGAAGCAGAGAACATCGTAAGTGCGTAATCATCGTCGTAATAAAGTGCCTGACCAAGCACATCGTTAACAGCGTCAACAACTACCTGCGGCGGATTCGGTTTGCATCTGAGGTCGCAGGCATCGTTGTTATGGTATTTACAGTACGTATACACCGCAACAGCCTGAGCCTTTATAGCCTCATAGTTCATTCCGCTTCCGACCTCGTTGAAGACGATCTGTGAAACCATAGAGACAACGTCTCCGGAAACTCCGGCAACTGTTATCTCCTCGTCTTCCGCCATACCCGTATCCATTAAATATGTATCGGGATAATAGTGGAAAAGGATATCCTGATAGGTCCAGCCGCTGTAGGTAGCGTAGAAATTCGCGCCATTCTGGCTCATTCCGACGCCGTGACCCCAACCGTATGTAACGATCGCGAACTGTCCCGGATTTGATTCGATCTCCGGCTCACTCTCAAATCCCGGAATATCCCCGACATATCCGCCGGTGACATTCAGTGCAACTGGAGTGGGCTTTTTATTTTTGTTCTTATTCTTTTTCTCTCCGCTGTTTTCAGCCTCGGGAGATGCCTCATAGCTAATGAGTGAAAGGCTGTCGTCGTAGTCTCCGAGTTCTGCTTTGTACCACTCAGGCTCTTCCTTCTCTGTCTCTTCATTTTCACTGGCAGAGTCTGCGGCAGCAGAGGTTTCCTCTGTCGTACCCGTGGTATTTGCAGATGTTGTCTCTTCGGCATTTGCTATACTTGAAGTGTTCGCACAAAGGAGTACCGCACTTACAAAAACAGATGCCGCCCTATTAAAAGGGAGTTCTGACTTCATTGCTATCACCTCATGACTTTCAGACCTGCTCCGTTACCGGGAGCGAGTCCGTTTATGTACAGCTTACTGTTCCGCTGCTTCGGAGTTTTCCTCAGCGTTTTCCGCGGAAGCTTCCCCGGAAGAGGGTTCAGTAGGCGTGTGGGCTTTGATGTATTCTTCAGTCCTCTTGACTGTTGCAAGGTCATCGGCAGACTCACCGTCGCGCAGACGTCTTGCGATTACTATGAAACGCGAGTTATCCTCGTCAGCATAACAGGTAGACATCGTGAGCAGCTTATCGCCGTACTTGACGTCAACACCAGTGTCAAACAGCTGACGTGACCTTGCCTTCTCCATATACTCGTTGAAGGTCGCTTCGTCATCGAGCTCTTCCATCATCCAATAAAGATAATCGGACTCAGCACTGCCGCTTGTTATCGCGCAGCAGCAAATGACGTAGTCATAGTCTTTATAATTTGAGCTAAGCTCAACAAACGGAGCTTTCTCGAAATAATCATAATCCTGACGGTATCTGCGCAGTGAACCGAACATCGTATTATTTGCCATATTATGACCGTATATCACGATATTTTCCGACTGCGACTTTTCAACCGCACCGAAATTATCGGTATAGTCCATGAAAAGTGTACCTCCGCGGTCACTCTGACCGTGGAAATCATGGTCGAGGTAGAAATAATTCGGGTCAAAGGCAGCTTCGCCGTAAAAAGGCTGACCTTCGGAGATAAAACCGGGGTCTTTGACGATAGGATAGTCAACATCAGTGTTGTTTATCCTTATCCAGCCGGTGACGTCCTTATTCTGTTTAAGGAGCTGTTTTGCACGCTCTGTCATTCCCTTGCCCGATGGGACATAATCGTCGAAAACGGGTATAGGAGCGTCGGTAGTCTCTTCGACTGTTGTCTCGACCTTTCCGACGATGTGTTCGTCATTTTTAGATGAGCAGCCTGAAAAAGCTGCCGCAGTCATACCTGCTGCAAGTGTTATAGCTCCGCAGGCTGTAAGCATTCTTATTGCTTTTTTCATGTGTCTATCATTCCTCGGTATTTGCAGATTCTGTGGTTTCGGGTTCTGTTTCTTTCTCTTTTTCATCCGCCGGACCATAAGGTGTAAACGGAGCGTTCGGGTCATATCTGCCGTCACGCGTCTGCGAATAATTGCTGGACTCGTAGAAGAAATTCGGCCACTTCACATTCGGGTTAGCCTCGCTGTTCTGCGTGCCCTCATATGGGTCCTCACCGTCACGCACCTTTCGTGCCATGAGGATAAGTCTGCCTCTTTCATCATCAAGAAGCGTATTGCAGGTCGAAAGCGTCAGAAGCTCATCGCCGTACTTAACATCTATATCATTTGTACGAATAGTACGTTTTTTCGCCTCGTTCACAAATTCGTAGAACTCCTTCTCGTCCTCGAAATCGATATAGTCCCAGCACTCAAAGCTGGTATCAGTATCGTCCTCAGCATCTATGAGGAAAAAGGCGAATATTTTATATGTGTAGGTATCGTAGTTTGAATTGAGCTGCACTATCGGGTGCTGAGCGTAATAATCGGGATTACGCTGATAGTATTTGAAAGTTCCGAACATACTCTCGTCAGCCATGTTATGACCATGAATGACTATATTGTCGGAATTCTCATGTGCAAGGTGGTGGTCGATGACATAATCGAAGAAGTTTCGTCTGTCCATGAAGAGTGAACCCGCACGCGCTTCTTCACCCTTGAAGTTTAGTTTGAGATACTTCTTATTATCGTCAGCCTGCACGACCGGAAGGGAAACTATCGGTTCGCCGTCAACAGTCGGAATCGTGAGATAACCCACGACATCGTCGTTGATATCGAGGAGCATTTTTGCTCCGGGAAGGAGATCATAATATTTACCCTCGTCCTTCTGTTCTTCCGGCTGAGTAGTGTAAATCGGCGGATAGGTACTGTAATTGTCGGCAATTTTCTGGTACTCCATTCTGCTTCTGAAAAGGTCGATGTAGTAATCGCCTACCATGTATCCGCACACTATTACAGTTCCGACCGCTCCGAGAAACACAAACTTTCTGACGATTTCAAGCGGCTTATCGCCTTTTTCGGGGAAAAGCTCACGAATACGTCTTTTGAGCGGTTTCTTCTTTTTCTTCTTCTTTTTCTTTTTAGCAGGAGCTTTTTCTTCCACAGTCAGGTTTTCCGATTCAACGGAAGGAGTTTCCGGACAGTCAGCATCAGCATTTTCCGCCTTAACCTCCGGAATCTCAGGTGATTCAGTTTCTTTTGAAGTAACATTAGCATTGGCTGCTTTCTTTGCCTTGACTCTGTTGAATTTCTCGGCAAAACTTTCCTCTGCGGTTTTTCCATCGACCTCAGGAGTCTTTTTCGCAGCGAGGTATTCCTCAACAGCAGGAGCTATTTCGTCCCATGTAGGTTCGTCGCCGGCAGAAGCAGCAGTCTCCGCAGCGGTGATATTCTCCTCTGCAGCGGCAGTTTCTTCTGAAGAAGCGTGCAATGCCTCACGTATCGCCCTGATTTTTTCAGCTCTTTTAGCGGCATCAGCGTTTTCAGTATTCAGATTTTCATTGTAGTCTTCACTCATTGTATCCGCCTCCGCGCTGATTCGGAGCAGCAGTGCCTGTGTGCACACTTCTCCCTATCTATATAATTTTACACCATTTATGTATGTGTTGTCAAGTCCGTATAAAAAGTTTCACAATCTCACCTTGAAGACTTCCGGCACACAACACAATTCAAGCATCGTGAACAAATAAGCCGTGCTAATTATGTATATTATTTGGTATAGTTGAACGTTTTCATAACTGTTCCTTCAACAGCTTTCTGAATAAGCGGTTCAAAATCAAAGCTATTCTGTGCCTTTTCAATGTCTTCGAGACGGGGTCTTACCTTCGGGTGACGAGGAGTAAAGACTGTACAGCAATCCTCATACGGGAGCGTTGAAGTCTCGAAAGTGTCTATTTTACGTGATATTTCGATAATTTCGGTCTTATCCATTCCAACGAGCGGACGGAATACCGGCATACGGCAAACCGCGTCCGTGCAGGCGATTGCTGCCATAGTCTGACTTGCCACCTGTCCAACGCTCTCACCTGTTATAAGTGCGAGGCAGTTGTCCTTTTCAGCTATACGCTGAGCAATCTCCATCATCAGACGACGCATTATGATAGTGAAAAACTCCTCGGGGCAGTGGTCTTTGATAGCCTCCTGAAGTTCCGTAAAAGGGACGCAGTAAAATGCGATACCACCGCACCAGTCTGTCAGTTTTTCGCAGAGCTGCTCAACTTTGAGCTGTGCACGGTCTGATGTGTAAGGGGGACTTACATAGTGTATAGCCGCAATATGAACACCTCTCTTAGCCATCATCCAGCCGGCAACAGGGCTGTCGATACCGCCGGAAAGCAACAGCATAGCCTTGCCGCTGCTGCCTACAGGCAGTCCGCCTGCACCCTTGATCTTTTCAGCGTGAACATACGCATTCGTGTCACGTATTTCAACAGTAACTATGATATCCGGCTCTTTCACGTCAACTGTGAGATGAGGGAACTTTTCAAGCAGTACACCGCCAAGCTCAGCGCATATCTCAGGCGATTTCATCGGGAAAGCCTTGTCCGAGCGCTTTGCATTGACTTTGAAAGTCTTTGCACCCATGAGAGCGTCGCCGCAGTATTCAACAGCCTTAGCGGTTACGTCGGCAAAGTCCTTTTCACACACACACGCACGGCAAAGAGCTGCAATACCGAAGACCTTGCTAACGCGGTCAACTACCTCATCGAGGTCTGTATCCTCATCAAGCGGAGTGATGTAAGTCGTCGACTGCGCACTCGTAAGCTGGAAATGTCCGAGACTTTTGAGTCTGCGCTTGATATTTTTTGTCAGCATATCCTCAAAGCTCTTTTTGTTGAGTCCCTTGAGGACCATTTCGCCGTATTTAACAAGAATTATCTCTTTCATATTCTTCTCCTATACTATTATAATATATTGCTTATCCTCTTACGTTTGCAATGCCTTCACGCAATGCATCAGCAAACTGCTCTATCTCTGCTTCTGTAGTCTCAGCTGTCATACTTATCCGCAGCGCAGAATCAGCACGTTTTCCGGTTATTCCAAACTGCGCCGGAACTCCGCTCTGCTGCCCCTTAGAGCACGCAGAACCGCTTGATACATATATTTCACGGCTTTCAAGGTAGTGGAGCATTATCTCTGAACGCTTTCCTGCCGCCGAGATATTCACAACATAGGGCGAGCCGTCTTCCGGCGAGTTTAAAGATACCCCTTCGATTGAGGAAAGGAGTTCAGAAAGCCGCGATTTAAGTCCGGAAACCGTTTCATAGCGCTGTTTTATGGTCGGAGAAAGCTTCTCAACTGCCGCCCCGAATGCGCATATTAGCGGAACGCTCTCCGTTCCGGAACGTATCCCCTTCTCCTGCTTGCCGCCTGTAACTACCGGTATAAGGCGGACTCCTTTTTTTATGTATAACGCTCCTGCACCTTTGACACCGTGTATCTTGTGTCCGCTGAGAGAAATGAGGTCAGCACCGAGTGAACTCGCTTTTATAGGGAGTTTCATGTAAGCCTGCACGCAGTCGGTATGCGTGATGATATCCTTAAAACGGCGCTTCACTGCCGTAAAAACCTCCTTGACAGGAAGTATGTAGCCTGTCTCATTGTTGACATACATCATTGTCAGCAATACTGTGTCCTCGTCGCAGGCACTCAGAAAGTCCTCCGGATAGAAGCGTCCGTCGCCGCGTGGAGAGATCCTGACAACTTCAAAACCTTTGCTCTCAAGGTCGGACAATGTCTCGTCGACCGATGCATGCTCTACTGCGGAAGCTACTATTTTTCGCCGCTTTTTGCCATATGCGGCAGATGCACCGCGAAGTGCAAGATTATTACTCTCAGTAGCACCAGATGTAAAAAGTATATTTTCCGGCGACGCTCCAAGCGAATCAGCTATCACTTTGCGTGCCTTGTCCATCGCAAGCTGTGCATCAAGTCCGGCTCTGTGGAGTGAGGACGGATTGCCAAAATTCACGGTCATAGCTTCAACAGCGGCTTTCACCGCCTCCTCGCATGGCTTGGTCGTTGCGGCATTATCAAGGTATATCATATTTTCACTACCCTTTTATAAAATCAACAGTAAATTTTATTATACCACATTTCGTTCATTAATGCAAGATGTCACTTCGTTTTTTACAATTAAGGCAATACCGCACAAAGATTGTGCTGAAGATGCGCCGTGAGATTTTTCGTCAGATTGTATAGAAATTCCGCAGGCATACTGACGTATGTCAAGGG
>ONBA01000003.1 GCA_900315975.1 uncultured Ruminococcus sp.
GAAAAAGAAAACAAATAGCGTTGATGTTTCATATTCAGTTTTCAAGATACTGAGCCGACCTTATCGGACGGCGTACATCGTCTGTCGGTTATTTTTATGTCCAAAGATTGATGTACTGTTGGCAGCTCCTACTCAGAGAAGTAGAAGCTCCCGACGGCACATCGACCGTCGTTCAAAACAAGGAGGTGTGTGTGAAGCACCATAGGCAGTACCCGATGAACGGATACTCCCGACAGCGTTTCAGCTATCGTCCTGTTCGATAAGGGGCAGGATACCCTCTTTCTTTAACTGGTAATAGATGAATATGCGACCCTGCTGCGTCCAATATGAATGGACTTTGGCAGTAGGATCACCATTCTTATCGTAAACAGTGTGTGTCTTTGACTTCATATATCCTCTGTCAGCATACTTCTGATACAGAAGCCATATCTGCCCCTGCTTATACTGTATGCCGTGCTCATGAAGCCACTTGTTCAGCCATATCGCAGACTTGCCGTAGTCCTTTGCGATAGTGCTTATGGTCATAAGCCCTTCGGATTGTAGCACCATATCACAGTAATCGGCTTTCGGTTTCATGACCTCGATTTGCTTTGCCTGAACAGCAGTTGTTTCGATTAGATTATTATTCTGCTGATTTGCAAGCTCCAGTTTCTGGTCAGCGATCTGTAACGCTCTCGCCATGACAGCATCGGGACTGTTCCATTGCTTTTCAAGGTTCAGGAAATATTCACGGCATCGCTTGCCGATCTCGGTACGCTGTATCATACAGAGCTGCTTTGCCATATCAATAGTCAGGTTATGGTCAATCTGTTTCTGCGGCATAGCTCTGCCATCTTCACGGAATACATTTTTGAACACCGTGAAAAAGTCCGTATTTTCACGGAATCCGTAATCACGCATCCGGTCAAACCATAATGCATAGTGCGTTTTGATCTGAAGCACTTTGTGAAGCTCCCGTCCGCTGACGGTGCGCAGATCGTTGTTATATCTCACAGCTATTGAAATCTCATTCATATGTAACACCCTCTCTCTTTCTTGTCGGTGTTTTTGTGTTTGAAAAGAACCCCTGCTATTGTCGGGAACGGAATCCCGTCCCCGACACAGGAGCGACAGCGTATGGCTGTCTATTTGAAAATAGGAGAAATGGAACTGTCGCATTCAGAGATGTTTTTGGCAGAACCCAAGCCGTCAGCTCAGGCTCTCCCGACAGCATCTCTGCTGTCTTAGTGAAAGGAGTTTCGATATATCATCGAAAAATGAAAGAAAAAAGCGAACCTTCGGAAACGGCACAGCCTGAAAATGGACAAAAAAGCCGCGCCGTTCCCTCAGCTCTATATAACCTTCAACAAGAAGGAGGAACGTGAGAAATACTGTGTCCGCTTCGCACCTGCGGAATGAACCCCTTCACCTTACTACCGTGAAAATCGAAAAAGTGGGAAAGAATTTCACGGTTTTTTTGCTTCAAAAAGAAAAAATCGGCATTTTGCACAAAAGCAACTATTTGTTTTCGTGCATGATGATATACTCTTTCAGCTTTTCCTTTGCAAGCCTGAGCCGATACCTCACCTTATCTTTTGTAATGCCATACTTGCTGGCGAGATACATCAGAGTCACCTTGCTCGTGCCATAAAAATAGTCCTTAATAAGCTCATATCCCTCCGGAAACTCTGCTTTGAGCATCTCCATTGCGATAGGCAGGAAATCAAGCCGAGCCTGAAACATCGCTTCTTTTTCGGCTGCTATTTCGTTTACGGGAAGTGTAGAAGGATCAGCTAGAACTGTTTCGATCTCTTTATAATCCACGGAAAACGCACGGAAGTCAGCTTCTTTTTCCTCAAGCCACATTTCCTGGCGTCTGAGCTTGTTATATTCCTTTTCGATATGTTGCGGCACGTCATCTCCAAAGTGTGTATAGAAAAATCTCCCCATTACTTGCCGTCCTCCATATCAGATGTCAGGTTCGTAAGAGGTTTCATACCGAGCTTCTTCATGCGAGCATTATAAGCTGTAAGGGTATAGCTCTCGTTGTAGGCACAGCCGTTCAGGTAGTCAGTGAGGATATAGTCAGCCTGGCTCTTGAAGCCGTATGTGCCGGGGATCAGATTATCGCTTTTGAAGAAAAGGTGTCTCTGCCTGAATGGGTGAAGTCTGAGAGCGATACATACTGCACACAGATACCGCTGCCGTATTGTTCTCTCATTTTTCAGGTAACGGGAGATCGTACACTGGCTTATACCCGTCATTCTTGCAAACATACCACGCAAGCTTTTTATCCCACTTGCCCTTCTGTGTGACAAGGCCTGAATTGTAGTAAACACCTTCACCCTCGTCGCGAAGCTGAAATTTAGTAATATAGTCGACACTGTTATTTTCGAGTGCACACAGATATGTACGTGCAACACGCTGAGCATATCTCAGCTGATAGTTTTCATCGTCGTGAGCGTCAGTACCCTCAACCTCGCAGTCGCTCATCGGGACTTCAAACTCAGATATCCATAGCTCAGTATCAGGAGCATTCTGACTCATCCACTTTTTCAGCTCAGCTATAGTTTCACGGAGACTGCTTTCCTCTATATCAGGCGAATCAGCGCCGATATGGACATTTACGATATCTACGGCGAATCTGCCGTCGGAGCGGTTATAGTCGAACCACAGCTTCATCTCTTCGAGGTACTGTATCATCGTCGAATATCCGACAAGTCCGCCCATAGCGAGCTTAAACGAGGGGTCAGCGGTGTGAACACCGGCATCAGGGATAGTCCCCTCATGACCGTCGTAGTCAGCCGAACACATAGCCGCGAGTTCATACGGAGTAAAATAGTTAGACTTGCCCGCCCAGCTCTTATTAGGCTCATTTGAGTTTTCAACAGCGTTAAGGTATCCCAGACCGGTCTTAGCAGGCTGAGCATCGGTGATATTCAGAGTTTTCGGGTCAATTTTGCTGTTACTGCCGTAGCGTGCGGCGATTTGATACATAGTCTGCGCATGGACAGCGTAACTTTTCGGGTCAAGGGTATCAGCGCCGGACTTTACGGGTATCTCGTTCGCCTTTGTACCGCCTGAAACAGCCGTACTACCGCCCTGTATACACGGTATAACATTGATTCCGCGGTCGTGCAGACTCTTATAGTAACTGTCCATATCGCCCCATGTACCCTGAGTAAACTTCACTTTGCAGTCGTTGTCGAGCATCCAGCTGAAATTGTGGTACTCGCGAATAATCCCAGCCGACATCATCGCAGTTATAGGGTCGTCAATGAAAGCATTGAAACCGAGACGTTTTCCAGCCGCAGTCACAGTTTCTCCGGACACCGGATAAAGTGACTTTTCAGGAGCAGTCCTTTTCTTCTGCGAATCGGACAGTTCACTCTGTTTATAGCCGTATATTGCAATTTCACTTACTCCGCTGTCGCAGTAATCTGAGCTGAAATGCAGATATCGGGTCGGTTCAGGTTTATCAAATTTTATGGCACGCCAGCTGTTGTAGAAGTTCATATTCTGCTCAGCTATCTTGTGCCAGCTGAATGGTTCACCGTCGGAAATCGTCCACGTAGGGGTACCGTTCGTATCGAGGAAAGCGACTGCCGTAATGACATAATTTGCCCCCAAGTCCATGTAAAACGAAGCCGCACCGTATTCCATCTGCTGATTCGGAGTCCAGTTTGCCTTTGAAGTAGCCTTCAGCACATCGCCGCCGACGTTCAGATTATCGGGACTTTCCGGAACTTTATCCTGTTCATCAAACAGATATGATACATCGCGCAGATACGTACCCTTGCTAAGGTGAACAAAGTTCTCATCGCGAATGACAAAGCCGCTCACATCGAGCAGTTCTGACTTTTCAACAGCCGAAGCCGGAAAAGCGTTAAAACTTCCTGCCGCGACTGAAAATGCCGCCGCCGCAGAGACTAACCTTCCGTTTTTCATAATTTCACTCCTGTCATATGCAAATAAAGCATTGCGCCGTATTAAACTCTACGTATTATTATAATTGTACTCTTCCCTTGTCGGCAACGTCAAGGTTTGTTTGCGGGTACACAGCAATTTCAGCAATTCAGACAATAGAATCATGTACTGTTTGTGCGTTATGCACACAGTATAAATATACAATTTGTACATTATATTTATAATATTCCATATCTCAATTTTTTGCACATTTCAACGTTTATGCAACCTAACAAAATATTTTGATTAAGCTCTTTTTCTGCCGGTTAATTTGCAATTTAACTTGAAATTGCTAAATATATGTGATATAATATATACATACCTCCTATCGCAAATGCATATATCAAATGTGTTAATTAATGCAATAAATAAAAGGAGAAATACTTCTATGAATAATTTTCAGTTTTATAGTCCTACCGAATTTGTATTCGGAAAAAATACAGAAAACGAAGCCGGTCATTATGTAAAAAAGCACGGAGGCTCGAATGTTCTGCTGCATTTTGGCGGTGGTTCCGCAATTAAGAGCGGACTGCTCGGAAGAGTCAGAGCATCTCTCGAAGCCGAAGGCATTTCATATACAGAACTTGGCGGAGTACAGCCGAATCCCCGCGATACTCTTGTATACGAGGGAATCGACCTCTGCCGCGAGAAAAATATAGACTTCATTCTTGCTGTAGGCGGTGGCTCAGTTATAGACTCAGCAAAAGCAATCGCAATGGGAGTGCCATACGAAGGCGATTTCTGGGACTTCTATTCCGGCAAGTCACCGGAAGCCGCACTGCCTGTTGCAACGGTACTCACAATTGCTGCGGCAGGAAGTGAAGGCTCAGGAGACTCTGTAATCACAAAGGAAGAAGGCGGACTAAAGCGCGGTGCAGGCTCCGACCTTATCCGTCCGCGCTTTTCTATACTCAACCCCGAACTCACCTGCACACTTCCTGCATATCAGACAGCGTGCGGAGCAACAGATATAATGGCTCACGTATTCGAGCGCTACTTCACCAATACAAAAGAGGTTGAAATCACAGACCGTCTCTGCGAAGCAGTCCTCATGACCATGATAAAGGAGACTCCACGAGTTATTGCCGACCCGTCAGACTATGACGCAAGAGCTAATATCATGTGGGCAGGAATGGTCGCTCACAACAACATCGTCGGCGTAGGCAGAGAACAGGACTGGAACAGCCATGGCATCGAACATGAACTCTCCGCACTCTACGACTGTGCACACGGTGCAGGACTTGCAGTCATCATGCCTGCATGGATGGAATTTGTTTACAAGCACGATGTAATGCGGTTTGCACAGGCGGCAGTACGTATATGGGGCTGTCACATGGACTTTGAAAACCCCGAAAATACCGCACGCGAAGGCATTATACGCTTCCGTCGTTTTCTCAGCAGTATAGGAATGCCGCTCACATTTGCAGAACTTGGCGCAAAACCCGAGGACATCCCTGCACTCGTTGATAAATTCGGTATCGGCGACGGTAAAACCGGTGGATTCGTCAAACTCACAGCAGAAGATATTGCCGCAATATACAGGATAGCAGTCAGTCCCGAACTTGTCTGACATATATTTTCCGGAATAAATTCACAGAAAGGAACGTATACGATGAACGTAACAAAACGTATAGCATTGTTTGCCGGACAGGCTGATGAATCGTATCAAAGCCGGTTTATACGCGGTTTCATGAAAAAATCGTTTGAAGCAGGGTATGATGTTTGTGTATTCTCAATGTATCGCAAATATCAGGATACACCGGAACGTGAACAAGGTGAAGCAAATATATTTTATCTGATGAATCCGGAACAATTCGACGGCGCCATTATCCTGAAAGACAGCATACAAACAGAAAATGCAGCAGAAAATCTTGAACTCCATCTCAAAGACATCTTTAACAAGCCTATTGTAGTAATAGAAAAAGAAAGTGACCTTTTCCCGAGTATATGTACCGACTGCTATTCAGCAGTATTCGAGCTTATCACACATCTTATAGAAGTTCACGGATGCAGGGACATAGCCTTTCTGAGCGGCAAGAAGTGGCATAAGCACTCAAAAGAACGTCTTCAGGCATATCGTGACGCAATGTATAAAGCAGGTCTTTCGATACGTGAAGACCGTATAATCTACGGTGATTTCTGGTATCAGAGCGGAGAAATGTGCGCCGAAGAACTCCTCTCCGACGGCAAACCGCTCCCCGATGCAGTTGCCTGTGCCAACGACCAGATGGCAATAGGACTGTGCAAGGCATTTGAAGAGCGCGGCATAAGAGTTCCTGAAGATATCGCCGTTATCGGCTATGATTCGACATATGAAGGACAAACCAGTCCCAAGCCTATAACTTCTGCGCTTATACCGGCAGAAGAATTCGGCGAATACGCTTTCAACTTCCTGACAGAACGCATGAGCGGTCAGATTCCTGAGTCATTCAAACTAAAATCGCAGATACTTCTCGGCAAAAGCTGCGGCTGCAACTGTGAGACCATGCCGCATTATCAGATAATCCGCAAGAAATGGGACACTGATATATCCGAAGAAGGCTACGATTCTGTATTCAATACAATGGCAGAGAACCTTATTTCCCAGTCAACGATGCAGGAATACCTCAGCACCGTCTATTCATATGCATATCAGCTTCGCGGCGCAGAAGAATTCCACCTTTGCATTGCAAACGAGTGGAAAAATGCAGTTCAGGGTATATACAACCGTAATAACGGCTATCCGTCAGAAATGATACACGCAATACGCTATTGCAGCGACCGCAAACGTAATTTTGTCAGCCTTGACGAAAAGTTCAATACGGCAGATATGCTGCCTGCACTCCATGAAGACCGCAGTACTCCTGTTGCCTACTTCTTCACTCCGGTTTTTTTCGAGACCGAGTGCTTCGGATATGCCGTTATAAGCTACGGCGACAAACTCCGCAGCTACGATGAACTTTACCGCCGGTGGATAGGCACAGTATGCAGAGGTTTTGCAGTTTTGAAGCGCAGTATCATACTTACGCAGATGCAGGAACAGCTTGAACGTTTCCGCAGCAGCAAATTCAGGGTATCAAGCCACGCATACGAAAGTCTCGGCAGCGAAGAAAAAACGCAGTACAGGCTTGTATCAAAGATTCTTGACGACAACCTGCTTAATTACCATTTTCAGCCTATCGTCAGTGCAGTTGACGGAAGCGTATACGCGTATGAGGCACTCATGCGTTCGCGCACTGAAACTACAGTTTCACCGCTTGCAATTATAAAATATGCCGCAATGCAGGAACGTCTCCCCGATGTTGAACGTGCTACATTCAGGAACGTACTGCGTATCATAGACGAAAACGCTGACCGTTTCGGCAGTGCACGCGTTTTTATAAACAGTATTCCCGGAGTAAGTGTCGGAGAAAAGGCTGTATCTGAGATAAACCTGTCACTCGCCGACCATGCAGAAAAGGTCGTAGTCGAACTCACCGAGGAAGCGGAACTCAAAGACTCCGAACTTGAAAAGCTGAAATCATTCTTTAACCAGATGCATATCGACATTGCAGTTGACGATTACGGCACAGGTTATTCAAACGTAAGCAATCTTCTGAGGTATATGCCTGACTTTGTAAAGATAGACCGTTCACTTCTCAGTGAGATACACGAATATCCGCAGAAACAGCATTTTGTACGCGAGATAATAGATTTCTGCCACGATAACAATATCAAGGCACTTGCAGAAGGTGTCGAAACTGCGGAAGAACTCCGCACCGTTATACATCTCGGTGCCGACCTTATACAAGGCTACTACACAGCAAGGCCGTCCGCTGAGATTCTCAGCCAGATAGACGAAAAACGGCGCAGTGAGATAAAGCAGTATTATCAGGAACGTATCGACGGCAACAATAAGCACGTCTATATAGCAGGAAAAACCAACCGCATCTCCCTTGCTAAACTTGATAAAGACGGCTGTACCGACATAATAATCGGGCACGACGAAATGGTTTACAAAGACATTTCAATCATCGGCACACCGCAGATGAAAACGAATATACACGTCCGGATAGAGCACGATTACAAAGGTCGTGTCACACTTGAAGACGTATCATTTGCCAATGTAAAGAACCGCCCATGTATCGAGCTTGGAGAGAACACCACCGTAACACTGGTACTTGTCGGCTCGAATATACTGTATGAATCGGGAATACAGGTACCCGAATCTTCAAAGCTGATAATCGAAGGTGACGGCGCACTTACTCTTGACCTCAATGCCGCAGAAAGCTATGGTATCGGCAATACACACCAGTTACGCCACGGCGACCTTATATTTGAACAGGACGGACCTCTCAACATAAGCTGCCGCGGAAAGAACTGTATATGTATCGGCTCAGGACTCGGCGGAAATATCCACATCAACCGCGGCGAATACAATATCAATGTCAACACTGAAACAGCTGTCGGCATAGGAGCGCTCTACAGCGACGTAAGTCTTGCAGTATCAACGAGCCATATCGAAGTTGACTTCTCAGCAAACGAAGGAGTACTGATAGGCTCTCTCAACGGAAACGCAGATGTTACAGTAACAAAGACGTCTGTCGACTTCTACTCTCACTGCAAACGCCTCGTAACGCTTGGAACTCTCAACGGCAAATCCTCATCAGTGACTACAAGTGAAGTCAGCCTTGTTTTCAACATCATGGCAGATAAATCAACAGGATTCGGTGCACTGAACGGAAGTTCCAGACTGAAAATGAGCGATACCCACCTAAAGATGGAAGCAATCGGTCACGAAGCACTCGCATTCGGCGGCTATTCTAAAGACACTTCTATTTCCATAGTAGATGCAGATGCACAGGTAGACATAAAAAACTCTATCGGAAAAGATACATTCGCACCTGAAGAGAATATCATAAGCAAAAACGGCAGGCTTAAAGTCAAAATTAACGGCAAAGACCTGAACCGTAAGACAAATATAGATTACACATAAGAATGTCATATTTCTTGACAGTTCGCATATGATATGCTATAATTTCATTGTTGGATTCTGACGCTCCACTTTAAAGTGGAGCGTACATTTTTCAGCATATGCGGGGTGATGAACTATATGAACGTATTCGACTTTGATAACACGATATATCGCGGAGAAAGCTCAATCGACTTTGCTGTATACATGATAAGCATCAACAAACGAATAATACTCTGGCTCCCGAAAATATTCTGGAACCTCATTAAATACAAACTATGTCTCGTATCGAAGGATTACATGGAGCGAACCATCAACGATGCACTGAAAACACTTATCCGCAGTGAAAAGGAAGTTCTGGACCTGACTAACGGATTCTGGAAAACTCACAAACACAAATTAGCACCCTCTATCCTGAAAAGGATACATAAAGACGACATCATCATAACAGCAGGACCATCATTCCTGATAAACGGCATCAGCGATGCTGTCGGCACATCAAATATGATATGCTCAGAGGTCGACCTTAAACGCAAACAGATAACCTATCTCAATTTCAGCGATAATAAAGTAAAGCGCTACCGCCGCCTCTACGGAAACACTCCCATAGAATGCTTCTATACCGATTCATTCAACGATAAGGCAATGATGGATATTTCCGAAAGAGTATTCATAGTAAAAAAAGGCAAAGTAAAACGGATAAAATAGTCTTGACAAAACGGAAATAATAAACTATAATATATCCAGTATTTTTTGAGGAGCTGATACCAATGTATAAGGTTTCAACTGAAAAGGCACTGAGCAATGAGCTTGCTTCTGTAAGAATGGAAGGTTTCAGCTTTTCTGACAGCGAGATAAACAATGTCAGAAAATGTCTCAGCGGAGAGATGACCTTTAAGCAGTTCACTGAAATGATAGTCAGTGATGTAAAAAGCAAATAATGGCTGTATACAGAGTAGAAGGCTGTCAATGGAACTGCTACCCTGATACGACTGTCCTTATAAATAAGTTTAATATCCGTGACCAGTCCGAGCTTGACAGCGTCGAAAAGCAGATAACTCTGCTGAGAGGTACGCAGGCTGAACAGGAAACGGATTTTGTAAATGTAGACTTTGATTTCTACAAGTCGCTTCACAAGCTTCTGTTCGGAGATTTATACGACTGGGCAGGCACTCTGCGAACGATAAACATCTCCAAAAAGGGAACAGTATTTTGCAGGTACAACGAGCTTGAAAGGGTCGGAACACTGAAATTCAGCCGGCTAAAAAGTCAGGATTACCTCTGCGGACTGTGCATGGACGATTTTCTCAACGAGCTGACGGAGCTTTATCATGAACTGAATATGCTTCACCCCTTCCGCGAAGGAAACGGTCGTACTCTCCGCATATTCATAACTCTGCTTGTACGAAATGCCGGACACGATATTGATTTTTCCGGCTGTGACAGCGATATGCTCATGATAGCGACAATAAAAGCCGCACAGGGTGACACATCAGTACTCAGGTCGATATTTCAGGATATAATAACGTAAAAAAGCCATAAAGAAGGTGAAACTTCTTTATGGCTTTAACTTTAAGGAGAATCGGGGAAGCTATTATTTTATAGCCGCAAAAGCACCGTCAAGAGCCGCAATAAGGTCGTCGATATGCTCAGTACCTATTGAAAGGCGGATAGTTGTCGGCTTGATACCCTGCTCAGCGAGTTCAGCTTCAGTGAGCTGTGAGTGAGTAGTAGACGCAGGGTGGATTACAAGCGACTTAACATCTGCAACGTTTGCGAGGAGCGAGAATATCTCAAGGTTGTCAATAAACTTTTTAGCATCGTCCTCAGTCCCCTTTACATCGAAAGTGAAGATACTGCCGCCGCCGTTAGGGAAGTACTTCTTGTAGACCTCATGGCTTGACTCAGAAGCGAGTGACGGATGATGAACTGCTTCAACCTGCGGATGCTTAGCGAGGTAGTCCACGATTTTCTTTGCATTTTCAGTATGACGTTCAACACGGAGAGAAAGAGTTTCGAGACCCTGAAGGAAAATGAAAGCATGGAACGGCGAAAGAGTAGCACCGGTGTCACGAAGAAGAATTGCACGGATATAAGTTACGAAAGCAGCCGCACCTACAGCCTTTGAGAAGCTTATGCCGTGATAGCTTGGATTAGGCTCAGATATCCACGGATAGCGACCTGACTTATCCCAGTCGTAATTACCGCTGTCAACTATAACACCGCCGATAGCAGTACCGTGTCCGCCGATGAACTTAGTAGCAGAATGTACCACGATATCAGCACCGTATTCAATAGGACGAACGAGGAACGGAGTTGCAAAAGTATTGTCAACTACGAGCGGAATACCGTGCTTGTGAGCGATTTGAGCAACAGCCTCAATGTCGATAGCATTTGAGTTAGGATTACCGAGAGTTTCGATGTAGAGAGCCTTAGTATTCTCATCGATAGCCGCTTCAAAATTACTGATATCGTCAGGGTCGACGAACTTTGTAGTAATGCCGTAAAGTGGAAGAGTGTGAGCGAAAAGGTTAAAAGTACCGCCGTATATAGTATTTGCCGCAACAACGTTCTCCCCTGCCTTTGCAAGAGCCTGAATTGCATAAGTTATCGCAGCTGAACCCGAAGCAGTAGCGAGAGCGGCAACTCCGCCCTCAAGAGCGGCGATGCGTTTCTCGAAAACGTCCTGTGTTGAGTTAGTGAGTCTGCCGTAGATATTGCCAGCATCCTTGAGACCGAAACGGTCAGCAGCGTGCTGAGAATCGCGGAAAACGTATGAAGTAGTCGCATAAATAGGTACAGCTCTTGCATCTGATGCAGGGTCAGGCTGTTCCTGACCGACGTGAAGCTGTAAAGTCTCGAAATGTAATTTATTGTTTGCCATTGTAAATTCCTCCTGAAAAAATCTTTAAAAATATATAAATAGTGGTATTCGTTTAACATCGTGATACGCACATTCGGTCGTTACCTTTGACGACAGAACGCAGCCGTTTCAAAATATCAGGTGTCAGCATGATCGCCACTCCTTTTCGTTTGGTATGCCTATATTATACATCGGAATTATATGCTTGTCAATTATGTAAAACCCATTATCAGTTATAGACTGAATCTATAGCTGATAGCAATTCAAGTTAAATAATAAAAATATGTAAAGCAGACTTGACACGAAATGTAAAGTGTGCTATACTATAGACACAGGATAAGTAAAGTAAACTTTACATTGCAGGAGGTAAATACTATGCATGAATTTTTTACAGCAGCACTGCCGTGGGTCGCACTTGGAGTTGCAGTAGCAATAGTTATGACATATTCAGGCGCAGGACGCAAAAAGGAAGAGAAGAAAAACATTGAAAAATAGAATTCAGGAACTGCGCAAATCGCGCAAGGTAACGCAGCAGGAACTCGCAGACGCACTGTCAGTCACGCGTCAGACGATAATCTCGCTTGAAAACGGAAAATACAACGCATCACTCACACTCGCCCACAAAGCCGCACAGTTTTTCGGAATATCAATTGAGGAACTGTTCATATTCGAAGGTGACGAGAACCTTTAAGGAGGAACTATCATGGAAGAATTCAGAAAAAAACTCAAAACACGTCTCAATCTCTGCATATCATACTGCTGTATGGCGCTGTTTCTCAACTTTATACTCAACCGCCTGACTGCACACACAAGCGACTTCTCACGCGGTATGACAATGGGAATACTCATCTCAACCGAATTATCAAGTGTATTCTTAATATTTTATTATTCTACCGTACTCAAAAATGAAGAAAAGCTAAAGCAGATGTACATAAAGTCAAAAGACGAGCGCAATCTAGCTATAGCAAGGGAAATGACACGCACCGGCGCACTGATATCGGTCTATGCGCTTGCAATAGCAATAATAATTTCCGGATTTTACAGTATGACAATCAGCATTACCCTATTTTTTGTACTAATGGCAAGCACACTGATAAACGTCGCAGTAAAGCTATATTACAACAAAAAGATGTAAAGGCAACACCGCCCAAAACGCAGCCAAAGGGACTTCCCTTTGGCTGTTTTTATGTTTTAGTTAGAAAACAGCCGAAATCGAATTAAATTAACAAAAAATTTACATATGTATATACAAATAATCACCCATATAGAAAATTAATATGTTATAATAAATGTATATAAATGTGTATTATCTATCTTCACGGACAGGAGGGTTGTTTGTGGATTTCAGGAAAAAAATAGTCAGATACACAGCAGCCTTCGCTGCTTCAATATTGTGTATAGCACCGGTCAGCAGGCTGTATACATTATCCGCCGGCGATGAATATTCCTATTACGGCGGAGGATACGCAGCAACAGGACAGATTTCCGGTGTAGGATATACCGCCGAACTTTATGACGCTTCAAACGGACTGCCGACGTCCGACGCTATGTTTCTCATGGGAGCACATGACGGACACGTATGGGTAGGCGGCTACAGCGGAGTATTCCGTTACGATGGCACAGTCTTTGAGAAGCTTGACCCGTCAGAAGGCTTTACGAATGCACGCGGATTTTTCGAGGACAGTTCAGGCAGGATATGGGTAGGTACTAACGACAACGGTGTTGTAGTTACAGACGGAAATGAAAATGTGCATATCACGTACAAAGAAGGTCTGCCGTCATCATCTATACGAGTATTTGCAGAAGATAAAAACGGAAACGTCTTCATTGGTACAACTACGGGAATATGCTATGCAGATAAGGAACTGCGTCTGCACAGTATCGGCGACAAAACTATAGCGAAAGAGCGTATCATAAGACTTGATACCGATTCAGAAGGACGAGTGTACGGACAGACTTCCTCCGGTATAATTTTTGCCATAGACAAGCGCACAGTAAGTGCCGTTTATCAAAGTGACGAACTCGGCATGGCAAAAATAACAACGATAATGGCAGACCCGCATAATGCAGGAAAAGTTTATATCGGAACAGAGAACAGCGAGGTATATTACGGTGAATTCGGCTCATCGGCAAAAGACATGGAGCTTATATCTGTTCCGGAACTTAACGGAAGCGTTCACTGGATAAACCATGACTGCGGGAAGGTATGGATATCATCAGCGACAGCCTGCGGATATCTTGACGATGAAAAAAGATTCCACAAGCTTGATGACCTGCCTCTTCACAGCGGAATTGAAATGCAGGACTCCGACTATCAGGGGAACATATGGATAGCGTCCTCAACACAGGGAGTAACCAAACTCGTAACCAACAATTTTGAAGACATCACAAGCAGTTCCGGACTTACGGAAGAAGTGTCTAATGCGGTATTTTTTTATGGTGACGACCTTTATATCGGAACTGATACAGGTATACAGATAATAGGAAAAGACGGTAAAAAGGCAGAAAATGCACTTACTGATTATTTGAAAGGCACAAAGATACGATGCTTTGTCAAGGACTCCGAAGGCAATTTATGGGTAGCGACGTATACAAATGAAATGGGACTTATCTGCTATACTGCCAATGGGGATATAAAGTCCTACACCACAGAAAACGGAATGCCGTCCAATCAGATAAGAAGTGTATCCGAAGGAGAAGACGGAAGCATCTACGCGGGCACAAACGGCGGACTTGCAGTTATCAGCAACGGCAAAGTGTCATACACCGCCGGCAAGGAAGATGGTATCAGCAACACAGTTTTCCTGACCGTCACCAAAACTGACGACGGCAAATATCTTGCCGGCACAGACGGCGGCGGGATATATGTAATATCAAACGACAGTATAGCTTCAATAGGCAGAGACGAGGGACTGACCAGCGAAGTTATCATGCGTATAATCAAAGACGACGCGAACGGAGTTTTCTGGATAGTGACCTCGAATTCCATACAGTACCTGAAAAACGGCATATTAAAAGAAGTAACCACTTTCCCCTACAACAATAACTACGATATCTATTTTGACAAAAGCGGTAAAGCGTGGGTACTTTCCTCGCACGGAATCTACGTAGTTGATACAGAAGATATGCTGAATGACACTGTCAAGGACTACAGCATCTACACAATTGAGAACGGACTTCCTTACGCGATAACATCAAATTCCCGCAGTGTCACAGACGATAGCGGCAACCTTTACATTCCCGGAAGAAACGGAGTAATCAGAGTAAATATAGACAACTACCGCGAAGGCAAAGAAAGATTTCTTACCGGTGTAAGGGCTGTATATTGCGATGATGAGAGGATATACCCCGACAAGAACGGAGTATACACCATACCGCCTTCACGCGGACGTGTACAGATAACAGCATCTGTTATGGATTACACCATGATAAATCCCTATATCAGTGTCTATCTTGAAGACGGTCCTGACAGTGGAATAACCGTACCGAGGAGTCAGCTTTCATCACTTGAATACACCAATCTTCCCTACGGTAAATACAAGCTTCACATTCAGGTCATTGACAGTAAAACAGGTGCAGTCCTTCAGGACAACACCTACAAAATAATCAAGCAGGCAAGATTTTTTGAACTGCTTTATGTTCGCATATTGATAGCTGTACTTATCGCAGCGATCATCAGTCTCATAGTGTGGGCGATAATGCGCTCAACGATAATTGCGCGGCAGTACAATGAAATACGTCAGGCAAAAAATGACGCAGAACGCGCAAACACGGCAAAAACACGTTTTCTTGCGAACATCTCCCACGAGATACGCACTCCTATCAGTACGATAATGGGAATGAACGAAATGATAATGCGTGAGGACGCAACTGATGTCCCGAAGGAATACTTCATGTCTATCATGAACTATTCATTTGACATACGCAGTTCTTCCGAACTTCTCCTCGGAATGATCGACGATCTGCTTGACATCTCCAAGATAGAATCCGGAAAAATGCACCTTATCGAGCAGGAATATGATTTACAGGAGATGCTTCGCTCAGTAATATCCATGATAAGGATAAGGAGTACCGCTAAGGGACTGAATTTTGAGATATCCGCCGACGAAATGCTTCCGCGTCGTATGTACGGTGACATAAGCAAGATAAAGCAGATAGTTCTCAACTTTCTGACAAATGCCGTAAAGTATACAGCTGTAGGCGGATTTGTTCTGAAAATTACCATGGACGAACGTAAAAATGATTCAGCGATCATAAGCTTTTCGGTTAAGGACACCGGAATCGGCATTAAAGCTGAAGATATCGACAAGGTTTTCACAGCTTACGAGCGGCTTGACGAACAGCTTAGCAGTGGTATTCAGGGAACAGGTCTCGGACTTGATATCTCCAAGAGATATGCCGAACTTATGGGCGGAACTCTCCGATGCGAAAGCAAATATAATGAGGGAAGCGAGTTCATACTGACACTGCCGCAGAAAATCGTCGATTCCACTCCCATAGGCACGTTCAGCGAGTATGCAATCGACGTTGTAAAAGGACCGTATCTGCCGCAGTTCATAGCACCCGACGCAGATATACTTGTAATAGACGACGACCCGATGAGTCTCGACCTTATGAAGGGACTTCTTCAGCCTACAAGAGTATTCGTAACGACCTCACAGCGTGGTGAAGATGCACTTGAAAAAATCAAAGACACACACTTTGACGTGGTATTCCTCGACCTTATAATGGCAGGAATGAACGGTATAGAAATAATCGAAAAGATACGAAAAACCGACAAGGACCTTCCTGTCTACGTACTCACAGCGAATGCCGCAGAAGATGAGGACTATTACAAAAACATAGGCTTCACCGGATTACTTCTCAAACCAGTAGACGGCGACAAACTCGAAAAGACGATAATGAAGCATCTGCCGGAGGAAATGATGGAACATCCCAAGCAGGAGAGAGAAAATGCCGAACCCAAGGAACTTCCGTCAGATATGCTGTGGCTGAATGAAACCGAAGGAATATCAGTGAAGGACGGAATCAAAAACTCAGGAGGCATATCGGGATTTCTGTTCTCACTTGAGCTTTTCCGTGACACTATCGACGACAACATCAGTATCATACGTGAAACCTACATAAGCGGAAACATCAAGCTTTTCGCCCTGAAAATCCACGCAATAAGAGTATCCGCACATATCATAGGCGCATACGGACTTGCAGAATATGCAGGAAAACTTGAATCTGCCTGTGACAAACACGATATTGAATTTATCAACAGTCATATAGACGTGCTTATCTCGGAGTATGAAATATACAAAGAAAGGCTGAAGCGGCTGAAGCGTAACGAAGAATAGTTCATCTGATATCGAATTCATAGTCACCATGAACAGGGATATCGTGTGATTCTATACGTTCGATACTGCCCCACGAGTGATTTTCAAGCGACTGTATAAGGTCGTCGATATCATACGGATTACCCTCCGCTTCCATTTCGACAGAGCCGTCGGGAAGATTTCTGACCCAGCCGGAAACACCGAATCTTCGGGCAGAACTGCTTGCTTTCCAGCGAAACCCGACTCCCTGAACATAGCCATAAAAAATAATATGTCTTCTGACTTTATCCATTACAATACACCTCTTTTTTTAAGGCAATACCGCACAAAGATTGTGCTGAAGATGCACCGTGAGATTTTTCGTCAGATTGTATAGAAATTCCGCAGGCATACTGACGTATGTCAAGGGATTTCTGTGCAAGATGACGGAAAATATCCAAGCAGATTTTTCTGTGCAAGATGACGGAAAATATCCAAGCAGATTCAGTACAAAGACGTCAAGCGGTCTTTGTGCGGTGTTGCCTTAAATATTATAGCATGACTGCGGGTTAATTTCAACAAGGCGCGAACTTTATCACAAACATTCCACATAAGACTACCATAATTCCACTTACGCTCCATTTTCTTCTCATAAAACACCCCTATAATAAAGTCATAGAAACAAAACAACAAATCCGGTATAAAGGAGAAGATATTATGAAAAACACTTATTTATTAGCATTTGCTTTAACAGCGGCACTCGCATCATCAACCGTACTCACAGGCTGTGGAAATAACATACTGAGCGACAAAACAGAATCCACATCAACAGCTGAAACGACAGAAAAAGAGTCTGAAGCCACAACTGAAAATGCAACAGAAAAAACTGAATCAGCCAAAACGGATACCACAGAAAAGGCAGAAACACAGTCCGTATCACAGCTTACAAATACTGAGGAGACAACCTCTTTTACCAAGCGAGACCTTGAACAGACAGCCGACACAAGTGAAGCACAGAATATAACAGTAGCCGACGGCAAGACCATCGAAATCTCAACCGAGGGAGTTTACGTAATCAGCGGAAAAGCGACCGATTGTACGATTAAAGTCGAAGCTGACGATACAGCAAAGGTACAGCTTGTCCTCGACAGTGTAAGCATCACAAACAGTGATTTCCCTGCAATCTACGTAGTATCAGCCGACAAGGTATTCGTAACGACTACAGAGAGTGAAAATACACTTGAAGTAACAGGTCAGTTCACATCTGACGGCGATACCAATACTGACGCAGTAATATTCTCAAAAGACGACCTCGTACTCAACGGCACAGGCACCCTCAATATAACATCAGCATACGGCAACGGAATAACCTCAAAGGACGACTTAAAAGTAACCGGCGGAACATACAACATGGAAACTGCCCTTGATTCATTCGAGGCAAACGATTCGATAGCAGTAAGCGACGGAACATTCGACATCAACACAAGCAAAGACGGTTTCCACTGTGAAAACGATGAAGCAGAAGGAACAATAACCATATCCGGCGGAACATTCACCATAAACGGCAAAAGTGACGGAATACAGGCTTGTGCACTGCTTCAGATAGACGGCGGAACATTCGATATCACATCAGCTGAAGGACTTGAAGCAACATCAGTTATCATCAACGACGGAACGATAAAAATATACGCGACCGATGACGGAATCAATGCACCATCAGGTTCAACGACCTACTCTCCCTCAATCGAAATAAACGGTGGAGATATCACAGTTGAAGTAGGCCCCGGAGACACCGACGCAATCGACTCAAACGGCTCGATAACCGTTAACGGCGGCACAATAAACATCACCGCACAGATGTCGTCATTCGACTACGACACAACAGCACAGTTCAACGGCGGCACAATTATAATAAACGGCAGTGAAGTCTCGGAGATACCGCAGAGTATGATGGGCGGAGGACCCGGAGGATTCGGCGGCGGACACGGAGGTCCCGGCGGACGCGGAAACTTTGAACAGCCAATGTTCTGAAAATAAGAATACCTTTCAGATAAAAATGGAATCCGCTCCAAGGCATTTACATCGGGGCGGATTTCGTGTATAATGATAGTATTATGGAGGTGCACTATGCCGAAGATACTTATAGCCGATGACGAACCCAATATAACACTGCTTATAAGCCGATACGCACAGCGTGAAGGCTATGAAACGGTATGCGTTTCAGACGGAAGACAGGCTATCGACGCCTGTGCAAATGACAAATTTGACCTGATAATCCTCGACGTAATGATGCCCGACACTGACGGCTTCACCGCCTGCAAAAAAATCAAAGAAACTCAGGATATCCCGGTTATCATGCTTTCGGCAAGGGGAACTGAATTTGACAAGCTTTTCGGATTTGAAGTTGGTGTAGACGACTATGTAACAAAGCCGTTTTCACCGCTTGAACTTATGGCACGTGTGAAAGTAATCCTCAGCCATAAAAAATCACCTGTACAGAAAAACGATGATGCAGTAATAACTATCGGCGGAATATCGGTCGATACACTCGGTCTAACGGTAAGTATAGACGGAGTAAAGGCTGACCTGACAGCAAAGGAATACGCACTGCTTCTGCTTCTTATAAAAAACAAGGGAGTAGTACTCTCACGCGACAAGATACTAAACGAAGTATGGGGATATGACAGCTTCGGAGTTGACCGGACAGTTGACTGGCAGATAAAACTACTGCGCGGAAAGCTTGGAGAATACCGCGACTGCATAAAAACGGTCCGAGGGGTGGGATATAAATTTGAAACGTAAAACAGGAACTTTTCAGAAGAAACTGCTTGTATGCTTCATAGTCTTCACAGCTGTCATTTTCACGGTACTCTGGCTGCTTCAGACAGTTTTTCTTCAGCGTTTTTATGACGGAATGATAATAAAAAATACTCTTTCAGCAGCCGAAAAGATATCAGCACACAGCAAAGAGAATGACATCTCAGACTACATCGACAAGCTTTCGCGTGAAAACTCGGTAATCATTTTCGTGACCGATACAGACGGCAGCATACTCTACAGCTCAGATGAGTACAAGCGTATACAGCATATGCACGAAAACGGCGAAATAATGCCCGATATGAAGCCTGACAGCAGGATCCCCCGCGCACACTACCGTGAGCTTCCCGCGAACTACAGTGAATTTCTCAGCAAGCTCAGCTCATCTGATACAGATACTGCGGAACTCCGCTACGACGACTTATATGTCTGCGGACGCTTCATCGACTACCCTGAAACAGACGGGAAAGCGGTCCTTTACATAGGAACGATGCTTACACCTGTAGGCTCAACAGCACGCATAATACGCATTCAGCTTATATGGGTAACGATTTTGTCAGTAATTATCGGAGCAGTTATAGCGTGGTTCATGTCGCGCAGTTTTTCGCGGCCTATCTCACAGCTCACCGAAAAAGCTCATAAGCTTGGCGAAAGCAGTTCAGATGTAACATACCACGAAGGCTTCTGCTCAGAGCTTGACGAGCTGAGCCACACTCTCGACGCTACATCAGAAAAGCTCAGTAAATCGCGGGAATTTCAGAACGAGCTGCTTGCGAATGTCTCACACGACCTGCGTACTCCCCTGACAATGATAAAGGGCTACGCTGAAATGATACGCGATATATCACGCGAAGACGAGCAGCAGTGTACTGAAGACGTTGCAGTAATAGTCGAAGAAGCCGACCGCCTCACTGCCCTTGTAAACGAGATACTTGAATACTCAGAGCTGCAAATGACCGACGCTGAACCTGTAATGAGCGAGGTAAACCTCAGTGAAACAGTTAAAACGGCGGCAGGCACATTCAGGAATCTCTACGAAAAGGACGGTTTCATCTTTGACTGCAAAATCGAGGAAGAAGTATATGTGCACGGAAATGCTTCACGACTCGGACGAGCAGTATATAATCTTACGGACAACGCAGTCCGCCATGCCGGAGACGAAAAATGGATAGGAATAGCACTAAAGACTGAAAAAGACCGTGTAATAATCGAAGTATCGGACCACGGAAACGGTATCGCAAAGGACGAACTCGAACGCATATGGGACAGGTACTATACCTCGCGTCAGCGAAACGGAAAAGGAGTTTCGGGACTCGGGCTTGCTATCGTAAAGCAAACTGCCCTGCTGCACAACGGCAGATGTGAAGCAGAATCCGAAGAAGGAAAGGGCAGTACATTCAGAATAATACTAAACATTTAATAACGGAGGAAATATGAAACTAAGACCGTTCATGGCAGATGATTCTGACGTAATAAAGCAATGGGACAACGACGAGAGAGTACACAATTTATGGTGTGCAGGACGCATGGACTACCCTCTCGAACGAGAAAATTTTCAGTCATTTCTCGCTGACATTGCAAAGCGGCACGGAGATACTCCGTTTACAGCAACGACCGACAGCGGCGAAGTTATCGGATTTTTCTGCTATTCGCTCAATACATTAACTAACGAAGGAATGCTCAAATTCGTCATCATAGACCCTGAACACCGCGGCATGGGTTACGGCAGAGAAATGCTGAAACTTGCAGTAAAATATGCATTTGAGATAACGAAAGCAGAAGCTGTACATCTCAACGTCTTCACAGTCAATGCAGGAGCAAAAAAGTGCTATGAAAGCGTAGGCTTTACTGAAAGAGAAACAGTCCCCGACGCATTCACCTACAAGGACGAAGCATGGGGACGCTGCAACATGATAATCAGGCGATAGCAACCGTTTACCGGAGGGAAAAATGCTCTATTATATGTTCAACAAGCCACAAAACTGCGTAACAGCGCGTTCTGATGCGGTACACAAAACGGTCATGGACTACTTTCCCGATGAACTTGCAAAGAAGCTTCATCCGGTCGGCAGACTTGATAAGAACACGACCGGACTTCTCATTCTAACTGATGACGGCGACCTCGATTTCAGAATCATGCAGCCTGACCGTCATATCAGCAAACAATACTTTTTCTACGCACTCGGAAACATGACACCGGAAAAGACTGAACTTCTTGAAAAAGGTGTACCCATGGCAGACTTTACAACACGAAAAGCGGTATTTACTTTCGGACAGGAATATCGTATCGGCGAGTTAGAGGAGTATATGTCACCGGAACGTCACGACCGCTACATGAAAAACCCGGAAGGTCCTGCATTTTCGGGTTACCTCACAATATGCGAAGGCAAAAAGCACGAAGTAAAGCGAATGCTTGAAGCCGTAAACTGCCGGATAATATATCTTAAGCGTGTAAAAATCGGCAATCTTGAACTTGACCCTCTCCTTGCCCCCGGAGAGTTCCGCACACTTACGGAAAGTGAACTGAAACTGCTGAAAGTGACGTAATAAGTGAAAATGCTTATACCTATGCAATCAAGTCCAGTATATAACAAATTCAGCCAGTACTTATCAAAGTACTGGCTTTCTGCGTATTTACCGGAAATTCTTATTGATAAACTCCCACTTTTTATCGCGAGACTCGGTAATGATATGGATATCGTCGTCGGAGAGGTGTTTAAAGCGACCCTGTTTTCTTAGGTAAGCCTCAACACTTGTGAACTTTTCCGGCTTGCGGTTGAGAATGAACTCTCCGTTTTCGTATTCGGCAAGGTACCACAGTCCGCAGTCGACGACCTCTTTAGCGATATCGACCGTTTCATCGGGAGCGACACCCCACCCTGTCGGACATGGAGCGATAACATGGATATATTTCGTTCCCTTTATCTGTGAAGCCTTCTGTACCTTAGCAATAAAGTCAGCGATATAGCCTATACTTGCCGTAGCGGCGTATGGGATATCGTGAGCGGCAGCAATTTCAAACATATTCTTTTTCGGGCGGATATTACCGTGGATATTAGCACCCGCGGGAGTAGTAGTAGTTTTCGCACCGAATGGAGTAAGACCGCTTTTTTGAATGCCGGTATTCATGTAAGCTTCATTGTCGTAACAAATGTAGATGATATCATCGTTACGGTCGATAGCACCTGAAAGTGCCTGTATACCGATATCAGCAGTACCACCGTCACCTGCAAATCCGACAGCTGTGAAGTTCTTGTGACCCTTTGCACGCAGACCTGCTTCAACGCCGGTAAGCATAGAAGCAGTACCTGCAAAAGTTGAGATTATGGAATTATTTGAGAAACAAAGCTGAGGAAAATTAAATCCCACCGCCGACATACAGCCTGCCGGAAGAACAGAAACCGCATTCGGACCAATAGCCTTCAAAGCGGCTCTTACCGCGAGACTTCCCCCACAGCCTGCACAAGCTTTATGTCCATAGAAAAACTCCTCACGCGAAATAGAATCTGCGGTTTTGTTAGCCATTTATTCCGCCCCCTATACCAATAAAATTAACGCTGTCAGTACCGTCAGCGATAGCAGAAAAGATGTATTCAATATCGCCTGCGGAGATATTTTTTCCACCGAGTCCACCAATGAAATTATAGCCTTTAACGTTCACATCAGCCTTTTTGAGGGCGGAGTTAACGTTTGTGAAAACAGTACCTTCATTACCGAAGCTGATGTCCTTTTCGAGGACAGCATATGCCTTGACATTGCGCAGTACATCGGCAATTTCCCCATTAGGGAAAGGGCGCATATAACGAATGCGGACAACTCCCGCACGCACACCTTTTTCGCGGAGCTTATCGGCGGTTTCGCGGCACAGACCGGCGATACTTCCGAGAGTCACGATAACGTAATCCGCATCATCGGTTCGATAGTTTTCAATCAGGCCTGAGTAGTTTCTGCCGAAGATTTCAGCAAATGCACGCTCAGTCTCGGCTACAGCATCACGTGCCGCAAGTACACCCTCATGCTCCTTGAATTTGAAGATGAAGTTAGTGTCCGGACCTGCTGAAAAAGCCATATTTTTAGGGTTATCGAAGTCAAAGCGGTTATCGGTCACATACGGCGGAAGGAAGCGGTCAGCCTGCTCACGTGAAGGAATATCGACCGTTTCATACGTATGAGTGAGGACGAAGCCGTCGAGATTGACCATAAACGGCGTAGAAACGCGCTTATCCTCAGCTATTCTGTAGCTCATGAGAGCGAGGTCAAGAGCCTCCTGAGCATTTTCAGCATAAGCCTGAATCCAGCCGCTGTCGAGCTGAGAGAGACTGTCTCGCTGGTCGCCGTAGATATTCCAAGGCAAAGCAGTTGAGCGGTCAGCGTTCATCATAACTATCGGAAAACGTCCGCCGGCGGCATAATACAGACATTCCGCCATATACAGGAGTCCCTGCGACGATGTAGCGGTAAACGCTCTTGCACCTGCGGCACTTGCTCCTATAGCGCATGAAAGTGCTGAATGCTCAGACTCAACATGAACATATTCTGCACTCAGACTGCCGTCCTCGACCATTTCTGAAAGCCGCTCAACAACGATAGTCTGCGGAGTGATTGGGTAAGCGGAGATGACCTCCGGACGAGCAAGACGTATCCCCTCAGCGAAGGCTTCATTTCCTGATAAAAACTTTTTCATTTGCGCTCCGCCTCCATTTCTATAGCACCGATTTTGCATATTTTAGCGCATATTCCACAGCCTTTGCAGAAATCGTAGTCAATGACAGCCTTACCGTCCTTAACAGCGATAACACCGTCAGGGCAATATAGGTAGCACTGTTCACAGCCGACACATTTTCCGCTGTTGATGACCGGTCTTACACTGCGCCAGCCACTGTTGACCGTAACGAGATAGCCGGCTTCAAATGACGTATTTTCGGGAATTTCCTCAAAAGCAAAAGACTTTTTTTCTCTTATGTATGGTTTCATTGAACAGCCTCCTCAGCAGCTTTAGTGAGAGCAGAAATATTACGCTCCTGAATTTTCCGTGGCATATATCCGGTAACAGCAGCGGCAGCTTCTGCGGCTGATACAACACCTGATATACCGGTAAGCAAACCGAGCATGACCGTATTAACAGTCGGCAGCCGGAATTCTGATGCTATTTTTTCTGCATCGAAAGTCAGTACACCGTCGATATCGTTTTTAGAGTTTACAATGATACAGCCGTCCTTTTTGAGAAAAGCATGAAGCTGAGGAGTATAGAGGGTATCATCGAGTATCACAACAAAATCAGCTTTTTCGGTCTGACTTCTGTCCACAACGGGCGCAGTATCGAGCTTAGTGAAAGCTTTTACGGGAGCACCGCGGCGCTCAGGACCGAATGAAGGAAAAGCAAGTGCGAATCTTTCGCCGCTCAAAGTATAAGCCGCACCGAGGAGTTTAGCGGCAGTAAAAGCACCCTGACCACCGCGACCAAGCCAGATTATTTCTCTCATATCAAATCTCCTATCGTTTTTATATGAATTAATTATACACCTGTTTACAAGGAAAGTCCAATACCATAGTTTTATAGTAGGTTATAGTTTTTTTCTATTGAACGCAAAAAATGCCTGAAGGTAAGACTTCAGGCAAGTTTGAATAATAAGCTGTTTTTTTATTCCGCAGGCATTTTTCTGCGTATATCATTGAGACGTTCAAGAGCATTTTCGAGTGTCTCATTTTTCTTAGCATAGTGGAAACGTATGTAGCGGTTTTCAGGCTCTTTAAAGAAGCTCGAACCCGGAACTGCCCCGACTCCGACGTATTCAGCTAATTTTTCGCAGAAAACGAGGTCACTCTTGTAGCCGAACTCCGAAATATCGAGCAGGATATAGTAAGCACCCTGCGGAACTGTATGACGCAGACCTATGCGGTCGAGACCATCAAGGAATAGGTCGCGCTTCTCTGTATACTTATCCTGAAGCCACTTATAGTAGTCGTCGCCGAACCGCAGACCCGTAACAGCTGCCTCCTGCAAAGGAGCAGCCGCACCGACTGTAAGGAAGTCATGAACCTTTTTAACGGTGTCAATAATATGCGGCGGAGCGATAACGTAACCGAGTCTCCAACCGGTGATAGAGTAGGTCTTAGAGAGAGACGAGCAGGAGATAGTCCGCTCCCACATATCAGGGAGACTTGCGAAATATACGTGTTTATGCGGAGCATAGACGATGTGCTCATACACCTCATCAGTAATAACGAACGTGTCATATTTTTTTGCAAGGTCAGCAATAATTTTCAGTTCATCGAGTGTGAACACCTTACCGCACGGATTTGAAGGATTGCAAAGTATCAGAGCTTTCGGGTGCTGTTTGAAAGCGTCTTCAAGGACATCAGCGTCGAAGCTGAACTCCGGTGGTATCAGCGGAACGTAGATAGGTTCAGCGCCTGAAAGAATAGTATCAGCGCCGTAGTTCTCATAGAACGGCGAAAAAACGATAACCTTGTCGCCGGGATTTGTTACCGACATCATCGCCGCCATCATAGCCTCAGTACTGCCGCAGGTAACGACTATCTCGCCGTTAGGGTCGATACTGCGACCCATGAGACGTGACTGCTTTTCAGCGAGAGCTTCGCGGAAATTCTGAGCACCCCAGGTAATAGAGTACTGATGGAAGTCCTCACGGGTGACTTCTGCAAGGCGGTCGAGAATAGCTTTAGGCGGCTCAAAATCTGGGAATCCCTGTGAGAGATTGACAGCGCCGTATTTATTTGAGATTCGGGTCATACGTCTGATGACGGAATCGGTAAAAGTCGCAGTACGGTTAGAAAGTTCGGGCATAATTTTCTCCTTAAAAATGTATTATACGAAGCGTGCAAACACTGTTCACCCCTACACATTAAAATCAGTGATTTCCTAAATATAGGGGCGCACATCGTGCGCCCGTGTGTACGTTATCATTATACAACAATTAAATGCTGTAGTCAATCTTTCTCTCATCGATGACACGTCTTGACTTGTGCTCTGAGCGAGTATCAAGACCACCGTCAGGATGAACGATAACCTTTGCAGGCTTAACGCCGATTCGAGCCTTGAGAGCGGCACTCACCTCAGCAGCAACTGTCTCATCGTCCTTAGTATTGTCAGCCGTTTTTTCAATTTCAACAGCGTACTTGTTTGTGAAGTCCTTCTCGAATATACGGATGAGGTATTCACCTGTTATACCGCTGTGTTCACGGATAACAGCCTCGATATCGCTCGGGAAAACGTTAACAGCCGAAACGATGAACATATCGTCCTTTCTGCCGAGAATATGGATTCTTCCGTGAGTACGTCCGCACTTGCACTTAGTAGTGTCTATACGGCCGATATCGCCTGTCTTGAAGCGGATAAGGGGTCTTGCGTGCTTGCGGAGAGTAGTGAAAACGAGTTCACCGGTCTGACCGGGTTCAAGAACTTCGCCCGTATGAATATCAACAGTTTCAACAAGGATATGGTTTTCAGCAATATGTAAACCGTCGTGGTATTCGCACTGAGCGGCGCAAGCGCCGAAAATATCGGACAAACCGTAGAAGTCGTAGACTTCAGCACCCCAAAGGTCCTCGATAGCCTTTCTTGTAGCATCAATAGAACCGCCAAGTTCACCGGCAACGATAATTTTCTTGATATTGAGGTCTTTTTTGGGGTCAATACCGGCTTTGAGAGCCTTTTCACCGAGCTGCCAAGCGTAAGAGGGAGAAGTCCAGATGATAGTCGGCTTGTAGGTTTTAAGAATGAAGAGAAGTCTCTCACTCGGGAGAGTACCGCCCCAGATGCAGAGTGCACCGAGGTTCTGTGCACCGATAACGTCAGGACCGCCGACATAGAGTGAGAAATTAAGTGCATGAACATAGCGGTCATTAGGTCTCATTCCTATCTGCCAGAACCAGCGGCTCTCAGTGTCCTGAAACTCGTCAAAGTCCTTTTTAGTAAAGGGGCTCATGGTAGGAACACCTGTTGAACCTGACGAAGTAGAAATGAACACAACGTCCTCCTCAGGAACAGCGGCAAGTTCACCGAGGAACGAACCCACACCCTGAGTATCGCGCTGAGTTTTTTTATTGATGAACGGGAACTTCTCAATGTCCTTGAGAGTTTTGATATCCTCAGGCTTAACACCAGCCTCATCGAACGAACGCTTGTAGTAGGGAGCGTTGTCGTAAGCGAACTTCACGATTTCCTTAAGGTCTTCGAGCTGTTTCTTTTCGAGTTCCTCACGAGGGAGAGTTTCAAGTTCCTCGTCCCAGAATTTATTGTTAATATCTCTGCTCATTGTAATATCCTCCATAATCATATTTAGCATATCTATTTGGTATGATTATATTATACACCATGGTACTGTTTCTGTCCAATACCAAAGGTTTATTTATAGTTATAGGTTCATTTTATAAGCCGAGGTACTTTTTTATCTCGACAATATACTTTTCCGCCATCTCGCTGAGAATGACATTTTTTAGCGTAATATAGCCAATTTCCATTATCTCGTCGGAATCGTCCTCAAACGGGACTGCAATATAATCGCTTCCGTTGAGTTCCTCGCATATGATACCCGAGCATAGTGTATAGCCGTCAAGACCTATCATGAGGTTGAGCATAGTTGCACGGTCATTAGCCTTGATAGTACGCTGATACTCGGCAGTACTGAGCAATTCCTCCGCGAGATAAAAGGTACTGTTATCACCCTGCTCAAACGAAAGGCAGGGGTAGTCAGCGAGCATTTCAAAGGTAATCTTTTTCTCATTAGCGAGGGGGTGACCCTTCCACAAATACACAAACGGACTGCATTTTGTGAGAGTATGGAACTCCAGTCCGTTTGAGTTCAGCAGCTTTGTAATGGACTTGCGGTTAAAGTCGTTGAGGTAAATAATACCTATTTCGCTGCGCATAGCAGCGACATCGCTGATGACCTCAGCAGTTTTAGTCTCGCGTACTGCGAACTCATACTCAGCAGTATCAAACTCCTTGACCATCTCCACGAAAGCCTTAACGGCGAACGAATAATGCTGAGTTGAAACTCCGAACTTTTTCTTGATATTGCCCTTGCTGATGTATTTTTCGGCGAGGACGTCAAATTGTCCGACAACCTGACGAGCATACTGAATAAACTCTGCGCCGTCATTAGTAAGGGTAACTCCCCTGCCGCTGCGGTTAAAGACCTTGATACCGATTTCTTTTTCGAGTTCCTGAACGGAGGAAGTAAGTGACGGCTGAGAAACATAAAGCTGTTCTGCCGCCTTGTTCATTGAGCCTGTTGCAGAAATTGCAAGAATGTATTTGAGCTGCTGTAAAGTCATAATAAACCTCTCAATCGTATAATCCTGTACTGAAATAGCGGTCGCCTCGGTCGGGGAAAACAGTGACTATATTGCCCTTAGCACCGCTTTTCACGAGCTTTAAGACTGCTGCCATAGCCGCTCCCGAAGACGAACCTGCTATAACACCTTCTTTTGCTGCAAGAAGTCTTGCAGTCGAGAAAGCATCATCATCGTTAACTTTTATAACATCGTCCACGAGGGACATATCCATAGTATCAGCGATGAAGTCGTTGCCGATACCCTCAATGTTGTAGTCGGAGTGTACACCGCCGCCCATAGTCGAGCCGACAGGGTCAGCGAGTATACCCTTCACACCGGGCACACGCTCCTTTATATATCGGAGCATACCGGTATAAGTACCGCCGCTTCCTGCACCTGCAACAACGTAATCGATACGTCCATCGAGAGCCTCAAAAATCTCACGTCCGGTAGTTTCGTAGTGAGCAAGCGGATTACTCTGATTCCTGAACTGTTCAAGCGATATTGAACCCGGAATCTCAGCCTTTATCTCTTCAGCCTTAGCAACTGCACCGAGCATACCCTTTTCTCGTGGAGTATTAACGACCTCCGCACCAAGAGCACGGAGCAAAGCCTGTTTTTCAGCCGAGAATTTTGTAGGAACAACAAATATGATCCTGTATCCGCGTCCCAAAGCGGCGAATGCGATACCGAGTCCGGTATTGCCGGCAGTAGCCTCAACGATAGTGCCGCCCTTTCTGAGAAGACCGCGGCGCTCAGCATCCTCTATCATATACAGACCTGTACGGTCTTTAACACTTCCGGACGGATTATATAGTTCAAGCTTAGCAAAGACGTTAACACCGGTTTCCTGCACAATATTGCCGAGTCTCACGAGCGGAGTATTACCGATGAGTGCCTGCATAGAATCATAGTACCTCATAATATTATCTCACTTTCTTTCAGATTTTGCAATAGCCTGAGCGATATCTGCGAGAATATCCTCAATATTTTCTATTCCGACCGAGAGACGGATAAGACCGTCAGTGATACCGACTTTTTTACGTATATCGGCAGGGATAGACGCATGGGTCATGGTAGCGGGGTGGCATACGAGCGACTCGACACCGCCGAGACTTTCCGCAAGAGAGACGAGTTCAAGGCTCTCGAAGAATGTGTTTATGTCATAGTTTTCATGCAGTTCAAAAGAAATCATCGCACCACCGTTTTTAGCCTGTCTGCGGTTGATATCATATCCCTGACTGCTTTCAAGTCCGGGGTAGTAGACATTCTTCACAGCCTTGTGAGAAACGAGAAATTCGGCTGTTTTTTCAGCATTTGAAACGTGTCTGTCCATGCGAACTGCAAGAGTTTTAATACCACGTATAAGCAGGAAAGAATCAAAGGGTCCAAGAACTCCGCCTGTAGAATTCTGAATGAAAGCGATTTTCTCAGCAAGTTCCTTAGTGCTGACTACCGCAAGTCCCGACACTACATCGCTGTGTCCGCCGAGGTATTTGGTAGCACTGTGAACGACGATATCAGCACCAAGAGCGAGCGGCTTTTGCAGGTACGGAGTCATGAAAGTGTTATCGACAATAACAAGGAGACCATGCTTGTGTGAAACCTCCGCAACTGCCCTGATATCGGTAACAGTCATGAGCGGATTTGCCGGACTTTCGATGATCACAGCCTTTACGTCGTCGGTTATCTGACTTTCGTAAACCGCGGGGTCAGTAGTATCGGCGATGGTATAGTTTATTGAAAAATGGTCGAAAACCTTATTCAGCAGTCGGAAAGTTCCGCCGTAAACATTGCTTGAAATGAGCACCCTGTCTCCGCTGTGAAGAAGGCTTAAAACAGCCGTAAGAGCCGCCATTCCGGAAGCAAATGCAAATCCTGCATATCCGCCTTCGAGGTCGTTTATGAGGGACTCAAGTGCCTCACGAGTAGGGTTGCCTGTGCGCGAATACTCGTACCCGCGCATTTTTCCGAGTCCGTCCTGCTTATAGGTGGAAGTCTGATAAATCGGGATATTTACAGCACCAGTGTGCTCATCGATTGATATACCGCCGTGGATAAGTGCAGTTTCAGTATTTGTAAATTTCATAATAATTCTCCTTATTCAAAGTTATAGCCTGAGGTATAGGTTGCCGAAATCAGGCTTACATTTTCAAAAGCTCTCATGCCGTCATCTCTGCCGTCGAAATACTCCGACTGCACCTTCTCAGGCGGCATATACGTATCTATCTGAAAGCCGAGGGAATATAGTGCCCGCGACACTTCATTGTAATCAAATCCTCCGCGCATCACCTCGCCGAGGGATTCTGTTATTTTTTCAAGACGTGCAACTCTGCGCGGAAAATCACCTGTCTTTATTGGGTAATCGAAAACTACCGTACTCCCGAGCGATGAAAGTTCAGCCATTTGTCTTAGCGTATCAGCAAAAACATCGAGGGTCAGGTAGTAGGAAACTCCGAGGATACTGAAAAACGTCTTTTTTTCGGGGTCAAACCCTGCATTAAGAAGCTTATCGCACATTCGCTCTTTCTCGAAATCAACAGGAACAAAATGCACATTTTTCGGGATATTCCATTCAAGCCGTCTTATTTTTTCAAGCTTATACCGCTGAGTATCGGGGTGGTCTATCTCAAAAATGCTGATATTCTCATTGTTGTTCCTGAACGAGAAAGTATCCGAACCCGCTCCGCAGATAACGTACTGTATATCGCCGTTTTCAGCCGCAAAATCAGCAAGTCTCACCTCATTGAAGTGAATCCTCGAAAGCGGTATCGGAGCGATGTACTCGTTTATCAGCTGTTCAGTGTCATCTCGTGAAAACTCCTGTATACCGCCGAATCCGTGGCTTATCATATCGTAGATGCTGTCGTATTCAGCCTTGCCCATGAAATCGTAGGCAAGGTAATCGTCGTAGATTTTCTGCCGCGACCTGTTTGAGTGCCATGCTCTGACAAATGCACACATTTTAGCGGTCACGCTTTCTCTTTCGTTAACCATAAGTCCTCCAAAAACAAAAATGCGCAGAATGCTGAAACCGCATCCTGCGCACAAATAATTATACCCGCATAGTTTACGAAAAAGCGCAACATCGCTGAGCATAAGATTGCAGAATACGTTCAGGCATCATGTTACACATACAACACATAATGATAGTTCTCATGTTCAGCACTCCTTTAAAAATTCTTTATTCCTATCGGAACTATATGCATTATAGCACTGTTTGCATAGTTTGTCAATAGGTTTTTACTATATTCGGCAATAGTTATAAAATCGTCTTATCATCAGCCGCATTTTCATCACTTTTCACTCCGACTATAAGTTTGCACGCTATGCAACATAAATCGTCTAACAGATTATGTTCAACAGCTTACGAGTTTATAAATAACAAAAGCCAAAAATCTTATGCAGATTCTTGGCTTCGCTTTATCATATTTTTCATCTTTTCCACCTTAACAAATGCGACTGAAGTTTATTGAACAGGAATGTAACTGCAATTACCACGATACCGATAACAAGAAGTCCGGTAATAGTACGTGTGTAGTCGCCGAAATCGGAGTAATACTTTACATAGTACCCCATACCGTCGCGTGCCCCTATCATCTCTGCGGACGTGAGAAGTATGAACGATACACTAAGTCCCTGATTGCAGCCGAGAAATATCTGCTGTAGGGAAGCAGGCAGTATTACGCGGAAAAGCATCTCAGGCTTGCTGACATTGAGTACCTTTGCTGAGTCGATTATTTTCTTGTCAACTCCGAGTACACCGCTCATAGTTCCGGCAAAAACCGGCCAGAAAGTTGCGAGGAATATTACAAATACCGATACCGATTTGAACGTCGGAAGAAGTGCGATTCCGTATGGAATGTACACTATCGGCGGTATCGAACTGAAAAACTTCGTGATGTACGTTGCCGCACTGCCTATTCTTGCGCTCCATCCGATGAATAGTCCAAGAGGTACTGCAACCGCAACTGCAAGAATAAAGCCTTTCAGCGTTGTTCCAAGTGAGCTTTCAATATTGACTAATATCATGTCGCCGTCCTCTGTAAACTGGTGTATCACCTTTCCGGGCGATGGGAAAAGCAGGTCATTGAGTATATTGAATTTCGCCGTTGCAAGTGACCATATACCAAGTATAACAAATATGAAACCGGCTATGTCCAGTAAAAGTGTGAGTCCCTTTTCCTTTTTTATGAATGAGGATATTGCTAATACTACGACCTCTACTCCTGCCGCAAATGCGATAAGTGAACCTGTAAATACTTCCTTTGTTGATTTATCAGGCAGAAGCTGTATCAGCAAGAGCGCGATAAACAGCAGGTGCGTAACACGGAAATACCGCTTTTTCGCTGTCATAATACCACCTCGTCTCCGCCGATACGTTCGGCAATGTCAGTATTAAGAAACGAGAGGAGTCTGTTGCGGAATCTGCCATATTCGTCGGTCTTTACGAGTTCTGAACGGCTTCTCGGACGCTCAAACGGTACGTTTACAACCTCGTTTACCGTTCCCGGGTGAGCGGTCAGCACGACTATCTTGTCTGAAAGAAGTATCGCCTCGTCGATGTCATGAGTTACAAATACTACCGTCTTGCGCTCTTCTTTACCGTCGCCCTCCCACAGGCTGAGCAGAAGTTCCTGCAATATCACACGGTTTTTCGGGTCTATAGCACTGAATGGCTCGTCCATGAGAAGTATTTCGGTGTCCATTGCAAGTGCACGCGCTATCGCCGCACGCTGCTGCATTCCGCCTGAAAGCTGCGACGGATACTTGCTTCCTGAATCGGAAAGTCCTACCTTCGTGAGAAACTCGTCCGCAATTTTTGAACGCTCGCTCCTCTTTATATCTCTGCGTGACTGCTTTATGCCGAATTCTATATTCTTCTTCGTTGTCATCCACGGAAAGAGGGAGTAGTGCTGAAACACTACTCCACGCTCTGTACCTGTGCCGTGAAGTTCCTTTCCGTCAATCTGTATCGTTCCGCCTGCGGGTGCGTATAGTCCTTCAAGCACGCTGAGAAGTGTCGATTTTCCGCAGCCGCTCGCCCCTATCACACTTACGAATTCTCCGCTTCCTACTCCGAATGAAACGTCGTGAAGTGCGTTGAAACTCCGCTTGTTTTCGATATAATTAACGGTGAGGTCTTTTATCTCTATCTTATTCGTAGTCATCAAAATGCTCCTTTAATGAATCGTATATCTCATCACTGCCCTCGGCAATTATACTGTCGAGTGCTTTCTTGTATATCTCAGTGTTGTAGAGTGGCTCGATATCATAGTCATTCGTGTAGCCAAGCTCTATGATAGTGTCTTTAAGTGTGAGAGTACCCTTCTTGTCAGGGTCGGGACTCGATACACTGTAGCCGCCGTATACTTCAGTATCTATGAAGTCTTCCTCAATATCTATGTACTTCTTGACATCCTTGACCGTTTTATCGTGGTCGGACTGTGTGAAGTGGTATGCCTTGATAAAAGCTCGCTCAAGTGCTGTGTAAGTATTCGGGGAATCGCTGAGTGCCGTTGTTTTTGCGACCTGTCGGCAGCATGGCTGATTTTCAAGTGCCTTTTCGTGTGCGCAGTAGTACACGACCTTATATCCCTGTGACTTTGCAAGTGACGCATACGGCGAATACACCGACGCAGCGTCGATATTGCTGTTGAGAAGTGCCGCATATGCGTCCTTCTGACTGTCAAAATATACGATGTTTACCTTGTCCTTGCCTTCGCCTATTTCAATTCCTGCGTCCTTCAGAAGTATCTGAAGCTCTGCGTCCTGTACACTGTTCTTTACAGATGCTACATTTCTGCCCTTGAGTACCTCTACTCCCTCTTCGTCCTTCTCAGCATATTCCGACTTGATAACATAACCGTGTCCGTTTGTCATCGCTCCGCCGAAAATTGATACGTCGTGTCCCTGACTCTGAAATGTCAGCGTAGGCACTGAGCCGATAAACGCTGCGTCAAGTTTGTCGGATTCGAGTCCGTTTACAAGCTCTGCTGCACTCGAAAACTGCGTGAGCGTAACATTAAGTCCCTCTTCCTTGAAGTAGCCTTCCTCCTGCGCAACAAATGCAAGAAGATGTGCTGTTGAGTTGAGGTAACCGATATTTACATCTGACTTTTCCGGCTTGCCTGTTACCGCTTCGGCATTGTCTCCGCAGCAGTCCGCTGCTGAATCTGAGCAGCAGTCTTTGTCATTGCCTTCGCAGCAGTCCTTTTCATCTGTTGAAACCGCTGCTGTCGTATCTGCAACCGATGCGCCTTCGTCTGAGCTTTCGTTGAATGCTCCGCAGCCTGTGAGCAGCGATAACGCTGCAAGTATTGATATTACCTTTGCCTTATTTTTCATATTTATCACCTTTCAAATTATCATTAGTTTACGTACACTGAATGTTTCAACAACATCGCATTCGCTCCGAATTAATGATGTATCTGTATTCTTTCATGTTCATCACTCTCTTTCCATGCACTAATCATACCACACCCATAGGCATTTGTCCAATACGTAAACACGATTAACAGTAATAGGTAAAACTTATCAAAAGAACTCCCGCGATTTCTCACGGGAGTTCTTGTCTTTTTATTTACAATGTATGCTACTTTCCCTTAACAGGCAGGTCAGACTCCTTTATGATTCCAGCATCAACATACTGTATCGTTACTGCATCATTGCCGGTTATGCCGTCGCCTTTGTTGTATACGTCTGCGTTTTCCTTCGCCTCTTCTGAGAGCGAATACTTGTCCTTGTTGCCGAGATACTGCAATATAGCTACTGCATCGGCTATTCCTACTCTGCCGTCAAGATTGACATCGCCACAAATTCCGGAATTCTTTAATTCGCCTGCTATTGCTATGTAGCCGTCATAGTAACCCGCAATGTTTTTCAGTGCCGGACACTCCTTAACATCGTCATCATCTGCCTTGAAATTGCAGTTATACCGCTGATTGTATATTCCATACATGAATGTATACGCATTCATAAGCTTTCCGTCTTTCTGAAATTCACTGTCAAAAAACATATCCTCAGCATTCTCACTTATCACGTAGATTATGTCTATAGGATAAACCTCGCCGGACTTTGCGTTATCAGGCACTTTCAGTGTGAATTCCCACATATCGCCGTCTTTTCCGTTGTTATCCAATGAAAAGGTACTGAAGAATATTCCCTTCATCGAATCTGTTTCCTTGTCAGCACTGCATCTTTCATTCAGTCCGTTTATGGCTTCTCCCTTTTTGGCGGGTGAACCGTCAGAATTCTCAACTATACTCAGCCGCTTATCAAATCTTACGTGTATTCCCGTGGCAGAATACTTTTTTTCTGCTCCGCTTATTTTTAGTGTACACTTTATCGTCTTGCCTGCTATATCAGATGCATCAAACACCTGTCCGTTGTCTGCGCCGTCTACCGTTATCGAAAGCTCAGGCTTTACCGGTGAATCTGAGGTGACAAGACTGCGGTCATAATACTGCGAATCCGCAATGTCTGATTCTGCATAACTCTCACCGGTTATAGGTGCGGGCAAGAGTTCAGCTGTTGATGCCGGAGGTGTGGTTGTAACGGACGGCTGACTTGAATCTGCTACCGCTATATATCCGTCACAGCTTCTGTCCATGTATGAAAGTGCTATACACCGCTTGATATCGCTTTCAGAAATGTTTATGGGGTTTATCCAGTTCTTGATTCCCTTTGTAAATGTATATGCCTGCATCAGTCCGCCTTCACGGTCAGTATTGTTGTTGAGGAAAAGGTCGCCGTCCTCGAAATGAACGTCAAACGGGAATACCGTTCCTGCGGCAGTGTCTTCCGGGAGCTTAAAGCTGAATGTGAAATACTCGCCATCTGAACCCGTATTTCCGGCTCCTGCTGTACAGAGGAATATACTCTTCATGCCGTTTTTCGGTGCTGAATAGTCAGACTCTGCCATTCCTTTCAGGTCGTTGACTGCTTCACCAAATTTTCCGAATGTCCTCAGGTCGTCCTTATCAAGAATAAGACGTGCGTCATAGTAGAGGTGTATTCCGGTCGAACTGTATTTACCTGACGCTCCTTTTACCTTGACGGTGCAGTTATACCTCTTTCCCGCAAAGCTGTCTGAGTCGACTACAATGCCGTTTTCGGTATTTTCAACTTCTATGGTTATCTCCGGCTTTACAGGTGAAGACTCTATCTCTGCATATGTAAATCCGCCGTATTCACCAAATGTGACCGTCTGCATATCCTTGTATTTTTCAGCGATAAATTCGTCTATTCCACCGATTCCGCCCGTTGATATATATGATTCATACGCCATTGCAATAGATGCATCAATGGAATCGATACGACCGTCTCTGTTTACATCTGCCGCACGTTTCATCGTCTCTGTAAGCTGAGAACTGAACCCGCGTGATGTACTGCTGTAACTTTCAAGAATGAGAGAGCAGTCCATAGCATTTATCTGCCCGTCATTATTAACATCGCCCAAAAAAAGACTTTCAGCGGCTGCATTCCGGCTGAAAGATGTTACAGTTCCGGATAATGCCATCGCAGCCGATAATGCTCCTGCAATAAATCTACTGAATTTCGTAGTCAGTCCCCCCTTATGACAACACCTTTCGGTTTTGTGCGGCATTGCCTTAAATACTTTATTTATTATATTATACTTATTTAACACAAAAAATGCAAGCTTACAGGAGACTTTTCGGCGAACTATACAAAGTCAAGCACTTTACTATATGTAAACTAACAAAAAATCGGCAGTTTTTTGAAACTGCCGTTAATAATTATGTTTTTTTAAACAGTAAACGAAATGTCAACTTACTGAAAAGCAATATCATGCCGCGCAAGTATCTAATCAGCGAAAACGGCTTCATATAGCCATTTCCCTGTGCATTACCACTGAGTATCCTGCCCTCAAAATATTCATGACCTGTAAGCAGATTATCCATGTCTTTTATCGAATAGCGCCAATAGGGACGGTCCAACTTTACACAGCCGCTCAACTCTATACATTTTGCAGTAAACGACATACAATTATCCGATTTGTATATTCTGAAACCTCCCAGTAACGGCATCGTCGCCATTGAAAACAGATTGAATATCCGTTTTTCGTCATTTTCACATTCCCGGATATATGCCATAACTTCTGCATATTTTTCTTCACTCACATTCAGCTCGAATACCTTCGCACGAAATGAACTGTGTCTGCCAAATGCATAATATTGCCTGTATTCGTGCGTGAATCCGGCTTCAAACGGATAATAGTGATACCGCCGTGAAAAGCTTATGAAATCGGTCATTGACGGGTCAAGACTGACTGCGATATGTGTGTAGGGGTAACCTGTTACTTTCCTCGCTATTGAACCTATACCTGTATGTGCTTTTATGAGAACTATGTACAGCTTTCTCATTTTTCAAGTCCCTTCAGACGCTTGAAAAGTCCAACTGCCATTCTTATCATTTCATAATACATTGGCAGAGTACCCACTATCATGAAAATATCCCCTGCCAGTATCCCTATCCCTGCCACTGTAAATAACGGCGCAGAACCAAATACCATCGCAAGTATGCAGAATACACAGTACGCGATATGCGCTTCTATGGGTCCAAGACGCGGAAACAGAAACTCATTGAAGTATATGATGTAGTTCATCATCGTTACATTCATTACTCCGTACAATGGTGCGGCAAATGCCGCTATTTCAAGATGTGCAAACGGCGAAAGTCCGAACGCAAGTATCAGGAATGTCGATATCAGCACGTCTGAGATAAGGTCGAAATATGCTCCTGCCCGCGACGACATTCCCCTCGTTCTTGCTACGTAGCCATCAAGTACATCTGCTGTCATATGTACCCACAGTCCTGCAATCGTTCCTATGTAAAACAGCGGACTTATCCGTGCAAGAAGAGCAAAAACTATCGCCGCCGCTCCTCCGAAAACTCCTACCGCTGTCACCTGATTCGGTGTCATATTCTTGGGTATGTGCTTGCCAAGCAGCTTGTACATCAGCTGCTGATAGCCTGTTTCAAGCTTGCTCGGTATTATCTTTTTTACCGGATTTGTGTACTTTTCTGCCATTTTATCCTCCGAATCTGAATAGGTTCTTAACCATTGAACCTATAAAATATTTGTAGTCTATAAAGTCGTATATTCCCTGTCTCCATGCTCGTATAAACAGAAGTATCAACAGTATGTGATAGTGAAAATAATACCCCTTTACCGATAGCTTTGAAGGCTTCGCTACTACGTGAAGATAGTCCCAGTGTGAAGGGTCATGGGTGATGAGTCTGCCGCGGTACTTCTTTATCTCGGCGGTATTCATCTCAGGTGTGAATATTGATATCGCCGCATGTTTAAGGTCGTGCTTCACTACCCATTTCCATATACTGCGAAATTCCTTTGCGGTAAAATCAAGGTCGGTTATGAACATTCCCATCGCATTTATGCCAAGGTCGTTGAGTATCTGCACTGCCTTCTCATTCGCGCCCATGTCAGAACGTTTGCTGTAGCGTTCAAGGTAGCTTTCGTCAGCGGCTTCAAGTCCGATAAGTACGTAGTAAAAACCTATATCACGCAGTTCCTTCATAAGCTCAGGATGCGCTGAAACAAAATCTGCTCTGCCATAACAAATATAGCGCTTGCGGATATTCCGCTCCCTTATCAGCCGTATGAACTCCCTGAGACGCTCCTCTCCAAATAGAAAATCATCGTCGATAAAGTAAATGTTTTCACACCTGATTCCCGCTATCTCGTCAACTACATCGGCTATGTCGCGTACAGAGTACTTTCCGCAGTTCATCGCATTCCTGATACAAAAACTGCACCTGTACGGACAGCTGTATGACGCTCTTATATGTGCCGCAGGTTTTAGTTCGAGGTAACGGTAGCGGTCGGAATGTTCGTAGAAATAAGTCCTGTCCGGACGCGGCAAGGTGTTGATATCGTCAGGCTTTGCCGCGTTTTTTACCCATTTACTGCCCCTTTTCCAACATACAGAGTGAATACGCGACGGCGATTTTCCAAGAAGTATGTCTGCTACAGGGGCAGGGTCGAAACCTGTGAATACAAAGTCGATATAGTCAGTGAAGAAGCGGCTTGCACAGCGCTGTGCGTGAAGTCCGCCTATCATTGCTACCGCTCCGGCTTTCTTCGCCGCCTTTGCGTACTCCTTCATGAAGCCTTCCTGACGTGTTCTTCCACAGATGTAAACCGCCGACGGTGACAGTTCCTTCAGCCGCTTTATGTACGGTTCATTTTCTACCTGTCCGTCCCATATATAAGGCTCGAATCCGGCTTTTTCAAGTGCTGTCCACAAGTATTCGAGTTCAAGCGGTTCATTGTCGATTATACCCGCAAAATTGTACTTTGTACGCGATATTTCAGGGTGTACAAGAAGTATACGTTTATTCTGTTCCATTTTCATAATTATCACTTCTCAGTTCAGTATAGGCTATCTTGCCGACAAGTGTTTTCGGCAGTTCACTCATGAATAACATATCCTTTGGAAGCGCATATGCGGCTATCTCTTTCTTCAGCATTGACATGAGTTCAGTACGCAGTTTTTCAGTATCGGTACCCTCAGCAGGAACTACGCACGCTCTCACTTTTTCGCCCTTTATCTTGTCCGGTACTCCAACTACTGCACACATGATAACGTTCTTGTGCGAATTGATGACTTCTTCAATATTCTGCGGATATATGTTATATCCGCCGGACACTATCATTCGTTTCAGACGCTGACGGAAATATACGTAGCCTTCGTTGTCCATGTAGCCGATATCGCCTGTATGAAGCCATATATAACCGTCACTGCGCTTTTTCAGTGTGTTCGCAGTTTCTTCGGGTTCTTTGTAGTATCCCTTCATGACCGACGGTCCGCGTATGATTATCTCGCCGGTCTCACCTGCCGGCAGAACCTCACCGTCGCTCCCGATGACCTCGTAAAATGTGTCAGCATAAGGCAGTCCGACACTCAGCAGATTATCCGAACCATCAGGCATAAGACAGCTTCCCGTTACGCACTCGGTAAGCCCGTACCCTTCGCGTACACGCGCTTTACAGCCATGTTCGGCAAGCATCGCATTCAGTTTTTTCTTCGTGGACGGTGCGAGCGAGTCGCCGCCTGATATTATGCATTTCAGGAAGTCAAGCTTCTTGCCGTCGAAATTCTTGTTCACTATCATTGACTCGTATATCGCAGGCACTCCTGCTATAATGTTAGGACGATACCTGAAAAGCAGTTTGTGGAAGTCCCTCGTCGAGAATTTCGGCTGTATTACCGCTGTTCCGCCAAGTATCAGGATAGTGTGTATACATACTCCGAGTCCGAACCCGTGAAATACCGGCATTACCGATAACATCCGCATTCCGGGTTCGAGATTGCCGCAGGCGTCTATGCTGTGTATCGCAAGGGCATTGAAGTTCATATTCGTAAGCATTATTCCCTTCGGTTTACCCGTTGTTCCGCCGCTGTAGAGTATTGCCGCTGTATCGTCTGCCTTGCCGTGGTGATTAGTTCCGCTCTTTCCGGCTGCACCCGATATGAATTTGCTCCAGTCAGCGGCAGAAGTCTTCGGCGGCTTATTCTTGTTCGTCAGTGTATAGCCGATTTTAGTCAGCATCGGCATACTTCTGCCTACGCTGACCGTTATTATCTCAAGTCCGCTGCACTGCTTTCCCACCTTTTCAAGCTTTCCCGCTATGAGGTCAACTCCGAATATTATACGGCTATCCGTCAGCTTTACAAAGCGCACTATCTCATTCTCCGCCGACATCGGATGTATCATATTCGCAACTGCTCCGACTTTATTTATAGCGTAAAACAGGTACACCGCTTCCGGAATGTTCGGCAGACAGACTGATACTGAATCACCCGGTCTTACTCCTGCTGCCGACAGCGCCTTCGCACATTCCGATATTTTTTCTATCAGCTTATCAAATGTCAGCTTCATTCCGAAATAGTTAAGTGCACACATTCCGGAAAATTCCCCTGCCTTCTTTTCAAGCAGGTCGTATAGTGAACATTCGGGGTATTCAAGATGTCTTTTCATGGTTAATGTCCTCATATGGTGTATAGTGTTTTTTTGCAAACTCTTCCGCAGGCATCGACTGTTTCAGCAGTTCAGCAATTTTTTCGTATAGAAGCTTATTTGTCTGCTCTGCATCTCCGAGTGCACGGAAAGGCTTACCGTATACTATTTTTGGGCGGTGTTTCGCTAATATTTTGTATTCGCCGGTTATTGCATATGGGACAAGCAAGGCTCCGGTCCTCTCAGCCATTACCGCTGCCCCGAATTTGAACGGAAGTACAAGCTCATTCGTGTAATTCCTCTTCGCTTCGGGCGATACATTAACAAGTTCACCGCTTTTCAGTGCCGCTAATGCCGCTTCAAGTGCCGCAGGATTTCTCCTTGCGTGAAGGTCTACCGGAATTGTTCCTGCACTTCTGAAAAATCCGCCAAAGGGTCCGTCATGAAGTGCCTTTTTAGCAAGAGTACGTACGACCCGCGGAGTCGAAACATCTATCATCAAGGGGTCAAAAGCGTGTTTGTGATTTCCCGCGATGACTGCCGCACCGTTTGCAGGAATGTTCTCCCTGCCGTATATCCGGGGTCTGTATAAAAGCAGGAAAACTGGCTTTAGTACGGCTCTTGCCGCTTTATAAAATCCATACATTTCTGCATTTCTCCTTTGTCACACAATATATATTATAATATGGTGCAGTTGCTTTGTCAAACCTTCTGTAATACTATGATACATCTTTTTCCTTCTTTTTTGAAGCAGACCATTGTCACTTTTTTAGTGACAAATGTCAATCATTCCTGCTAAATGATTGAACATCTCAGTAAAATATGTTATAATATAGTATGTCCTCAGTAACCGCTTCATACGGTTATTGACCCGAACTTTTTCGGAAAATGTAATTTTTTTATAATCAGTTCAACAGGAAGGAGTGACTACTATTACTGCTTTGATTCTCGCTTCCGGCTTGGGTTCACGCATGGGTGCTCTTACTGCCGATATGCCGAAATGTATGGCTCCTCTCGTCGGCGATGATACTATTATCAGCCGTCAGATTCGTCAGCTTTGCTCAGCCGGAATTGAAAAAATAGTCATCACTACCGGTGCTTTTGCAGATACTCTGCGCAATTATGTCAACTCGCTGAATGTAACAGCCGAAATCGTTTTCGTTCACAATCCCGATTTTGCCCGCACCAATTATATCTACTCTATATTCCTAGCTTCGTCTATGCTCGCAGGAGATATTCTGCTTCTGCACGGCGACCTCGTCTTTGATGACGACGTTCTTAGTCTTGTATTAAACTCAAACGGCAGTGTTATGGCTGTCAGTAGTACCACTCCTCTGCCTGAAAAAGACTTCAAGGCTGTTATAAACAATGGTAATATCACCGCTGTAGGTGTTGACAGGTTCGACTCTGCTCTCGCGGCTCAGCCGCTTTATAAGCTCTGCGACCATGAGCGTGGTCTGTGGTTTGCTCAAATCAGTTCCTACTGCAATAGCGGTGTCAATCAAAAACTTACTTGCTATGCCGAAAATGCACTCAACGAAATTACCGATAATTGCATTATCCGCCCCGCTGACTTCCGCAATATGCTCTGCGCTGAAGCTGATACACAAGATGACCTCCGCTCTATCTGCCTGTGTCTCAGAAACGGAGGTATCCAATGAAGAAACAACTCATTTTTCGCGGCTCTGACGCTTATTCTGCATTTGAAGAGTACCTCATTTCATCAGGCAGAAAAAAAATACTTGCCGTGTATGGCGAGTCCCTCTCTGAAAGCTCTGCCGGCAGATTTTTTTCTTCCCTCACTGCCCATACAGGTATTGAAGTCGTCAGATTCAGCGGTTTTACACCTAACCCCGACTACTCTGAGATTGTAACAGGTGTACGACTTTTCCGCAGCTCCGGCTGCGATATGATTTGCTGTGCAGGCGGCGGCAGTGCTATGGACACCGGCAAATGCATCAAGCTCTTCGCTGATATGCCCGACGGAAAAGAGTTCTTCCGGCAGGAAATCGTACAAAACGATATCCCCCTTTCCGTGATACCATCTACTGCCGGTACCGGAAGTGAAACTACCCGATATGCCGTCATTTACCACAATAACGTGAAGATTTCGGTCACGCATGAAAGCTGTGTCCCGTCGGCTGTACTGTTCGACCCGTCCCTCCTTGATACTCTGCCGGCTATGCACAAAAAGTCCGCTATGCTTGACGCTCTGTGCCACGGCATTGAATCGTTCTGGTCGGTCAATTCCACCCCTGTCAGCCGTGAACTCTCAAAGCAGGCTATCACAACTGTACTCCATTCTATGGACGGCTACATCTCCGGTGACCGCTCATGCGCTGAACTTATGCTCGCTGCTGCTAATACCGCCGGAAAAGCTATCGATATAACAGCTACTACTGCCGGTCATGCAATGTGCTACAAGCTTACGTCCCTGTATCATATTCCTCATGGTCACGCGGCTGCTTTGTGTGTTCCGCAAGTGTACAGGTTTATGCTCGATTCTACGGAACGCTGCTGTGATAAACGCGGCAGTGAGTATCTGGCAGATACTCTTCATCAGCTCGCTTTCCTCCTCGGTACTGACTCTCCTCAGCACGCTTTCGCCTATCTCGAAAGTCTGCCTTCTCAGCTCGGTCTGCATTCTCCATCTGATGTAAGCGATGATGATATTCATTTGCTTTCTGTTTCGTTCAACCCCGAACGTCTCAGGAATAATCCCGTAATTCCCGATACCGATGACCTATATCGTATGTACCGGCATATCCTGTGCCGTAAAACTGAATATACATAAAAACAGACAGATACTTACCGTATCTGTCTGTTTGCATTTCTTTAATTATCTTACTCAGGGAAGGTAGCTGATTGATACGTCCTCAAGCTGGTCACTGTCATCTGAGAATTCAAAGTGGTAACCGCTCTTGCCGTAGTACTTTGTTGAGTCGATCTTGTAATCAACATTGTTGTAATCGTCAGCTTCACCATCAGGACACTTCTCAAGAAGCTCGCTCTTCTTCATTGTGATCGGGAAAGCAAACTGAATGATTGTCTGTGCTTCTGCTAAATCGTCTTCGATGTCTGCATTGCGCTTATCATCGTATGATGAGTTAGGAACATAGATAGAGTACCATCTTGCTGTTGTAAGTACGCACTCCTTCTCGCTGAGGTTGCCGTCTGTGAAGTTTGTGAAGTCAACCTGGAGATGTGAGAAATCTGTTATATCAACGTTGTAGTAAGAAGTTGAATGATTCTTGTTTACGTTGTTGTCCTTGTTGTTGAGGTCAGACTCCTTGAACGGTACACCGCCGTCGATAAGGTCCTGAAGTGTGCTCTTACCAAGAGTGAATACCTTGCCGTTGTATGCGAAAGATCTGTTTTCAAGGTCAGCGTAGTTTTCGCTGAGTCCCTCTACAGGCTTTACATCAGCAGCTGAAGACGATGCCTTTGTGGTATCCTCCTTAGTTGTATCTTCCTTATCAGTTGTCTTTTCAGTTGTATCCTCAGTTGATGCCTCTGTTGTAGCTTCCTTGTCTCTTCTGGACTTCTTTGTTGTGTCCTCAGTTGCATCCTCGGAAGTTTCCTCTGTTGTCTCTTCCTCTGTAGTAGCCTCAGTTGTCTTCTCAGTTGTGGATGTATTCTCTGAATTGAAGCTGATTCCGCATGATGTAAGTCCAAGCGTAGCTATAAGAGAAACTGCGATCAGTGTCTTTTTCATATTCATATTTATTTCCTCCTTTGATCGTTTCTGGCAGGCACCAGAAAGTGCCGTTTAACAGCACCTTTAAAAGTATATATCATTCGACATTTTATGTCAAGGATATTTTATATGCATTAAATAAAAATCATTTACTTTCTATATTTTATCGCACCAGTAACCCAAACAATTGGTGATTATTCACCCATTTTTTTAATAATTACCGTTCCCAAAAACTATCGTCTTGCATAATTGAACAGCAATAATCTTGTGCACTATTACAATAGAAGCAGAACAATCCAGCACATATTATTTAACATGCAGTGTACAAGTATAATATATTAGCAATTTATCGCTTCAAAAAAACTCCCCTTTCGGGGAGTTCTCCATTATTCTCTTATCGGTTCCTGATTTATCAGCTTGCCGTTTTCCCACACCTGACGCTGTTTTATTCCGCCGCGTCCTGTGAGGATTCCCTCGCCATCCTTTTTGCCGTCTTTCCATTCGCCTTCATAACGTGCTCCTGTTGCCCATATCTCTACGCCGTGACCGTGCTTTACGTCATTCGCCCACTCACCGTCGTACTTGTCGCCATTCACCATTATCAGGCTTCCATAGCCGTTTCTTTCACCGCTAAGACTTACTTCACCCTCATACTTGTTTCCGTTTGTATAGGTGATCGTCCTCTTCATCAGGAATGTCGTACTGTCTCCGACGTCTACAGCTTCTTCACTCTGTTTTTCGCCGTTTTCCCATACCTGACGAATTATTCTGCCGTCGGAACATATAAAGAGTCCGTAGCCGTTTTCCTTGCCTTCCTTGAAATCACACTCGAATATGTCGCCATCTTTGTAGCAGATTATGCCGTGTCCGTCGTACACTCCGTCTTTCCATTCGCCGTCGTATCTGTCGCCGGTACTATAATAAAATATGCCGTGACCTTCTCTGCTTCCGTTTTTATATTCGCCCTCGTGTCTGCTTCCGTCTTTGTAGTACATTATACCGCATCCGTGAGGTTCACCGGCTTTGTTTACTTCGCCCTCGTATTTATCGCCGTCGCCATAGTCTATGACCGTTTTTGAGTCTTTTCTCGCAGTGAGTATCTGCTCCTTGACTACTTCATCTTCCTTGTAAATACGCTTGTATGAACTGCCGTCCGCTTTTTTCAGTACCGCGTCGCCGTTGAGCAAGCCTTCGCTCCACTTGCCTTCAAGGATATCGCCGTTTTTATAGTGGTAAACTCCGGAACCGTGATACTTGTCACGCGCCCATTCTCCGTCGTATTTTACGTTGCCGTTTTCGTAATACTCTATGCCGTGACCGTTTTTCCAGCCTTCCTTGTATTCTCCGTCATACTCGATTTTTCCTGAGTAGCTGAACTGCTTTCCATTGCCGTGAAATTTATTATCTGCAAATTCTCCGGCATACACAAGAGAAGTAGCGCCGTCTTCGTCTAACGTGTCATAATATCCTTTTGCGTACTTCTTTCCGAATCCGCTCAGGACTCCGTTTTCCCAGTCGCCCTCGTACTCTACTCCGACGCTGTTAACGAATATACCTTGTCCGTTCGGCAGTCTCGATGAATTGACCTGACCAGAATAGTGTCCCTCGCCCAAAGGACTTTCAAAACGGATACCCTGGGCTACGCCATTTTTAATTTTTAAGACATCAAAAACGCCCATATTTATATCTCCTTATTACCGTTTAAAAATGTCTTGCTGTCCCTCATCTAAAATAACTCAAACATTTTTCTAAATATTTAATAAATGCAAATATTTTTCATCAGTACTATTGTACCATAATACGGCGGCAAAGTCAATAATTCAGATTGTAAAAGTTAATAATATAAAAGGATTAACTTACTCTTCTCCTGACGTTTTTTCAAGCTGGTCAAACATTTCTATCATCGTGTCATTATCCTTCGTGAGTGCCTTGATAGTCAGCTGAGTCTGTGCCTTATTATTGGCAAGCCGCAGATTATTCAGCGATTTCTGCAAGTTTTCCTTTACCTTATTCAGGTGCTCTATGGTTTTGTCGATTTCCTCTATCGCTGTGTTGAACTGTCTTCCTGCAAGGTCGTAATTCTTCGAGAATGCACTCTTGAAGTCCTCGATTCGCTCCTCAAAATGTGTGATGTCGATTTCCTGATTCTTTATGTAGGCAAGCTGACGCTTGTATTCAAGCGAATTCATCGCCGCATTGCGCAGTATCGTTATCATCGGAATGAAAAACTGCGGACGGATAACGTACATCTTCTCATATGCATACGATACGTCCACTATGCCCTGATTATACATCTCGTTTTCCGACTCCAGAAGTGATACAAGTACCGCATATTCGCAGTTTTTATTACGCCTGTCCTTATCAAGCTTTGTGAAAAAGTCCTCGTTTCTGTGCTTGGAGGCTGTTGTCTCCATTTCGTTTTTCATCTCAAACATTATTGAGATTATCTCGTTGCCTTCGTCGTCTTTTTCACGGTAGATGTAGTCGCCCTTTGTACCGTCTGTAACCGTATTGTCCTTGCCGAATTCTGCGTTTCTGAATGCCGCCGCACGTATCATATTGAACGAATTCTCACAGTGCTGTTCGAGAGTCTCGCCTATCATCTTCGTCGACATCTTCGCTTTGAGGTCCTTGTAGTATTCGAGACTTTCCTGCTGTGCTTTCAGTTTCGCCTCATACTCGGCTTTCTGAGTATCGCGTTCACTTTCTATCCTCGATACCGCTTCCTTTATCGCAAGCTCGTTTTCAAGCTTCACATTCTCTAGCTTTGAACCAAGCAGTACCAACTCTTCACGCTTTTTTGCAAGTTCCTCGCTGCTCTCACTCAGCTTTTTCTCATACTTTTCCTTCTCCTTGCTCACTGCACGCGAAATCGCAAGTTCTGTACTGTTACTGTTCTGCTCTGCTTCTGACTCAAGTTTCTGTATTCTCAGTTTAAGCTCGTTTATCTCGCTGTCTTTACGTGTTGTCACTTCCGACACTGCTTCATTCATTTTCAGCTCACTGTCCTTGCGTTCTGCCGCCGACATTACCTCAAGCTGTCGGTGAAGTTCGTCGTCAAACTCCTTTGTACGTACCTGACTGAGGATAGCCGCGTATCCTGCCTCGTCAACCGTAAATGCCTGTCCGCAGTGGGGACACTTTATCTCATTCATGAGGTTACCTCCGATGCTGTTATTCTGAATAGATTATATCATCTTGCCAAGTGCCTTGTCAACAGAAATATACCTTTCTGAATGTGAAGCTATACTGTGAATCCGTCGGCAGACAATGCTTTTTTCAGTTTTTTGAGCGCTCTTGATGTTCGCATTCGCACCGCCGTTCCTTTCATTGAAAGCATCTCACCTATCTCTTCTGATGTGCGGTCATGGTAGTACTTCTGTAGGATTATTGTCGAATCAAGATTACCTAGTCCGTCTATCGTTCGTTTCAGTATTTTGCTTGTCTCTTCCTTATCTGATTCAGATTCAATGTCGGTATCAGAAATAATTTCGTCATAGCTTTCAGATGAGAAATGCTTCGCCCCCGCAGTCAGCCTGTGATACTCATTTATCGCCCTGCGCTTTGCTACAGTTCCGATGTAGCCTTTCATATCGCATGAATGGTCTTTTTCGCTGTCATACCCGAAAAATACCTCGGCAAATATATCGCTAACACATTCTTCAATGTCCTCTATTGACGCAACAATCCTGATTTTACTGTGAACTATCGCATACACATAGTCGCAGTAGCTTTCAAAAAGTGCATCACACGCTCTGTCCCGCGATTTTTTATAAAGCTCGCTGTACTCTGCACCGGTCACCGCTCTCACCATCCTTTACTACTGAAACAGTCCTGTTTTTATCATATCAAAAAAATGAGCAGACAAAAAGGAGTCTCCCCCTTTGTCGGTTTCGCGGGTACCGGAAATTTACAGCTCGGTAACCCGCTGTTTCCGCTCAGGGGAGCTCGCTTATGACTGCTCATTCGTGTTTATGGGTATTGTTGAATTCTTCAGCGGCTTTGTCCCACTGAGAATACGCTTTATCGCCTTTATGACTCCTTACTTTGCCAGTTTCGATAAGGTAACTGCCAAGATAGTCGCTGACCTTTACTGCACCGGTATAGTTCATATGGTCACCGCCGTCCTGAGTGTCAGTCTGCCAGTCTACAGGCACTTCGTCACGCAGTATGTTCATGTCTATGTAGCTCGCTCCTATCTCGTCTGCAAGCTCCTGAACACTGTTGTGACGCGGATAATTCCAGTTGAGCGTGCTCGGAGTGCTGAGGAGAATCAGTTCACTGCCGTTCTTTTTACAGAAATCGCTTATCTTTTTCACGTACGTGCGGCTGATTGATTGTATCGGTTCTTTTTCGTCAGACACGGTCATATAGCCGCTGTCGTCCGCCGGTACTATGTCCTCCGAAAAAGAGTATCCCTTCGTTTCACTGACGTGTGTATACTCTACCGCAGGATTCAGGTCGCGCTTTGTTACAGACTTCCATCGGCTGTGATATGCGAAAAATGGAAAAAGTCCCTCCGCCCTGTTATACAGCACATCATCATAGGACAGTTCACGGTAGAGTGTATTCGTTTCAAGTACCACCACATCAGGCGACTGAGTTTCTGCATTTTTCCTCACAAAATCAAACGTGTACCCGAGTTTCTGTGCTCCTGTTCCGCAGGCATACGCTGTTATACCTTGTTTCTCCCACATTCTGAGAGGCATTATCGCCGCATATACCTCGCTGTCGCCCACTACTAACACGTCTATCGTTTCATCAGGTTCGGCAAGTATGCCGTTTGCGAGTCCGTCGTGGATACCGTCGTCTTCACTGTTGTCCTTCGGCTGAACTACAAACGAGGTCACTGTAAGAAGTCCGGCAAGTCCGGCTGTAAATACCGCCGCTTTTCCAGTATTTTTTATAACACTGAGCATCTGAGACCTCCTAAAACTGTGCGTACAACGGGTCGACCGGCATATATCCGAATCCGTATGCCCCGAAAATAACTATGTACATGATAAGTGCGTACAAAACTGCCCACCGAATTACGATGTTTTTCTTTGCAAGCGTGTCGCGTACCGATATGCCCTTTTCATTTATTACGCTTACCGCGAACACTATCACAAGTGTTACGGCAGTTATCGCGAAATCTTTGTACCCGAGACTGCTTTTCAGCAGAAGATCCCTGTTGAAACTTGTGAACGAGAAGTCCGTCAGCATCTTCCAAAACATCGAAAAGCCGTTCCGAAGTCCCTCTGCGCGGAAAAAGAGTTCACCGATTATTACGAGTATCGTCGTTCTTATCATCTGAAACGTCTTGTACGCTATGCTTTCAGAATTTATTCCGAACCTCTGATTCGTCTTCTTTACCAGCGGACTTATCAGACTTCCGATAAGTATCAGAACAAAATGGTACATTCCGAAAAATATATAGTTCCACGCTGAACCGTGCCACAGTCCGTTACACGACCACACGCAGAATAGTGCGATACTTCCGGCAAGAAGTGGTCCGTAGTGGTTGCCTATCTTCTTGCGTGCAGACGATGTCAGCTTCTTCATTCTGTCCGCTGTCGTTACCGGATAGAAAATGTAGTCCCTGAACCATGCACCGAGAGTCTTGTGCCAGCGGTTCCAGAATTCGGAAATAGTCCTCGAAAAAAACGGCCGCTCAAAGTTCTCCGGCATTTCTACTCCCAGTATCTGCGAGATGCCTGTTACTGCGTCCATTGAACCCGAAAAGTCTGCGTAAAGCTGTACTGTATAACATACTGCCGCTATGGCGATAACTCCGCCCTGATACGTCTTATGCTCCGAAAATACACTGCTCACAAACGGGTCCATTCTGTCGGCAATGACTACCTTCTTCATCATACCGTAAAGGAATCTCTGCATACCCATTGTAAGATTATGGTACTCTATCTGTCTGACGTTCCAAAGTTTGTCCGCTGTCTGTGAGTAACGGCATATTGGTCCCTCCACTATCTGCGGAAAAAAGCCGATGAACAGCGCAAGCCGCAGAAAGTTCCGGTCTGCCTTTGCAAGTCCGTGATAGACGTCAACTACGTACGAAAGTGCCTGCAATGTGAAAAACGATATGCCAAGCGGCATCACGAATTTCGGTATCGTAACACGGAACATAATACCCGCTATATCAAGCAGCGAATTGACATTGCCAAGGAAAAATGCTGTGTATTTCAGCACAAGCAGCAACCCGATATCAGCGATAACGGCGAATAATATAACTCGCCGCTGTTTCTTGATATATACCTGTTTTACCTGCTTTTTTTCCTCTTTTTTAAGTCCTTTTAATGCGTCCTTCTGCCTGTTCTGTATACGGTCTATCCATAAGCCGAATCCGTATACCGCTCCGGTGATTCCGACAAGATAACCAAGCAGCGGACCGCTGATAAGCCAGTAAAAAATATAGCTTATCACAAGCAGATAGTACTTCTTGCACTTCGCCGGTGTTACTGCATATCCTATCAGACAGACCGGCAGAAATACTGCGAAAAATTCAAGCGAAAAAAACGATGTCAGAGACGTTAGTTTTCCGTCTGAAATGGCGGAGAGCAGAAACATCTCAGTCCTCCTCTTGCAGGCGCTCTATCATCTTCATCATACTCTTTGCAGAGTTGAAGTTCGCAGGAACTATCTCTACCGCCGGAATCGTTATGTCGAATGCGTCCTCAAGTTCTGCAACGAGCGAGAGTATTGAGAGTGAATCGAGAAGATGTCCGTCGATAAGGTTTTCACAGTTCTCGTAGTCGATGTCAGGCTGAATGTCCTCTAAAATTTCAATTAATTCTTCCATGATTTTATATCCTTTCATATTTGGGTGTGTTGAGACTTGATGTCTCGTATTTTTCACGGACGCATACTGCGTCGCCGTTTTCCTTAATCAGATATACTGCCGGAATATCACGGCTGAGAAACAGTGAGATTCCCTCTGTCATACAGTATGCTCCCGTATTCTCAAAGCAAAGCGTGTCACCTTTCTCTATATCTGGCAGGCATATCTGCTTAACTACGATGTCGTTCATTGAGCATAATGCTCCGCATATCTGCCAGTACCTGTCGGGGATTATTTCAGTCTTTCCGCAAACTGACATTACAGGGTGACGCATTGCCATGTGCTGTCCGAAATAGACAAGGTGATGCATACCTCCGTCGATAAGTGCGTAATTCTGACCTTTGTTGTGCTTTATATCAACTATGTGGGTGTAGTACCTTCCGCACGATGCGGCTATGCTTCTGCCGAGTTCAAGTGTGATATGAGTCTTGAACGTCATTCCGGACAGCACCTCCGAAAAAGCGGAAAGATATTCCTCCTCGTCAAATTCGTCATCGGTGAAATAGCTCACGGGAAAACCGGTGCCGTATTCGAGGATCTCCGCAGTATAGCCGAAATCGTCCTGCAAATGGTGCAGGAAAGAATCAAGCTTATCTATCTCGCGTTTCAGCTTCTTCACAGACGTTTTCTGCGTTCCCGAAAAGAACTGTATGCCGGCAATTTTTATACCGTCTGCCTTTTCGGCTACAATGTGCTCTATCTCCGAACTGTCCATTCCGAACTGACTGTCATTCGTAAGACGCAGAAGCACAGTCAGTTTACGGCTGTATTCTGCCGAATACCTGCATATCATTCTATACTGCTCAGGTGATTCGACTGTTATTATTCCGTCGAAATCAGGGTCTGCCGCAAGCATTTTTACAGTCTCCTCAGACTTGTATACTCCCGATATGACCATTTCCTGCTTCGGTACTCCGAGTGTGCGGCATATCTCCGCTTCTCCGGGGGAACATATCTCAAAGCAGTCGACCTCGCCGATCAGTTCCTTTATTATGAATGTATTCGCTTTAACTGCGTAACACAGCGATACTCCCTCCGGCAAATGATTCCGAAGATAGCTTGTACGCTTTTTCAGTGTGCCGATATCAAACGTATAAAATGCTGTTTTACCGGTATTTATCAGTGATTTTACATCGCTCACTTTTTTCTGACCTCCGCTGTTTCTATTGCTTTACGGCGGTCTATCTTGCCGTTCTTTGTCATAGGCATCTTTTCAAGCTTCCGGATAAAACCGGGTACCATGAATACGGGCAGGGTCTCCTTCATCAGCGAATGAAGCTTTGCCTTTTCAATAGTGCCGACGTAGTAACCCTTCAGCTTTTCTTTTTCAAATACACAGAAACAGCGCTCTACTCCGTCGATTGCCGCCATTGAACGCTCAACCTCTTCAAGCTCGACACGGTGCCCCATGTACTTTATCTGATTGTCCGACCTTCCGCAGAACATCATCTCGCCGCGTGTATTGTACTTGCCGAGGTCGCCGGTCTGATATACTGTTTCAGGATAGTCAGGATTCAGCGGATTCTGTATGAAGCACTCATCATTCTTCTCCGGCATTCGGTAATATCCGAGTGCAAGAGCAGTTCCCCTTACGGTTATTTTTCCGACCTCGTCAACTCCGGTCACAAGCTTTCCCTCGTCGCTGAGCAGAAAAACGTCCTCATTGGGAAATGGTACCCCTATCGGTATACCCTCGGAGTAATCACGTTCCTTCTCAAGTATATGATATGTGCAGTTGCAGGTTATCTCCGTCGGACCGTATAGATTGATGAAAGTAGTATCCGGCAGATGCTCCTGCCACTGTTTAAGGTGCTTGTACGGCATTACCTCGCCGCTGAAAAGTACTTTCTTTATCGTATCCGGTGTCTTGTAATCAAGTCCGTGAAATGTACTTATCAGACACAATGCTGATACTGCCCATATCATAACCGTAACTTTATTGTCGCAGAGGTAGTCTATCAGTACCGTCGGCGACGAAAAATACCTGCGCGGAACTATAAGAAGCTCCGCTCCTGTCCTGAATGCCGAGTAAATGTCCTTGACTGATACATCGAAATCAAACGGTGCCTGATTCGCTATGACGTCGTCAGGTCCTATGCCGAAAATATCGGTAAAACAGTCGATGAAGTCGATAACGCTCCTGTGCGAAACGACTATGCCTTTAGGTGTTCCTGTCGAGCCGGAAGTGAAGTTTATATACAGCGGGTCAGTGTCTATCATTCGCCGGCGGACAGGCTCTAATACAGATTCGTCAGCTACAGTTTCTGAAAGTTCCTCAACTGTTTTTATGCAGTCATCAGGGAATATCTCTTCCGCTTTTTTGCGCATCTGCTCTGTTGTAATAACTATTCCGCCATGCAATACTTCGCATATCTGCTGCAATCTGCTCGCCGGCAGCTCGGTGTTCAGCATTGAATAGAAGCCTCCGGCATATACGATGCCGAAAAACGTACTCAGTGCCTCTATGCCTTTTTCCATGTATACCCCGACGGGTCTGCCGTATATTTCGTTCCTTGCAAGAGATGTTCCTATCGCTTTCGCTCGTGCGACGAATTCTGCATACGTTATGGTCTCATCTTCAACTCTGACAGCTGTTTTATCAGGATATACTTCTGCTGTGTTCTCGAGAAAATCGAGTATATTTCCTGTCACTTCCTTACCTCCTGACATGAAAAGTTCTTTCAGCACAAACCCGTCAGATGCATCGTTTTACGAGTATCCGATAGGTTTACGCGCATATTTCCTCATTATTAATTATACATTGACAAATTAAATATGTCAACATCAAATACAATATTCTGTGTTTTCCACTATTGCTTCCTTCTTCTCGCTAATAAAATATGCAAAAAAACACTTCCTGATATACAGGAAGTGTCCTCGTTTATTCATCATCTTCTTCATCCTGCTGAGGCGGTTCATCCTTTTCCGGCTCATTTTTTCTTAGTTCAAGCCGCGGTATTAATATCTCCCTGTAGACATAGTCACCTATCGCTACGACAGGTACTGAGAAAATTATTCCGATAATTCCGAATACCTTGCCGCTTATTACTAACGCTACAAGTATGAGAAGTCCTGATACTCCGAATGTGTTTCCGAACAGCTTCGGTTTTATTACAACTGCGTCAATAGTTTGCAGGATTATCGTGAATATCAGGAAAAGAAAAGCATGAATCGGATTTACCATAAGGAGTATGAATGTTCCGATTACTGCACCTACTAATGGTCCGAACGTCGGTATAAGATTGGCAACTCCGACAACTACCGATACAAGTCCTATATACTGCATTCCGCATACTGCCATAAATACGGCATTCGCTGCCCCTACTATAAGACCGTCAAGAAGGTCGCATATTACATATCGGTTGAGTATCGCGTTGCAGCGCGAAAGAAATTCTACCGAATCATCGTATACCTTATCGCTCATCGTTGCCTTCATAAGTTTCCTGATTCCGGCTTTTATCTTAGTCTTTGCAGCAAGGAGATAAACAGATATTACAAACGCTATTCCCCAGTTTATTACTCCTTTTCCCGCTGTCGTAGACGCACTGATTATCTTCGGGAAGTTGTCAGTAATGTATTCAACAAGCTTGTTGAGTACATCCTCTGACGATTCAAGAAGTTCTTTCATTAACTTCGCCTTGTTTGAATCAGAGAATGAAAGTCCGAAGTCGTTTAGTTTTCTCAGAAGTGAAGTCGCATATGGTCCGAGATTCGTAACGAAATTCGTTATACTTTCCAGAAGCTGAGGTATCAGTATCACAAGTATCAGTATGAGAAACAGTACTACCGTTGTCACGGCAAGTGCTACTGACAGCGACCACCTCAGCGAGTCTTTTTTCAGCCGTCTGAATACTTTCCTGTCATATAGTTTTGCAAGCGGATTCATGAGATACGCTATCGCCGCACCACCGATAACGGTCGAAAAATAACCTATAAACTGCGTTATCCCACTCCATACAGTTCCTATATTTGAAAGGAGCAGATATACCGCAACGGTTATGCATCCGGCAACTGCATTTGAAAACCACCGCTTTTGCATCAGGTTTTGAAATTTTTTCATTTTGCACCTTTTTCATTTCTTAAAATGTCATTTGTCAACCATCAGGTGACACTATAAAATTATACCCCATAGTTTCGGAAGTGTCAAGTTTATTATAGTGAAATATGTGTGAAAAGTGTAAAACTGCAATAATACCGCCGCTTTCCTGCTTTTGTCTGTCCGCCCTTGCTTTTTCGTCCGCAATCAGGTATAATAAGTATACTTAAGGCAGCACTATTGCCTTAAACAGTTTTTTCCGGAGGATTAATATGAGCATACTCAATGTTGAACACGTTACCCACGGTTTCGGCGCAAGACAGATTCTTAACGATGCGTCATTCCGTCTGCTGAAAGGTGAACACGTCGGTCTTGTAGGCGCTAACGGCGAAGGCAAATCGACTTTCCTTAATATTATCATGGGCAAGATTCAGCCCGATGAGGGCAAAATCGAATGGTGCAAACACATCACAACCGGCTACCTCGACCAGTACAGTACCCTCGCTAAGGGTAAATCTATACGCGATGTCCTGCGTGAAGCTTTCGACCACCTCTCAGAGCTTGAAACAGAAATGCTCGCGCTGTATGACAAAATGTCCGATTGCTCAGAGGACGAGATGAACTCTCTTATGGAGGAAGTCGGCGAAATACAGGGTATCCTTGATTACAGCGGCTATTATACTATCGACGCTAAAATTTCCGAATATGCTAACGGTCTCGGTCTCAATGAAATCGGCCTTGACAGGGACGTTGCCGAGCTTTCGGGCGGTCAGCGTGCAAAGGTGCTTCTTGCTAAGGTACTCCTCGAAAACCCGATGATACTCATTCTCGACGAGCCTACTAACTTTCTCGACGAAAACCATATCCGCTGGCTTACCAATTTCCTGCAAAATTACGAAAACGCTTTCATTCTCGTTTCACACGATGTTCCGTTCATGAACAGTGTTATCAATGTCGTATACCATGTTGAAAATGCCGTCATGACGCGCTATACAGGTGATTACGACAACTTCACAAGAATGTACGAACTCAAAAAGAAACAGATCGAACAAGCCTATGAAAAACAGCAGAAGGAAATCGCTGACCTTGAAGACTTCATCGCCCGCAATAAGGCTCGCGTCGCTACTACCAACATGGCTAAGTCACGTCAGAAAAAACTCGACAAAATGGACAAGATAACTCTCATGCGTGAGAAACCTAAGCCAACTTTTTCTTTCAGAAAAGCACGCACTCCCGGACGTGTCGTTATAGACTGCAAGAACGTTGTTCTCGGCTATGATGAACCACTCACCAAGCCTATTTCGGTAAAGGTGGAAAATGGACAGAAAATCGCTATCCGCGGTGTAAACGGTATAGGCAAATCCACCCTCCTCAAGACCCTGCTTAAAATTATTCCGCCGCTCTCAGGCTATATTGAGCATGACCAGTTCGTTGAATACGGCTATTTCGAGCAGGAAGAGGAGAGTACCTCAAAGACCGCTCTCGACGTGATATGGGAAGAGTACCCTTCTATGACAAATGCCGAAGTACGCGCCGCTCTCGCTCAGTGCGGACTTACGACTGAACATATAACCTCGCAGATGAGAGTTCTCTCCGGCGGTGAAAATGCTAAGGTCAGAATATGCCGCATTATGCTGAAAGAGGTCAATCTCCTCGTACTCGACGAGCCTACCAACCACCTCGATGTTGATGCAAAGGAGTCGCTGAAAAAGGCTATCAAGGACTACAAGGGAACTGTCCTCATCGTCAGCCATGAACCGGAATTTTACATGGATATCGCCGACAATATCTGGAATATCGAGGAATGGTCAACTAAGATAATATAAAAGTATCCCCTCATCACTGCTGATGAGGGGTATTTCTTTCACGCTGATATACGTATAAACTGACTTTCATTTATAAGTCCTGCGTCATACTTCTGAATAGTCAGTGCGTCACTGCCGGTTATTCCGGATGCTCCGTCTACGTCTGCATTCCTCTTGCCCTTGTCTGTGAGGAAATACTTGTCCTTGTTGCCGATATACTGAAGAATTGCTACTGCGTCTGCAACAGTTACAAAGCCGTCGTCATTAGCATCGCCTAAAACTCCGCTCTCTTCGGGAACTTCTGTTGTCGTCGTCGGAACATCAATGGCTGAAGATGATACGTAATCGTCAATTATTCCTGCCCAGAATTTGCCTATCTTCTCGTATCCTGCGGCACTCGGATGAAGATTGTCGCTCTGAAGGTCTGCTGTTCCGTTGAGACAGCCGTGCACGTCCGCAAACTTTACATTCTTCCCTGCACTTGCATATGAGTCAGCAACCTTTTTAACTGTGCTGTTGTAATTTGCTACTCGCTGTGCATTTCCGCCGTATGCTGTGAATTCGGGGATAGAACCCATGTATATCACACTATCTGACGGCATTGTTGAAAGTATGTAGTCAATGAGGTCGTGAAGGTCACTCTCACATTCGCTCAGTGCACGGTTAGCCGTCATGTCGTTAGTTCCGATTATCAGCAGTATTACATCAGGCTTTGCACTGCTTACTGCGTCCTTGCTCTTTAGCTTTTCAAGCAGTCCATTCTCGCCCCAGCTCGGGATAGGATACTTCTGTTTTATAGTGTATCCGCTGTATCCTGCGTGGTTGTCGTCGTATGAAACGCTTTTTCCGTTATAATTGAATGAAGCTCCGCTCTTGCCCTCGGGACCAACCATGTCTACCTGAGTGTAGCCCTTTTCTTTGAGGAAATAGTCAAGGTACTTTCTGTAGCCGCCTTCATTTCCATAGCCAAATGTGATAGAGTCACCAATTGGCATTACCCTTATTACGCCGTTTTTGCTGAGTTCACTGTTTCCGGGCTGAACAACCGGTCCCGCCGATGCAACTGTTCCCTTTCCGGTAACAACCGATGAAGCTATGCCGGGCTTTGATACCTGAACTGCGTCAACATAGAAGTCGAAGAGTCCGCCTGAGCCCTCGGGAGTTTCGATGTAGAGAACGAGGTCGTTTCCGCCTTGCGGGATAGTGAATTCGGTATTCTCAATTTTGGTCCACTCGCCGCTCTTTGCATCACAGGTAGCGATCTTGTGATAAGAAGCATCGCTGCCGTCGTTCTGCTGGAGTGACATCTGTATAGTTCCTGCCGAGCCGCTCTTCTGGAGGACTGCTGCACTGAAGCTGTAAGTCTCACCGGGGACGAACAATCCTGAGTCAAGAGTTATCGCACAGCCATGCCATTCCTTCTCCCTGCCCGAAACATACAGCGAGCTTGAACCGGAATAGTAGTTCTTGTTATCGTTGCCGACCGTCGCACTTCCTCTGCCGCTCCAGTCGTCCGTGCCGCTCTCGAAGTCGTTCTTGAAGTAGTCGTCATACGGATAGGGTTCCTTCGGCTGAGAAGTTGTCGTAGCTGTAACAGTCGTTGTAGGAGCCTGCTTTCCTGCCCAGAGGATAGAACTGTCGTTGATGACAGACATCATGGTATTAAGTACCGGCTCAGATGCTGAGTACCATGAATTCGCACTTCTGTTAAGGTAGCCGTGTGACTCTCCGCCGTTGCCGCCTTCAACGTTGTTATCCCAGAGTATACACGGAATTCCGGCTTTTTTTGCCTGCGTGATGTAGTCCTTCGCCCACGCCTGACGTGCACTCAGATTGTTGAAGTTTGATGCGCTGAATTCTCCGATTACTACGGGAATATTCTTCTCGTCCTCAAGTTGTTTGAGTCCGCTGAAAAAGCTGTTGATAGCTCCGGTATAGTCCTCACCCCAGCCGCTCTTGCCGGGATAATTGTGGTTTGCCTTGTCGTCCTCTGCCATCGTGAAATAGTAAGGCAGGTACGCATGAACTGAATATGCAACATTTCCGCAGTTTGACGGGAATGATACCGCTCTTATCGCCTTCATGTCAGAAGATGCACAGTATCCCGGAAGCATAAGCAGACGCTCCTTATTTGCGGAAGAACCCTGTCCGCGTACTGTCGATACAAACTTGGCATTGAGCTTGTTTATATAATTCCATGTATAACCGCCGTCTTCACTGCCGTTGCCCCACTGGCTTACTGACGGATTTCCGGTCTGACGCGGCTCATTCATTCCCTCGAAAACAAGGTGCTGGTCGTAGTTTTTGAACTCCTCGGCTACCTGTTTCCATATAGCTGTAAGCTTGGTCTCAGCATTCTGATAGGTCTGGTCGTTGAACTGTGCAACGTTTATCCATTCTTCATGGTGAACGTTCAGTATAACGTACATATCGTTGCCGATACAATAGTCCACCACCTCCTTGACTCTCGACATCCATGCTCTGTCTATTTTATTGCTTCCGTCAAGATGCGGATACCATGTAGTCGGGATTCGCACTGTATTGAACCCCTTTTTCTTGACCGTGGTTATCATTGCCTGCGTTGTCTTAGGATTGCCCCAGCTTATCTCGGTATTCAGTCCGTAATTGCCGTTGCCTCCGGTCGCGTCAAGACTGTTGCCTAAATTCCAGCCAATCTTCATCTCACGCGTGATGTCGAATGCATTCATGCCGCTTGCGGCTTCCGCTTGGGTGACTTCACTGATAAACGTGAAATGGAAGCTCGTCAGCATACAGGCAGCTGCTGCGGCAGCGCTTACTGCCCTTTTGATAAATGACTTCATTTTGACCATCCTCCTTATAGATAATGTTTCATATTCAGCAGCGCCTGCACACACTGCTTTGACTTTATTCTATCATACTGCTCAAATCAAGTCAATCATTTTTATGCACATTGTATATACCATATGTGTAGAATAATCTTCAACCATTTTATATATTTTTACCAAAGTTCCTTTCAAACAGAGATAAAAAGGTCCTGAAAGTATAGGATTTCCCTTTCTTTCAGGACTCTTCCATTTATTTCAGTCTTGCTGTATGAGATATGCTCTGCACGGCGCTCCGTCACAGCCTCCAAAATTCAGAGATGCTGCACTGAGAAAGTAGCGTCCCTCCTCAACGTCTGTAAGGACTATCCCCTCCAGCAGTACGATCTCCGCCCCGAGGAGGATCAGGTGCACTTCTTTTGGCGCGTCCTCAGGTCCTACGGTCTGACTTTCGTTGCCGATAAGCTTTATCCCTGCGTCCGCGAATACACGGGCTGCCGCTGCGGTAACAGTTGTCTTTCCGGCAATAAGTATCCGCTCCGCTGCACCGGCTTCGCGTGCCATACGCATGATTTTTCCGGCTTTTTCTGCTGTTACATCACCTTCATGGCGCGCTACAAAACAGTCTCCGACAACTGCTTCAAGTCCGAGCTGGTCAATCGTTTTGCCTTCGGTTATAAAATGAAATGGAGCGTCGATATGCGTACCGTTATGGGCACACATCGAAAAATCGGTAAGGTTACAGATGTCCCCTCTTTCTATGCTTTGTGTCCGCTTCTTTACCGGTAACGGGTCGCCCGGAAACACGTTGCACGAAAAAACCTCCTGCGATATATCTATGATTTTCACGGCTGATTACCCGATTTCTGCGAGCGCTTTTATGTCGTTTGCATTCGGATTTACCTTGCCTTCTACGATTTCTGCTCCCGGTGCACTCGGCTTGAGATTCTCAACTGCCTTGCCAAATCCACTGCCGCCCGATGTAGCAAATAACACTATCTTCTTACCTGTAAAATCATAGCTCTCAAGGAATGTATTGATTATTGTAGGCGCTATATACCACCATACGGGGAAACCGACATATACTGTGTCATAGTCCGAAATATTGGCATTTTTATCTGCTGTCGCCGGACGTGAGTTGTGGTCGCTCATCTCTACGCTGCTGCGCGACTGCTTGTCCTGCCAGTTAAGGTCAGCAGACGTATACGGTGTCGCAGGACGTATCTCGTAAAGGTCGGCTCCTGCTGCATCTGCAAGTTTCTTTGCGAGAGAAGCGGTATTTCCGCTTGCTGAAAAGTATGCAACTAATTTTTTGCTCATGACGATTCCTCCTTATGAATCTGATTTGTATTATTATATCACAGTCCTCGTAATGTATCAAGTAATTGAAACAGCATTTCCATTTTTCCGACAAAAGTCCTGCCTCATATTTGTTTATATTGACAAACAAGCCGTCTAAAGTTGTACTCATAGACGGCTTGCTATATTTCAATGCTTCTGTTCATTTTAGCCGGATTTACGGCTTTCTTTATTCTGTTTCTCTGTCTCTCGACGTATGTTTTCCGCTATTTCTGACTGTTCGCGGTCAGTAATTCCTTTATATGACGAAAACTCTGATAACTGCCCGGATGATATCCTTTGTATCACTTTACCGTCACTCGAAAGTATTATAGCGTTTGCATTTTTATCAGGCTGCATGAACATCCTGAGTCTCCGCGCAAGAACACTGTCCGCAGGGGCATTAACCTTGCATGAAATGCTGCTGCCTGTGTACCTCGCCTCAGTCTCCTTGCCAAGATATCCGGATATATCGCTAATGTTACTGAACACGTATATTCCGGTATATTTTTCGGATACTTCGTTGTTTCCGTCAAACAATTCCCTGCGCTCATAGCGTGAAGTGTCCGGCTTCGGATACGCGGAGCTGCCGTTTGAGTATACCGACCTCTTCCACATCTCCCCCCTTTCGGGCAGCTCCAGCTTTTTATCGCCGGAGCTGATGGATATATCGTAAAAGCTGCCGTTTTCATCGCTTCCGTACAGTACCTCCTCATTTGCAAGTACAGCTTTGTCGCCATCTTTTACATAGCAGATACCGCTGTATGATGCAAGTCCTTCTGCGTTTCCGATTCCACCCGCAGCTTTCAGAGCTTCATCATCACGCAGCTGCACATCGGCTGCTGTCAGTTCCTCGTCCGTGAAAGTGTATACGGGTTCAGCCGCAGCGATAATGCTGTCAGGTGTGTATTTTCCAGCATATTCGACTGCATATACCTCTGCCGTATCTATCTCGTCAAACGGACACTGCCTAATATATATTCTGACATTCAGGTCTTCTGTTCCTGTGTTCTCAAACGGACACGTAAACAACGGTGTAACAAGAATGTCATCTGTAGAGTACACACTCAGCGGAACATCTATATATCTGTAGTCGCCGTCAGCAGTCAGACGCTCGACCGCGCTCGTTATGTCGCGGAAACTGTGCTCGCCCGGAGTTCCTACATTGCAGAAAAACCGATTAACAGTGACGCTTTTCGGAATAAAAACAAGACACAGCACTACTGCCGCCGCTATCGCTATCCATTTGAAGAAACCTTTTCCCCTGCTCCTGCCGGTGACGACTTCAAGGTCAGTTATAATATATTCGTCGTCTTCTGCTCCGACAGGAATTGTCGGAAAAACCCGCGCCGTTATTTTGTCGAGGCATTCGGCATTTTCCGATAGCTCGTTCATCTTATCACGCAGTAATTTCTCTGTTTCTGTATATGTGTTATCCATATTATTCACCTGCCTTTTCCTGTAGTATCGCTATCGCTTTTTTGTATCGCGATTTCACCGTAGATTCGGGACTTTTCATTATTCGTGCTATCTCCCTGAATGTAAGTTCACAGCAACAGTGCATCACCACTATCTGCCTCTGTTTATCGTTCAGTTCCTTCAAAAGCTGATTCACAAAAATGCTGTCCTCTACTGCTTTATCTGCCTCGCCGTAGCTTTGTATAAAGCAGTCGCATACTTCACGTTTATGCCGTCTGCGGAGTTCAAGTGCAATATTTCGGGCAACTGTATGTATGAAACCTTTTCCGTCGCCCTTCCGGTAATCAAACTTGCTTATCTGCGCAAGCCGGACAAATGTCTCGGTAACACAGTCCTCAGCAAGCTGATAGTCGGCTGTTATACTGAACGCAACTGCAAATACACTTCCCTTGAAACGTAGATACAGTGCTGTCATAGCTTCCTTCGATTTTCCACATTCAAGAATAAGGCGGTTTATTTCACTGATATCATCGTTCCCTGAATCCGATACTGTAATGGTAAGTATATGACATCACCTCTTTTTCTTTAATTTCCCTGTTCGACGCTCATTCCTTCGTATCAAACCAGTAAAGCGTTTTCGGTTTACCAATCTGCTGTTCGATGGAATTACCGTTTGATTCGGCACGTTCTATCGTAACATAATACTGCTGTTCCTCCGACGAAACCAAAAAGATATCGTCTGTCTTGTCGATTTTGAAAAGCGTACCGTACTGCGGCATGAGATAGTAGATGTTATAGTAAAAATGCATCCACCCCTCCGATGACTGATATGTTACAAAGATTCCGTCTTTTCCCTTTTGTGCATTGTTGAAGTAGCCGTTAACGACCATTCTTGTACATTCCATTGTATTAAGGTCGTAGGTGTAAAGACTCATGTCGCGTTTTCCGTAGTCTACCATTTCCGTATTGAGAATTGACACACGGTCTTTCCACGCGAATACCTGCGAACTCTGCTTCAAATCGGTCGCAATTGAGTAATACTGCGTTTTTATTACTAAAGGTGCCGCAACATTGCCGTTATATCCTCCGGATATTTCGACAGGTTCTCCGTCGCAGTAAAATTTACGTCCGCTTTCGTAGCTGTACTCCTCAACAGAATCATCTTTCTCTAATAACTCTCCGGTCTCGTAGTCGTATTTTCGGGTCGCGAGTCCTGAATAGTGCCTGTTGCCTTCATTGACGTCCTCAAGAATATGTACCTCAAGTGCACTCTTCATTGGGAAAATGCTTACGATTTGCTCGTCAAGACTGAGTAATTCAGTAGTTTCACGGCTTGCGGGGTCGAAGCTGTAAACAGTGGTTTTGTATTCGTCACCATTTTCAGAATACCCGTCATGAGTGGTGTTGTAGCATTCATAATAATAAAGCTTGTCGTTTTCGGTACATAATCCGTCATAGCAGCCGTGATATTCGAGTCCGGTACGTGTGTCGACCTCCTCGTATTCAAGAGTTACGGGGTCTAACTCGAAAAGCGACGAATCGTGACAGCGGCAGTAATTATCATAGTTTACCGTGATATAGAATTTGTCCCCGACCATTACACAGTATGAAATGTCTCCCTCATACGGTCCTGCACACATCTTCTCCGTCTCTTCCTTGATTTTATCAAACGATGGGCGATACCACTCATTCATGTTGTTTTCAAGTGCAGACTTGTATTCAAGGTATTTGCCGTAATTCTCGCGGACTCCTTCCTCCTTGCACGGAGAATACCGTTCACCAAAGCTTATTCCCGAAAGGTCGGCTGAATGTAAATCAGTCGGCGGCGCGTCTTCAGTGGTGTTGACGTTAACGTCGATGCTTTTGAAGTCCTCCTGCTTAAACTCGCGGAATACCGGTTCATCGTCTGTTTTTGCAGTTTCCGCGGTTACTTCCCCGATTACTTCCTCCGTCGGAAGTTCAGTGTCTGTATCTGTTTTTTTCTTGTCGCAGGCAGTGAACGAAAGCATCATCACTGCCGCGGTAAAAAGTGCTGTTTTCTTCATACTTCTCCCCTTCATTCCCTCATGTCAAACCAGTAAAGCTTGTCAGGCTTGCCGCTGTGAGAGTACATACCTATATAGAACATCGAGTCGTTGTCCTCCTGTTCATTTTCTACTGTTATGATATACATTATATCACCGCTTCTGAGTTCTCCGTTGCTGTCTACGTTGACAGTGTCGAGACGGAATGCTGTTCCATATTTCGGCAATGTATAGAATATCCTGTTCTGCGGCTGATGCCTGCTTTTGATGCTGTAATCTGAGCTGGACACCAATGAGAAAAAGCCTTCACCGGTCTTGATATGATTTCCGCCAAAGCCGTCGAATTTCAGCTTTGTTCGTTCTCTTGACGCTATTTCATAGGTGTAAAGCCGTTTTTCACTCGAAGCTATCCCGCCTTCGTCAATAAGAATGGATACACGGTCTTTCCATGCGAAAATATTATCAGCGTTCATGTACTTGGTTTTCAGCGTGTAATACTGAGTCTTTATAGTTATAGGCTCACCGCTTTCATCGTCTATACCACCTGTGACCTCGACAGGCACACCGTCACAAGTTCCCCAGAAGCGGCTGTACTTTATCTGCTCACTGTAGTCAAGCTTCAAACCGGTCTCGGGGTCATAATAGGCATAACGTCCCTCAGTTTCAACTTCTCCGTTTAAACCGGAAGTATCCAACCCTTCATCGTTGAGGTATTGCACATCTATAGAGCCGGAAATATACAGTCCGTTTGCTGTGTCTTCAAGCCAGTAAACTGTGTAGTCAAGATTCAGAAACTCCGATACTTCGCCGGTTTTCGGGTCAACGGAATATACTACGGAATGCTCGGGGTCAGTATTAGTCATTCTGTCATCGTGCTCAAAAAAGAAAAGTCTGCCTCCGGCTGACGTAAGCCCCATGTAACATCCATTGTATTCCATACCACAGCGTCTGTCAAGCTCTTTGTACTCTTCTGTCCTCGGGTCAAATCTGTAAAGTGCCGAATCATGACGACCGCAAAGGTCATCGTAATTCACAGAGAAATAGAAAATGCCGTCGATGAATTCAACGTCCTGAATGCTTCCGCCTGACGGAGTATTGAAGAATTTCTCGCGTTCACGGTCATATTGCTCCTGCAATTCTGTATTGTCGCCGAAATCCTGACGCATACCATATTTTTCGCGGTATTCCTCCGCCTTGCAAGGTGTCATGCGCTCGCCGAAGTCGATTTTGCTAAGGTCGGCAACATTCATCGTAACAGGCGGCTCGTCGTCAATAATCCTTAGATTCATGTCTATGTCCACAAAATCATCGTCTGAGAGTTCAAGGTACTCAGACTCGCTCACTTCCTCAGTTACCTCCTCTGTAGCCTCGGTTGGAAGTTCGTTATCGTTGTTTTTATTATCACAGCCAGTCATTGCGAGTGCAAGCAATGCCGCCGAAAATAAAGCAGTTATCCTTTTCATGGTCAGCCTCCTTTTACCGCATAAATAAGCAGTTTTGCTTATAAGTGATTCCGGCAGGCTAAAAAGACGAAATCTTCTGCATCTTTGTATAGGTGCACAAACTGCATATGCTGTGTATATTCAAAACGCACAAAAGGCACCGAAGAAGGTATTCCCTGCTCGGTGCCTTAATATATCAGAGTTCAGTTTTTACAAACTTTTCAAGCTTTCTTATTTTCTCCATTGATGCCTTGAACTGCTCAGGTGTAAGTGACTGTGCACCGTCGCTCCATGCATTTTTCGGGTCGATGTGTACCTCTATTTCAAGCGCGTCGGCTCCTGCCGCTACTGCCGCCAGTGACATCGGCTCTACAAGCGAGTTTACTCCTGTTGCATGACTCGGGTCGATAACGAGTGGAAGGTGTGTTTTCTGACGCAGAAGCGGTACGGCGGAAAGGTCAAGCGTATTACGCGTTTCGGGTTCATATGTACGGATTCCGCGCTCACATAGAATGACTTTGCTGTTGCCCTCAGACATGATATACTCCGCACTCATGAGAAGTTCCTGCATAGTTGCTGAAAGTCCCCTTTTCAGAAGTATCGGCTTGTCACTTCGTCCGAGTGCTTTCAGGAGTGTGAAATTCTGCATATTTCTTGCCCCGACCTGTATTACGTCTATATCTGCGAAAAGGTCAATGTCGGAAACGTCCATAATCTCTGTAACTATCGGCAGTCCTGTCTCATTTCTCGCCTTTATAAGCAGGTCAATGCCCTCCTTGCCGAGTCCCTGAAAAGCATACGGCGAGGTTCTCGGTTTGAACGCGCCCCCGCGGAGAAAGTCGGCTCCTGCCTCTTTTACTGCAATTGCTGTTCGCATGAGCTGGTCCTCGGTTTCAACTGAACAGGGTCCGGCAATGACTGACAGACTTCCTCCGCCTATTTTCCGTCCCCTCACCTCTATTACAGTGTCATCAGGGTGGAAACGGCGGTTTGCCTTCTTATACGGCTCCTGCACTCGTTTTACAGTTTCAACTATCTCCCTCGCATTTACTGCGTCTACATCTATTGACGTAGTATCACCTATAAGACCGATTATTCGCGAGTGTACACCAGTAACAAGATTGGTCTTTACACGGAATCCTTCAAGCCAGTTCATCAGTTCGTTTACCTGATTATCGGTCGCCTTGTCTTTGATTACGATTATCATAATAATACCTCCTGAAAATAAAAACAGCCCCGACCGTGCGGTCAGGGCTGTAAGATATACAGATATGATACGTTATCCTCTGCACAGCTCTACACACGGCGAATAGACCTCAGCCCAAAAGCTAAAGCCAAAAAATGCGTATGTAAAGACAAATGCAGTTCTGTTAAGCATATCGTACATTCCTTTCGTTTGATGACTTATTCTACCATGTCTATAGGAATTTGTCAAGAGGCTTTTGAAAATTTTTTTGAATTTTCCACATTCCTACGTTTATATCATTTGACTATACGTGCTTTTGGTGATATAATTAATGTATCCTCAATAACCGCAGTCAGGCGGTTATTCCCCCGAACTTCGTTCGATAGCACAAATTCTTTATATCAAGCCGATTCTTAGTCGTTGAGCAGACATTAATCCGACTCTGTTTTCAACAAGTCTATTACAGGAGTTAAATATGAGAGTTCGTTTTCATCTTCCCGACTTTTCCGGCAGTTTCAAACTGAATCTGCTGTTTGCTGATATGCTGAAAAATCGTCCCGACTTCTTCCGTGAGGGTACCGAAATAGCCTCGTTTTACGGCGTTTTTCCGCCTTGTCTGTGGAACGGCGGAAGGTCTCAGGGCGGTAATACAGACAAAAACTACATGAAAGCCGTCATAAGAGAATTCAACGACCGCGGTATCCCTCTGCGTTTCACTTTTACAAACCTCGCTCTCGAAAAAAAACATCTCAGCGATGAACGCTGTAATCTTATGCTTCACCTCGCAAATAATGGTATGAACGAGGTAATAGTCGCCTCTCCGGTGCTTGAAGACTACATCCGCCGTGAATACCCCCGTTACAAGCTCACAAGTTCGACCTGCAAACGCCTGAATTCCGTGAATGCTCTCCTTGCTGAGCTTGAAAAGGATTACCACGTTGTTGTCGCTGATTACGACCTGAATAACAAGTTCGACATACTCGATAAACTGCCTCGCAAAAACAATATCGAACTGCTTGTAAATGCCTGCTGTCAGCCGGAATGTCCATCAAGACTTCAGCACTATATTGACATAAGTAATCAGCAGATAGCTTTCTGCAACCATATTAAAAAGTATCCGAATGTTCCTTTCAACCTCGAAAAATACGACCCCAATCATTTCAGCAGCTGCCCTTTCTCAAAGAGAAGCATTTTCGATATCCGTGAGCTGAAAACTCATATATCACCGGAGGATATATGGGAAAAATACGTGCCTATGGGATTTGAGCAGTTCAAAATCGAGGGAAGAACTGCAAGTACTCTCAATAAAATCGAAACCTATCTTTACTACATGGCTAAACCCGAACTCCGCGAGGAAGCACGCTATTTCCTGCTTGGTCTCATGGAAAACAGCGGTGCTATGATGTTTACCTGAATTAATAATAATACTTACTGCGGAGGTGATAGTATGAGTATCGTACTGACTGATGATATCAGAAATATGCATTTCAAGCATCAGCTAAAAGCTGAGGAAATGAAATACTATACCGAAAACTTCGCTCTCGCTATTCTGCGCTCTTGCTTTGATATCTATGACGACTGGATAGTTTGCGATGCCCCTGACCTTCAAAGTCCCGACGGCTCTTCCGGAATTGAGGTAACTGAGCTCGCTATCAGTCTCAACAAAGCTATTATAGGCGACTGCCTCCACTACTGGGAAACAGGTGATGTCAAATACAAGAATAAGGCAGAATACCGCGGTGCACGCGCAGGCGAAAGCTTCTATATACTGCCGTCAGTCGATTCAAATGATGAACTTGCCGCTCTCGAAACTATCTTCCGCAAAAAACTGATAAAACTTACCGGATATAAAAAGCGCGGTATCCATAAACTTGGTCTAATCATGGTCATGGACGGTCTGCCGCTTTCCGCAACTGCCGAAAACTGGGCTGACGTTGTAAGAGTTCTGCAATCTGACTCGGAAGAAAAATACGATAAAGTGTTCTTCACGTACAGCTCGGTACTCAGTTACTATAACTGTATAACTGACACTGTGACCAACTACCCTATTGATAAAAACGACTATGAAGCTCTAGGCAAATATGCAAGGTCAATCGTCGAAAACAAATAGATACACCTGAGATTTATGTCATAATTACCCGGTATACCTCATATTCTGTAACATATCAGAAATGAGGTGCTACTATGAAAAAATTCAAATGGACCGACTTGTTCATATTTATCGTTTCCGCTGAACTCGTCGGAGCGGTTTCAGCTTTGCTTTCAAATGGCTTCACGGAGTTTTACAGGAGTCTTGTACAGCCTCCGCTCTCTCCGCCTGCAATTCTCTTTCCTATCGTTTGGACTATCCTATATGCACTCATGGGGTGGTCCGCATATCTAATTTACAGCGAGGACGACGCTCCCGACAGAGCTAAGGCTTTGATTCTTTACGCTGTACAGCTTGCTGTCAACTTCTCATGGAGCATTATTTTCTTCCGCTTTCAACAACTCGGTGCTGCTGCGGTAACCGCTGTACTGCTCAGTATCCTCGTTGCGGCAATGATACTTTCATTCCGGAAAATCCGTACAAAAGCGGCAGTCCTGAATATCCCGTATCTGCTTTGGAGCTTATTCGCTTCTTATCTCGCAATCGCTAACTGGGTGCTGAATAAGTAAATACAATTATTGACAATTTAAGAATAAAGTGGTATAATTTCCTTATATTATTTTTATATAAGGGAGCGATATTATGAAGAGATTTATTAATTTGATAGTTACTGCTGCTATGATTCTTAGCGTTACTGCCGCTGCTATTCCGGCAAGTGCATATGAAGCTGCAACAGTTGAAGAGCATAATGCCTATTATAAAGAAATTACCGTTTTTCCTGACCCTGCGGAAAGGAGCTTTGAGTATAAAGAGGATAATTTCACTTTCAGTGTTTACCGCGATTTTGCTATCATTACTGATTACAGCGACAGAAATGTAACTGAGATTTCTATTCCTGCTGAGGTCATCAATACTGATACTAATAAAAAGGTGCCTGTAGTAGGCATAAGTGATATTCCGTTCGGTTTATGCTGGAATCTTGAAAAAATTACTATCCCCGATACACTCGAACATTTTTCTTGGTACGACCTTTCTTCTACTACTCTTGTACATATCGACAGTGATGCTGACCCTGCCCCTAAGCTGAAAGAAATCATCGTTTCAGACACTAACCCATATTATACATCAGTCGATGGTCTGCTCTACACGAAAGACATGAAAACTCTTATCGGCTGTCCGCCTGCACTTGATATGAAGGAGCTGAAAATCTCCGATAAAACCGAAACTATCAGCGATTATGCTTTCTTTGTCAGCCATTCCCTCGAAAAGGCTGTTATCCCTGCTACTGTAAAGCATATCCACAACAATGCTTTTGCTGGGTGCATGAAACTAAAATCTGCCGAACTTCCGGAAACTATCACTTCAATTTCCGGTGATATGTTCTTCTACTGCACAGCGCTCACAGATGTAAAGTTCAACGGCAAAATAGAAAAAATCGGCTACGGTTCGTTCAATCACTGCGATTCACTCACTGATTTTACCATTCCCGAAACTGTTACTATAATCGGCAGTGGAGCATTTGAAGATTCGCCCTGCACCGAAAATGTTGACGGTGTTCACTATCTCGGAAACTGGGCAGTAGGCAGTGACGAGGGCATAGAAAAGGCTGTTGTCCGTGAGGGCACTGTCGGAATCGCTGAAATGACATTCTGGTCAAGACATAAATGTACACTTGTCGATATTCCTGCTTCTGTAAAATATCAGGGTTATATGACATATTCCGGATTAAGCTCCGGAAAAGCCTCAATAGTTAACTACAGAGCCGCTAAACTCGAAGAAAAATCACTTGCCGCGGCGAAAAATGTGACCGACTTTTATTTCTACGACCCCGAATGTGATATTTTCGACGGTGAGAAAACTATCCCTGCTGAGTATAAATACACTAATGAAGCCTATAATCCTAACCTTGAATGGACTTTGGATTATCCTTCCGTTTCTATCACCGATGATAAAACTGAAACTCCTGTTGAAAGATACATTACCGGCAATGTCACTATCCACGGATATGAAGGCTCGACTGCTCAGAAGTATGCGGAAAAGTATAACCGCAAGTTCGAGCTTATCAATGACAAGCCAACCTATATAGCAGGTGACATTAACGGTGACGGAATAATCGGCGTTGCAGACGGTGTATGCCTGCAAACATGGCTACTCAGCGGTAAATCAGATTATATCGCTGACTGGCGGTCAGCTGACCTCTGCAAAGATGACATTATCGACGTTTACGATATGGTTATCATGAGAAAAAAGATTACTGGTAAATAAAAAACAGCTCCGTTCTGTGTACTTCCCTTAGCGGAAATTGTGGGCTGCCGAGCCGTAAACTTACGTTACGGATTCGGTAACCCACGAAACCGGCTGAAGGGACACCCTTCTTCGTACACTGTGAAAAACGGAGCTTCTTTATTTTCTTATCTGTTTTTTCTGCCTCTTACCGCAAGCTCGACAGCACGGTATGCACCATTATATATACCTGCTTTGTGCGCTGTCAGGATATGTCCGCACATCTGCTCGATTATATCGCCGTTTTCCTGAAGCAGATTCAGCATTGCGTTCGTTTCAAGCGGACTTGTACACTCGTAGGTGCCGTCTCCGACCTCTGCGGAGCGTATCGCGCCCCATGCCTCGTGTCCGCCTACCCGCTTTATCATCAGCTTCGGAATCGGATAGAATGAGAGTTCACTCGGCTTCGTTATAAGAACGTCTGAACAACGCATGAGCAGATTTGTCGAATATACTGCCGCAAAAATATCTGAGTGGAAGAATGCATGAATACCGCTCACTTCCCCTGAATACGCCCTTTCTGCAAACTCGGCTGTCGCCCTGAAATCGTCAAAATGCTCAACTGCAACTGCTGAAAGCTGTGGTATCTCACGTTTCAGTTCGTTCCACACCCTGATATGGTCGCCTACGTTTATGAACAGTACAGCTTCGCCGCTCTCAATAAACGGCAGAAGCTTCCGTATCACTGATACAAATATCGTTTTCTGCGCGCCTGCTCCTCCAACTGACATAAGCCAGCGTTTTGCTGTACCCTTTTTCATGCGGTCGATTCGCTTCTGACAGTCGGCTTCTATATTGCTGACAAGTTCATGGTCAACGTAGTGACCTGTGTATGCGATAGCTGACTTCGGCATTGGTTTCAATGCTCTGCCCTTTTCCATACCGCGGAGTGCCCTGTAGCCAATATAAGCCGACGGGGTCTGCACTGTGTGAATCGCTCCCTCCGACAAATGCAGAGCCATTGGCCAGTTGTCGGGAATAGCATTGACAACGTTGGTCAGTCCGGCATGAACTGCCGCCTGTGCAGGCCATACATGAGTTGCTATGAATGGGATATCCTTCGGCAGGTCACGGTAGACTGATGTCATCAGCTCAGCCGCTTTCTGGTCAGCAGAATTGTACGACAGCTTGCGGAATCCTTCGCTGTTAAGCGGCTCCCACACTATTTTGTTGAACAGCTCAGACATCTGTGAAAGCTTTGAACCCAGTGAATAAAGCTGATTCTGATGCGCAATTATCTTGCCGCACGATGCATCACTGAATGAATGAAGGTCGAACCAATACGGCTCATATCCCATTGCTTTCGCCGCCGATGCCATTGCCATTGATATGCGGTAATGACCAAAACCCATGCGGATATTTCCGATTATTACACTCCTGTTGTCAAACTTGATTTGCGGCTCATTGGAAAGTGAAATATTCTTAACACCAAGCATATCGCCAATTACCGGCGCAGGGCAACAGCTCAGGTGGAAGGTCTTATCACCGTCGTCGCCGTATTTTCTCATATACTTTGCCTTATTCTTGACAGCTTTCCTGTATGCCTTCTTAGAAATCTCGTTCTCGAAGATGAATTTTGACCTGTCCATATCATTACCTCCGAAATTTTGAAAAAAATTTACAAAAAATCTCTTGACAAATGCTGAAAAATGTGATAGACTAAGGCTATCATATGATAGTGTAGCTATCAGATTTTATACAATAATTTTACCACAAAAAGGGAGGTTTGTCAAGTGAAAAGTGAATTTTCTGCACAAAATTTGAAAACAAGACGTATCCATCGAGCTGTTGAAGTCAGCGCTCAGTTATTTCTCAGAGACGGTATCGAAGCTGTCAAAATGACAGATATCGCCGATGAGAGCGGTATCGGTGTTGCTACTCTGTACCGGTATTTCGGTACTAAAACAGGTATCGCCATTGCCGCTATGACCCATCTTTGGGAAGAGCTTAAAAGAATGTTCAGCGGAGTTTTTGACTCGGATGTATTCAAAAGTCAGCCGGGTATCAAACAAGTCGGCGACCTTATGAGAATGTTCATCGTACTATATGAGGCTCACCCCGCTTTCATGCGTCTGCTCGGTGAGTTCGACCTTATGCTCATGAGCGAGGACGTTCCAAAAGAACTCCTCAAAGAGTACGAACGCTCTGTCATCGACTTCTACCCCATTTTTGAATCAGCTTACCTTGCAGGTCTTGCTGACGGCACTGTCCGCGAAATCGAGCAGTTCAAGATGTTCTATCTCTCAACTGCCCACTCACTCATGGAGCTCAGTAAAAAACTTATTCAAGGTGAACTCCTCCCCTCCGACGACTTTTCCGTTGCTTCAATGGAGCTTGAAACCGTTATCAACACCGCTGTATACTACCTCAAAAAGGAGTGACAACTATGGAGAAAAAGATAGCCTCAAACAAAGTTTTATGGATTTTCGCTATTGGTCAGTTCGGCTGGTCAACACTGTCAGGAATAATCACCAACTGCCTCGTTTTCTTTTTTCAGCCGAGTCAGGCTGAACTGAAACTGGGTCAGGTAGAATTCATCCCTCAGGGAACTATTCTCGGTCTTACCGCAATAGGTCTTATCACCGCTGTCGGACGAGTTTTCGACGCTGTGACTGACCCTTTTATCGCCGGAAAGACAGATTCACTCAAACATAAGTTGGGCAGACGTATCCCATTTATGAGGTTTGCGGCTATCCCCTTCGGTGCAGTTACTGTTCTGCTCTTTATTTCTCCTTTTAAAGCCGGAAGCATGGGAAACGTTGTTGTCCTGTTCATCTTTGCAATGCTTTTCTACCTCTGTATGACCTGCTATTGCACACCGTATAACGCTCTTATTCCCGAACTCGGCAGAACTCAGAATGCTCGCATCAATCTCTCTACCTACATCTCCGTTACATATTTCTTCGGAACTGCTGTAGCTTACCTCGTTCCGAATATCGCCAATGCTTTCATGAGCAAACTCGGCTACGCAAACAGCTACCGCGTTACTATTGCGATACTCGCCGCAGTTGCCGTTATTGCTATGCTTGTTCCCGCTTTTCTTATCAACGAAAATGAGTACGCTGACACTACACCTTCAAAGTCGGACACGCTCAGTTCACTCGCCGCAACTTTCCGCAATAAAGAGTTCCGCACATTCGTATTTTCCGATATACTCTACTGGGTCGGTCTTACTCTTTTTCAGACAGGTCTGATGTTCTACGTAACTGTTCTGCTCGGACTCTCTTCAAATATGACCTTCCCCCTGTTCGCTACTATGACCGTGGTCAGTCTCATTTGCTACCCGCTTGTAAACATCTTCTCAAAGAAAGTCGGCAAGAAAAAGCTCACCGCTTTTGCCTTCCTCTTCTTCTCGGTCACATTCCTCGTTACTTCAGGCGCAGGCTTTCTCCCTATTCCGAGTATCGTATACGGAGTCATAATAGCGGTACTCGCGGCAGTTCCTATGGCTATACTCGGTATTCTCCCGCAGGCAATCGTCGCTGACATCTCAGAAGCCGACAAGTTCAAAACAGGCGAAAGCCGTCAGGGAATGTTCTATGCGGCACGTACTTTCGCTTTCAAGCTCGGTCAGTCTATTGCCATGCTTCTATTTACCAGTATTGCCCTCATAGGTAAGGAAATTCCCGAAGACAATGCCGGATACGGACTCGGCTACCGCCTTACAGCTATTGTTGCGGCTGTTCTCTGTCTGCTCGGCGGACTTGTATTCATGCGCTATAACGAAAAGAAAATTCTCAGCACTATAGAGGAGGGACAGAAAAATGCTTAAACTCAGGTCAGTATCATTCTCATATGAATACGGAAGTGAACTTTTCTCCGTCAGAACTTCACGCAGTATCGCCAATGACCTCGTATCACTCAATATTTCAACCGACGGAAACGTTTTCTCAGCATCAGTAAAAACTGCGGACGAGATAACTATTACCGACCTCAGCGCTGTTTTTGAGTTTGAATTCAAGGAGGAGGACCGTATTTTCCTCAACGGCTATCAATCGTGGACTGATTCATATGAACACGATATCTACGGCAAAATGAAGGGTATCGACCATATCCCGTTCGGTATCTGTGACAAGTACGCTTTCTCACAGTACGGTGACTACAACTTCGTAAGCTATCCGACTGATGCAGGCAGTCTCCACGGCTGGAGCTACGGCTATATCCGCGATATCGGCGATTTCGTACTCATGGGTTCTCTCTCCGAAAACTCCGGCTTCACCCTTATCGAAACTCATACATTCTCGAATGAGATAGTATTCAAAAAGGACTGCCGCGGTCTGACCGTAAACGGCGAATACGACGGCTTGAAGCTCTACTTTGACACAGGTCTCGAAAAGGAAGTATTCGACGGTTACTTCAATGAACTCGGCATAAAACTGCGTCCCGAAGCAAAGCCGATTTACGGATACACAAGCTGGTACAGGCATTATCAGAATATCAGCTCTGCCGTACTCCGTCAGGACCTTGAGGGTCTAAAGTCTCAGAAGCACAAGGCTGACGTTTTTCAGATAGATGACGGCTGGCAGGAGCACGTCGGTGACTGGCTTTGCATCGATTACAACAAATTCCCCGACGGTATGCAGCCGGAAGCTGAACTCATTTCTGCCGCAGGTATGCTCCCCGGTATATGGCTTGCCCCATTCGTGTGCGAGGAGAGTTCAATGGTTTTTATCGAACACAAGGACTGGCTCGCAAAAAATGACGACGGTACATATGTCCGCGGCGGCTCTAACTGGAGCGGTTTCTATGCTCTCGACTTATATAACGACGAGGTGCGCAATTACCTCCGCGAAGTTTTCAACACTATTGTTAACCAGTGGGGATTCCGCCTTCTGAAACTCGATTTCCTTTACGCTGTCTGTATACAGCCCCGCCCTGACAAGTCTCGCGGTCAGATAATGTCAGACGCTATGGACTTCCTGCGTGAATGTGCCGGTGATGCGTTTATTCTCGGCTGCGGCGTACCGCTTGCATCAGCATTCGGCAAAGTCGACTACTGCCGTATCGGCTGCGATGTCAGTCTTGACTGGGACGACAAACCCTATATGCGTCTCACTCACCGTGAGCGTATAAGCACCCGCACTACTATCATGGACTCAGTTTTCCGCCGTCAGCTGAACGGAAGGGCGTTCCTCAGTGACCCAGATGTTTTCGTGCTTCGCGAAGATAATAACTCTATGACTACTTCTCAGAAAATGGCTCTCGGTGAGGTAAATGCGTCAGCCGGCAGCGTACTCTTTACATCAGATGATGTATCTGTCTACGGCGAGACCGAAAACCGAATATTCAACGGTATCATGCGAATGCGCAATGCCGATATTATCTCAGCCGCACTCGATGACGATGAACTTGTTGTCTCGTATATGCTCGGTGAAAAACTCATCACCCGTACCTATAAACTATAAATACAAAAATGCGGACGCTCCAATTGGAACGTCCGCTATTTTTATAATGTTTTCTATTTTTTTATTTTTCTATTTCAGGAAGTGATTTGATGATTTTTGCGTCAAGCTTCTGTATAGCGAGTGCATCTTTACCTGTGATGCCGTCGCCGGGGTTGAAGCAGTCTGCATTTGCCTTTGCTTCGTCATTGAAGTTGTACTTGTCCTTGTTGCCGATGAACTGGAGAATTGTTACTGCATCTGCTACTGTTACACTGTTATCAAGGTTAGCGTCGCCGATAAGCGTTGCCTTTACTTCGCCTGTTGATGAAGCTGTTGTAGTAGTAGTTGCTGTAGATGTAGCTGTTGTAGAAGCTGTTGTTGTTGTCTCCTTAACTTCACCTGTGTGGTCGTACTCATAAACCATTGTGATAGTGTTATATGTTACGGAAACGTCTGCACCGCTTTCACTGTTAGCTGATGACTTCCACCAGTCCTGGAACTCGATATATGTATCCTTATAGTCAGCATTTTCAAGCTCGATGCTTGCGCCGTCCTTAGCAGGGTCAAGAATTGTGAATGTGCCGTCCATTTCAACGATGCAGTCGCCTGAGCCGCTGTATGAGAATGACTTGCTTCCCCAGCCTGCGAGTGTTCCGTCAGACTTTACTACCTGATTGAAGCAGAGTCCGCCGCCGCCGCAGTACCATGCTGAACCTGTTGAACTGCTTGCTGTGCAGTTGATGATGATTCTCTTGAGGTGTTCCTTATCCTCTATCGGTATCATGGGAGCCTTGTTTACAGAAAGTTCAAGCTCGTCAAACTTGTATTCTACCTTCTTCTCCTCAATGTCGGGAGCTTCGTAAACCTTCGCATCGCTTGCCTTATCTGAGAGAACTACTGTTGCAATTGACATTGCAGGAAGTTCAACTTCTATCTTATTGTCCTTGATATCGTTATTTACATTTATAACTCTGATGCCGCTGTCTTCCTGTGTTACTGCGTATACTACAGCACTCTTGTACTTTGTATCTGTACCGGAGATGTCGATAACGTTTGTCTTTGCTGTATTCTCCTTGTTTCCGATAACCATTGTTACATTTGTGTCATCAGAATCATTGATAGCAGCGTAAGCATACTCCTTTGAAAGGTCCTCAACTGATGTCTTTACGAGGTTGTTGCCGAATGCGCTGCCCTTGCCGTCGTAGTTAGTGTAGAGGTTGATAGCAGACTGAACATACGGACACTCTGTCATAGTTCCCCAGTATGTTGCGAAGTAGACATTGTTCATAGCGAATGCACCAAGTGCTTCTGCTTCTGCAAGACCTGTTCTGATGTCCTTACCTGTTGTCTTCTCGTTTGAGATGTTGCCGAGGTTGTACTCGGAAATAGCTATCTTTGTACCCGGATAGTACTTATCTACAGACTCCTTGATACGTGTTACAAACGGGAAGTAGCTCTTGCCCCACGGCATAAGCCAGCTGTTTTCCTCGTATTCGGGGTCGTAGAGACTTCTTGCTGCCTGAAGGATATCATCGTCTGTATTGAGTCCCTGTGAGTAGTAGTGAACGTCGATAACGTCGAGGAGGCGTTTGCCGTTATCCTTCTCAGCCTTTGCCATTGACTCAAGGTAGTAATCAAGGAACCAGCTGTAGTTTGCCTTTACTGCCTGCCAGTCCTTATCATCATATGTGCCTATCTTTGCACCTGTTGTCTTGTCCTTTATATCAGAACCGTCGCCGCAGTTCATGCAGGGAAGCATTCCCCAGAATGCAGGACCAAATACTTCAGCCTTGGGGTCGATATCCTTGACAACCTTTGCAAGCTCTATCGACTTGGAAATAAGCTCCGTGCTTGATACTTCCTCGGGGTGGAGGTAGGGGTGAGTATCGTTCCAGAGAACAGGCTCGTTATCAAGGCTGTAGCCCTGAATACCAGTCTCGGATTCTGCGTCACCGAGGTTCTTTACAAGGTAATTTACATATTCGTCCATGTAAACCTTGTCATCGGTGAGGTCAGGAGTATCAGCAAGAGCGCCGTCCTTCTTGAATACAACTTCATTCCAGCGCTTGGAGGGTGCTGTTTCGCCTGCCTTTACTTCGCCGTCCTTATCAGCAGCAACATATCCAGCCATCTGAAGTGTAGCGAGCTTATACTCAACATTGTTCTTCTTTGCGATATCGGAGAACTTTCTTACTGCACCAGCAGGTCCGTCTGCTGAATCACCCTGATTTGTGTCAGAGCTGTTATGCCAGTCCTCACCGGCATTTGACCAGTTAGTCTCCCAGTTGTAACCTGTGAAACGGTTACCGCCCTGTCTGATATTGTGAGTTGTAAGGTTCTTGAGGCTTGATGAATCGAATGCGTTTACACCATAGATGTAGGGGCTGATAGCTGTCTTGGCAGCAGAAAGGTCAACTGTTACCTTTGTTGTTGCTGCGCCTTCAGCAGATACTGTAGCTGTGGGCAGTGCAGATGCGTTAGAGAGTACGCAGAGTGCTGCTACCATTCCGGCAAAGCTTTTTCTTATCATGGTATTTACCTCCTGAAAATAATTATTTATTATTCGGTGTCCTGTGGTTGTATTCTGAAAGGAGCTGTCTTCCACGTATCAATATCGGGGTCAGGGAATGAAATATAGTTGACAAGCGATTTTGCGAGGGTCAGGATACCAACGAGAGGGACATTGTGTACGTATCCGTAAATCGGGAAGGTCTCGCCGCCGGTATTGGCTGTCAGCTGCCACATTATACCGAGCTTTTCACATCTGTCAACAATGGCTGATACGGTATCGAAAGGGAGCGACAGCTCCTTAGAGATACATTCTTTGGTTAGGATATTGTTACGGCTGAGTGTCTCAGCGTAGGATATCACAAGCATTGCATTTTTATCCGAAAGCAGAGAAAAGAGTTCAAGCAGACGCGGCTCTATCGAAAAGTAGCTGTTGATTCCGTTTTCAGGAATACGCATAAAGCATAGGTACTGCATATCCTGATTGAGACGTGCTATCGCAAGCTCATAGTCTGTTCTCAGCTGGGCGTATGTCTCGCGCGTAAAGCTTTCGGGCAGACTTGCGTGTTCGGGCGAGGTACCCTTACCAAACGCACACAGCATGGTATAGAAAAGTTCCATAGCACGCTTGCCTTTTTCACTTTCACCAAGCTTGTCGAGTTCTCCGAGTACAGCCGTATTGAGACTTACCTTGCCCTCCTCGTCCTTGAGTCCGAAGAGAACATCGAGGGAAACATCGAGTATCTGCGAGAGTTTCGGGAGCAGTTCACAGTCAGGGTAACTGCCCTTTTCCCATTTTGAAACAGCCTGCGGCGTGATCGATAGCTTCTGAGCAAGCTGTTGTTGTGTCAGACCTGCTCTTTTGCGGTATCTGACGAGATTTTCACTAAAGCTCAACTTCATTTTGAGAGCGTCCTCCCCTTTTGTGAGTCGTCGGTGATTAATGCACTTGTTTGCAAATTCCGGTCAATATCTTTACTGTATCTTCATTATAACACATCTGCCAGTTGATTTCAAGCTATTTATCCTTTATATTTTTCAACCCATGATTGATATAAAACCTATAATTGTGTTATTGATAATAAATATAGGTCTATTGATTTAATATCGTTATATGTCCGGAAGATTGTTGATTTATTCACAAATTAGTGCTATAATGGATAATGACAAATTTTAAAGGAGATTTTTATGAGCAAATTCAGAAAACAGCATATGACCATAGGCTGGCAGGACATGATTGCCGCTGACAACACTTCTCCTGCTTCAGAAGCTTCCCTGCGTGAAAAAGCCTCTCTCGTCGGTAGAGTCGGACTGCTGATGCTTTCAGTCGGCACTGGTGCATGGCGTGTACGCGCTTCGATGAACAAAATAGCGCGTGGGCTCGGTATCACCTGCAATGCTGACATCGGACTCCTGTCTATAGAGTTCACCTGCGCTGACAAGGGCGAGACCTTCACAAATGCCCTTTCTCTTAGTACAACCGGTGTCAACACCGATAAGCTGAACTCACTTGAATCATTCACTGACGGCTTCGCTGAACGTTCAGGTAAATACTCCGTTGAACAGTTTCACCGTATTCTCGATAAACTCGAAAAGCTCCCTCCTAACTACAAAGCGTGGAACCTCGGTCTTGCTTCGGCTCTCGCCTGCTGTGCGTTCACTTTTCTGCTCGGCGGCGGTGTCGTCGAGATGATATGTGCATTTTTCGGTGCAGGTATCGGCAACTTTGTGAGAAAAAAGCTCCTCGAACAGCATATTACACTCTTCGGTAATGTTACTGCCGGAGTAGCTTCTGCCTGCTGTACATATGTATTGCTGATAAAGCTCGCTGAAATGCTCCTCGACGTTTCGGCAGTCCACCAAGCCGGTTACATATGCTCAATGCTGTTTGTTATCCCCGGTTTTCCGCTTATTACCGGCGGTATCGACCTCTCAAAGCTCGATTTGCGCTCCGGTCTTGAACGTGTGACATATGCACTTCTCATTATTACTATGGCAACTCTTACCGGCTGGATAACGGCTATGCTTTTCAGCTTCGCTCCGTCAGATTTCCCGGAAATGAACATCTCCCCTGTTCTCATGGTCGTTTTCCGACTCGTGACAAGTTTCTGCGGAGTTTACGGTTTCTCGCTTATGTTCAACAGTCCGCGTAAAATGGCGCTCACAGCCGGAATCATCGGCATGATTGCCAACACTCTCAGGCTTGAACTCATCGACTTTACTAATGTTCCTGTCAGCTTCGCCGCATTTATCGGTGCTCTTTCTGCCGGACTTATGGCATCTGCGATAAAGAGCAAAATCGGCTACCCTCGTATATCCCTCACAGTTCCGTCAATCGTTATCATGGTGCCCGGAATGTTCATGTACAAGGGAATCTTCTTCATCGCTCAGAATGATATCTCAACCGGCGGACTATGGCTTTGCAAAGCGGCATTGATAGTCGCTTCACTTCCGCTCGGACTCATCTTCGCCCGCATCTTTACAGATACTAATTTCCGCAAAAGCAGCTAAAAAAAGAGTGAGACAAGGGAATTTTCCTTTGCCTCACTCTTTTTTATTCGTTATCCATCAAAACTTCAATTGCTTTGCTGTACTGCGAGTCGATGCCCTCGACCTCGTTTTCGACCTGTACATCAGGTGTTATTCCTATTCCGTTGTAACACTCGGATTTCGTTGTTTTGTACTCGGCAACCGTAAGGACAACTGCACCGCCGTCGTCCATTTCATTAGTTACCTGCATAACACCCTTACCGTAGGTCTGCGAACCTACTATGACCGCCTTGCCGGAATCTTTGAGGGCAGCCGCAAATAGTTCAGCAGAACTTGCTGTATTCTCGTTGACTATAACAGCCATAGGCATATCTATCTCGGAATCGTCAGAGTATACGATAGTTTCTGAACGTCCATCATTGTACTCGGCTGTTGCTACTACACCCTCAGGAAGTAATGGGTCGAGACACTCTTCAAGTGCCGGAACAAGTCCGCCATTATTGTCTCTGACGTCAAATATGAGCGACTTTGCACCATTTGCCGTCAGTCGTTCAAGCGCACTGATGAACTGGTCAGGTGTGTTCTTCTTGAATCCTGTCACCTTGATGTAGCCGATGTTATTTCCAAGCATCTCAGCGTCGACGGTTTTGACCTTTATGGTCCGACGTACAAGAACATAGTCCGTTGTCTTACCTTCTCTGCGTACCGTGAGAGTTATCGATGAACCCTCAGTTCCTCGCATTGCGTCCATTCCTACGTCAAAACCGGCTTCCTTGATGTCGATGCCGTCGATATTCGTAATTATATCATCCTCAGCAAGGCCGGAGTCCGATGCAGGCGAGTCTTCGAGAACTTCTGAGATTCTCATGTATCCGCTCTCGTCCTCTGCAAGAGTTAGTCCGAGACCTACCAGTTCACCGGAGTCCTCATTTTTTTCGGTGAGGTACTCAGTTTCAGTCAGGTAGCGTGAATACTTGTCGCCAATACCCGAAATATAGCCTTTCATGATGCCGTCACTTAGTGCTTTTTCGTCGATATCACCGAAATAATTGTCACGGACATAGCTGTCAAGAACCTGAAGTGAACTGTATTTTTTCGATTTTTCATTTACGTCAACCACCTTTTTATTGAAGCTTTGAAGTGAAAAAAAGGAGGTCAGAATAAATGTGACCGCAATCGAAACTGCAATCAGACTCAGCGATAGACCAAGACTTATTTTTTTATTCATATTATCATCGCTTTCTTTTGTGAAAATGCTGTATACAACAAAACACGGGCAGAGATGACTTCTGCCCTGTTTTTGCTGTTATTTCTTTCGTCAAGGTGATACGTAGCCGAGAGGGTCAACTCTTCCACCGTTTACGTATACCTCAAAGTGAACGTGAGGACCTGTTGACCAGCCGGTAGTTCCTGCGTAGCCGATAACCTGTCCTGCCTCAACGTAGTCTCCTACAGATACTGCCACAGAAGTGAGGTGACCGTAAAGTGTGGAATAAGTACCGTCATGTGCTATCATAACGTAGTTTCCATAGTTACCGCCGCATCCGCAGCCGTAACTTTTAGGATAATTATGAGTACAGCTATTGTTCATTCTGATAACTGTACCTGCTCTTGCCGCACATACGGGAGCACCCATAATGCCGCCGTCGCTGATATCAATACCTGCATGAAGTGTACCCCAGCGATAGCCGTATGTACTTGAGATTCCGCTGTGACCCGGAACAGGCCATGAAAATCCTGCTGCTGACGGGTCTACGCTGAAATTCATAGGACCTGAATAGCTTTCGCCCTGATTCTGATTCTGTGCCTGAGCCTGCTGCTGAGCTGCTGCCTGCTGCTGACGGAGCGACTCCTCATAGCGGCGCTGTGCTTCGGCAGCCTGACGCTGTATCTCAGCCTCGATCTCTTTTCTTTCAGCTTCGAGCTTTGCATTGTCAGCCTCGATGTCAGCTTTTTCTCTTTCGAGGTCCTGCTGAGCACGGGCAATTCGATCGATCTCAGACTGTGTCTGCTGTAACTTTTCGTTGAGTGAAGCTACCTCTGCATCTTTTTCTTCCTTACGCTTTTCCTGATTCTCAAGCTTCATCTGAAGGCTGAGTTTTTCAGTTTCAAGGTCTTTTTTGGAAGTTTCAAGTTCGTCGATCTCGCCGAGTATATTGTTGATAAGCTCATCGTCGTACTCAGCAACCCTGTTGATCATCTGAACACGTGACATTACATCGTAAAAGCTTGATGAACCGAGTACCACTGATGCAGATGTCTCATTGCTGTTAACGTACATTGCGCAGAGACGCTGCTTGAAAAGCTCGATATTCTTGTCAATCTCTTCCTGCTGATTCTTGATATCAGTATCAAGGGAATTGATATTGTTCTGAGTAGCTGTGATGTCAGCTCCGATGCTTTCAAGCTCAGCATTCAGGAGATTGATATTCTCCTGAATGTAGCCGATCTGCTCATTGAGGTAAGACTGCTGTTCCTCTTCAAATCCCTTGTCGCCTTCGAGGTCACTGATCTGTCCCTCAAGTGCTGCGATCTTATCAGAGTTAGCTTTCTTCTGCTCTTCGATCTCCTGCATTGTGAGTGCTGAAACGTCCTGATAATTATCAGTTGAAGCCGGATTTGCGGCAATGATCCCAACTGAAAGTACACTGCAGCATATAAATGCAAGGACCTTTTTTGTAAGATTTAGTTTACTCATTTCAAAGCGGCGATTTACGCCTGATTCTCCTTTCAGGATAGCTGCGTGTCATACGTCGATATGGCGTCTTGTGCTGACAACGCTTCCAATTGCTCCTACCATCGATCCTACCAAAAGGTAAGCCAAAGCAACATAGAGCTGAATATGGTTGAACGGGATTATACTTCCAACACCAAATGCTCTCATGAGAGTGCCCTGTTCCATAAGGATGCGGAATACCGAACGGTAAACTGCCCACGTAATAAAGAATGCTCCGGCACCGGCAAAGAATCCGGTGACCATTCCCTCAACAAAGAACGGAGTCCTTATGAATGCGTTGGTAGCTCCGACATATTTCATGATCTGTATCTCCTCACGTCTTGCGAAAACGCTCGCCTTTGTGGTATTTGATATCATGATCATTGAAACTGCCGCGAGTGCTATGATAACTGCAACGGCGATAAGTGATACGACTCTTCTCAGTTCGCGGAGAAACTCTGCGACCTGCGGAGACGAACTTGCGCTCTGTACTTCGGTTATCATTGCGATCTTCGCAGTTGTATCCTCGATCGTATCATTATCTATTACTGTCACACTGAATCCGTCAGGCATGAATTCATAGCCATCAATATAATCAAAGATAGCCTTGCCCTGTGAGATCTGATTCTGCATACGTTTATACGCTTCTTCCTTGGAGATGTACTCCACGGTATCAACGTTATCCATATTTTGCAGTTCCTGATTTATCTCATCAACTCTGCTCTGAGTTGTTGACGGATCGAGATATACTGCGACCTCGTTCTGATTGCCGAGACCGAGTATCATTGAGTTCATATTCACGTAAAACAGTGCAGAACCGCCTACGAGGAGAAGAGATATGAGGAGTACGCAGAATGTTGCGAACGCCATCATTTTATTATTCCATATGTTTTCTATACCCTGATTAGCAAGGTATTTGAATCCGCTTATTTTCATCAGACACCTCCGTCCTGGTCGGCGCCGGTGATAGCGGCAATGACCTCATCAATGAGAGCGTCCTCGGTAGAAGTAACAGGCGAAGCAGGTATCGCGATTCTGGCGGTATCAGTTGAGATGCCTGATGCCTGAGCCATAGCCTGTGCAAGTTCTTCCTCGGGAAGTGCCTCCTCACTCGTACCGGAGATGACTTCATCGAAGACTATCTCTCCGCCGGTGATATTGATGATACGTCCGCCGAAGTGACGAACGAGGTCATGTTCGTGTGTGACCATGAGTATCGTAGTACCCTGATCGTTTATACCCTTGAGCAGTTCGACTATTTCGTACGAAAGCTCAGGGTCGATATTACCGGTAGGCTCGTCGGCGATTATGAGCTGTGGGTCGTTTACAAGAGCTCTTGCTATTGCGACACGCTGTTTTTCACCGCCGGAAAGCTCGTCCGGATAAGAATTTGTTTTTGCGTGGAGTCCTACGAGACTTATTACGTAGGGTACTCGTTTTCTGATATATTTCAGAGGAGCGTCTATAACTCTGAGAACGAATGCGATGTTCTCATAAACTGTCATAGACGGTATAAGGCGGAAGTCCTGGAATACAAAGCCGAGAGTACGGCGGAATTCCGGTATCTTGCGCTTTTTGAGCTTATTAAGGTTATAGCCGTTGACGGTAACGACACCGCTGGTAGCGTCTATCTCCTTAAGAAGCAGTTTGATCATTGTGCTTTTTCCCGCGCCTGACGAACCTACGACGAAGGCGAAATCGCCGTCGTTTATCTTCAGACTGACGTTGTTAAGTGCATCAACGCCGCTGGAGTAGGTCACGGATACGTTCTGAAGCTCTACCAAAAATTACACCTGCTTTCAAGCGGGATATCCCGCTGGCTGTTGTGCGAAGAAATAACCGCACAATAAAGATGTGCAGGGACGCTATTCTGCGCCCCAAATGTAAAGTTACTGAATAGGGACTGCCAGTTCTGACAGCAGTGCAAAATATCAGGGTCGATGTAGGCATCGACCCTACAGTTTTTTTAGAATTTAACGGGGTTTGCTGAGAGATACTTCTTGACCATAAGAGCTATCTTGAAGATGATTGCGTGGTCGAATTCACGGAGGTCAAGACCTGTCAGCTTCTTGATTTTTTCAAGTCTGTACACGAGAGTATTTCTGTGTACGAAGAGCTTTCTTGAAGTTTCGGAAACGTTGAGGTTATTCTCGAAGAATTTCTGGATAGTGAAGAGAGTTTCGTGGTCGAGAGAGTCGATACTGCCAACCTTGAATACCTCGTGGAGGAATGTCTCGCAAAGAGTTGTAGGAAGGTGGTAGATAAGTCTTGCGATACCGAGGTTATCATAGCTTACGATAACCTTGTCAGTGTCAAACACCTTGCCGACTTCGAGAGCCATCTGTGCTTCCTTGAATGAGCGGGCGAGGTCCTTTACGCCAACAACAGCAGTACCGATACCAACATTTACGCGGGTATAGAACTCACTGCTGAGAGTATCAGCGATTGAACGTGCAAGCTTTTCGAGGTCCTTAGAATCAACAGTGCTCTTGAGTTCCTTGACGAGAACGATATCAGTCTCAGTGATATTGAAGACGAAGTCCTTGTTCTTGTCAGGGAAGAGGTTCTGGATAACGTCGTAAGCGGAAATATCGTTTGCGGAAACTATTCTGATGAGGAATACTGCTCGGCTTATCTCGGCATTAAAGTGAAGCTCTCTTGCCTTGATAACGATATCGCCGGGAAGAACGTTATCGAGGATAACATTCTTGATGAAGTTGTTGCGGTCATACTTTTCATCGTAGTACTGCTTGATATTTGAGAGTGTGATAGCGAGAATGCTTGCATACTTTGCAGCAGCGTCATCAACGCCCTCTACGAAAACCGCATAGTCAGGCTTAACTCTTGAGCCGAAAGGCTTGTAGGTAAAACCGTCGCGGATGAAGATATCATGTGAATCGCTGAGGTCGAGCGATACAAACTCGTTTGTAGTGCCTACGCGGGTAAGGTCGCTGCAGGCGATAATAGTAGCGGTCTCATCGACAACACCGATAGTAGCGTCGATAGTATCGCGCATCTGATGAACTAAACCCTGAAATAATCTGTTGGACATAATAAAGCACCCTTCTTTTAATTTTTTTATTTCTGACAGCTTTCAGAGAATTTCATGTCAGCCTCAATATATTACAGATTGTAACATATTAATATGAATATTCTATGAACAAACTGTTAACTTTTCTTTGAAAACTTGAATTTTAACCAAGTTTTTTGTGTTCATCTTGTGATAATCTGCTAAATGGAGCAGATCTGTTGTAACCGAAATGTAATTTTTACATTTTCTCCGGCTGATCTATCTTTAATATAGTAAGAACATTTCTGAGTGTCTGTCTTACTGCAAGACTGAGGAGAATACGTGCATTCATGAGCTCTGCATCACCTGCATTCTTTACACTGCATCCGTCGTAGAAGCGGTGGAAGAGAGTTGCGAGGTCTATAGCGTACTTAGTGAGCTTAGCGGGGTCGTAAGCCTTTGCCGCAAGCTCTATCTCTTGCGGAAGCGAAGCTATATGACGGATAAGCTCTATCTCACGCGGGTCAGTGAGCAGAGTGAAGTCTGCCTTCTCGGGAACAGTGATTCCCTCTGACTCAAGATTGCGGAGCATACTGCAAATTCTCGCATGAGCGTACTGAACGTAGAAAACAGGGTTCTGTGACGACTTCTCAACTGCAAGGTCGAGGTCGAACTCAAACTGTGAATTTGCCTCGCGGAGATTGAAGTAGAATCGAGCCGCATCTATCGGTATCTCATCGAGAAGAGTAACAAGTGTTATAGCCTTTCCGCTTCTCTTTGAGAGCTTGACTGTCTCGCCCTTTCTTACAAGGCGGACCATCTGCATAAGTACTACGTCGAGCTTTGTCTCATCAACACCGAGGGCATTGAGTGCCGCTTTCAGACGCGGTACATAGCCGTGGTGGTCAGCGCCGAGAACGTTGATAGCCTTGTCGAAGTTACGTGTAACAAGCTTGTTGTAGTGATAAGCAATGTCGGGAACGATGTATGTATAGAGTCCGTTGCTTCTCTTGAGGACGAAATCCTTATCCATGCCATACTCTGTAGCCTTGAACCATATAGCGCCGTCCTGCTCGTAAGCCTTGCCGGCTTCCATAAGCTTGTCCACAACGAGCTTTGTCTCGTTCTTTTCGTGGACTGTGCTCTCGCGGAACCAGTTATCGTAAACGATACGGTACTTTTTGAGGTCGCGCTCAAGTCCTGCTATATTTATCGGGAGTGCATAGTCAACGAGAGCCTTGCGGCGTTCCTCCTCAGACACATTTTCGAGAGAATTGCCGTGAATGTCGTAATAATTCTTAGCGTGCTCGATAATATCCTGACCGAGGTAAACGTCCTCAGGCATCGGGAAGTCTTCGGAGCTGCCATCCTCGCCGTAGATAAGGCGGCAAACTTCTTCAGTATCTGCCGCTTCAGCCAGTACCTGCTGACCCTTTTCAGAGCAGATGTGCATATATCTGAGTGAAAGCGATTTTCCGAACTTTTCTATCTGATTACCGGCATCATTTACGTAAAACTCGCGCTCTGCGTGATAGCCTGCCCAGTCGAGTACACTTGCGAGACAGTCGCCTATAGCTCCGCCTCTTGCATTTCCGATGTGCATAGGACCGGTCGGGTTTGCGGAAACGAACTCAACGAGGACTCTCTTGCCCTGACCATAATCAGTTCTGCCGTAGTTTTCCTTCTCTTCGAGAACGCTCTCGACAGCCTCAGCGAACCACTTCTTGCTGAGGAAGAAATTCATGAATCCGGGACCTGCTATCTCAGCTCTTTCAAACACAGAGCCTGAAAGGTCTATCTTTTCAATAATGAGTTCAGCGATCTTGCGCGGTGCCATTTTGAAAGCTCTTGCGCAAACCATAGCTGTATTTGCCGCGAAATCGCCGTGTGACTTATCTGCCGGTATCTCGACAGCGAATGAAGGGAGCGGCTCGGCAGGAGCAACGCCCTCTGCAACGAGAACTCCGAGTGCATCATTTATGAGCTCTCTGAGCTGTAATGACGCAGATTTGATAAGATCTGACATTTGTATTATCCTTTCCTTGCTAATTAATTCTTTATAGTCATGATTATCTCGTTATCTGAAAGATAAGACGAGTTCAGATCAAGCGTATATTTAAGGTAAAGCCTGCCATTTTCTGAAATAGTATTATCAATGGCATGGGTGTAAACGCCTATGCGCATATCACCGTAAGGCGTACCATACTGGCAGTAATGCTTTCTTCCGATTTCGAGTGAAAGCACCGAATTAGCTGCTCCTCTTCTGATAATGGAAGCAGTCTTACCGCCGTCTACAGTGATAGTTGTAGTCGAACCTTCAAAACCGGTAGCCGACGTATCCTCATAAGAAATTACGTCCCTTCCATCGGACCTTGAGACACTCGCCTTTGTAAGAAGCTCAGTCTCGTTTTTTTCGTCATCCTGCCACTGTATGCTTGTAAGTGAGATCAAAACGTTTTTTTTCATTTCAGTCTCCTTTTTATGTTATCAGTAGGATTTTTCTGCATTTTCAATAGCCTGTTCAAGGAGCTTATCCATAAGGTAAGGCATTTCCATGCCGAGATGGTGCATGAGTTTTGGATATACGCTGTTATTTCTGAGTCCGGGCGCAGTGCCTACCTTATTAAGAAGAAGGTCGCCGTCGTCAGTGAGGAAGAAGTCTATCCTTGCCATTCCCTTACAGCCGAGCGCCTTGAAAGCCTTTATAGCTACGGCGCGTATCTCGTTATGGACCTCGTTAGGAAGGTCTGCCGGGACCTTAAGATCGTCGCCGGAACTCTTTTTTACCTCTGTCGGGTCGTACTTCTTGCCGACTGAGAGTATCTCGCCGATATATGAAGCGAACGGAACGTCATATCCGAACACTGCAACCTCAAGTTTACGGCTATTGACATACTTCTCAACAACGACCTTATTATCGTTTGAGAATGCTATTTTTACAGCCGCTATGAGAGTTTTCATGTCATCAGCAATAGTAGTTCCTATACTGCATCCGCTTTTCGCCGGTTTTACCACAACAGGGAATCCGAGACTCTCTGCGATCTCCTCGCAGCGCTTGTCGATATTGTTGATATCACGCTGATTGATGAGTTCCCACTCAGCAGTCTTGATGCCGTAATCGTCAAGAAGCATATGGATATGCGACTTATCCATGCATGAAGCAGCAGACAGAAGACCGCAGCCTACATAGGGTATTCCCGACAGGTCGAGGAGTCCCTGAATAGTGCCGTCAGCACCTTTTTTACCCATCATTATCGGAAATACTACATCGATGCGCCTGATAGTTGCTTCACCGTTTTCGATAGTCACAATGCCGTGATGAATCGGGTCGGGTGAGAGTATCGCGGACGCACAGTCCGGATCAAGGTACCAGCTGCCGTCTGCTATCTCATCAATGCCCCCGGGATAGTAGAGCCAGCGTCCTTTTTTTGTAACACCTATACAGATCACCTCATACTTATCTGTAGGTATATTGCGAATTACCTCTGCAGCAGAGGCAAGTGACAGCTCGTGTTCCTGAGCTGTCCCGCCGAATATAACGGCAGCTTTGATCTTTGCCATATCTTTCTCCTTTATAAATGCCTTTTATCGTCAATTTTAAGTATCACTATATTTTATCACATTTCACAAAAAACTGCAAGTGTTTTTCGCAAAAATGAAGAAAAATCAGCAAGAGAAGCGCATAGCAGACAAGTTCAAACACACTAATTTGTGCAAAGTGACAAGAGTAACAAAGTGCGTACGAACATATGTTTGCAAAATCCTTGGTAAATATGACGGATAGTAAAAACGGCAGCCTTAATTTGACTGCCGTTTGGTTATAATTCATATCATTTCTATTTCTCTGCCATAATAAAAGTATTTTTATCTTCTTCCGACACCTTTGTCGTCGTCCGAAGCCACATCATGTTCAAGGATATAGTCATATATTTCCTGTGCTGTCGTGTACGCAACTCCGACATAACTGTCGGCACAGCCATAATACAGCGCTATCCTACCGGTCGCAGAGTCATGAATAGTCGCGCACGGAAAGCAAACATTCGGTACAAATCCTCTCTCCTCGTACCATTCCTCCGGTGCAAGGATATAGTTGCCGCACCTGTGAAGTACCCGCGACGGCTCATCAATATCAAGGATCGCCGCTCCTACGCTGTAAACGTAGCCGTTGCAGGTGTTGACAACTCCGTGGTAAAACATCAGCCAGCCTTTATCAGTCTCGATCGGAGCCGCTCCGCCGCCAATCTTTAAGTTTTCCCACCAGCGGTCACTTCTGCCCATAACGTGACGGTGCTTTCCCCAGTAGACCATGTCAGGACTCTCACTTACGAATATATCGCCAAACGCAGTATGACCATTATCACACGGACGCGATAGCATTACAAAGTTTCCGTTGATTTTTCTCGGGAAAAGCACAGCATTCCTGTTATACGGCAGAAACGGATTCTCAAGCCGTGTGAAAGTTGCAAAGTCCTTGGTCGAAGCCATGCCGATTGCCGCACCGTACATATCCTGACACCATATTATATAGTATGTATCATCAAGTTTTACAAGTCGCGGGTCGTAAGCATAAAGCGGCTGAAATGAAACTCCATTTTCGTCGGTGAAAGCGATTTTCTCATTTTCAAAGTCCCAGTGCAAAGCGTCCTTGCTTCTTCCGAAATAGACATGAGGGATACCGTCGCGCTGTTCACCGCGGAAAACTCCGACAAAACCGTCCTCAAACGGCATGACCGCACTGTTGAAGATACGCGAGACGTTCGGCAGTGGATTTCTGCCTATTATCGGGTTTTCGTCATGTCTCCACATCGGAGCAGTACAGCCGGACGGTTTGTCCTGCCACGGCATATTGGGTACAGATGGGCAGATAAGCTTTATATCAGGCATAGAGGTCCCTCCTTAAATTGCTTAAATTCAATTAATTAATATGATACTTTAAGTATAATCGCTTTTCGATAAAAAGTCAAGTGGCTGTCAGTTTTTTTCAAAACTTTGTGTATATCGCCGAATTTCAGGCAACAGTTTTATAATATCATACAGATTCCTGTACTTAAATAATCCGATTAACGGATAGAAGTATACAACAAAATATAAAATTTTGCAAAACTATAGATTTTTTTGCGCTGATGGTTTATAATATTAATAGTATATTTTTCAGAACGGAGTTTTCATCATGACTATACAGGAACTTGCACACGCTATATCTGACGGCAGACTCGACGAACGTTTCCGCCAGCTTTACGGCAAAACCGACCGTGCCCTGCTCCGTCAGCGTGCACGCTATCTCAGTGCCGCCGAGCATTTTTCGCGTCTCTATCCCGAATGCGATAACATCAGTATTTTCTCCGCTCCGGGACGGACAGAAGTCGGCGGTAATCACACCGACCACCAGCACGGCTGCGTACTCGCTGCCGCAGTAGACCTCGATGTTATCGCACTCGTTCATTTTCACAATGAAGGGGTCATCCGCATAAAATCCGAAGGTCACAAGCCAAACGAGGTTGACCTCTCAGACCTCTCGCCTCTCCCCGAAGAAAAGGGCACTTCCAACGCTATAATCAGGGGAGTTGCCGCAAAATTTGCGGAAATGGGAGTCGAAATAGGCGGTTTCAATGCCTACACGACATCTGATGTACTCAGCGGAAGCGGTCTTTCCTCATCTGCGGCATTTGAAAATCTCATCGGTACTATCATCGACCGCCACTACAACAATGGTGCCGCCGGAGCCATTGAAATAGCCAAGATAGGTCAGTTCGCGGAAAACGTGTACTTCGGCAAGGCAAGCGGACTCATGGACCAGATGGTCAGCTCAGTCGGCGGATTTGTGGCTATCGACTTCCGCAACCCTGCTGACCCCGAAATTTCACCGGTAGATTTTGACTTCTCAGGCGCAGGCTACAGTCTATGCATAACCGATACTAAAGGCAGTCACTCCGACCTCACCGACGATTACATAGCAGTCCCCGCGGAGATGAAGTCTGTCGCAAAAGCTCTCGGTGCTGAATTTCTCCGCGACGTCGACTCCGATGATTTCTACAGAAAAATCCCCGAACTCAGGGAAGTCTGCTCCGACAGAGCTTTACTTCGTGCCGCTCACTTCTTCGACGAAAACGAACGCGTAACTCTCGAAACTGAGGCTATCTCAAACGGCGACCTCGAAGAATTCTTCCGGCTTGTAAACGAGTCCGGCAATTCGTCCGCTCAGCTTCTGCAAAACCTTTACTCAATCAAAAGCCCCGAAAAACAGCAGATTCCGCTCGCTATCATGCTCAGCAGACGTGTGTTGCAGGGAAGCGGTGCCGTAAGAGTACACGGCGGCGGTTTCGCAGGAACTATACAAGCTTTCGTACCGACCTACCTCGCCGGACACTACGCGTCCGAACTCGACCGTGTCTTCGGCGAAGGAAGCTGTCACGTGCTTAGTATCCGTCCGGAAGGCGGAACCGAAATTACATTAGGCTGAACTATCAATCATTTTTGAAAGGAGAAGAAAAATGGACGAAGAGATCATACGGCTGATACCCAAAAGAAAAAAAAGCTTCTGGAGACTTATTTTCAGCCGCGCATTTCTCATTGTTCTTCTGCTGATACTGCAAATAATCCTGCTCGTCTCAGCGTATCTCTCGTTTGTCGAATACCACTATATCCGGCTGTTTCTCGAAGTTTTCTCCGTCGTAATGGTATTCTACCTCTTCAACTGCGACATGGACTCGACCGCTAAACTCACATGGCTCGCTATTATACTCGTGGCACCTGTTCCGGCAACTATCTTCCTACTCCTCACAAAGCGCGATATAGGTCATATTCAGGTCAAAAAGCGTGTCGGAGAGATGATAAAAGCTTCAAAACACAAACTCAGACACAAGAAGTCGGTCATGGAACTTCCCGAACTCTGCCTTTCAGGTATGGACGACCTCTGCCGGTACGTCAACCGGACAGGCTGTTTCCCCATTTACGATAACACAGAAACCCTTTATTTCCCGCTTGGCGAGGACAAGTTCAGAACCCTCATCTCCGAACTTGAAAAGGCTGAAAAGTTTATCTTCATGGAGTACTTCATTCTCGACGAAGGCTATATGTGGGGAAAAATACTCGGTATTCTCCGACGCAAAGCCGCAGAGGGAGTCGAGGTGCGTGTCATGTATGACGGAATGTGTGAGATGTCGACTCTCACCCACGATTACCCCGAACGTATGGCAAAACTCGGTATCAAGTGCAAAGCTTTTGCACCTATCCTCCCATTCCTCTCGACCTATTACAACTACCGCGACCACCGAAAAATCCTCGTTATCGACGGCAAAGTCGCTTTCAACGGCGGTATCAATTTCGCCGACGAATACATTAATAAAAGAGAACGTTTCGGACACTGGAAAGACGCGGCTGTAATGCTTCAGGGCGAGGCAGTCCGCAGTTTTACTCTCATGTTTTTGCAGATGTGGAATATTTCCGAAAAAGAACCCGAATGGGACAAGTGGCTTGAACCGCCCGAAAATTCCGACAGAATAGCCTGCGGCTACGTCATGCCGTATGCAGACTGTCCGCTTGACGACGACAAAGTCGGCGAAAACGTTTATATGGACATTCTCAACCGTGCAACAAGCTACGTCCACATCATGACTCCATACCTCATTCTCGACGGCGAACTTGAAAATTCCCTCAAATTTGCCGCTGAACGCGGTATAGACGTTAAAATAATCCTTCCCGGCATTCCCGATAAAAAAGCCGCATATGCCCTCGCTAAAACCCACTACCATGAATTAACCAAGGCAGGAGTCAAAATATACGAGTATACACCCGGTTTCGTACATTCAAAGGTGTTTGTCTGCGACGACGAAAAAGCAGTAGTCGGCTCGATAAACCTCGATTACCGCAGTCTTTACCACCATTTTGAGTGCGCAACATATATGTACCGTACAAGCTGTATACCTGATATAGAATCCGATTTCACCCAAACACTCAAAAAGTGCCGTCAGGTGACTCCGGAAACTATCAAAAACGAGAAGCTATTCTACAAAATAACCGGACAACTTCTCAAGCTTGTAGCTCCACTTTTTTAACTATATATCTATAATATATATTAAAACAATAAAATATATCCATTTTCCCTTTTCAAGTAAGGAAAAATATGTTATAATATCTTTGTATCTGCAAACAGGTTCGTCCTGTTGCCGTCTGATATATGTTTTTTCAGTCAAAAATCGCTGTATCAGCGCCGGCGCAGTTACTACTACTTTTACCGGAGGTAATTTCCAATGAACGAAAAAGAACTTTACCGCATCTGGTGCGAAAACGCAAAGGATGACCCCGACCTTCAGACTGAGCTCGCCGAAATCAAAGATAACGACGATGCTATCAATGACAGATTCTACAGAGACCTCGAATTCGGCACAGGCGGTCTCCGAGGAGTTATCGGCGCAGGCACCAACCGCATGAATATATATACTGTAAAACGCGCTACTCAGGGTTTTGCAGACTATCTCAATCAGGAGTACAAAAAACCAAGCGTCGCTATTTCCTACGACAGCCGTATAAAGAGCGACGTTTTCTCAAAGGCTGCTGCTGAAGTACTCGCAGCAAACGGCATCAAGGTACATATCTATACTGAGCTTATGCCTACTCCCTGCCTTTCATTTGCTGTTCGTCAGCTGAAGTGTCAGGGCGGTATCATGGTAACTGCAAGCCACAACCCTGCAAAGTACAACGGCTACAAGGTCTATGGTGAGGACGGCTGCCAGATAACTCTCCGCGGCGCTGAGATAATCCTCGAAAAAATCAATTCTCTCGATATCTTCAACGATGTCAAGTCTTCAAACTTCGATGAGGAAATCAAGAAGGGTACTATCAGTTATATCGGTCAGGACGTTGTTGAAGCTTTCTATCAGAACGTTCTCGCTGAGGGAATCAACACTGACCTCTGCGCTTCAAGCGGTCTCAAGGTAGTTTACACTCCCCTTAACGGCACAGGTAACAAGCCTGTACGCGAGATACTCAAGCGTATCGGTATCACTGACGTTACTATCGTAAAAGAACAGGAAAATCCTGACGGCAACTTCACTACCTGCCCCTATCCGAACCCCGAGATCCGTGAGGCACTCGAAGTTGGTCTTAAATACTGCCGCGAGGTAAAGCCTGACCTTCTCCTCGCTACTGACCCCGACTGCGACCGCGTTGGTATCGCTGTTCCCGACGGCGACGACTACGCTCTGTTCAGCGGAAACGAGGTTGGAGCACTCCTCCTCGAGTACATCTGCCAGCAGCGTATAAACAAGGGTACTATGCCTGCAAACCCTGTCGCTGTAAAGACTATCGTTACCACTGACATCGCTGCTGCTATATGCAAGGAATATAACGTTGAGATGAGAGACGTCCTCACAGGATTCAAGTTCATCGGCGAACAGATCGGTTTTCTCGAAGAAAATGGCGAAGAAAAGCGCTACATCTTCGGATTTGAAGAGAGCTACGGCTACCTCTCAGGCAGCTATGTACGCGACAAGGACGCTGTTGACGCTTCTATGCTCATCTGCGAAATGGCTGCATACTACCGCACAAAGGGTATCACTCTCCTTCAGGCTCGTGAGAATATGTACAAGAAATACGGTATGTTCTATCAGACTCTCTACAGCTTCACTTTCGAGGGTGAAAGCGGTATGAAGAAGATGGAGCAGATCATGACTGACCTCAGAAACAACCATCCTACTGAAATTGCAGGTCTCAAGGTCGTAAGATTCGACGACTACAAGGTCAGCGTTTCCAAGGACCTTACAGCAGGTACAGAGTCAGTTATCGATCTTCCCAAGTCGAATGTTCTTGCATTCTTCCTCGAAGGCGGTTCAAAGGTTATTGTACGTCCTTCAGGTACAGAGCCTAAGATCAAAACTTACCTCACTGCAAAACAGCCTGACCTCGCAACTGCTCAGGCACTCGAAAAGAAACTCCACGACGAGTTCTCCAAGAATTTTGAATGATTTTAAAGAGCGGACTTCTGTCCGCTCTTTTCATGACGGCTTATAATAGTTAAATCATAAAAATATATAAATATACCTTGACACACACGGTTATGTGTGATATAATTTATTACTGTAATGTATATTGGCACTACTGTCTAAAGGAACTGATGGGCTGCACGATTATACAAAATATTATCCGGAGGTGAAAATCGTGAAAGAGGGAATCCATCCTGAAATGTTTAAGACTACTATTACTTGCCACTGCGGTAACGTAATCGAGACAATGTCTACTAAGGAGAACATCAAGGTTGAAATCTGCTCAAAGTGCCATCCGTTCTATACCGGAAAGCAGAAGCTTGTTGATACAGGCGGACGCGTTGACAGATTCAAGAAGCGTTTCAATCTCGACAAGTAATCTTTATAAGCCGCTCTTATCCGAGCGGCTTTTTACTTAATCGCGAAAGGTGACCCTATGAACTATTTCACAATTTCACAGCCTGCTGAGGCTTCTTTTGTTGAAAAAAAGTCCGAATTCATCGGCTATATCGCTCCTGTAAAAACCGGTGACGAGGCTGTAGAATTCGTAAATAAAATCAAAGCCATGCACCGCAAGGCAAAGCATAACGTCTACGCTTACATCGTCAGGCAGGATAATATTTCCCGCTATTCCGACGATGGTGAGCCGCAGGGCACTGCCGGTGTACCCGTACTTGACGTTTTACAGAAACGCGGTCTCACCGACGTATGCGTAGTCGTGACACGCTACTTCGGAGGTATCCTTCTCGGCGGCGGCGGACTCGTGAGAGCATACTCGCACGCGGCTTCTCTCGCCTGCGATGCGGCTCATATCATGGATATGCGGCTCGCCCACAGACTGAATATTTCCGCCGACTATGGTATGTACGGCAAAATAAGCTATATTCTGCCGCAGTTCGATACTATCACAGTCAATTCCGACTTCGGAAGCGAAGTCACTATGGAAATTCTCGTTCTTTCAGAAAAGCTCGAAGCCCTCATTACTGAACTTACCGAAGTCACTAACGGCTCGGCTAATGTCTCAGACCTCGGCGAGACCTTCGAGGACTTTTCGTCAGTTTTAGGATGAAATATTTTTTTTGAGAAAATTTAAAGGGAAAAACTAATTTTTTGAGTATATGATATATAGAGGCTTTTTCGCAATGCATAACCTCAATAATTATTATCAGGGGGGATAGTTTTGACAGTCAGAGAACAATATGAGATTACTGAACTCGGTATTCTCAGCAATTATGCCTGCACAAGTGTCAATGAGAAAATGACACACCGCGAACAACAAGAGGATAAGTGTCCGTACCGCACCGACTTTCAGCGCGACCGCGACCGTATCCTGCATTGTAACTCGTTCCGACGGCTAAAACGTAAAACTCAGGTATTCCTCTCCCCTGTCGGAGACCATTACCGTACCCGTCTGACACATACCCTTGAAGTGTCTCAGATAGCCCGCACTATCGCACGCGGTATGCGTCTGAATGAAGACCTGACAGAAGCTATCGCTCTCGGTCATGACCTCGGACACTCGCCTTTCGGTCACTGCGGTGAGAAAGTCCTCAATGAGATATGTCCCCACGGTTTCAAACACTATGAACAAAGTCTGCGTGTTGTGGAATATCTCGAAAAAAAGGGACACGGTCTCAACCTTACTTATGCGGTCCGCGACGGTATACTCTGCCATACCAATAAAATAGCAGAGACGAAAGAAGGCAATATAGTCCGCCTTGCTGATACCATCGCCTACATAAACCACGATATAGAAGACTCTATCCGCGCAGGTATCCTCAGTGCGAGTGACCTCCCGCGTGATTGCGTAAATGTTCTCGGAAGCACTAAAACGAGACGTATCACTACTCTCATCGCTTCCGTCATCGACCACGGTGCTTACGATATCGACTTCTCGCCTTCAATAAGACGTGCCCACGACGACCTGAAAAAATTCATGTTCGCACGTGTATACACTAACCCTGCCGCAAAACAGGAGGAGGAAAAGGCTGAACTCCTTATCCGCAAGCTCTACGACTATTTCATTAATAATATAAACAAGCTCCCCGCCGAGTATAAGGATATCGCTAAAAAGGTCGACCCCGACCGCGCTGTCTGCGACTATATCTCAGGTATGAGCGACAGCTATGCGGTAGACCTCTATACAGAGATGTTCGTCCCAAAGTTCTGGAAGTGAGATAATGCAAAAAAACGACGAATTCCTTTACGCTCTCAGAAATGCAAACCCTATCGAAACTGTGATGGGATCTTATGTGAACCTTATACGGCGCGGCAGAAATTTCGTTTGCTCGTGCCCTTTTCACTCCGAAAAGACTCCTTCTTGTACCGTTTTTCCCGATACGCAAAGCTTTTACTGCTTCGGATGCGGTGCCGGCGGAGACGTTATCACGTTCACGATGAAAGCCGAAAACCTCGACTTTCTCGAAGCTGTCAGACTCCTTGCTGAACGAAGCGGTTTGCAGATACCGGAGAATAACTCCCGTGACGACCGCTATGCTAAACGCAGGACCCGTATCTACGAAATGAACCGCATTGCCGCCAACTACTTCTACAAAAACCTCATCAGCGGCAATAATAAGGCAGGTCTGCAATATTTCTATAATCGCAAACTCACTCCGCAGACTATTAAAAAGTACGGTCTCGGTTTTGCGTCCGATTCCTACTACGACCTTATAAACGTACTACACGGCAAAGGCTACAGCGACGAAGAAATCATCGACGCATGGCTCGGCGCCAAATCCAAAACAACAGACAAGGTCTATGACCTTTTCCGCAACCGCGTCATGTTCCCTATCGTTGACCTGCGCGGCAATATAATCGGATTCGGCGGACGTGTCCTCGACGATTCTACCCCGAAATACCTCAATACCGGCAAAACTCCGGTATTCGACAAGGGCAGTAACCTTTTCTCCATGCACTTCGCTAAAAATGCCGATTCCAAACGGCTTATACTGTGCGAAGGTTACATGGACGTTATCGCCGTAAATCAGGCAGGCTTTGAAAACGTTGTTGCTACGCTCGGTACCGCCATTACTCCCGACCAGGCCCGGCTTATCAGCCACTACTGCGACGAAGTCGTTATTGCCTATGACAGCGACGGTGCCGGTCAGAGAGCTACTCAGAAGGCTATCAACCACTTCTCCGAGGTCGGACTGCGTACCAGAATTCTCCGCATGGAGGGTGCTAAAGACCCCGATGAATACATTAAAAAATTCGGTTCCGCCCGCTTCCGTATGCTCATCGAAGGCTCGGACGATGCTAATAATTTCATGCTCGACCGCTGTGAGGACGGTATTGATATCGACACAGAAGGCGGAAAAGTTGAACTGCTCAAACGTGTTTCAAACGTTCTTGCAGGTATAGAATCTCCGCTTGAGCGCGAGGTGTATATTTCTCGCACAGCTAAAAAATGCGATATTTCACCGGATATCCTCAAGTCCCACATAAGCGAGATAATCCGGATACGCAAAAACACTCAGAAGAAAAACGAATGGAAAACTATTCAGGCTAAAACTGCCTATGTACGCGATGAAATTAATCCCGAGGCTGTGAAATTCCGCAGGGAGGCACGTGCCGAGGAAACTATTATCCGCACCCTTATGATGCGTCCGGAAGACGCCGACAGGATAGCTGAAAAAGCTCCACCGGATATTTTCATTACAAGCTTTAATAAGCGAGTCTATACGGCTCTGCTTGACGCTATAAATAACAGTGAGAAATTTTCCCTTTCACTCCTTGCAAGCGAATTTTCTCCCGACGAAATGGGAAAAATAAGCGGCATGATAGCTCAGGAAAACGGTTTCTCTGTTTCAGAATCAGCTGTTGATGACTGCGCTGCTGCCTTGAAAAAAGGCAATACCGCGGCAAATTTGAACGACGGAGATATTTCCGACGATCAGCTGCGTGAAATGTTCAGTTCAAAAAAGAAGTAAAATATAAGGATAATCCAGAATTCAGGAGGAAACACCATGGATCAGAAAAAAAATACTATCGACGCCCTTATTGAACAGGGTCAGGCTAACGGTAAACTCACTACAAAGGAAATTACCGACGCTCTCGAAGAACTCGATTTCGACGTTGACCAGATAAACAGCTTCTACGACCGCTGCGAAGCTCTCAATATCGAGATAGTTGAGGATCTGAACGTTGACGTTGACCTGAAAATAGGTCTCGATTCCGCTATTACCGACGACCTCGAAATGGCTCTTTCAACCGAGGGTATCGCTATCGACGACCCTGTTAAGATCTACCTCAAAGAGATCGGACGTGTTCCGCTTCTTACAACTGAGGAAGAGATCGAGCTTGCTCAGCGTATGGCTAAGGGTGACAAGTACGCTAAAAAGCGCCTTTCTGAAGCTAACCTCCGTCTCGTTGTAAGTATCGCCAAAAAGTACGTAGGCAGAGGTATGCAGTTCCTCGACCTCATTCAGGAGGGTAACCTCGGTCTTATCAAGGCTGTTGAAAAGTTTGATTACACTAAGGGATTCAAGTTCTCAACATACGCTACATGGTGGATCCGTCAGGCTATCACACGTGCTATCGCTGATCAGGCAAGAACTATACGTATCCCTGTCCATATGGTTGAAACTATCACCAAAGTCAAGAAAGTGTCAAGCCAGCTTCTCCACGAAAATGGCCACGACCCCAGTCCCGAAGAGATTGCTGACAAGCTGAATATGCCCGTTGACAAGGTTCGCGAGATCATGCGCGTCGCTCAGGACCCCGTTTCCCTTGAAACTCCTATCGGTGAGGAGGAGGACAGCCACCTCGGTGACTTTATCCCCGATGACGATGCTCCTGCACCTGCTGAAGCTGCTTCCCACACTCTCCTGAAAGAACAGCTCAATGAAGTTCTTTCCACTCTCACTGACAGGGAGGCAAAGGTTCTCAAGCTCCGCTTCGGTCTTGAGGACGGTAAGGCTCGCACTCTTGAAGAAGTAGGTCAGCGCTTTGATGTAACTCGTGAGCGTATCCGCCAGATCGAAGCAAAGGCTCTCAGAAAGCTCCGCCACCCGAGCAGAAGCAAAAAAGTTAAGGACTTCCTCGACTAAAAATGAGTTCATCTTCTTCCATTCAGAAAAAAAACAGGAGCTACGGTCTCGACCTTATGCGAATCATCATGACCCTTTTTGTATGCGCTATTCATACGATTTACAAAGGGGGACTTTCGGGAGCAGTCGATGATCAGCCAAAGAAAAAAGCTCTTGTGATATTGCTTGAATTTACGGTTAGCTGCGCTGTAAACGGTTTCGCTGTAATATCCGGTTACGTCGGGTTAAACTCCCGCTTCCGGCTTTCGCGCATTGCCAGCCTCTATTTCACGGTTTCATTCTACAATATACTTATACCGATTATTTTCCACTTCCATAGCGGATACGTCATCGACAGAGTTGTTCTTCTGCGTGCGATATTCCCTTTCGCGTATGATGCCAACTGGTACTTTACCGCATATTTCGGTATGTTTTTCCTGATACCTTTCATGAATGCCGCTATAAAGCACGTCGACCGCAAACAATGCAATATCGCCCTGCTTGCTATAATGATTTTCTTCTCAGTTATCCCTACTGCGCTCTATATGTGGTTCAAGGACGGCTACGATATCAATATCTTCAAGCTTTCATGCGGATATAGTACACTGTGGATAGCGGTATTATACCTCGTTGGTGCGGCTATTCGCGAATATAGCTTGTTCAGCAAAGTACCAAAATTCGTATGGCTTATATGCTACATAGCAGCTACTCTGTTCGGCAGTGCTTATGCTATTTTCCGCACTTTCGTGTCAGATAAGGAATTTACTCCGTTGACTGCGTACAATTCTCCGATAATCATTATTCAGGCAATTGGTCTGCTGATGTTCTTCAAGGACATGAAGCTGCCAAAAGCCGCCGACAAAGTAATAGCGTTCATAGCTCCGCATACATTCAGCATCTACATTATACACACACAGGACGCTCTGTGGCTGTTGTGGCTAATGGGAAGATACACTCCAGACGGACAGAAAAGTATATTCATTCTTCCATTCCTATTCTGTTGGCGGGTGGTTTTCCTGTTCACAATGTGTATGATAGCTGATATGCCGCTTCACTGCTGTATGAAGTACATTCCCCGCATTTTCAGGAAATCCGGCTCATCTGCCGCTCAGACTCAAAAAGAAAAAATTAACGTTTAAAAGCTCGTGCCGCCGTTTCTTATTCTGGCAACTTGTTCTTTTTATTGGGAGAATAACCCTTTTTCAGGTATTTTTTCCCAGTAATAAACAAGAGTGCCATAATAAGTTCCGGTTGCGGGAGCTTTTTAACATTTTGTGATGAAAGTGTTAAAAAACATTATCATATTGACTTTATTCTCGTGATGTTGTATAATAAAAGTAAGATTAATATGTGTCGTTTTAATACGGTTTGCTGTATACCGCAAATACAGCCCCGCTTATTGCGTATGATAATACTTATGCGGGAAAAGGAGCGCTTATGAGTATTTTTGATTTATCAAAAAAACCTCCTGAGCTAAGTCATGACTGGAAAGTATTCCAGCAGTTCGTTGGCAATATCGGTGCTTTTACATATATTGCAAAAGAAAAATCAGCCTATCTTGATGAGGCTGCCTGCCGTATGCTCGCCTGCACTAGCACTAAGCTCAACGAGTTTGAGTTTTTTAATCTTCTCGAAAAAATCTCAAAATCACCTGTAGAGGGTCAGAAACACATTTATAAGTTCATTAACAACAATAACACTAAATACATCAAAATGAATATCTACGAGAGCAGCGACGAATGGCTCGGATTTGTTCAGGACTTCTCACGTCAGATTTCTGCCTGTCAGGACAGCAGTTTTGTCGAATATGACCCGATTACAAGACTTCCGTCGTATCCGTCGTTCTCGCAGACTATCAAAAAGCTCCTGCCCGATGTACAGACAGGATGCCTTGCTACTCTGTACATCAACGGTATCGAAAAGCTCGGTTCGTTCCTCACTGTTGACAGTACCAACAACTGCATTGCCTCCGTTGCTGAAACTCTCAAGAGCTTCTCCGGCGAAAATGTCATAATCGGTACAAAATCAAATTACGAACTCCTCGCTTTCTTCCGTGACTGCGATAAAATGCAGATATACAACCTCCTCAACTCTATGGATGAGGCTGTTCAGAACTGCGTTCTCACGGACGATTTCGGCGAAATAATCGACATCTCTGACAAGAGTAAGCTAAGTCTGTCGATTGGCTGTTCGTCTTATCCTAACGAGGCTTCCGACTTCAATATGCTCGTGAATTACTCCGAGTTCGCACTGTACGAAGCAAGAGCTGACCGTCGTCACGTAATCAACTGGTTCTCTGAAGAGGACTATATCCGCGAGAAGGATTCGTATAAAAACGCTCAGATATTCTCGAAGATGGTCATGGAAAACCTCCTGATGTACTACGTTCAGCCTATCGTCGAGACTACCAGCGGCGAAATCGTCGCTTATGAGGCTCTCATGCGTACTATCGGTGACGTAAAAATGGAGCCGAAACAGATACTCTCTATCGCTGCCGGTCAAAGCAATCTGTACGCTGTTGAGCGTCTGACTTTCTTCAACACTATGAAAATGCTAAGCGAAAATCAGCAGGTTTTCGCCAATAAAAAGCTGTTCATAAACTCTATGCCCGAATACATTCTCTCGGACGAGGACTTCAATGAACTATATCTCACTTATGGTGAACTCCTCGAAAAAACCGTTATCGAAATAGTCGAGGACAGTGATGCTGCTCCCGAAACTATCGAGCTTATCCGCAGACGTCTCTCTTTCACTCACGCTCAGCTCGCTATCGACGATTACGGCACAGGCTACTCAAACAGCTCGAATCTGCTCAAATATAAGCCGGACTACGTCAAAATCGACCGTTCACTCATCGCTGATATCCACAACGACCTCAAAAAGCAGCAGCTCGTTACGCAGATAATCGAATTCTGCCGCGACAATCAGTTACAGTCGCTTGCTGAAGGTGTTGAAACTTCTCAGGAGATGAAAACAGTCATCAGGCTCGGTGTCGACCTCATACAGGGTTATTACACCTCGAAGCCTAAGCCGCTCTTCCTTGACAGTATCGCCAAAGACGTAAAGGACGAAATAATCAAGACCAATCTTGAGACCCGTCCTAACGGCTCACGTAAGATTTATACCGCACGTAATGATACTGAAATTGACCTCCTCAAGCTCGCTCTCGAAAAGTACACTGATATACACATCTATCAGAGTAAGCTCACTATCGTCAGCGACCCTGATAAACAGGTCAAAATGAACATCGCAGTTATGGATAACCACAGCTGTGAATTAACTCTCAAAAACGTCAACATGGTCAGCGGCAACAGCAAGCCTACTATCACTGTCGGCGAATATGCACGCCTTGTACTCAACGTCTCAAAGACTAACAAGCTCGGGTATTCAGGTATTTATGTACCTATGGGTTCGCAGTTTGAACTAACCGGCAAAGGCTCGCTCACTATCGACTGCTATGCTTCCGAGGGTACAGGTATCGGTAACGATTATGACCACGGCTACGGCGATATCACTGTCAATATGCAGGGCACTCTCGAAATAATCTGCAACAGTACTGAAACTGTATGCATCGGCGGCGGCTATAATGGTGATGAGTCCGAAATCAAACTGCTCTCCGGTAAGCTGAAACTCTATATGTACAGCCACAACGGTCTCGCTATAGGAAGCTTCAACGGCGACTCAAATATCGAAATATCTGAGGATTGCAGCCTCGATATGACCGTTTCCGGCATTAAAGTCACCGGTATCGGAAGCTTCCGCGGTGTTACTACTGTCGCTACTTCCGCTGATATCACAATGTTCTGTACCGGTGCGCAGGCTGTCGGAATAGGCGCTCTCGAAGAGGGCGAAGGAAGCGTACTCATCAGAAAAGGTCGTATCAATATTAAAATGCGCTCCGCTAAACACTCGTGTATCGGCGCTATAGGCGGCGATGTCAACGCTAAAATCATGAATTCAGAAATTATCATCGACTCCGAAGGCGACTTCGCTACCGGTATCGGTGACCCACAGGGAAGCGGCAATGTCTTTATTATGGACTCAGCCGTTACTATGAATATGCTCTGCGGTAATCCGAATGATATCTGCTCGGGCAGCGGTGATGTGCAGATTCAGAATTCAACTATCAATTCACTCGTTAATAACCGTAAGATACAGCACGATAACACCTGAGCTGTATCACTTCCCAAAAGTTGATTATGGGCGGCTTAATGCCGCCCATGAACATGGTATAACAAATAAGAAAGTAAGGTAAAACTAATATGAAACTTGGTATGGTCGGTCTGCCTAACGTAGGCAAAAGCACTCTCTTCAACGCTCTCACAAACGCAGGAGCTGAATCAGCTAACTACCCATTCTGCACTATCGAAAAAAACGTTGGTATCGTTTCTGTCCCAGATGAGCGCCTTGACAAGCTCGCTGAAATGTATGAGCCTGACAAGTTCACTCCCGCTACCCTCGAATTCGTCGATATCGCAGGACTCGTTAAAGGTGCGTCAAAGGGTGAAGGTCTCGGAAACAAGTTCCTCGCTGATATCCGCGAAGTAGACGCTATCGTGCACGTTGTCCGCTGCTTTGAGGACGGTAATATCGTTCACGTTGACGGCAGTATCAACCCTGTCCGCGATATCGAAACTATCAACCTCGAACTCATTTTCTCTGATATTGAAATGGTCGACCGCCGTATTGACCGCGCTAAAAAGGCTGCAAAGGGCGATAAAAAGTACCTCGCTGAGATAGAGTTCCTTGAGCGCCTCAAGGCTCACCTCGAAAATGGTAAGTCTGCACGCGGCTTCGATTTCACTGACGATGAACGTGAGCTTATAAAGTCAACTCCCCTCCTCTCCGCAAAGCCTGTCATCTACGCTGCTAACATGAGTGAGGACGATTTCGCTAACAATATCGAAACTAACGAAAACTATAAGCAGGTTTGCGCTATCGCTGCTGAGGAACACTCCGCTGTACTCCCTATCTGCGCTCAGACAGAAGCTGAAATCGCTGAAATGGACGACGACGACAAGGCTATGTTCCTCGCTGAACTCGGTCTCGAAGTATCGGGTCTTAACCGTATAATCAAGGAGGGTTACTCTCTTCTCGGTCTTATCTCCTACCTCACAGCCGGTAAACCCGAAGTCCGCGCATGGACTATAAAGAAGGGTACAAAGGCGCCGCAGGCTGCCGGAAAAATCCACACAGATTTTGAAAAGGGCTTCATCCGTGCTGAGGTTATTTCTTTTGAAGACCTCATGGCTTGCGGTTCTATGGCTGCCGCTAAGGAAAAGGGTCTCGTTCGTCTTGAAGGTAAGGAGTACGTTATGCAGGACGGTGATATAGTTCTGTTCAGATTCAATGTTTAAAAATGATACATATTCTCACATAACCGACTTTGCATGAAAAATGCCCCGAAATGACGTAATATATGGATTTTTTTAATTATGTTCATTATACGAAATTATTAATAAAAAATGTATTGAAAATCAATTAAAACTATGATACAATATGTCTTGTAGGGATGCTTCAAATTCTGCGAAAGGGGGATCTTTATGGACGTATTGATATGGGCAGTCCTCGTTGTTATATTCATCATAGCTGAGATCGCTACGGTGCAGCTTGTTTCTATATGGTTCGCTGCCGGCGCTCTCGTTACTATGCTATGCGCTTATTTCACCGATTTGTCATTTATAGGACAGCTTGTTGTTTTCATTGTGTCATCCGCTGTTTTCCTTGCACTGACTATGCCGTTCATCATGAGCAGAAGGAAGAAAAAAGGCTACGTTTCCACTAATTCCGAACTCGATATCGGCAAAACAGCTGTGGTGATTCAGGACATCGACACGGACAAAGGTACGGGACGTGTTACGCTCGATGGGGTCGATTGGAGCGCTGTTCCCGCAAACGGCGAGGTCATTCCTACTGGCAGCGTCGTTACAGTTAAGGCAGTAAACGGTGCAAAGCTTACCGTTGAACTCAAACAATGATAAGGAGGGATCATCTTGGAAGGATTGATCGAAATTTTTGGTGTAGTAATACTCTTAGTAGTTATTTTTATTCTGTTCATCTTCATCAGATGCTTCAGAATAGTTCCGCAGGCTCACGTTTTCGTAATTGAGCGCTTCGGCTCGTTTAAATGTGAGTGGGAAACCGGTATTCACTTCCTTTGGCCTTTCATCGAAAGGATCGCAGGCAAGGTTTCACTCAAGGAAAAAGTAGTTGACTTCAAGCCTCAGCCGGTTATCACTAAGGATAACGTTACTATGCAGATAGATACTGTTGTTTTCTACAAGGTCACAAACGCTAAACAGTATATCTACGGTGTTGAAAGACCTCTCGCTGCTATCGAGAACCTCTCAGCTACAACGCTCCGTAACATCATCGGTGAACTCGAACTCGACTCTACCCTCACATCACGTGACACTATCAACACTAACATCACTGCTATCCTCGATCAGGCTACTGACCGCTGGGGTATCAAGGTTGAGCGAGTTGAGCTCAAAAACATCATTCCTCCGCGCGAGATTCAGGATGCTATGGAGAAGCAGATGAAGGCTGAGCGTGAGCGCCGTGAGAAGATCCTTCAGGCTGAGGGTGACAAGAAGTCACAGATCCTCGTTGCAGAAGGTGAAAAGGAGTCACAGATTCTCCGTGCACAGGCTAAGAAAGAGTCTCAGATCCTTGAGGCTGAGGCTGAGAAACAGGCAATGATCCTGAAGGCTGACGCTGTAAGAGAACAGAAGATTCTCGAAGCTACCGGTGAAGCTCAGGCTATTGAACTCGTTCAGCAGGCTGTTGCAGAGAGTCTTATAAAGCTCAACAATGCTTCGCCTAACGAAAAAGTTATTCAGCTCAAGTCGCTTGAAGCATTCTCTAAGGCTGCTGACGGCAAGGCTACTAAAATTATTATCCCGAGCGAGATTCAGGGGCTTGCCGGACTTGCTACCGGCTTAAAGAGCATCGTTGAAAACGACGCTCCGAAACAGTAACGAAATGCAGAATTCTTAAACCCTACAAAAAAGCAGGTACGTATGTACCTGCTTTTTTTATGATGAAACTCCGAGACGGCATTTCCTACCCTGTCGGGCAGAACAGCCTCTGCTACTTGAATATTATTATAAGGAACTGCGATACCAGTACTACTGAAATAAGTGCTACAGGATATGTTGCTGCATATGCTGACGCTACATCCTCTGTACCGGCTGTGCTGATAAGTGTTCCGAGTGCAGGAGTTGATGTCATACCGCCTGTGATTGAACCGAGGTTGTTAAGAAGATTCAGTTTGAGAAGGAACTTCGCTACGAAGAAGCCGATTATCATCGGTACGATAGTCATTATCATTCCGTAGAGGAAGTATATAGGCTGGAAGTACTCTGCAAACTTTGCTCCGCCTGACACGCCTGCACCGATAAGGAAGAACATAAGTCCAAGCTCACGGAATACTTTAAGAGTTGTGTCCTTTGGCATGATACTTATGCTGCCGATGCGTCCGAAATGTCCGAAAAGAAGTGCTACAAGCAGGCAGCCGCCTGTTGTTGAGAGTGAGAAGTTTCCAAACTTGAATGAACCGATTATGATTCCGAATACTGCTGCAAGTGCAAAAGGCATAATGCCAAAGTCGTCCATGTGGATAAGCTTCTTGTCAGATTTCATCTGCTTTGACTTCTTCTCCTTCACAGTAAGAAGCTCACGCTCTTTAGCCATATCAGCCTTCATTATCTTAGGTACGAGCTGAACAAAGAGAACAACTCCGATTACTCCGAAAATATATGCGATTCCATAGCCTACTGATACAAGTCCTTCAAGCTCAGGTCCTACAGCGTCCTTAGCAGCTGAGAATCCGGGGGTACTTGTAAGAGCACCGGAAAGAAGTCCGGTCATGAGAGCGGTAAACTCCTTTGTATCGAGGTCTGTGAAGTTTCTGCCGACGAGAATACAGCCTGCGCAGGCAAGTCCGCCGCTGAGAATAATTACGACCGCGAGGAGAACATAAGACTTGAAGTTCTTCTTGAAATTCGCAAAGAAGTTAGGTCCTGCAATGAATCCTACCGCCGATACGAAGAGGATAAGTCCGAGGTTATCGACTATTTTCAGTGCCGAATCAACGAATGATACGTCCGCGAGGACCTCACCGTTTGCACCTTTCTGACTTACCACAAGCTGAGTCATAAGCTCATCGTGGAAGAGCATTCCGTAAGCAAGTGCAACTATAAATACTCCGGCTGTTCCGAGTGAAACGCCCTTGATAGTGATTCTTCCCAGTATATAGCCAAGTGCCGATATGAGAAGGACTGAAAGCATCAGGAAACCGACGCTTTTTATGGTAAGTATACCATCAAATAATTCCATTTTTACACTTTCTTTCTATTTGAATATACATAACTTTCGGGACGTTCAAAACGTCCCGAAAAATTTTCTATTACTTGTCTTTTCTTGCGTAGTGCGGGAGAAGCATAGGTGAAACAGTTTCATTTGCTACGCCTGCTGCTGCAAGTTCCTTGTTGAACTTCTCGATATGGTCGAGTGTGAGCTTTGCGGGAACTGCTGTTTCCTTTGCCTTTGCAGCTGCGTGTATACCTGCGTTTCTGCCGAATACGATAACGTCGAGGAGTGAGTTGCCCATGAGACGGTTTCTGCCGTGAATACCGCCTGCTACCTCTCCGGCTGCGTAGAGATTTTCAACATCTGTTGCACAGTCGTCAGAGATATTAAGACCGCCGTTCTGATAGTGGAGAGTAGGATAAACGAGGATAGGCTCCTTGCGGATATCTATGCCGTACTTACCGAACATACGCATCATTGCAGGGATACGCTTCTCGATAGTACCCTCTCCGTTCTTGTACTCGATCATAGGTGTATCGAGCCATACTGCCTTGCCGAGAGATGTTTCAACACCCTTGCCGCGTTCTGTACACTCACGAATGATCGATGCAGCTGTTACATCACGTGTCTCAAGGGGGTGCATGAATACGTCGCCGTCGATATTTACGAGTTTAGCACCGAGTGAACGTACCTTTTCAGTAACGAGTGCACCAAATATCTGCTCAGGATAGCCTGTACCTGTCGGGTGATACTGAAGTGTATCAGCGTAAAGAAGGCTTGCGCCAACTCTGTAGCCGAGAATAAGACCGTCAGCTGTTGCACCGTAGTGGTTTGATGTCGGGAATCCCTGATAGTGAAGACGTCCGGCACCGCCTGTTGCAATAATAACTGTCTTAGCGCGTGCAACGAGGAGCTGCTTTGTCTCCATGTTCATGAGAACCGCACCTGCTGCCTTACCGTTTTCGTCAAGGATTATCTCAACTGCTGCTGTGAAATCAACAACCGGTATTCCTCTGTTGATAACTTCGTCACGGAGAGTACGCATTATCTCTGCACCTGAATAGTCCTTAGCAGCGTGCATACGCTTGCGGGAAGTACCGCCGCCGTGAGTTGTTACCATTGTGCCGTCTGCTTCCTTATCAAACTCAACGCCGAGCTTGTTAAGCCACTGTATAGCCTCAGGAGCCTTGGTTACAAGCTTTGCAACAAGCTCAGGCTTTGCAGCGAAATGTCCGCCGCCGAAAGCATCGAGGAAGTGGATAGCGGGAGAATCGTTAGGCTTGTCGGCAGCCTGTATTCCGCCCTCAGCCATCATGGTGTTAGCGTCGCCTATACGAAGCTTTGTTACTATCATTGCCTTTACGCCTGCTTCGTCAGCCTCGATAGCTGCTGATGCACCTGCACCACCGCCGCCGATGATGAGCACATCTGTATCGTAGTCAGGATTTTCGAGGTCTGCGTCAGCCGCAGTTATGCGGCTCTTGCCCTGAAGAAGCTCTGCAAGCTGTGTAGGTACCTTATCGCCCTTGTTTACGCCTGCGGAGAGAACTGTGAACTCGTCCTGCTTATAATCGGGGTGGAAATGAGCGAGAAGATCGTCCTTCTCCTCAGCTGTCATACGTCTTGGTTCGAGAGCAGCGTTCTCGGCTCTCTTTTCTGCAACTATCTTTGCAAGCTCATTGAGCTTTTCTATCTTGTACATATCTGCTCCCCCTTACTTCTCGATCTCGCGGTGGTTGTACATATCCTTGAGCTCGTCAACATTTGTTACAGCCTTGGACATGAGTTCAGCCATCTTATCGTTGAAAATTCCTTCGTTGATCTCGTTTACACGGTCGTTGAGGTGACCGCACTCGGGAGCGATATACTTGCCGTTGAGACGTCTTGCGAGCATTGCTACCTGCGGGTGAGATATTCCTGCGGGACAGCGTGATGAACATACTCCGCACATTACGCAGTCGAAGCTCTCCTCTGCACACTTCTCATACTCGCCGCGCTGAGCGTATGCGATATACTGCATAACATTCAGCTCCTGTGTGCAAGCCTTAGTGCAGGCATTGCAGCCGATACAGCTGTATATCTCAGGGTAAAGCTGCATCATGATCTGCTGATCGGGCTTTATCTCCTCGATGTTGTAAACTCTCTTTTCAAGCGGGAAGAAAGGAAGTGTAGCAACGTACATACCCTCCTGCACCTCTGTCTGGCAGGCAAGACATCCGTGGAGCTCTACCTCACCCTTGATTCTGTATATTGTAGCACACGCGCCGCAGAATCCGTTACGGCAGCCGCAGCCTCTTACAAGCTCATAGCCTGCATACTCCATAGCAGTCATTATCGTAAGACCCGCCGGCACTTCATACTTTTTGCCGAACAGGTAGACATTCAACATATTATCCATGTTTAGCTCTCCTCCTTAATACTCGTCAGGCAGCTCGTCAAGCTGATCGAAACGGAAAACAGGTCCGTCCTTGCAGACATACTTGTTGCCGATATTGCAGCGTCCGCACTTTCCTACACCGCACTTCATACGAAGCTCCATAGTGGTGTAAACCTGAGTCTCGGTGAAACCAAGCTCCTTTAAACCTGCAAGTGTGAACTTTATCATGATAGGCGGTCCGCATACGAGGACTGTCTTGCTTGTTGAAGGAGCAAGCTCCTTAACGTAATTCGGAACGAATCCTACGTGACCGTCCCAGCCCTCCTGAGCATTGTCTATAGTCAGGTTGACCTGAATATTCGGGTCAGCCATCCACTCGTCGATTATTTCCTGATAGTCAACGAGGTCGTCCTTTGAACGTGAACCGTAGATTACCTGTACGTCGCCGTAGTTTGCTCTGTTATCGCGGACGTAGTTGATTACCGAGCGGAGCGGTGCAAGACCGATACCGCCGGCAATGAAGAGAAGGTCCTTGCCCTTGAGGTCGCCCTCAACAGGGAAAGCGTTGCCGTAAGGTCCGCGGATAGTTATCTGCTGTCCGACGTCCATAGCGTGAAGCCACTCAGTAAGGCAGCCGCACTTCTTTATGCTGAATTCCATGAATTCCTTATTTGTCGGGGAAGATGTTATTGAGAACATTGCCTCGCCCACACCCGGGATAGAAAGCATCGCACACTGACCCGGCATATGCTCGAACACCTTGCCTCCCTCGGGAGATACCACACGGAATGTCTTAACATCGGGAGTATCCTGTCTGATATCGGTAACAACACCTATATATGGTATTAATGTATCGTTATTCATCACTTGACCTCCAATGCTTTCATTACCTTGACGATGTTCATCGAGATAGGACACTTGGAAAGACATCTTCCGCAGCCTACGCAGCCGAACTCGCCATTGTTGTTTGCGGGGAAATATACCAGCTTATGCATGAATCTCTGACGGAAACGCTCAAGCTGTGTGAGACGCGGATTTCCGTGTGCCATTTTCGTGAAGTCTGAATACATACACGAATCCCAGCAGCGGAAACGCTTGATACCGTGTCCGGTGTCGAAGTCTCTGATATCGTAGCACTGGCAGGTCGGGCAGACGAATGTACAGGTTCCGCAGCCGAGACAAGCCTCTGAGAGGTCTGCCCACTTATCGGAATTGAAGTACTCGTTGAGCTTATCGCCGCCGAAATTCTCAGTTGAAAGCTTTGCAAGCGGGAGCTTTTCCATTATAGCTCTTGCCTGTTCCTGAACCTCGCTGAGCTTTGTTGCGTCACCCTCTTCAAGCATTGAAGAGATCGAATCTATAAATGCCTGACCCTTGTCATTGTTAGCAAGGAAGAAGATATTCTCGCCGTCGTCGAAGCAGGCAGCGTCTCCCTCGGGAACAGTCGGGTCGATGCCGAAAGTCTTGCAGAAGCAGGTCTCGGCAGGTCTTGTACAAGCCATTGTCACAACAGTGCCGTGGTCGCGGCGGTTCTTATAGAAGCTGTCGACCGGTTCAACGAGAAATACCTTGTCGAGAATAGTGAAGCTTCTTGCATCGCAGGCGCGAACTCCGAATACGACGAAGTCTTCGCACTCCTCACGAACGTCCTTTACCTCGATATTCTTGCCTTCCATTTTGAAGTCAACGAGGTTTTCGGTCTGCGGGAAGAAGAAGTCCTTTGCGCTGCGGACTGTGTTCAGCTCTTTTGTAAGTGTCATTCCGCTCTCGTACTTCTTGTACTCAGCAGCACCGTCTTCGCGGTCGGCAGGGATATAAAGAGTCTGCTTTGCGGTGATTGCGTCAAACAGTTCACCAAGCTTTGATTTTGATATTTTCAGCATTACTCAACTCCCCTTTCGTGAACGATAGAAGGCTCGCAGTCTTCCTTTGTATAATCTGTAAGGGGCGCTCTTGATGTTGTATCTGCGCCTGCCTGATATTCACCGTAAAGCTCGTTGATGTCCTTGATGAACTTGCGGTTGAGCAGATGAAGCGGGATATGCTGCGGACATACTCGTGAGCATTCGCCGCAGTCTGTACATCTTCCTGCAACATGGAATGCGCGGATTATGTGGAACATATTCTCCTCGAAGCTGTCGGCAGCAGCCTTGTTCGAGATACCGGAATTCGGGTTATCGAATACACAATTCTCGCATGTGCAGGCAGGACATACGTTTCTGCACGCATTGCAGCGTATGCACTTTGAAAGCTGCTCGCGCCAGAAATCGAAACGCTCCTGAGCGGTCATATTTTCAAGCTTTTCAACCATGTCGAAACGGTTTGAATCAAGAACATCTCCGTCCTCACCTATAAGCTCGTCGTATGCAACGTGCTTCTTACTCTTGCATGAAGCGCACTTATCGAGTACAGCCTCATAGAATGGCATAGTCTCTGTGCCGTAGAGAGTTTCTATCTTGAGGGTGTAGTCCTCATTCTTCACGCTGATGATACCTGTTATTCCCTTTGCCTTTATCTTTTCGATATCAAGCTTAGGACCGCCGGGAATTCCCACTGCGTACACTTTTTCGCGGTCAATGCGGTGCTCCTTTACGAGCTGATTGAAGCTGTAGGTATCGCAAGGCTTGAGGAAAGCGAGTATCTTGCCTTCCTTAGCAGTCTCCTTAACGAGATACTTTGAAACGTTTGCAGCTGTGAAATCGTCGAACACAAAATCACGCTCAAGCTCCTCCGCACTGGTGAATACAGCGGGAGTTATATCATATGCGAATTCGCCCTTTTTCCAGCCGATAACACGGTCAACAGTGCCGTCAGCAAGGAGCTGTTTCGCTTTAGCTATCATTGTTTCCTGCATCGTAAGTCCTCCAATCTGCGGTTAGGTCCGAGAGCCTTCACGTCTGCTGTGAACTGCTCCATAGTTGCTGCGAACTTAGCACCTTCAGCAGCAGATACCCATTCAAGGCGTGTACGGTTTCTCTCGATACCGAGGAAATCGAGCATACTGTAGAGAAGGGTTATTCTGCGGCGGGTGAAGTAGTTACCGGATGTGTAGTGGCAGTCGCCGGGGTGGCAGCCGCATATGATAACGCCGTCAGCACCCTTCTGGAAAGCTCTGAGAATGAACATCGGGTTAACTCTGCATGAGCAGGGAACTCTGATTATCTTAACGTTTGTGGGGTAATTCAGTCTGTTGGTACCTGAGAGGTCGGCTCCCGCATATGAACACCAGTTGCAGCAGAAAGCGACTATTACAGGCTCAAAATTATCATTTACTTGCATATTGCGTCTACCTCCGCCATTATCTGACTATTCGAGAATCCGCTCAGATCCATAGCACCTGAAGGACAAGCAACTGTACAAGCACCGCATCCCTGACAAACTGCCGGGTTGACGCTTGCAACTCTGCGGACCTTAGTGGTACGGTCGGGCATTCTGAACTCCTTGTCGATGTATGTGATTGCTCCATAGGGGCATACCTTTTCGCATGATGAGCAGCCATTGCACATGAGCTCGTTTGAATGAGCTACACAAGGGTTGCAGGTGATACTGTTCTTACAGAGAAGACCTATAGCCTTTGCTGCTGCTGCACTTCCCTGTGCGACTGTCTCAGGGATATCCTTGGGTCCCTGACAAGCGCCTGAGAGGAATATACCTGCTGTAGCACTTTCTACAGGGCGGAGCTTCGGATGAGCTTCTGTGAAGAAGTCGTTTGTATCCATCTGTGTTGTGAGCATTGTTGCAAGCGGACGTGCTGTCTTGTCAGGCTCGATAGCAGCTGCGAGTACTACCATATCAGCGTCGATGTGGAGCTGCTCGTTTGCAAGGAGGTCTGATGCCTGAACGTCTATCTTGCCGTCGGACTTAGGTGTAACCTTGCCGACCATGCCCTTGATGTAGTGGACATTGTACTGCTCAACTGCACGGCGGTAGAATTCGTCAAAGTTCTTACCGGGAGTACGTACATCTATGTAGAATACATAAACCTCAGTATCCGGATATTTCTCACGGATAAGCATTGCGTGCTTTGCAGTGTACATACAGCATATCTTTGAGCAGTATGGCTTACCCTTTTCATCGTCGCAGCGTGAACCTACGCACTGTATGAAAACGATAGTATGGGGGTGGCTCTTGTCAGAAGGACGAAGAAGAGTACCGCCGTTAGGACCTGCCGCATTCATAAGTCTCTCAAGCTCGAGAGAGGTTACAACGTCGGGACACTGATTATATGCAAATTCATCGTATTTATCAAGGTTTATCGGATTGAAGCCGGTCGCTACAACTATCGCACCGTACTTCTGCTCAATGATAGTATCCTGCTGCTTGTAGTCGATAGCACCTGCTGAACATACCTTTGAGCACACTCCGCACTTGCCTGTTTTAAGCATCATGCAGTAATTCGGGTCGATAGTTGCGACCTTCGGTACAGCCTGTGCGAATGGAATATACACTGCCGAGCGGTTATCGAGTCCCATGTTGAACTCGTTAGGTACCTTCTTCATCGGGCACTTTTCTGTACAAAGACCGCATCCTGTACACTTTGTCTCGTCAACATAGCGTGCCTTCTTCTTTATCTTAACTGTGAAGTTGCCTACGAATCCGCTTACGTCCTCTACCTCGCTGAATGAGTGGATAGTGATATGCTCATTCTGTGAAGCCTCAACCATTTTAGGAGTGAGGATACAAGCTGCGCAGTCAAGAGTCGGGAAGGTCTTGTCTATCTGAGCCATTTTACCGCCGATGGTCGGCTGCTTTTCAACAATATCAACATCAAAACCTGCCTCTGCAATGTCGAGGGCAGTCTGAATGCCTGCGATACCTCCGCCGATAACGAGTGCACGCTTTACAACGGGACTCTCCATAGAGTTGAGCGGGGTATTCAGGTGGACCTTTGCAACTGCTGCCTTACCGAGGATTATAGCCTTTTCTGTAGCAGTAGCGATGTCCTTGTGAATCCATGAGCACTGCTCACGGATATTCGCTATCTCGACGAGATAAGGGTTCAGACCTGCTGAAGCGGCAGCCTTTCTGAACGTATTCTCGTGCATACGGGGTGAGCATGAGCAGATAACTACTCCTGAGAGTTTCTGCTCCTTGATAGCGTTTTTTACGAGCTCCTGTCCTGATTCGGAGCACATATACTGATAGTCCTGAGAGATGACGACTCCGGGCTCATGACCGAGCGCCTCTGCAACAGCTTTTACGTCTACCGTTGCGGCGATGTTAGTACCGCAGTGACAGACAAATACACCTATTCTCTGCATAGTATCGTCTCCTCCTTACTTAGCATATTTTCTGAATGCTGTGACTATAGCCTGCTGCGGCAGGTCTTCATCGAGCATTCCGGGGATATCAGTCGGCTTGAGGTGGTTATTGCCCTGCTGACGTACTGCCGCAAGTCGCACTGCCTCTACTACCTTTGCCGGCTCAACTCCGCGGGGACATCTCTCCACGCAGGCAAAGCAGGTAAGGCATTTATATATTGACTTTGAATTCATCAGAGTCTCGATATCGCCCTTTTCAACCATGTAAACGAACTGGTGAGGGTGATATTCCATTTCATCATAGGAAGGGCAGGTGCCTGAGCACTTTCCGCATCTCATGCATTTGAGAACGTTTACTCCGCTCGAACGAAGCACCTGTTCCTTTAAGTTCTTATTCATTGCTCTCCTCCTTTAAGCCGAGAGCCTCCGCAAGAAGCTCGGTAAAGTAGTAAACGGGAATGTCAGAACCGGAGTTCTTTCTGAGGTTGTAAAGGCAAAGCGGACAGGCTGTGATGACCATTTCCGCACCCTTGTCCTTAGCAGAGTCCATTACAGCACCGCTTCTTTTTGCAGCCTGTGCCTTGTCCTCCATTGTGATGTATCCGCCGCAGCATTCGTTGCGCTGAGAGTATACAACAGGTTCAGCACCGATAGCTCTGATGAAATCCTCCATAATTGTCGGATTCTCGGGGTCGTCCATAGCGAGAGCCTTCGCCGGACGAAGCAGCAGACATCCGTAGTATGCCGCGATTTTCTTTCCCTTGAGCGGATTGACTACCTTTGTCTTGAGGTTATCGAATCCGACAACGTCGCGGAGCATTTCAAGGTAGTGATAAACCTTTGTGCCACCCACATAAGCTTCCGGGAGTCCGAGGTAATTGTTTACCTTTGAAGCCATTTCCTCGTCGCGGGAAATATCATATTCAGTCTGTTTTATTACATTGTGGCAGGCAGAACATACGGTTATAAGTGCATTTCCGGCTTCCTTAGCGGAATTGAGTACTCTTACCGCTGAAAGCTTTGTTGCTATCTCGTCCTTGGCAGTTGTGTAAGCACCGCCGCAGCACTGCCAGTCGGCAGGCTCTTCAAGAGCTATACCCAGAGCTTCGGCAGATTTCCTCGCATATGTATCGAGGTCCTTAGCCTTTGTACGCAGGGTACAGCCGGGATAATATGTAAATGTTTCCATAACGGTATCCTTTCATTGAGTTTGCTGTTATAAGAGTCCGGAGACAGAGTCTCTGGCGGGAGTTTGAGGACAGCGTCCTCAAACCATTTCCTCAGGGTGGAACACCTCGTCAAACTTCTCAGCTGTGAGGAATCCAAGCTCTACGCAGGCTTCCTTGAGGGAAATATTGTCCTTGAACGCCTTCTTGGCAGTCTTTGCAGCATTCTCGTATCCGATATAGGGATTAAGAGCTGTTACAAGCATGAGAGAGTTGTGGAGATTGTGGTGCATCTTCTCCTTGTTTGCCTTGATGCCTACAGCACAGTTCTTGTTGAAGCTGAGGATAGATTCAGCAAGAAGTCTTGCGGACTGGAGGAAGTTGTATGCGCATACCGGCATAAATACGTTGAGCTCGAAGTTACCCTGTGAAGCAGCCATTCCGACTGCAACGTCGTTGCCCATTACCTGTACAGCGACCATTGTCACCTGTTCGCACTGTGTCGGATTTACCTTGCCGGGCATGATAGATGAGCCGGGTTCATTCTCAGGAATGAGAATCTCGCCGAGGCCGTCTCTCGGACCTGAAGCAAGCCAGCGTACATCGTTTGCAATCTTCATCATGTCAGCAGCAAGCGCTTTGAGAGCACCGTGTGCGAAAACTATCTCGTCCTTTGATGTGAGAGAGTGGAACTTGTTGGGCGCTGTCACGAAGTTCTTGCCAGTGAGTTTGCTGATAGCTTCGGCTGACTTCTCTGCGAATCCGGCAGGTGCGTTAAGACCTGTTCCTACCGCTGTACCGCCGAGAGCGAGTTCCTTGAGTTCCTCGCATGAGGATACGAGCATTTTCTTATCCTTTTCGAGTGAAGCTCTCCAGCCGCTTATCTCCTGTGAGAACTTGATAGGAGTTGCGTCCTGAAGGTGTGTACGGCCGCTCTTTACGATGCCCTCGTTCTCTTCTTCGAGACGCTTGAATGTATCAATGAGAGTGTCTATCGCAGGAACGACCTTGTCCTCGATAGCGATAACAGCTGCGATGTGCATTGCTGTCGGGAAGGTATCGTTTGAGGACTGGCTCATATTGATATCGTCATTGGGGTGAAGAAGCTTTGAACCTGCTATCTCATTTCCCCTGTTTGCGATTACCTCGTTTGCATTCATGTTTGACTGTGTACCGCTTCCGGTCTGCCAAACTACGAGCGGAAAGTGCTCGTTGAGTGAACCGCTTATGACCTCGTCGCAAGCCTGAGATATCGCTGCAAGCTTTTCATCGGTCATTTTCTCGGGTCTGAGCTCATGATTAGCGAGAGCAGCAGCCTTCTTGAGAATGCCGAATGCGTGAGTTATCTCACGGGGCATAGTCTCGATTCCCACACCGATGAGGAAGTTTTCGTGACTGCGCTCGGTCTGAGCTGCCCAGTACTTGTCAGCAGGCACCTTGACCTCGCCCATAGAGTCATGTTCAATACGATAATCCATAGATAAAACCTCTCCCGTAATATATTTTGCAGAGACCTTAGTCTCCGGCAAGTTCAGTTATATTCAGACAATGTATAACACGTCTATAATAAGTATATCAGCAATTCAGGAATTTTTCAAATGCTGATTCAGAATACAGGTATTCAGATATTGATATAATATTA